>JAFGWL010000066.1 GCA_016937175.1 Candidatus Mcinerneyibacteriota bacterium | reverse complement strand
GCGACGCGACCTTTGCCACTGATGTGGTCGTTGATGCCGAAGACATCTCTTCCACCAGCCGGATCGAAAGCTCGATTCCCGCCGGAGAGTACTACTGGCGTGTCCGGGGAGAGAGCCTGGTATTCAGCTACGGGGAGTGGAGTGATGCACGCAGCTTGAATCTTGTGGATCCCATCACGGCCCCCACAGGGTTGACGGCCTCCTTCGATCCTGCTGCAGCGGAAATTGAATTTGCCTGGACGGACAATTCCGGCAATGAAGATAAGTTTGAAGTCCAGTATGCTGTCAATGCATCAGGACTCTGGAACACTTTGGCCGAGACGGCTGGTCCCGATGTGACGAGCCTGACGGTCTCCTTTGACAGTATCGGGACATGGGATTTCAGAGTCAGAGGAGTCAATACATCGTCCGGCTCTGATTTTTCCAATACGGTCACGGCCATGATCTCGGGTGTGGACCCCTATGTCATCCCCAATGATGTCATCTGGGGGCATGCCAAAGTCTACACTTACATGGCCGGGGATCATGACGTTTCCGATGCCTACCTGACCATCGACGGGGGTGTGAACGCATATCTCATGGAAGATTATGGCGCACCCGGAGGCCTGGTGAATACTGCTGAATGGGTCAGCGGAGACGCCTTTAATGCCTATCTTTTCAGCAACGGAAGTCATACCATCGAATTATACCTGAATAGTGTCCTCTACAATGTGATGCACATCACCCTGGGTGAGTTGTACAGCGGAGTGTCGACCTCTTTTTCAGGAGTAGCAATCAGGGGAATCGACTCCGTAGAAGCCTTTTTCTACGAGCCTGAAGAGGCGCCGGCTCCGTTGACCGGTGAGTCAAAGACCTTTGCGGTCCGTTTCAGCCGGGAAGGCCAGAGGACTTCGGTCATCAATCCCTGGGGCTCTACAGGCGTTCTCCTCAGAAAAGAGGGTGCTCTCTGGGAGCCTGTGGCATGGAGTACCGATGAACTGATCCTGACTGAAAGCGGGATCTATATGCTGTACCAGGATTCAGGATACAGTTTTATTCCCAAAGTCGAGGGGAACAGACTCAAACAGAATTATCCCAACCCCTTCAACCCGGAAACGGATATCCCGTATGAGGTGGAAAAGGCCGGATGGGTGAAACTGGAGGTCTATGACGCCCGGGGCCGTAAGGTCACAACGCTGGTAAACGAAGAGAAGGCCATCGGTTATTACCAGGCCCATTGGGACGGTAAAAACAACCGGGGGGATGAATGTCCCAGCGGTATCTACTATGCTGTTCTCATTGTCAACGGAGACCTGTATACGAAAAAAATGGTCATGCTGAAGTAGCCATAACCTGCCTCTGCAAGAAGCCCTCCGGACGGCGATGTCCGCCCGGGGGGCTTTTTTATGAAGGAAGCTTTGAAAGACTTCTGTTTTCCCCTATAATGTGAAAAGAGTGACCAGCAGAAAGGATTGTTTTGGCCAAAATAGGACTGGTACAACGGCGGGGTGAAACACCGGCGGATCATTTCGCCTATCCCGATGCGGAGCCCTGCTACATTCATGAACATTCCTGGCGCCAGGAGGCACGACGATTTGATGTAATTATCTGGCCCTTGCCCCGGGCTCCCTGGGAAGGGGATGAAGCTGTCGAAAAGATCTTTTTGATGGAAAAAATCCTTAAGAAAACAGTGTACCCCTCATTTGACCAGATTCTCCTTTATGAAAACAGAGCCTTTCAACATCATCAGTTGAAAGCTTTCGGCTTACCGGTAGTCAGCGCTTTTAACTCCTTCGATTATGAAGAGGCCGTTGATTTTTTAAAACAAGCCGCTTATCCGTTGTACTTTTATAAAGATTGGGGGAAAAAGCCGTGGACATATGAGTGCCTCAAGTCGTATCGGAGCGCCAGGAAAAGAGCTGAATCGGCTTTTCGGTTAGGTGTTCCCGGAGCCCATCCCGGGCATCGATCTAAGCAAGGGGTCTTTTTTTTGAAAGCTCCCGCTCCGGAGAGGCTACAGAAAAGGTGCTACGGTATCGACGGAAAGATCCTCTTCCAAGGCCATGATGGTTCTTTTTCTGACGGCAACAAGGACCTGATGAGAAGGATTTTCAACATTCCGGGATTCGGGGATTTTGAGGCCCGCCTGTGTGTTTTTCCGAAAGAGGGAAAAATCGTCATCGAAGCGGTCTCTCCTTTCCTTGCAGATTTTTCCCGGCACCCGGTCAAGGATCGGGATGAAAAGGAAGAGGGCCGTTCAATTCATTCAGAACTTATGAAGATTGTCGCAAAACGTCTCTTTCAAGAAACGACTTGAGCATCAGTTGCTGGGGCCACAGACGCCCCTCGCGGAAGATAAAAGTACCATCGTTGTTTTGCTTATAAAATCCGGGGTGGTCGTTGACGATGGCCTGGGCCGGAGAGGAGATCAGAGTAAAAAGCGAGACTTCGATGATATGAAGTATTCCGTTTTTATCCCGGAGAAAGTCAACGGAGCAATCGGTCAGCCCCAAAGTTTTTTTTACTTTCTGTGCTAGTTTCAAAGCGTCTTGCGGAAGTTCTGTAAAGGTCCAGAGGCCGCTTCCTGAAGCTCTGAAATCATGTTTTCTGGGATAACGATAGTAACCGAAAAGGGCCTCGCCAGCGGTGATAATACGCAAGTCATACCCCATGTTGTCCATATAGTCCTGGAAAAAGACATAGCCTTTTTGACGGTCTCCGTGCCAGAAATAACGTATGCCCCGTGAGAAGGCTTTTTTGAGGAATCGCAAAGCTTCTTTTTCATTTTTTAGAAGGCGGACACCTATAGAGGCCGATCCCGTTTTGATTTTAGAAATCAACGGCCATCGGTCACGGGATTGAATAAAGAGTCTGCTTTCATCATAGTCATGGGATATAAAAGTCGGAATAACCGGGAGGTTGTTTTCGCAGAGAAGAGCATACTGCATGCTTTTATTTTCATAAAGCATCAGGTCGTAGAGAGGAGGAAAAGTCTTCTTGCCCATATCGTTGAGTATCTTGATTTTCATCAGGGCTTCTTTGATGCTGTGCTGAGCATTGGACGGCCGCCAAAGGACAATGTCACAGGGACGGGCTTCTTCCAGCCAATCAGACCGGTGAATATTGAATACCTTATACCTGAGATTATTCTCTTTACAAAAATCGATAAAAGTCGTGTACCAGGGGAAGGAGTCTGTATCCGGGCAGATCCCGTAATAAGTTTCATCTCCCGAAGGTGGGCGAAAGGGGACGGGTATAAGATCTTCGGTATTGCGGGCAGGAGGTTTAAAAACAAGGCGTTTGGGAAAACAAAAACGATAGAGAGTGTTAAGGAAAAAACGCGTTTTAAAGATCTTCTTGAAGACATAATGACTTCTCAGCCGTCCTTTGAACGGCGAAAAATAGTTTTTACCTCTTTTCATGTCTCTATTATAGAAGATAAGGGCAGAGCGTCCAGAGGGAAGAAAAGAATGGAAAATAAACTTTCACCTGTTACAATTCAGTAATGAAAAAAAGACTCTTTATCAACGGCCGGGAGCTGACCCGTCCTGTCCTTCACAGTATGCAGCAGATCCTTCTGGAGACGATTCCGCGCCTGGCTCAAAAATATGAGGTCACCGTCTTATCAGACATTCCCCTGGACAGAACGCTTCTGAAACGATTGAACCTGAATCCGGAACAGAATCTGTACCAGGGAAAACCTGCTGTGAAAAACTGGTCGCATCTGCGTTATCAGGCCTGGATGAGAAAACAAGTGAAGAGGAATACTCCGGACTTTTATCTGGAGATCAACCATAACCTCCTCTTTGACCCTCGCCCGGCCAAAGCGCTTGTGATGATCCATGATTTCTATACGTTCCGGCGAGTAGAAAAACTGGGAGTTGTGATGAAACTGAAGAGGTGGATCAATTCATTGAGGACACTCCGATATACAGACGTTGTGATGACACCATCTCTTCAGGCCAAAGAGGAGATAAACGAATTTTTCACCTTTCCCGAAGAGAAGATCTTTGTCAATCCTCCGGGGATCGACCACGGCAGGGAATGCCCGCAGCAAAAACCGGCTGGCCTTCCTGACGGCCCGTTTCTCTTTTTTGTGGGTCGCATCTGTTACTGGAAGGGGATCGACCTTCTCATCCAAGCTATGGAGAAAGAGGCATTTCCGAAAGACGTCAATGTCATCCTCGCAGGCAATCTGGAAGCCCGCTTTTCTCCTCTTCTGGAAGAGGGTTTGAATCGTCATGAGCGCCTGTTCTACCTGGGGCGGGTGAGTGATGAAGAGCGCGAGTACCTCTTTCAAAACTCCCGCGGCTTTCTCTTTCCCACACGCTTCGAAGGGTTCGGCCTTCCGCCATTGGAAGCGGCCCTCAGAGAGTGCCCCCTTCTTGTGAGTGATATCCTCATTATGAAAGAAGTGACCCGAGGCCTGGCGGCATACTTTTCTCTTGAAGGAGGAGCTCCGGCTCTGGCCCGGGCGGTGCGGGACCTTTTATCCTATCCCGATCCTGAACGGGTAAAAGAGATGAAAAAGGTCGCCGAATCCTACACCTGGGATGCGTTTACAGAAAATATCGTGAAGATATTAGAATCCCTTAGCACTTTTCGATAACATCATAGGATAGAGTGATCTCGCGGTATTCATTGAAGAACTCTATGGTGGCCGTTACCCGCTGACGGCGGCGGTCCACCTTGGTGATACTGAACTCCATCTCTTTGAGTGGTCCGGAGATGACACGGATCCGGTCGTTTTCATCAAACGCTGCATCAGAGATATCCACGAAATCGCTTCCCCCGGTCAGGGAAAAGAGAAATTCAATTTCACGCTGAGGGATTCGGGCGAATTCGCAAGATTCATTGTAAAGGATTTTTTTAAAGAAAGTCGCCTTGTGGAGAAGGGCCAGATTTTCGTGGGTGAAATGGCCCGTGAAGAAAAGATACCCGGGGAAGAGAGGCTTGACGATGCGTTCCATTTTTCCCCGTCTTCTTTCCAGAAGGATCCGTTTCGGAAGAAAGGGGATGACTCCCGGAAAGTTTTCGGAGAGAAATTTTTTGATATACTCTTCTTTTCCCCCCTGGACCTGAAGGACATGCCAGGGTTGAGAAGCATCATATCTTATTTCCATGCTTTAAGTTTACTTTTCACACAAAAGAAAGCAAGAGAGAAACGCAACTAACGAACGGTTAGTCGTGAAATCATCTTGAAAACGTCCCTTTTCCTGATAGAATGAAGAGTGTTATGACATAATGTTTTCCCATCCTGTGCGCAGGAGAGAAACCCTTTCAGAGATCACACTTCAGCGATGGGAAAACTGTATATCGGGTATAACGGGGTCAGGTTCACCGCACTCAAATAATGATGAGTGTCCCCATGTGAGTTAATGATGAATATGAGATGCTAATCTGATTTTATCGTGAGGAAATAAATTTGAGTGCGGGACGACTCCGGATGTCGTCGCTTGATATAATGGAAAGATTTATCCAG
>JAFGWL010000065.1 GCA_016937175.1 Candidatus Mcinerneyibacteriota bacterium | reverse complement strand
GCCTTTCGGGCTTCAGAACCCAAGGCCTCTTGTGGTAGTGGATGATATTGTCGTCCGCGAGAAACCCGGTGTAGCCGGCTCTAACCATTTAAAGTTTCGCTTTGACGGGGGAGAAGGACCAGTCCATGTAATCGGGTTCTCCATGGGACAGGACTGCGAAAGGATCTCTTCCCGGGTGAGCCTCGCCGGATTTCCTGAAAAAAATGTTTTCAATGGCCAGACAACACTTCAGTTCCGCCTGAAAGACTGGGCGAATAATTTTCAAAAAGCAGAGGAGCTTGAAAGAAGCCGCTTTGTCCGCCTTTTCAGGACTATCATGAAGTATACCGGTGCCACATTGAAGGATTTGATCCGTGAAGAGGATTCCCTTTATACTGAAAATCTTCTTATGATCTTCGAAGAGATGGGCGTCGTCACCCGTTTTGGAGAGCGCTACTATATCTCGACGCAGAACACAAGACAAAAGATACCCTTTGAATCATCAACACTCTATTGCCGGTGGAAAGAGGCTTTGGAGAGATGAGAAGATTTAAGCGCAGCAAGCTCCTGGCTCCTGCCGGGACATTTTCGCAGGGGGCGGCGGCTCTCGCTGCCGGGGCCGATGCTCTCTATGCCGGGCTTCCGGGATTTAATGCCCGGCGAATGATCGATTCCGGGCTCTCCTCCATGGAAGAGTATTTAGGGCTGTTAGACTATACCCGGGAGAGGCAGGCGGAGTTCCACTGTGCTGTGAACATCCTCATCAAGGATAATGAAGTGGGGAAAGTCATGAAGGCGGTCTCTGCCGTTGCAAAAGCAGGAGCCGATGTATTTATCGTCCAGGATTACGGGCTCCTTCTTCTCCTCCTGAAAGAGTTCCCCGGATTAACCGTTCATACATCCACGCAGTTTGCCGTGGATGGTTCATATGGATTCTCATTTCTGAAAAAGCTCGGAGTCAGGGGGGTGATCCTTCCCCGGGAAGCGGATTTCGATACCATCGCAGGATGGAGGAGTACTTTTCCTGATCTTCACCTGGAGGCCTTTGTTCACGGGGCTTTGTGTTACAGTATTTCAGGACAGTGTTATTTCAGCGCTTTTATAGGAGGACGGTCGGGGAACCGGGGCCTCTGCGGACAGCCCTGCCGGCGGATATACAGTCATCAGGGGAAGAAAGGGCACCTCTTCTCCTGTAAAGACCTCTCTCTTTACGGAGAGATGGGCCGGATCCTCTCTCTGGGACTGGACTATCTCAAGATCGAGGGACGGGCAAAAGGGGAAGAATATACCGCTGCCATCGTCCGCTTCTATAAAGAGATCATGGAAAATGATTCGACCGGACGGCAGGATGCCCTTGATTATATCTTCAACCGGGGATATACAGCCGGAGGTATGTTTCAGGATCCGGATATTCTCAACTCTGATTATATCAATCACCGGGGGCGTCTCGTGGGGCGGATAGAAGGGAGACGCGGGGAAGAGCAGAAGATCCGTCTGAGCGCAGCTGTATCTTCCGGAGACGGGGTGAGCCTACCCCGGAGCGGGACCGGGGGCCTTCTCTCAACAGGGGGAGGTTCCGGAACAACTATTCCTCTTCCGCCCGGCATAAGCGGTTGTGAGGGAGAAGATGTCTGGAAAAACAGTGATGCCCGGCTAAAAAGAGAGTTCCAGTGGGCCCGGGAGGGTGGAGGAGATCCTCCCAGGAGAAACTTTTCCTATGCAAGGAAGAGAAATTACCGTTTCCCCGTCAAAAAGGCCGGGGCAGAAAGCCTTCTTTATGCCCTGACGCCTCCGGGGATAACTTCTTTGGAAACGGCTTCTCCGCGCCTCTGCCTTGTCACGGCGCTGGATTCTTCCGGGACGGGGATGCATCGTAAAGTGGCTCCTTCTTTTCGTCCGGAACCGGACACTTGCCCGCCGGGAGAGGTCTTCTGGGTGGAGTCTTGGGACCACTACGCTTTTTTTCTTTCTTTGGGAAAAGAGTGTGTGCCCTGGTGGACCATGAATATCTTTAACTCACTTTCTGCAGCCTCCTTCTCAAGATTTGTCTTTTCTCCGGAAATGGAGGTTCAGGAGATCCTTAAAAACGGGTCGCGCTCCCGCGGGATCGTCTTCTGTGACGGCCCGATCCCTCTCATGAGGACCAGGTATCCTATGATAACAGGAGAGTACAGGGATGAGAGGGGACATCTGTTCGAGGGAGATGCTTCAGCTTCCCCCGCTCTTCTCTACAATGAAAAGCGGCTTCTGGCCGTGGATCATCTTCCTGCCCTTTGGAACAAGACAGCAGGGGTCCTTTATGACGGCAGCCGTGATACTCCTCAGGTTTTCCGTGAAAGGGTCTCTCTCTATCTTGACCTTATTGAAAAAGTGGAGCAGGGAGGATCAGCCCGGAAAGAAAAGGAGGCCTTGAAGAAGATGGCTCCCTACACCACAGGGCTCTACGGTGAGGGGGTGATTTGATGTTCTGTGAAAAACCTGAAGGGGCAGACCTTTTCCTTGAGGTTTCCGCTTTGTCCAAAGAAGGCGTGTTTAAGGAAGCAGTCCGCGGGCTGGCTTTTATGACAGGAGCCTATTTTGGGGCTCGTACAGGCCAGGAGGAGCCTTTTTCAATCCGGGGCAGTTCCGATGAGGAGCTTTTGGTTCTTCTTCTGGAAGAAGTCCTCTTCAGAAACAGTAAAGACGGAAATACACGTCTTCCTGTATATGTTAATGGGGGAAAGGGAAACTTGACGGGGAGATTTGTTCTCTATAAGCCTTTTTTCACGGGGACCCTTCTGACAGTGAAAGGGGTCACCTGGCATGGCCTTTCTTTTATCTTCGAGGGATCCTGCTGGCGGGCAACGCTTCTTTTTGACCTGTGATACCTTGAAAAATAAAAAGAGTGAAATATAATTATCAGAGAGAGGGGACATCATGAAAAAGACCTTTTTTCTACTTTTTATTTCTCTGATCCTGATGACCGGATGCTGGGATTCTTCCGACGAACCCTACCAGGTCTGGGTGGAAGATTGGTATACGACTGTGGAGCAGATCTCAGGGGATTTATACAGAGGATATGTCTGGCTCCATCTTTCCGGTGAGACCGATGCGGCTGCCTTTTCTGTGATGACCTACGAAGGGGGAGTGGAGCGTGAATATTTTGTCCCTCTCCATGACAATGAGTTCTCCATCGACCTGGTGATCGTCACCGTCTATGACGCCGGCGCTGCCTCTCCCCGGAGTTATTCTACAGAGCTTCGCTTCTATACAGGGACGGAATGCAGAGTCGAATATCTTCAAAGCCCCTCCCTTTCCTTTACGATTCCCTGATAAGGCGGCTTTTCCCCTTTTCAAAAAAAGATTAGACGTTATAATCCCATATCACGTCTGTATGGTTCTGAAAGGAGTGTGACATATGGAAAAAGAAAAGAAAGAAGCACGGAATTTTATCGAAGCGATTATTGATGATGACCTGGCCAGGGGAAAAGTCCAGCAAGTCGTCACACGCTTTCCTCCGGAACCCAACGGATATCTTCATATTGGACATGCCAAATCGATCTGCCTGAATTTCGGGATCGCAAAGAAATACGGCGGCCGCTGCCATCTGAGGTTTGACGATACGAATCCCGAAAAAGAAGAGCAGGAGTATATCGATGCTATCTGTGAAGATGTCAGATGGCTGGGATTTGATTGGGGAAGCCACCTCTATTATGCTTCGGATTATTATGAAGACTTTTATAAATATGCCGAAGAGCTCATCGAGAAGGGACTGGCCTACGTAGATGACCTCAGCGCAGAAGAGATACGGGCCTACAGAGGGACACTGACGGAACCGGGCAGAGTGAGTCCATGGCGGGACAGGTCTCCCGAGGAGAATATGACCCTCTTCCGGCGTATGAAAGCCGGGGAGTTCAAAGACGGTGAAAAAGTCCTTCGGGCCAGAATCGACATGTCTTCACCCAATATCAATATGCGGGATCCTGTCATCTACCGGATCAAGCATGCTTCTCATCCCCGCACTAAAGAGGCCTGGTGTATCTACCCCATGTATGATTTTGCCCACTGTATCTCCGATGCCATTGAGGGGATCACCCATTCGGTCTGTACCTTGGAGTTCGAAGACCATCGTCCCCTTTATGACTGGTTTCTGGACCATATCTCCATCGAAAACCATCCTCGTCAGATCGAGTTTGCCCGTTTGAACGTGACACAGACTGTGATGAGCAAACGGAAACTGCTCTCCTTTGTCTCGGA
Source organism: Candidatus Mcinerneyibacteriota bacterium (assembly GCA_016937175.1). Taxonomy (GTDB): domain Bacteria; phylum Macinerneyibacteriota; class Macinerneyibacteria; order Macinerneyibacteriales; family DSCS01; genus DSCS01. Next base: position 5,755 of record JAFGWL010000065.1, on the reverse strand, counting down.
AGGCCTTGTCAACGGTTGGGATGACCCCCGGATGCCCACCATCGCGGGGTTAAGGCGCAGAGGCTTTACGCCGGAATCCATTCGGGCCTTTGCAGAAGCCGTCGGGGTTGCCAAGGCCAATAGCGTGGTGGATTCAGCCATGCTGGACTATTTCATCCGGGATGACCTGAACCGGAGGGCACCCCGTGTGATGGCTGTCCTGCGTCCGGTAAAAGTGGTCATCGACAATTATCCTGAAGATAAAGTGGAGTGGGTGGAAGCTGAGAATAATCCTAACGACCCCGGTGCGGGGACTCGTAAGGTTCCTTTCAGCCGCGAGATCTATATCGAAGAGGAAGATTTCATGGAAGATCCGCCCAAAAAATATTTCAGGCTGTCTCCGGGCCGTGAAGTACGCCTGAAACATGCCTATTACATCACATGTACCCATGTGGACAGGGATGAAGAGGGAAAGATCCGTGAGATCCATTGTACCTATGACCCGGCCTCCCGGGGAGGGTGGACTCCCGATGAGCGAAAGGTCAAAGGAACCCTTCACTGGCTTTCAGCAGCCCATGCTGTCCGGGCGGAAGTCCGGCTCTATGAGCCTCTGATCCGGGAAGGGGAGGGTGAATTTGATAATCTTATCAACCGGGATTCTCGGGAGACCCTGACGGACGCTTTTGTTGAACCCGGGCTCAAAGGTATAGATAGCGGACGCCATTTCCAGTTTCTCCGTCTGGGCTACTTTTTCAGTGATCCCGATTCCTCCGAAGAAAAATCTGTCTTCAACCGAGTCGTGGGCCTGAAGGATACCTGGGCAAAGGTATCTCAATAAAAAAAAAAGGGGGCGTACGCCCCCTTTTTTCAAACCTGATGATCTCAGGCTTCAGATCGCTTTGTGCCAGATGTTCATGCTTTCAAACCCTCCGGATATCTGTGTGCTTTTGATCAGCCGGCCTCCGTATTGATAGCCGTTCCTGGCAAAAGCAATATTCATTCCGAAGGATTCAGCACGGGCAATGGTATAGGCGGTGGAATACCCGTTTGCTTTGATCTCCTTTTCCATATGGTTCAGAAGGACTCCAGCGATACCCAGTCCCCGGTGTTCAGGATGTGTGGCGAAATCTGTCATTTCAGCGCTCTTATTGGCTGGGTCGATCTCGGCAGACGAGATTCCCACCAACTGGTTTTCTTTCCAGGCTCCGAAATAGATATTCGTTGTCTCCATGGTCTTTTGGATATAAGCGGGCTTGTCTACAGGGAAAGGATAGCTCTTAAAGACATGGGAGAGAAGCCCGGCGATATCCGGACTCTCCTCGGGAGTACACTTTCTGAACTCAAACCCTTCCACTGTATCGGGGGCGGGATCCGCACTCTTCTCCAGAGCGGTTTCCAGTATCCGGTTGAGTTTGCTCATACCGGGTTCCATAGCCCGTTCCGACTTCAGGCACATGGTCATAAAAAAGAGATCCTCCCCGGATTTGAAAAAGTGGGGGATATGGGCTTCCTCCCGGAATTTCCTCATGGCGAAATGTTCCTTGACACTTGCCGGTGTCTTGACAATGATCTTCCCGTAAGAGTTCTTTTTGGCCAGCCTTTTGATATCGTTGATGAGTTCCTGGACCTGTTCCGTATTGACTTTCAAAACATAGACACGGTCATTGACCGTTCCGTGCTGGACCAGTGATCCGTGTAATATTTCAATCTTGTCCGCCATGATCCCTCCTTGTGTAGCGTTCGTTGGACTGCGGGGTCAGTGAGTAGGTCTTGTCATAATCAGAGAGGAGCTTTTCGATTCCCACGGCATCGACCTCCTGTCCATCTTCAAGGTTAAGCTGCAAGTCGCATTCGTCACAATTGCGGTCGCAGAAAATAGGTTCGTAACTGTCGGGCTCTTTATAGGTCGTGATGACTCCCTCATAATTTCTCAGGACGACTTTGTTGGTGGACCAGGTGAGGACATAATTGGGCATGACAGGTATCTTTCCCCCTCCTCCGGGGGCATCTACCACGTAAGTCGGGACTGCGAAACCCGATGTATGGCCAATAAGGCTTTCCAGGATCTCAAGGCCTTTTCCCACAGGCGTCCTGAAGTGATTGAGCCCTTCAGACATGTCGCACTGATAAAGGTAGTAGGGACGGACTCTGTTGGCTACCAGTTTATGGACAAGGCGTTTCATGATCTTCGGGCAGTCATTGACCCCTGCCAGAAGGACAGACTGGTTCCCCAGAGGGATCCCGGCATCTGCCAGTTTAGCCAGAGCGCTCTTTGAAGCCGGTGTTATTTCACGGGGGTGGTTGAAATGGGTGTTGAACCAGAGGGGCTGATGCTTTTTCAACATGGCCACTGTCTCATCGGTGATCCGGTATGGGAGAACCACCGGGGTCCGTGACCCGATACGGACCACCTCCACATGGCTGATAGCATCCAGCTCAGAGAGGATCCAGTCCAGATAATCATCATTGAGCAGAAGGGGGTCTCCTCCCGATAGAAGGACGTCCCGGACCACGGGAGTCTTCCGGATATAATCAAGCCCCTTTTCGATGGTCGCTTTGTCGGGAATATGGTCCACATCTCCGACTTTTCTTTTTCTTGTACAATGACGGCAGTACATGGAGCACTTGTTGCTGATGAGAAAAAGGACACGGTCGGGGTAACGGTGGGTGATCCCTTCTACAGGACTGTCTTTGTCTTCGTGCAGGGGATCCCGCATATCCCATTTACTGATAATTAGTTCGCGGGGGTCCGGGACAGCCTGTTTGAAGACAGGATCGTTTCGGTAATCCTCTCTATTGATGAGGGAGAGGTAATAGGGCGTGGCAGAAAAGGGAAACTTCTTCATAGTCTCTGTCATGGAGTCCCTCTCCTCCTGAGAAAGCTTGATGTCCAGGACTTTTTCCAAAGTATCGATATCCCGGACAGAGTGCTTCAGCTGCCATTTCCAATCTCTCCACTGGTTCAATTCTCCGTTCATGTCTAATCGTTTGGCTATATTTTTCTGTTCATCGGTCAAGGGATGCATAGAAACCTCCTGGTCTGCTTTAGGTCACATTTCAGTATATGATTCAGCGAATTAGGCGAAAAAATCAAATTTTTGTTCAGATAATTTCTGCATGGGATTATTATAGCTAATATCGCCCTAATTGTCAAGATTTTGTTTTTTTATATTTTATTCGGCTCTTTTTAAAGTCATTATCATGTAATTTGTCCACTTTTCAGCCCATTTTTTTAATATTTTGAAAATTCCTCATTCTCATTTGATTGTTGAAAGAGGTGCTCCGAAGGGGGTATAATAGAAGGAAGGAGGGAGAAGACGTGAAAATCCTTTTTATCTACGAATCGGTTCACCACGGGAATACTGAGAAGATCGTCCATGCCATGTCGGGAGAATGCGGTGGAGCCGTTCTGAAAGCCCGTGAATTTGACCCGTCTCTGTTGGAAGAATATGATTGTCTGGGGTTTGGATCCGGGATCTTTTTCGGAAAATTCCATTCTGCCGTGGAAAAGGCTGTGAGCCTTCTGCCTACCGGGCAAAGAAATCCGGTTTTCGTTTTTTCTACATCGGGAAGGGGAGCGAGAAAGTACAACCTACAATTGAACAGAGTGCTTGAAGAGAAGGGTTTCCATCTCATCGGGGATTTTGCCTGCAAGGGGTATGATACTTACGGGCCACTCAAATGGCTGGGGGGGATAGCTAAGGGGTGTCCCGGAGAGAAGGAATTGAAGGAAGCCCGGATATTCATCAGGAATGTCATGGGACACCGGCTTCTCTGAGGATCAGGTATCTGCCAAGATAGGGCCGTATGGGTAAGTCCGTTTTTTCCGTTATAATGAAGTATGTCAGTTGAAATGAGGAGACTCTCTCCCGGTTCATGGGAGATCCCTGTTACAGCAGACCGGAGGATGAAGGTCCCTGCCCGGGTCTATGCCGATGAGATCCTGGCTGCCCCTATGGCGGGAGACCGTTCTCTGGAACAGCTCATGAACGTTGCCATGCTCCCCGGTATTGTGGATGCTGCTCTGGGTATGCCCGACATCCATCAGGGATATGGGTTTCCCATAGGGGGAGTCGCTGCCTTCAGCCTGGAAGACGGGGGTCTTGTCTCCCCCGGGGGCGTGGGATATGATATCAATTGCGGGGTCCGCCTTCTGGCCGGTTCCTCTGCGGCGGATCTTCCTCAAGATATTATCAGAAGAGTCACAGCGCGTCTTGCAGCCCGCTGTCCCCGTGGAGGAGGTAAAGGCGCGATCAAGATCTTCAAAGAGAAGAGTTTCCGGCGCCTTATGTCCCGGGGAGCCGAAACTGCTGTGGAAGAGGGGTTCGGAACGAGAGCAGACCTGGATTATTGTGAAGACCATGGACGGCTCCCGGCTGATGAAGATGTAGTCAGCCCCAGGGCCATGGAGAGGGGGATCAGTGAAACGGGGAGCCTGGGCGGAGGAAACCACTTTCTGGAGATAGGAAAAGTATCAGCCCTTTACGATGAGAAGACAGCCCGCCGGTGGGGCTTGTTTCAGGGACAGCTCACACTTATGGTACATTGCGGGTCCAGAGGGCTGGGGCATCAGGTCTGCAGCGATTATGTCCGCCTGTTTCAGCAGGAAAAGGGGCCGTTTCCTGACCGGGAACTTGCCTGGGCCCCTGCAGATTCCTCCCGGGGACGGAGTTATATCGCTGCCATGAACGCCGCCGCTAATTTTGCTTATGCCAACCGCCAGATCCTGGGAGCTTCCCTTTCGGAAGCCCTCTCCCAAGCTATCTGGGAGGAGGCCCGTCTGCATTGTGATTTCCGCCTTCTCTATGACATCACTCATAACATGGCCCGAAGGGAAGTCCATATGGTATCGGGAAAAGAGCTTCCCTGTATTGTGCATCGGAAGGGAGCGACACGGGCTTTCCCTGCCTCCCACATGAAAGGGACTGCCTTTGCTGAGACAGGGCATCCTGTTTTTGTCCCCGGTTCCATGGGAAGCTCCTCCTATATCCTCCGGGGAACGGAAAAGGGGCTTGCTGAGACTTTTGGAAGCTGCTGTCATGGGGCGGGGCGGCTCCTGTCCCGAAGAGAAGCTTTAAGGCGTGTGGATCCCGGACAGCTTGTGAAGACTCTTGAGAGAGAGGGGATCGTCGTTATGGGTAGTGCGCCGAGAGGACTGGCGGAGGAAGCCCCCCAGGCCTATAAGGATGTCTCCCGGGTCGTTTCGGTCCTCGAGGGGGAAGGGCTGGCTGTAATCGTAGCCCGCCTGGAGCCCCTTGCCGTAGTCAAAGGCTGAATCCTCTACCTCTCATGGATGACCTTGGACCTGATCCTCTTCTGATATTGGGAAAGGAAGAGCCCCGATATGATAATGGACATCCCGATGAGTTTTCTGTCTGAAAAGCCCTCCCCAAGAAGGAAGTAGGCAGAGACAGCTGTGATGATGGGGATGATATTAGTGAAGATGTTCGTCTTGCTGATCCCGATCTCCCTGATGGAGATGGTGACAAGAATAAAGGCCAGGGAGGAGCCGAACACAGCCAGCATGACCAGATTGAGAAGGACAGAAAGAGGGGGGGATGCTTCCATGGTCGCCTTCCATTCAAAGAAAACCATGAAGGGCAGAAAATAAAAGCCGCCGATCATATTCTGTATCCGCACGATGGTCAAAGGGCGGTAGCGGTGGGAGAGACGTTTGGCTACGATACTATAGCCTATTCCCGAAATCACAGCGAACAGGAGCAGAAGCAGCCCTCTGGGAGAGGCTTCCAGCCTGGCGTCTCCGGTAGTGGTGAAG
>JAFGWL010000064.1 GCA_016937175.1 Candidatus Mcinerneyibacteriota bacterium | reverse complement strand
ATGCTCAAGTTCAAGGCTCTCATCGAAGACCATCTGGAGCTCCTTTTTGTCAACCGGCAGCTGGGAGATACCAATAAGAAATTATCGGACTACCTGGAGGAGATCCAGGTCCTGCGGGGGATCGTGACCATCTGTTCCCATTGTAAGGACATCCGCGATGAAGAGGGGAACTGGCATCCCGTAGAAAAATATCTTTTCAAAACCACCCAAGCTGAGTTCAGCCACAGCGTCTGTCCCAAGTGTCTGGAGAAGTATTATCCCGGGCATAAAGAGGGGGAAGATGTCAAATAGGGGTCGCGTCTTGTATTTAGTATTATAAAGGAATGTCATTCATAGGATTTACAGATGATGAAGTCATGCCATCCTTTCAGAAAATAATAGCTCTGTGATAAAGAACTATTTTTCCTCTATCAGGTATCGCATAATACTAAATACAAGACGCGACCCCTCAACTATTCACCGGCGATATCCACGTTCAGGACTTTGATGTATTCGGGGCCTTTATAGCTTCTGCGGAGGACCTCTTCGGAGGAGAAGAAGACGCGGCTCATGGCCTCTTTCATCATACCGGTGACTGAGCCTCCCTTAACGGGAATGCGTTTGCCGTTTTTCACCACATAGCCGTTGCGGATCTCTCCGGAAAAAGCGCCTGTGAGGGCATTAGGGGTGAAGGTAGAAAAGCGGGAGAGGACATAGGTCCCTTCTGTCTCCAGTTCCTTCAAGGAGCGTGATCCCGTTTTGACTTCCGTGTTTCCGGAAGAGCCGGTGCAGGGCATATTGAGATAGGTGGCATATTTCCTGTCAGCGGAAAATCCTTTGACGATGCCGTTTTCGATGACTTCAGTTTTTCGGGCCAGGGTTCCGTAATGGTCATAATCCATGGAGCGGTATCCTCCGGGAATATGGGGGTTAAAGGAGAGGGTCAGTCTGTCGCCTGAAAATTCATCGGCGATGGTTTCTCCCGGGCTGAAAACAGACATCTTGTTGTATTTCATCGAGGCGTTCAGCTGGGAGATGTAGAAATCGAAGAAGTTGTCCAGGGCCTCTTCCGTGAAGATCACATCATATTTTCCTGTTTTGGGAAGCTTTGCTGTCAGGTTGTCCCGGGCAAAGCCTATGTATTTTTGCATGACGTTTTCCAGGTCGATGTTTTTAATGAACCGTTCTTCGCGAGTGAGGACGGATTCGACCTCGTCTTCACCTTCACCTGTGAGGAAGACAGCTTCCAGCAGGGCTTCACTCTTATCGCTTGTATGGCTGAGCCCTTTGGAGTTGAAACGCTCCTGCCGGATACAGGTGAGAAAGATCTCAGAGGAGGCCAGTCGGACGTCCGGGTTTGCTTTCATTATGTCAAAAATCTTTTCTTTCATCTCGTCCATGGCCCGGGCTTTGTCAGAGCGGATAAGGGGATCGCAGATCTCAGCCTTCTCCTTGGCCGGGACGAACTCATCGTAATCGTAAAAGGGGTTCAGGGCCAGGGAGGCCGCTGTAACGGCATCGTCTATCTTACCCTGAAGGGCGCTTTCGCTCTCTCCGGGCAGGGCCTGAAAGCTTGAGCTGCCTGTGAAGCGTTTTCCCTCTTTCTCTTTATGGACCAGGATCTCGATATGATAGAGGACCTCTTCGATGCGGCGTTTTTGCTCCACGGTATCGAAGATCAGGTAGAGTTCATCACGCTCCTCGCGGTTGACTGTGAGGTTCCAGCTGCCGATCTCTTTATGAGCCTCCAAGAGGCTGATGATCATCTTTTTCATTGTGTCTCCTTTATCTTATGCTAACCGGGCCTTCAGACGCAGGTACGGCCCGCCGTCTGTCACCTTGACCCACTCTTTCCAGCCTTTGCCGCACATTCCCAGCCCGGAGATCTTCAGCGTGTCTCCGATCATGGTGATGGAATTGAGGAGGTCCGGAACATAACCGGTGACGATAATAGGGGTGAAGTAGTTATCGGTGAGTTTACCGTCTTTGATCTCCCGGGCGTACATGGCTTCCAGCTGGATCCCCCAGCCTTTGGGGTCTTCCATGCCGTTGGTGGGATGGTCAACAAGAAAGCCGTGCTTGATGTCTTTGATCATCTCTTCCAGCTTGTCATGGCCGGCCTGGAAATAGGTGTTGGTCATACGGGCATAAGCCTTATGCGAGTAGGATTCCCTGCGGCCGTTGGGGGTCCGTTTCATCTTCAGGCGCATGGCGGAATTAAGGTCGGTGAGGCCTGAGACCAGGATCCCGTCTTTGATGATCTGAGTGTTTTCCGAAAGCTTCCCTTCATGGTCGAAAAAGAAGGAGCCGGAAATCCCCTCATAGGAAGGGTTATCGAACATCTGGACGGCTGTAGCGGCCACCTTTTTGTTCAGGTAATGGGCCCCTTTAGCGCGCTCTTTCAAAAACATATCGGTCTCAGTCCCGTGTCCGAAGGCTTCATGGGCGAACATCCCGGAGAGTTCCGGAGAGAATATGCAGTCGTAGGTTCCGGGGGTGATGCGACTTGCGTGAAGGAGATGCAGGCCGTCCTGAAGTGTTCGTTGGAATTCTTTCGGGTCGGGATCAGCCAGTTCATATCCTCCCAGTCTGCTGTCGCCGGAATAGACGGGCATATTTTTCCCATTATCCTGAAGGATGGCATAATAGACGGTCGTCCAGGTGTTCAACCGCTGGAAGAGGGTCTTGTTACGGTTGACGAAAAGTTCATCCCTGTATTCATGCCGGTAGATGACCATCATATTGACGATTTTTTCATTCATGGCTTTGAGAGATTCGGATTTTTTCCTGGCTTCTTCCACGAGGTCTT
>JAFGWL010000063.1 GCA_016937175.1 Candidatus Mcinerneyibacteriota bacterium | reverse complement strand
TATAGCACCTGTACCATCAACCGGGAAGAGAATGAACAACAGATCGAAGGGTTTCTTGACCGGCACAGCAGGGAAATCGCCCTGACGGACCCCTCCGGGAGAAAACATTTGAACCGCTTTCCCTTCCGTGATATAGTGTTCAGGCGAGGGGTCTATCAACCCCTGCCGCCGGAGTTTCCCGGAGACGGTATGTTCGGCGCCGTGATGCAGAGGAGGGCCTGAATGAAAAACAAGATCTCCGCCTCTATTTTGAATGCGGATTTTTCCTGCCTTAAGGATGATGTCCAATCCGTTTTACCCCTGATCGACGAGATACATTGTGATATCATGGACGGCCATTTCGTCGATAATATCTCTTTCGGCGCTCCTGTAGTGGAAGCCGTTCACCAGGCTTTCCCCGGGGCTGTCATCGATACTCATTTGATGATCGATGAACCTGAAAAGTACAGAGATGATTTTGTCAAGGCCGGCAGCGATATCCTCGTGTTCCACTATGAGGCGACACCTCATGCCTATATTACATTGAAGCGGATCCGGGAGGCCGGGATCCAGGCAGGGATCTCGGTGACCCCGGCCACAGAGATCTCCCTTCTTGAGCCTTTGGCCCCCTTCCTGGACCGGATCCTCATAATGACCGTGGAACCCGGTTTCGGAGGACAGCAGTTTATTCCCGAAATGCTTCCGAAGATCCGGAAAGCCCGGGCTCTTTTCGGGGATATCGATATCCAGGTGGATGGGGGGATCAATGAAAAAACACTTCTCGAGGCTTTGAAAGCCGGCGCCAATGTCTTTGTCGTCGGTTCATATCTGTTTAAAAGTGACGATAAGAGTGAGAGGGCGGTTAAGCTGCGCTCTCTTTTGGACTAATTCATTAAAGGAGGGGTTATGTTATCTGATATCGAAAGACTTTACTCTGTCAACGCCATGAACATGAAGCGTTCTGTGATCCGCGACCTGTTGAAACTTACATCTAAGCCTGAGATCATCTCTTTTGCCGGCGGGCTTCCGGCCTCGGAAACATTTCCTGTGGATGACCTGAAACCCATTGTGGCGGAAGTCCTGGAGAAGGAAGGGACCAAAGCCCTCCAGTACGGGACCACTGAAGGGGATGATATGCTCAGAGAGCAGATCATCAGATTTATGGCAGCCGACGGTGTAACAGGGCTGACGAAAGAGAATATTCTCATCGTAAGCGCTTCCCAGCAGGCCCTGGACATGACATGCAAACTTTTTGTCAATCCCAATGACCCGGTCATTATCGGACTTCCTTCCTACGTGGGGACCATCAGCGCTATGCGGAGTTACAGCGCGCGGACTGTGGGAATCCCGGTTCTTGATGACGGGATGGATATGGATAAGCTCGAATCTGAGATCAAACGGCTCATCAAAGAGTGCGGGCCTCCCAAGTTTATCTACGTGATCCCCGACTTTCAGAATCCCGCAGGCATCACCCTGACCCTGGAAAAGAGGAAACGCCTTCTGGAGATCGCTTATAAATATCAGGTCCTGATCATAGAAGACTCCCCGTACCGAAGCCTGCGTTATGACGGCGAGACTGTCCCCTCCATCTACTCGCTGGACAAAGAGGGACATACTATAGGGCTTTATACCTTTTCCAAGATCTTCTGCCCCGGGTTCCGCCTGGGTTGGATCGTCGGCCCGGCTGAGATCATCAACAAATTCGTCGTCTCCAAACAGGCCATGGATCTCTGTACGCCTCCCTTTTCCCAGAAAATAGCAGCTTACTACATGAAAGAAGGGAAGCTGGAAGAGAGGATCCAGAAAAATGTGGAGCTCTACAAGGTCAAGAAAGACGCCATGCTGGCGGCTCTGGACAAATATATGCCCAAAAGAGACGACCTGACCTGGACCAAACCGGAAGGGGGGATGTTCCTCTGGCTGAGGGCCCCTGAGTTTATCAACATGGATGAGCTTTTCTACAAGGCCCTGGAGAACAATGTGGCCTATGTCATAGGGAGCGCTTTCTATGTCAATGATGGCGGGAAAAACACGTGCCGCCTTAATTTTTCATATCCTTCCCTGGAAGAGATCGAAGAAGGGGTCAAAAGGCTGAGCACCGTTATCAAAGGGGCTCTAAAAGAGCACGAGGGGAAATAATATATTGACACTGCCTGTTTTTTTAAGTAAAATCTTAGAAAAATACAGAAGGGGGATTATATGAAAAGGTCGTTTTTTCCGGTAATTTTCATATTAATGATAGCTGTTTTGACCGGTTGTCAATCCGGAGGGAATGTTATTCTGGACAAAGCAGCCATCAGCAAGGCCCAGGCGGCTATTAAGGACCTGGCTAAGATCGTCGAGTCATATAAAAGGCTGAATGAGGGGAACCTTCCGCCCGAAGGCCAGCCTCTGTTCGATTCTCTCAGCGGTTTCATCACAGAAGTCAAACAGGATCAGTTCATTCCGACCTTTGAGAACACCTATAATAAGATGATTTTGGAGCTTCTGGAAAAAAAGGGCGGGGCTGACTTCAGCATCAATGAACTGGCTGCTTTTTTCGCACCTGTCATCGTCTCCAAGGAAGATGTCAGAATGAGTGAAGAAGAGGTCAGAGAAGCTTTGATCGCCAACCTGGAAGCTTTGGAGCTTCCCGATCCCACAGAAAGCGACATCTATGATGCAGCCAACACCATTTTCCCGAAACGGAAGACTGAAGTGATCTCCTACGGGGAGATCACCACTATGCTGGATGAAGCTCGGATCAAGAAGGCTAAGGAAGAGATCGTGACATCCGAAGAGCTGGAAAACCTCAAAAAAGATGCCCGGCGGATCTTTAACAGTTCCCTTCCGCCTTTCAACACCGATCCCGAAAAAGGTGGGTGGCCTCAACCGAAATGGATCATTATTCAACCTGATGTGGATATCATCGTCCAACACCGTATTGAACGGTACACGGAGAGGTACAACAGAGAGCCTGCCGCCAGGACTGTGAATACCTGGAGGCGGGAAGCCGAGACCTACGCAGAAAACAACAGAGTCGGATATATTGTATGGGTAGCCAACGATTCAAATCACTCTCTTGTTTACGCCAAGGTCAACTGATCTTAAACTTAGGGGGGAGGATTCACTCCCCCTCTTTTTTTAACCGGAGTAATAGAAGATGAGCACTCAGAACGAAGCGGGGGGGCAGATTCCCCTTACCGAGCTGATCTTTCGGGAATATGAAAAAGACCGGAAACAGGAACAGTTTTCATACAAGATACTCGCCTTCATCCGGCGCATTTTCTCAAAGGGGGAAGAGATCCCCTTGACCCATGGTGGTTATCTCGAAGACGGACAGTCTGTCAGGATCCTTGAAAGCCTGAAAGCCAAGGAGATAACATCTCCTGACAACAAAGTACTGATCGTGGCCCGTGAGGGCCGGGTCTTTGCCGATATCAGGGGGGCCCTGGTCTATATTGCGGGAGAGGCAAATGGGGATATCAAGGCGGAGCGGATCTATATCAAAGGAAACGTGGAAGGCGAGATCGAGGCAGAGCATGTTGAAATCTTTCCCGGAGGCCAGATCAAAGGACATGTGAGGACTGCCCGTCTTTTGATGCACAAGAAAGGCATCCTCCGGGGACAATGTGATATAAACTGAACTGAATGGAGGAGATCATATGGCATTTGATATGGAAAAAATAAGGAACATAGCATTAGCCGGACACAGCGGAACCGGGAAAACGACATTGGCTGAAGCGGTGATGTTAGTGTCAAAACAGATCAACCGTATGGGGAATACAGCAGAAGGGAATACCGTTTCCGACTATTCTCCCGAAGAGATCAAAAGGCAGATTTCCATTAATTCCTCAGTCTTGACCTTTGACTGGAAAAAAACACATTTTTCTCTTATAGACCTCCCCGGATACAGTGATTTTATCAGTGAGATGCTTACCGGGCTTTTCGCAGCTGATCATGTGGTCACCACTGTCTCTGCAGCAGCCGGGATCCAGATCGGGACAGAGTCCGTCTGGGACGAAGCAGCCCGTATGGGGAAAAAGGTTTATATCTTTGTCACGAAGCTGGACAGGGAAAACACGGATTTTTTTGCCACGCTTGATGAACTTAACGCAAAACTGACTCACCCCCGCCCTGTCGCCATGCAGCTGCCAATCGGCAAAGACCTCGGATTCAAGGGCCTTGTGGACCTTGTGAACATGAAGGCTTATGAATACGCCGAGGACGGGACCGCAAAAGAAATCGAGATCCCCGGAGAGATGAAGGCGCAGGTGGAGGATTTCAGGGAAAAACTTATGGAGGCTATCGCTGAAGAAGACGAAAGCCTTATGGAGAAGGTGCTGGAAGGGGAGACCCTGACTGACGAGGAGTTGGCTCGCGGCCTGGAAAAGGCCATGTCCGGCGGGAATATCGCTCCAGTCCTTCTGGGGTCAGCCGAGAAGCTTATCGGCGTTTCGACTTTCCTGGAATTTTTTGCCGAGAAGGCGACCTCTCCCCTTATTGAGAAGAATTACTATGAGATCAAAGGGGATGAAGAGGCTGTGCTGCCGCTTGATCCCGATGCCCCTTTCTGTGCAAAAGTCTTTAAGACTCTTGTGGATCCCTATGCAGGGAAAATGAACTTTTTTAAAGTCCTGTCCGGGAAGCTGAAAGCCGGAGACAGTGTCCACGTCCAGGAAAGCCGGAAAAGCGAGCGTATCGCCCATGTCTATACAGCTATAGGGAAAAAGATCAATGATGCCGGCGAGATCCCCGCGGGGATGATCGGTGTGATCTCCAAAGTGGAAAGCATCAAGACGGGGGATACACTGACAGCCGGGTCTGATGACAAGGTGGTCAAATTTATCCCTGAATTAAAGCCGATCTATTCTCTGGCGATCTCTGCCGTCTCTTCTTCCGATCAGGATAAACTGGGGACCGGACTCGCAAAACTTACAGAAGAAGACCCCTCGCTCAAGAGCTGGAGGAATACAGATACCCATGAATCGATCATTTCAGGGATGGGGGATATCCACCTTGATGTCATGGTTGCCCGTCTGAAAGAGAGATTCGGCGTTGATGTGGTGACGAAGACCCCTAAAGTGGCCTATAAAGAGACTATAACAAAACCTGCCCAGTCCCAAGGCAAGTACAAAAAACAGTCTGGAGGCCGCGGCCAGTACGGTGATGTGCATGTGAAGTTCGAGCCTCTTCCCCGGGGAGGCGGGTTTGAGTTTGTGGATGCCATCGTCGGCGGAGTCGTGCCCGGGAAATATATTCCTGCTGCCGAGAAAGGGATCAGGGAAGCCATGGAAAAGGGTGTTTTAGCGGGATATCAGGTCGTTGATATCAAAGCGACCCTTTATGACGGGTCCTACCATCCGGTGGACTCCTCCGAAATGGCCTTTAAGATCGCCGCTTCCATGGCTTTCAAAAAAGCCTTCGAAACAGCCGGCGGAGCGATCCTGGAGCCTGTGATGAAGGTCCGGGTCACGGTACCTGAAGAATATATGGGTGATGTCATGGGCGGGCTGAACAGCAAGAGAGGGCGCATCCTTGGGATGAACCCCGATGGTAAAGGCCTGCAGCAGATCGATGCAGAAGTCCCTGAATCGGAGATGCTCAGTTACGCTATCGACTTGCGCTCTGCCACCAGCGGAAGAGGGAAGTTCGTTACAGAGTTCTCCCATTACGAAGTGGCTCCCCATGAAGTTATGGAAAAAGTCATCGCCGAAGCGAAAGTGGAAGCGGAAGAGGAAGAGTAGATCCTGCGGCCCCTCCGGGGCCGTTAACCTTAAGGAGGTCGGGTATGAAAAAAGGTTTTCTTTTAGCCCTTGTCTTGGTTGTCTCTGTGGCTGCTTCGGCAGCTCTGACCATGGGGGATGTCATCAGCAAAAGCGCCTATGACAGTAAAGGTGTTTCAGCGGATCTGGTTCAGAAGATCAATCTGCCGGCTCAGAACCTGGTCATGAAGATCAACGGAAAGATCTTCATGAAAGGGGAGAGTGTCCGGGTGGAGATGGTTTATACAGAGGATAGTTTCAACAATCCTGCCCAGTATATGCAGATGAAGATGATGAAAGCCGACGAGATGATCATCATTAATACCGGGAAAGAAGGAGCGAAAAAATCCATAGTCATCTATCCCAAATTGAACGGGTATGTCGAGACCAGTGAAGAAGAAGCTGGAAACATGGGAAATGATATGGAAGATATCGACGAGATGATGATGGCTCCTGTGGAAAAAGTCGGAACTGAAAGTTTTGCAGGGATTTCGGCTGTCAAATATAAGGTCCTTCCTCTTCCTGATGACGATGTCGAGGAGGGGGAGAGCTATTTCGTTTACGTGGATCCCTCAAACAAACTCATGGTAGGGATGTATATTACTGATGCTCAGGGGAATGAGACTACTCTGGAGTATCGCAACGTTAAAGCCGGTGTCGATGAATCTGTCTTCACAGCCCCGGCCGGTTTGACCAAATACGACAACATGCAGCAAATGGTCATGTCTGGTATGCAATGATCCGTATAAGTAACTACCGTTAATGCAAAGGCGGCTTTCGGGCCGCCTTTTTTTTTGAAACACTCTCCTCACCTTTCCTGTCTTATAGGAAAAAGGAGAATCTATGAAGATCCTGCTTCTGGGGGGAACTCGTTTTCTAGGACGCCATCTTGTTTGCGAGGCTTTGAGCCGCGGGCATCAGGTGACCCTTTTTCACCGGGGCCTCCATCCGGCTCCTGAAGAATGGCCGGTGGAAGTCATCCGCGGGGACAGGACAAAGGGCCTGAACTCTTTAGAGGAGGGGACATGGGACCTTGTCATCGACACATCCGGGTATCTCCCGGGAGATGTCGCTCGTTCGGCTGAGGTTCTGAAAGTCCGGACATCTCATTATACCTTTATCTCATCTATTTCCGTCTACAGGGATTTTTCCAGAAAGAATCCGGGTGAGGACGCTGAAGTCCTGCCTCTGGAGGACCCTGAAGAGACAGATGTCAATACCCATTACGGAGCTCTGAAGGCTGCCTGTGAAGCGGCTGTGAAAGAACGCTTCCCGGCTTCTCTTATAGTACGGCCGGGGCTCATCGTCGGGCCTTATGATCCAAGCGATCGGTTTACTTATTGGCCTGTCAGATTCAGTACACAGGCAAAAGTACTGGCTCCCGGAGATCCGGATCAGCCGGTCCAGTTCATCGATGTGCGTGATCTGGCCCTTTGGATCCTGGACAATGCAGAGAAAAGGGTCCGGGGGACATATAACCTTACCGGCCCTGCCGAGCCCCTGTCCATGAGGCAGATGCTGAAAAGGATGGAGGCTATGCCGGGGATGAAAGGGAAAGCTGTTTTTGTCCCCGAAACCTTTCTTGAGGAACAGAGAGTGGAATCCTGGTCGGGCCTTCCTCTCTGGATTGCAGAAAAGCAGAAGATGCCCGGTCACAACAGTGTCTGTATCAGAAGAGCTCTTGACCAGGGGCTGAAGACAAGGCCCCTTGAAGAGACCGTCGGGGATATCCTGGAGTGGTATCTGAAAGAGGGACGCAGCCCGCAGCTTTCATGGGGGCTGTCACGAGAAAAAGAAGAGGAGGTTCTTGAATTATGGGAAAAACAATCATAGCGGTTTTGTCTTGTGCAGTCATTTTGGCTGCCTGTTCCTCAGGCAGCGACACTGTCGTCATTAAAAAGGCCGAGACTGTGCAATTGAAAGAGGTGGAGAGTGTCTCCATGGAGGGGAAGTATATGCTGGCTATGGCCGATACAGACGGCACCTATTTTATCGATGCCCTGACACCTACGGGCCCTAATCCTGATACCGGAGTCATCGAGATCCGAGACAGCAGCATGGATGTGGTCTCTACCCTGACCCTGCACCGGGGAAAAGGCCCGGGGGAAGTCCTGTTTCCGGCTTTTGTGAAACTGCTGGGAGACGAAATCTATATCCTGGACGGATCCAAGCGGAGCATCGAGATCTTCGATTACCGGGGAAACTATAAGGATACCATTCTTCTTAACGGGTCTTTCAGTATTTTCAAATGGATCACTCCTCTTGTCAAATCGGAAGAGGGGATAGCCGTAGCCCCTGTCCTTCCGGATCTTCTGGTGAGGTTCAATAATGAAGGCGAGGTCATCGGGTCAGTGCCCAGTTGGCTTAAAGACAATACAGACGGGCGGATGTGGCAGGAGCACGCCTGCAGGATCACCGGAGATCCTGACGGGAATATCTACCTCTCCTTTAACGAGGATAAATTCGAGATCAGGAAGTACGATCCCGCTCTGAACCTTATCTGGTCTAAAAAGATAATCGATGAGACGACCCCTGAGCCGGGCATGACCATGGTGGTCATAGGAGATGCCAAACAGCCTGTGGGGACCTTCGTCCATTCGTCTTTTTTTTATGATGACGGAAAGCTCTATATGCTCCGGGGAATAGGCGGGGAGATCAAGGACCGCATGAACGGACGCCAGCGCGAACGCTACTCGCAGCCCATCAGCGGGTTGGAGAGCGCTTTCATCGACGTCTTCAGCGCTGATAACGGAGATTTTATCCGCCGGATCAAGGCTCCCTTTGTCCGGACTGACAGGTGGGCCGAGATGGTCAAGATCGGGGATGCATTTTTTATCAATATCAGCCAGGGACAGAAAGAAGAAGAGAGTAAAGATACACGACCAGATAATATCATCATCAAAGCCGTGGTGGAAAGGTAGGTTTTATTTATGAACCATGAGATCAGGCCCCTGACACAAAAGGAAGAACTGGCTGCCTATGCCCGTATTGCCTTTGACGCTTATCCCGGGTTCGGGATGGAGGATGCTGCTCACCTTGAGGCCTATCTGGTAAAGATCGTTGAAAAGGCCGGCTCCGTCCGCCCTTTCGGGGCCTTCCGGAACGGGAATCTGACCGGGGGGATGCTCGTCTATGACTATTCGATGAATTACAGAGGTGCTTTTCTCCCCGTAGGCGGTGTAGGCCTGGTAGCTGTGGACCTTCTTCACAAAAAGGAGCATGTTTGCAAAGACCTGATCACCTCCTTTATCCTGGAAAGCCGGGACAGGGGACAGATGCTCACCCTCCTCTACCCTTTTCGTCCGGACTTCTATTATAAGCTGGGGTATGGATACGGGTCTCCGATCTATGAATATCGGGTAAGGACAGAAAACTTCACCCAAGGCAGCACTAAAGAAGGGCTGGAGCATGCCTTCCCCGAGGACCGTGAAGCTATGGTGCGCTGCTATAATCAGGTGGCAGGGGTGACCCACGGAATGATCGAGCGAAGCGGATCGGATATGGGCCGTCTTCTGGCAAAAAAGGGACATCATGCCGTTGCTGTCAGGGAAAAGGGTGATGTGACCGGCTATGTGATCTATAAGTTTGAAAGTGCCCATAAGAACAATTTTGTGGCCAATGACCTGGTGATCATAGAGCGTATGGAGACTACTCCGCAGTCACGCGAACGGCTCAATACATTCCTAGGTGGGCAGAGGGATCAGTGTGCTTACGTGACATACAGGACATTTGACGCCGAGGAGTACCACCTCCTGGCAGATCCCAGAGACCCGTCCGGCGATCTTGTGCCCGAGGTCTATCATTCAAGCCACCGCGGAGCTGTGGGGCTCATGTACAGGATCGGGGATATCGAAGGATTCTTCCGTGAAGCTGACTTTCCTGCCCCTCAGGATTGGGAGACCCTTGCTCTGGAAGTCACAGATACACTTCTGGAAAAAGAACCTCTCACAGGTTGCCTGGTACAAAAAGAGGGGCGGCTGCACTTTCTGCCGCGAAAGGATGTCGAGGGGATACCTATGGTCCGTACCGGGATACAGGCCCTTTCCTCTCTTGTCATGGGGGCTCTCTCCCCGGGAAAGGCCCTGAAGGATTCCCTGGCCTCCGCAGATTCAAAAGAAGCTGAAAACGGGCTTCTCAGACTCTGCGGGGCTCTTGAAAAACCCCGGTGCTGGACTTCTTTTTAGAGGGGCAAACGCCCCTCTAAATCCACGATATTTCTTTACTTCTCCTTGAATTCTGCTATAATATTTGCAGTTAAATAGTATGATTATGGTATGTTTTCAGTAATATTACAAAGTAATATTGAGTTAAAAGCGTTTAAAGCTCATAATTCCCTTTTCTTTCATTTTGAGTGGGATTAATTCCTTTAAGGAGGTCTGTTTTGTCTGATTATAATGCTCAAAGCATAAAGGTTCTCGAGGGGTTGGAAGGGGTCCGGAAAAGGCCTGCCATGTATATCGGAAGTACAGGCAGCCTGGGCCTTCATCATCTCGTCTATGAAGTCGTCGACAACAGTATCGATGAGGCTCTGGCCGGGTATTGCAATAATATCAAAGTGGTTATCGGCGAGGATAATTCTATCACTGTCACCGATGACGGCCGGGGGTTCCCCGTTGACGAGCATCCCGTCTACAAGGGGAAGTCGGGGCTGGAAGTGGCCATGACTATGCTCCATGCCGGAGGAAAGTTTGACAAGGCCTCTTATAAGGTCTCGGGGGGGCTTCACGGTGTGGGGGTCTCCTGTGTCAATGCCTTGTCACAGGAGTGCCAGGTTACAGTCAGGCGCGACGGAAAGATCTTTCGCCAGAGTTATGTCCGGGGAAAGACGGCCTCCAAACTCGAAGTGGTGGGCAAAGCCAAAACCACAGGCACGGAGACCTGGTTCAAGCCGGACAGCGAGATCTTCGAGACCCTCGACTATAATTTCGATACATTGTCCAAAAGACTCAGGGAACTGGCCTTTCTGAATGCCGGGATCAGGATCACCCTGGAAGACCAGCGAAGCGGCAAGGTCTCCACTTTCAAATATGACGGCGGGCTGAGTGCCTTTGTCAAATTCCTCAATAAAAACAATGAGCTTCTCTTTACCAAGCCTGTGCTGATCCAGGATGTCCGGGAGGATGTGGCTGTTGAGATCGCCCTCTGTTACAACACCACCTATAATGAGATCCTCTATTCCTATGTCAACAATATCAATACCATCGAGGGGGGGACACACCTTACAGGATTTCGGACTTCGCTGACGAAAGTCATCAATGATTACGCTGTCAATAACAAGATGTTCAAAGACAAAGCCACCCGTCTGCAGGGGGATGATGTACGTGAGGGGCTCACAGCCGTGGTCTCTGTCAAAGTCCCTGAACCTCAGTTCGAGGGACAGACCAAGACGAAGCTGGGGAACGGAGAAGTCCGGGGAATCGTGGAGTCGGTCTGCAATGAGCAGATGTCCCTCTTTTTCGACGAAAACCCCTCCATAGCCCGTAAGATCGTCCAGAAGGCGGTCAGCGCAAGCGAAGCCAGGAATGCAGCCCGTAAAGCCAAGGAGCTGGCCAGGAGGAAGACAGTCCTTGACTCGACTGCTCTGCCGGGGAAACTGGCCGACTGCAGCGAAAAAGACCCGGTGCTTTCAGAGCTCTACATCGTCGAGGGCGACTCGGCGGGAGGTTCTGCAAAGCAGGGACGGGACAGGCGCTTCCAGGCTATTCTTCCGTTGCGGGGGAAGCTGATCAATGTCTTTAAGAATGCAGACCTGAAACTGTTGAAAAACGAGGAGATCAAGACCCTCATCACAGCTTTGGGGGTAGGATACGGAGCTTCATTTGACATCACTAAACTCCGGTATCACAAGATCGTCATCATGACAGATGCCGATGTGGACGGGGCCCATATCAGGACCCTCCTTCTCTCCTTTTTTTACAAGATGTTCCCTCAGCTGATCGAAAAGGGTTATATCTATATCGCCCAGCCTCCTCTCTACAAAGTCACCCGGGGAAAAGAGCACCGCTATATCCAGAGCCAGCGGGAACTTGACCGGTTTCTCATCGAGAACGTCATGGAGAAGGTCACAGTGGAGGCCCAGGGGCATGTGTTTGAACGGGCGCGGCTCGATATCCTCCTGGAAATGATCAACGAGCTTCAGGAGTATATGCTGAAGATGAGCACCAAGGGGATCACACTCTCAGATTACTATGAGATGAAAGAGATCGGCTTTCCCCGGTACAAGTGTTTTTTCACCTTTACTGAAGCCGAAGAAGTCACCTATGCCAATGATGAGATCGAACTCAACTCCATCATCGAGCGGGCGAAACAGGAATTTTTAAACGAGTTGAACAAAGATAAAAAAGATCCTATGCTGCTGGATACCATCGATGATGATGAAGTGGTGGATATCTGGGATATCCACGAGCTCTCCAATATTGCAAAGATCGAGGAGACCCTCAGTGAGTATGGGTTCAAGCTTGAGAATTTCGAACGTGAGTCGGTAGATCCTGTTGCGGTGATCCTGACTGAAAACAACCGCCGGGAAGTCTTCTCTCTGAAAGAGCTGTTTGAAGGGGTGAAGGCGGTAGGGGAGTCGGGATATTCACTTCAGCGTTATAAAGGACTGGGTGAGATGAACCCGGAACAGCTGTGGGAGACGACCATGGATCCGGAGCACCGGGTCTTTCTGAAAGTCAATATGGAAGATGCCATCGAGGCGGCGGAGACCTTTTCCGTCCTCATGGGCGATGACCCCAGGCCACGTCGGGAGTTTATACAGAGAAACGCCCTGCTTGTCAAGAACCTTGATATTTGAAAATAACGGTGAACGTGTTCCGAGGAGGACTTCATGTATATTGATAAAGAGAAGATTCAGAATGTAAACGTCGAAGATGAGATGAAACAGGCCTACCTGGATTATGCCATGAGCACTATCATGGGGCGGGCTCTTCCCGATGTACGCGATGGCCTGAAGCCGGTACAGAGGCGTATCCTGTATGGGATGCAGGAGTTGGGCCTGCGGTTCAACAAGCCCACGCGGAAATCCGTCAAAGTCGTCGGAGAAGTCATGGGGAATTATCATCCCCATGGAGATGCCGCGATCTATGATGCCCTGGCCAGGATGACTCAGCCCTTCACCTACAATGTCCCCCTTCTGGACGGGCAGGGAAACTTCGGTTCCATCGATGGCGACCGCCCTGCGGCGGCCCGATATACGGAAGTCCGCCTGGCAAAGATCGCCGATTACATTCTCATGGACCTGGACAAAGAGACCGTGGATTTCCGGCCCAATTTTGATAACTCCACTAAAGAACCCATCGTCCTTCCCACCATCGTCCCCAACCTTCTTCTCAACGGGTCAGCCGGGATCGCAGTGGGAATGGCCACGGAGATCCCATCCCACAACCTGAATGAACTCATCGACGGGCTCAAGCTTCTTATCGAGGATCCCGAGGCCGATGTCAAGGCCCTGATGACGGTTGTCAAAGGCCCCGACTTCCCCACATCAGGGGTTATCGTGGGAAGAAAAGGGATCTATGACGCCTATAAGACAGGGCGGGGGAAGATCATCATCCGGGGCAAGATCATTAAAGAGGTCAATTCCAAAGGCAAAGTCTCTCTGGTGATCACAGAGATCCCCTATAAAGAAAACAAAACGAAGCTGATCGAGTCCATAGCCGATCTCATTAAAAACGGGAAACTGGACGGGGTCCGGGATCTGAGGGATGAGACTGACAAAGACGGGATCCGGATCGTTCTCGAACTGAAAAGCCGGGAAGAGAGCGAAGCGGAGATCATCAGCAATAATCTATTTAAAAGGACACGTCTGGAAGTGAGTTATTCCATGATTTTTCTGGCTTTGGTCAATGGGATTCCCAAGACCATGGGTCTTCAGACGATTTTAAAACATTTCATCGAACACCGGAAGGATGTGGTGATCCGCCGGACGAAATATCTGCTGCGCAAAGCTGAAGAGAGAGCCCATATCCTGGAAGGGCTCAAAATCGCCCTGGCCAATATCGACGAAGTGGTGGAGATCATTAAAAAAGCTGAAGATGTTAATGATGCGCGGACAAGACTCATGGAGCGTTTTCTGCTCAGTCAGATCCAGGCTCAGGCTATCCTGGATATGCGGCTTCAGAAGATCACCAGCCTTGAAGTCAGGAAGCTGGAGGAGGAATATCTCGAGCTGATCCAGAAAATCGCTTACTACAAGAGCATACTCAACAGCGAATCCCTTGTTCTTGAGATCATCAAAGAGGAGCTGGACGACCTGGGGAGCAAATTTCAGATCCCCAGAAAGACTCAGATCATCGATAAGGTCAAGGAGCTCAATGAACTGGATCTAATTCAGGAAGAAGATATGATCATCACCATCACCAACCGGGGTTTCATCAAACGTGTTCCCGAATCGATCTACAAGACCCAGAGACGCGGAGGGAAAGGGCTTTCGGCTCTTTCCACTGTGGATGAGGATTTTGTCCGGAAACTTTTCCTGGCCTCGACCCATGATACGCTCCTCATGTTTACCAATAAGGGGCGTGTCTATGCCCTGAATACCCTGGATATCCCTGAACGCAGCCGGACAGCCAGGGGTTCTTCCGTCGCCAACATCCTTACCCTGGAGAAAGATGAGTATCTTTGCGACTATATCCCCATCAAAGGGTTTCATGAGGATGAGTTTCTTGTCTTTGCCACTCGCATGGGGACCATCAAAAAGACACGCCTGAGTGAATATGCCAATATCAACAAAAGAGGACTCATTGCCATCAATATCAGAGAAGGTGACCATTTAGTCAGTGTGATCAATACGAGGGGCGGGCAGAGTATCATGCTTTATACGCGTAAAGCCATGGCTGTCCGCATCAATATCGACTCTCTCCGTGAGCAGGGACGGGCCACACAAGGCGTGAAAGGGATCACTCTGGGGAACGATGATTATGTCATCAGCGCCGAAGGGGTGACGGATCACGATATCCTGCTCTTTATGAGCGAAAAGGGATTCAGCAAAAGGACAGGGGCCGATGATTTCAAGGTCCAGAACCGCGGAGGGAAGGGGCTTATTGCCATGAAGCTTACTCCCAAGACAGGGCTTCTGGCGGGGGCTTTGGTGGTCTCCGAGGGAGATGACATCTTCGGGATCACCCAGAAGGGCCAGATCGTCAGAGTCAAGCTGGATGAGATCAAAATACAGGGACGCTCCACCATGGGGGTCAAATTCATCTCTCTTCATGAGGATGATTTTCTGAAAGATGTTTCCCGTTGTATGGAAAAATAGGGAAAGAGCTTGAAGAATGCAGGACAACCCGTATAATGGAGAATAGACCAAAGGGGGGACTATGTGGCTGACAAAAGCGATCTTTTATCTGCTGTTGCTTTTTATCATCGTGCTGTTCAGTGTACAGAACGCGTCTGATGAGATCACACTCCATTTTTTCGGATATGACACAGGGAAAATACCGGCCATTGAAGCGCTGCTTTTCGCTTTTTTCGCCGGACTTGCCGTGGCTGGCCTTTATGCCATATGGAAGTACTTTTCACTGCTGAAGAAATACAAAGAGATCCTGACCCAGAATGAGGGGCTTAAGGATGAGATAGGGACCTTGAGGAAGATGAGTCTGGAAGAGCAGGAGACCCGAGAGGCAGAACCACCTGCAGAAAATTGACTTAAGGAGCATATGCGATGAATCTTTTACTGATCGGAGCCGTCGTCGTCGTAGGCGGGCTTCTCTTTATCTTTTACGGCCTGAAAAAGGATGAGGAACGAAACGAGCGGAGAGCGGGCCGGGACAGACTCTCCAGGAGCCTTATCAATGACTATTATCTGGATATTATCGAATATGTCACGACACAGTTTTACGAAAAGGCAGGGAAGACCCTACGGGAGCTCATCGACAAGAACCCGGATGAGTATCCTGCCTATCTCATCCTGAGTTATATCCTCAGAAAAGAGGGGAAGGCTGATAAAGCCCTTCAGGTGGACAAGACTATCTTTGCTGATAAGACAGCTCTCTCTGCCAGGGGACGAAAAGCCATTCAGAAGAGCCTGATCATCGACTATATTGAGAACGGGATGTACAAGACAGCCTTGAAAAGCATTGAAGAGGGGGAAGGAGATTTCAAAGGGGACGAACTCATCTACGCGCTAGGCCGCGATGTGTCTTACAAGATGGGACATTTTGACAAAGCCCTTTACTATGCCGACCTTCTCCTGGAGACAAGAAAGATCAAGGATAAGAGCGAGCTGGGTTATATCGCGGCGGACATGGCCAAAGACGCTCTGATCAAGAAGGAGCTGGATACCGCCGCACGTCTCATCAAAGAGGGAAAGAAGTTCAATAAGGAGTGCGAGCGCCTCTATTACCTTGAAGGCTATCTCCTTTATGTCAAAGGGAATGTCGACAAAGGCCGCCAGACCTTCATGAAAGCCCTCGACATGAATCCCGGAACGGTCTTTCACGTGAAAGAGCATATGATGGAGATCTTCAGCAGCGATTATGATGCCATTCAGAAGGCTGTCGCTCCTATCCTTAAGAAACATCATGAAAATGCACCTCTTCATATTTTTTACAGTGATGTCCTCAAACAACTGGGCCGGTATCAGGAGGCTGTAGAGGAGCTTCTGGAAGCCATCCTTTACCAGCCTGATTCCCGCTATATCCTCTTTCTCATGCTGGACCTCTATATAGAAATGGGGAACTGGGAAAAAGTCAAGGAGATCAGGGACGAGCTCAAGGGCCTGGAAGCCAAACGCAGTTTTGTCTGTCTCCATTGCGGGACCCAGACCGAGAAGATGGCCTGGCATTGTGACACCTGCGGGCATTGGGGGGAGATCACCGTTTATCTATGAAGGGAATGAAGGATACCCCCCTCAACAGACAGTATGCTGCGGTCAAAAAACAATATCCCGATTCCATTATCTTTTTCCGTGTGGGGGATTTTTACGAGGTCTTTTATGACGATGCCCGGGTCGTCTCCCGGGAACTCAATCTGGTCCTCACTTCGCGGCAGGAGGGGCAGCCCATGGCAGGAGTCCCTTATCATGCCGTGGAACGCTATCTGAAAAAACTTGTAGGAAAAGGGTATAAGGTCGCTGTCTGTGAGCAGCTGGAAGACCCCAGAACAGCTAAAGGGATCGTCAAGCGCGATGTCGTGAAAGTGATCACCCCGGGGACCTGGGTGGATGAAGAGCAGGATAACTATCTGGGGGCTTTTTTTATCGAAGGCGGGGAGATCGGCTATGCCTATGTGGATATCGCCCTGGGGGAAGTCAGCGCCGGGCGGGTGGCGGATGTCCGTGAGCTCTCTAATGTCTTTCAAAAGATATCTCCCGCTGAGATGATCATCCCCGAAGGGGATATTGCTGCACGTGAGATCATAAAAAATGATTTTAAAGATGTTTTTGTCACGACTTATCCGGGATGGGAATATGACCCGGAGATCGCCATCAACCGGATCAAACGTTACTTCAATGTAGTGTCTCTGGTCCCTTACGGGATCCATGACCACATTTCGGTCATTGCGGCAGCTTCTATTCTTCTTAAGCATGTGGAAGAGACTCAAAAAGGGATCATGAACAACATCAGTCGGATAGAGAATGAGTCGGAAGAAAAGTATGTCGGAATCGATGCCAAGACCTGGAGAAACCTTGAGATCTTCTCCACTCTTTACGGAGAGGGGCCGGACACGTCTCTTTTTGCGACTCTCAATGCGACTCAGACAAAAATGGGGGAGCGGAATCTCAAAAAATGGCTGAGAAAGCCGCTGAGAGAACCGGAAGAGATGGAAAAGCGATGGGAGGCTGTGGATTTTCTGACTACTCACCGCAGGAGCCGGGAGAGGCTGACCGTATATCTTTCCGAAATCCCTGATTTCGAAAAGGCTCTGGGGAAGATCTCCTATAACCGGGGCCGTCCCCGGGATCTTCTCCAGGTAAAGGGCGGTTTAAAGAACCTCGGAGAGGTGAAGGAGGAGCTCTACGAGACAGGGGTGGCCCTTCTCGAAGAGACAGCTTCCCGGATCGATCCCCTGTTCGGTGTCTATGACCTGATCCATAAGAGTATTAATGAAGACCTTTCTGCCAGTATACAGAATCTGAGTTTGATCAAAAAAGGGTTCGACCCCAGGATCGATGAATTGAAAGACCTGAAGAACCACAGCAAGAAGATCCTTCTTGAGATCCAGGAAAAGGAGAAGGAGGAGACCGGGATCCCCACACTCAAAGTCAAATATAATAAAGTCTTCGGCTATTTTATAGAAATATCCAAAAGCTACACGGATAGAGTCCCTGCCCGCTATGAGCGCCGGCAGACCCTGACCGGTTCTGAGCGCTATATGATCCCTGAGTTGAAAGAACTGGAAGAAAAGATCCTTTCCGCCGATGAAGAGATCATCCGTCTGGAACAGGAGGCTTTTAACCGTGTCCGGGACGAGGTGCTGCGCTTTACAAAGGAGATCCTTGAGGATGCCCGTGCTTTAGGCGAAGTAGATACCCTCTGTGCCTTTGCTGTGAAAAGTTTGGAGCAGGGGTATAACCGTCCCCTGTTGAGTGAGGAGGACAAGCTGGAAATCACGGAGGGACGGCATCCCGTTGTGGAGACTGTCCTGAAAGAGGAACCTTTTGTCCCCAACGACCTTTTTATGGACGCTGAAAAGAGGATCTTTTTGGTTACCGGCCCCAATATGGCCGGGAAATCCACTTATCTCCGTCAGAATGCCCTGATCATCCTCATGGCACAGATCGGATGTTTTGTCCCGGCCCGCTCCATGCTTTTTTCCCCTGTGGACAAGATCTTTTCACGGGTGGGGGCTTCGGATAATCTTGCCGGTGGTGAGAGCACCTTTATGGTAGAGATGCTGGAGACCTCCCATATCATCCATAATGCCACCAGGGAGAGTTTTATCATCCTGGATGAGATAGGACGGGGGACCAGTACTTATGACGGCCTTTCCCTGGCCTGGGCTATCACAGAATATCTCCACTCGAAAATCGCAGCACGGACACTTTTCGCCACACACTATCATGAACTGACAGAGCTTCCTGACCTCTATAAAGAGATCCATAACCTCAATATCCAGGTAAAAGAGTGGAATGACAAGGTCGTGTTCCTGAGAAAGATCGAAGAAGGACGGGCGGATAAGAGCTACGGGATACAAGTGGCCCGACTGGCCGGCCTCCCTGACTCTGTCATCGACAGAGCCCGTGAGATACTCTTCAACCTGGAGAGCGACAGTTACAAGGAGGGGATCCCCTCCCTTGTCTATGATAAAGAACAGAAATCCGCCGGGACTGCTCAGGGGGATCTTTTCAGCCGCTCTTTTCATGAGCGGGTCGTCAACCGGATCCGCTATCTTGACCTGAATACTCTGTCCCCGTTAGAACTTATGTTCGAGATCAAAAAGATCAAAAAAGAGATCGATGAAGAAGATTCGCGCACTTGACCGTCATACAATCAATAAGATCGCTGCGGGAGAGGTAGTGGACCGCCCGCGTTCAGTGGTCAAAGAACTTGTAGAAAATGCATTGGATGCCGGGGCGGACAAGATCATCGTCTCTGTCAGCTCTTCTCCCGCAGACTTCATGGAAGTCTCTGACAACGGGGCGGGGATCCTTTACGATGAGATCCCCCTGGCCTTCCGTCGCCATGCCACTTCGAAGATCTCCAGCATCCATGACCTGGAACACCTTTCCAGCCTGGGTTTTCGGGGAGAAGCTCTCCCGAGTATCGCCTCGGTCTCCCGATGTTCTCTTATCACCAGAAGCGGTGATGAAGATCACGGGGGGCGCATTGAGATCGTGGGGGGTAAACAGACGCTTCTGCAGGCTGCAGGCCGGCAACAAGGGACGACTGTGCGTGTGGAAAACCTTTTTTTCAATGTTCCGGCCCGGAGGAAGTTTCTCAAAACACCTTCCTATGAGTTCCGTCTGATCCGGGAATTCATGGAGACTACCGCTCTGCTTACCGCTTCCCGGAGGGTCGAGCTTGTGCTCAGGCGTGAAGGCGAGACACTCTTTCATGTGGGAAGGGAGGAGAGCCTCGTTCAACGGATCGAAGCTCTCTTCGGAGAAAATGTCAGCAAGGCCCTGGTTTCCGTAGAGAGACAAAGCGGGTTCCTCTCTGTCAAAGGATTTGTTACCGACAGCGACGCAGTCAACCGCCATTCCGGGCATATGTACCTTTTCGTTAATGACAGGCCGGTGAAGGATAAGGGTTTTGTCTTTGCCGTACGTAATGCCATGCAGGAGCTTCTTCTGCCCGGATATTATCCCTTTGCCTTTCTTTTCGCTTCTGTCCCTCCCGAAGAGATGGATGTCAATGTCCATCCCCAAAAGAGTGAAGTCCGTTTTCTGGAAGAACGCCGCTTCTACGGGAACCTTCACAAAGCTGTTTCGGAAGCTTTCGCCCGTAAAGAGAGCTTGCCGGGAGGGGGGCCGGCCGAAAGGAGAGGCGAGTATGCCGATGAACAGATGAGCAGTTATGGAGAAAGCAGCCCGGGAGGACAAAAGATACGGGAACCGGGTCCTTCTCTTTTTGACACCGCTCCCACGTCCTGCCTTGTATCAGGCTCAGAAGAAGGGGAGATACGGGTAGGTGATTTTGAGTATGCCGGAATCCTTTTTGAGCGATATCTTCTCTTTACCGCCCCGTCGTCTCTTCTTCTTGTGGATTTTCATGCCCTCAACGAGAGGCTGGTCTATGACCGGCTCATGCGGGAAGCCGGGGAGAGCGGGCGGGCCAGGATCATCCCGGAGGCAGTCTCCCTGGGGCGTGTCTATACCTCTCTGATCAAAGATTATCAGCAAGAGTTCCGCTCCCTGGGTTTTCATCTTCGGCCCTTCGGAGAGGATACCGTCGTGGTAGAGGAAGTGCCGGCTGTTTTGGCGGGGCTTAAAGACCTGGAGCAGCTCATTCGGGACCTGTGCCACACTCTTGAAGAGGGCGGGGACGCGCTTCTTTTTCGCGAGCGGTTGGCCAGGAAAGCGTGCAAAGCTTCTCTGCGGACAGGGGATAAGCTGACCAGGGAGGATATCGCTGCCTTTGCCGGAGCTCTGGAACAAGGGGGGTTTACGATGACCTGTCCCCATGGCAGGCCCGTGGCCCGTATCATGGGCCGCAGCGAGTTTGATAAGCTTTTCAAAAGATAACAGGATAAGGAGAGAAAAGGGATGGATAAAGAAAACACAAAGACCAAACAGCGGATCGAAAAAGCAGCTGTGACTCTTTTTTCCGAGTTGGGATACGACGGGGTAGGGATGCGGGCCATCGCCCGGCAGGCAGGAGTCGCAGTCTCTGTGATCTACTACTATTTTAAAAACAAGGAGATCCTCTACCGCGATATCGTTTTGACGACTTTTCAATCTCTCATGGAAGAGGCCCGCTCCTATATCGAAGAACACCGGGCCGAAGAGCTTAAGGCTATTTCTCTGGGGCTTCTGGAAGCGGCTGAAGGATGGCCCGACGATGAAAAAGAGCGTCTTAAGATCGCTGTCTATGAGATCATGGGATTCGGGAAGACGAATCTTCTCCGTGAAGAACTTGCCGCTCTCTATAAGCAGTATGAGATGGTCTTCTACTCTTTTTTCTGGGAGAAACTCAAGAATCGGGAAGAGAGTTTCGCTTCGTCAAGGGTCCTCTTTTCCTACCTTTCCGGCAAGGTGGCCCAGATCGTCATCAAAGGGACTGTTCCCCGCGATACTGTGGCAGGAGACCTGGCTGTCCTCTGTTGAGTCCTCCTTTTTGACGACAATATTTGCTTGACACCCTATCCTTTGTGTGGTAGTTTCTTTTTGCAGAAGAAACAGGGGGTATGACCATGTATGCAGTAATCAAAACAGGCGGAAAACAGTATCTTGTCCGCGAAAACGACAAGATCTTTATTGAAAAGATCGATAAAGCCGTCGGTGAATCGGTCGAGTTTACTCCGATTATGCTCAATGACGGGACTCAGATGATTTCAGATACCAAGGGATTGGAAAACGCCAAGGTCGTCTGCAAAGTGAAAGAACATTTCCGCGGGAAAAAAGTCAAAGTATACTATTTCCGTCGCAGAAAAGATTCTGATAAAATGATAGGCCACAGGCAGAATATGGTGACGCTGGTCGTCGAATCCATATCCAAATAAGGGGAGGTGGCATATGGCTCATAAAAAAGGTGTAGGAAGCAGCCGGAACGGCCGGGACAGCGAATCAAAGCGGCTCGGGATTAAACGTTACAGCGGCCAGGATGTTCTCGCCGGAAATATCATCGTCCGTCAGCGCGGTACGAAGTA
This sequence comes from Candidatus Mcinerneyibacteriota bacterium, assembly GCA_016937175.1. Taxonomy (GTDB): domain Bacteria; phylum Macinerneyibacteriota; class Macinerneyibacteria; order Macinerneyibacteriales; family DSCS01; genus DSCS01. The sequence continues at coordinate 23,454 of JAFGWL010000063.1, read as the reverse complement.
TCTCCCCGGCCGGAATGTCGGCCTCGGTAAAGATTATACCATTTTCGCCCTTATCAACGGGGTCGTCAGCTTCTCCACACGCCGGGGAAGAAGTGTCGTTAACGTTGAATCCAGATAATCTCCTCACATGTTCATAGATCGCGCGAAGATATACGTCCGGGGCGGCGCAGGCGGCCCCGGATGTCTCAGTTTCAGACGGGAGAAGTTTATCCCCAAAGGAGGCCCTGACGGAGGTAACGGCGGACGGGGCGGTGATGTGGTCTTTCAGGTCAATCCGTCGGTGAAGACTCTCTATGATGTCCGTTTTCATCCCCACATCAGAGCTGCCAACGGCGCTCCGGGAGAACCCAATAACCGTTTTGGAAAAGACGGGAAAACCCTGGAAGTCTCTGTCCCCCCAGGGACCATGATCTATACGGAAGAGGGAGAGCTCCTGGCAGACCTTTTCCGGGAAGGAGACCGCTGGATCGCTGCCCGGGGAGGACGTGGCGGACGGGGGAATGCTGCTTTTCTTTCCAACACCAACCGGGCTCCTTATATCAGAGAACTGGGAGAACCCGGGGAAGAGCTGACTCTGATCCTGGAGCTCAAACTCATCGCCGATGTGGGGCTTATCGGACTCCCCAATGCCGGCAAGTCGACTCTTTTGTCTGTTTTGAGCAACGCTAATCCAAAAATCGCTTCTTACCCCTTCACGACCATCGAACCAAATTTAGGGGCTGTCGTTTCAGAGAGGGGGTTCAGCTTTGTGGTGGCCGATCTTCCGGGGCTGATAGAAGGCGCCAGCAGCGGCACAGGGCTGGGAGACCGGTTTTTGAAACATGCTGAACGGAACCGGCTACTGATCCATCTTATCGACATGGGTGGGGTGGAAGGACGGGACCCTGCAGAAGATTACAGGGTCATCCAAAAAGAGCTTTCTCAGTATGATACGGCCCTGGCGGATAAGACCTTCCTTGTGGTAGCCAATAAGATGGATGTCACCGAAGCCGCTGAGAACCTGAAGAATTTCAGCCGGGTTACCGGAATCGACCCGTTTCCCATCTCAGCAGCCACGGGAGAAGGGATCCGGGAGCTAAAAAATCATATCATAAAAACATTGGAAGAGCTTCCGCCGGTGGAGATCACCATCCCCGAAAAGATAATAGTTCATGAAGATAAACGGAAATTTACACTTTCACGGGAAGGGGATGCCTTTTTCGTCGATGGTGTCTATATCCGGAAAATAGTCCAGATGACTGACTTCCATCTGGAAGCTTCCGTCCGGCGCTGTACTGATATTATGGAAAAGATCGGGATCTTCAAAGCACTGGCCGAAGCCGGGGCACGGGACGGGGATACTGTTATCGTGGCCGGATCCTTCGAGTTTTTTTATCAGGCTGATTAAATCATTCTTGAAGAAATTCCTCTTATATGTTATATTTCAAAGTGAAAAGAGACAATCATCCCGTAAGAATAGCTGATTTTTTATCTTTGACGGGAGCTGAGGAGGAAATATGAAACCAGTTATCGCAATTCTGCTGTTCATGATGACGATGAGCGGAGCCGCTTTAGGAAAAGTCCCGCCCCCCTATCCCGGCCCACGGGGAACCGATATGACAGGAGAAAAGGTCTATGTAGTGGTCAAAGGGGACACTCTCTGGGACATCTGCGGGACGCAGCTGGACAATCCCTGGCTCTGGGTCAAAGTCTGGGAACAGAATCCGCATATCACGGATCCCAACTGGATCTATCCCGGAGACCATATCTCTCTGGACCTCCAGGCCCCGGTCCCCGAGACCTATGTCAAACCGGAGAATAAAGAGCTTTACGCTGAAGAAGATACCTCAATCAGAGAGTTTATTTTTAAGGAGACGGCTGAAGATCCTGCAACGGAGGTAAGTGAAGAGAGCCCGGCAACCGAAGAGACAATCCCGGTGTCCGGTTCTGGAGAGACAAAACTTCAAGGGGGATATATCCTGGAAAAACACATGGAACCCTTCGGAGCAATTGTGGAGCTGGAGAAGAAGAAAGACTTCGGTGTCCACGGAGAAGAAGTCTATATTAACCGGGGAACGAAGGACCGTGTCCGTGAAGGGGATCATTTCTTTGTCTATACCATCGAAGAAAAGGTGACTCATCCGGTGACCTATGAGACCGTGGGGTCCATGGTCAAACCTCGCGGCATCGTCAAAGTCCTGGAAGTCTATGACGACCTCTCCCGATGTGTCATCACGTCACAGATGGAAGCTATCCGCAAAGGATATTATATAGGGTATGAGTATCCCCGGATCGTACTTAATGAGAAAAATATCAAACCTGATTATGAAGGATACATCATCTACTTCCAGGGGGGGACAAGACTGGCCTCCCGGGGAAGTATCGTCTATATCGACCGCGGCCTGAAGCAGGGCGTAAAAGCAGGTATGCATTTCGCAATTATGGGTAAGCCGAGAAAAGTCAACGATCCCCAGGGCGGCGTAACGACGATCCCTGCAGCCCTGAAGGGCCGGATCAGGGTCATCAATGCCCGTGAGAACAACTCGACATGTATCATCGTTTCGGTCACCGGCGACGAAGAGATCCGCCTGGGGGATAAGATCGAGATCCAGTAATTGATGGAGACCCGGGAATACTATTTAGCCCTTTCCCTGGCCGGTGTTTTTTCCCCAGCGACCCAGCACACGCTTATTGCGGCTGCCGGAAGTGCAGCCGCTCTCTTTAAAGCTCCCGATTCCTTTTTCCACTCAAGAAGAGGGCTGAGAAAAGCCTCTGTAGAGGGTTTTCTTCGCAAAAGGAAGACATTGGCCCTGGGGAAAGCTATAAGAGGACTTGAGAAGAGGGGAATATCCTGGGTGACACTGGCCGATCCCGAATATCCTGAGCTCCTTCGGGAGATCCATGATCCGCCCCTTACCCTTTATCTCAAGGGGAGCGGGAGGTGTTGGGGGGAGTATCCCTTAGCTGTTGTGGGGACACGCCGATGTTCTCATTATGGACGGCGGGCCGCAGAAGAGATCGTGGGAAGACTTCCTTCCCGGGTGAGTGTGATCAGCGGGATGGCTGCAGGGATCGACGGAGTTGCCCATCGGGCAGCTCTGAAAAAGGGAGTCCCGACGGTGGCTGTACTGGGGACCGGGGTCGACATCGTTTATCCTTCGGTGAACCGTCCCCTCTATCGAGAACTTCTTGAGGAGGGGACTCTTGTCAGCGAGTTTCCCCCGGGGACAGGGCCTCAAAAGCACCACTTTCCCCAACGCAACAGGATCATCAGCGGCCTCTCCCGCGGGGTTCTGGTGGTGGAGTCGTCTCAGAAGAGCGGTTCCCTGATCACCGCATCGTTTGCCCTGGCCCAGGGCCGTGATGTCTTTGCCGTTCCCGGATCGATCTTCAGGCAGAGCTGCGCCGGCACCAATGCTCTTATCAAAGAGGGGGCAGTCCCCGTGACACGGGGAAGTGATATCTCGGACTTCTGGGGTCTCGACGGGGAAGAGGATCCCGCAGGGCCGGTAAAGAGGGATTCCTTGACAGAAGATGAAAAAACAGTTATAAATCACCTGGATGCGGAAGACCCTGTGAGCATGGAAGAGATTGCCTGTGCCCTCGAGGAACGTCTTCCCATGGGCCGGCTTTCAGCGGCATTGCTGAGCCTGAAAATGAAGAAATACATTATGGAACTAGACAATCGCCGGTTTGTTTTAAAAGATGAGGATGAATTATGAAGAAAAAAGATAATCTGATCGGGAAACTTGTCGAAGCCCTGACCGGCGAAAAGGCTGAACTTTCCCGGGAAAAGCTTGTACAGTATCTGACTGACAGAGGGATGGACCGTGATTCGGTCAACACCATTGTCAAGAGGATGCAGGACCGGTCCGGGGATCACGATCTTTTCCATACACAAGACCTGATACAGGGAGTCCGTCTCTTTAACGCCCTGGAAAGGATGCTGTTTACCGAAGAGGCTCTGGATAAGCTTACTTTATGTAAATATCTGGGTCTTATCGACGAGAACGATATGGAGGAGGCCATCGAGATCGCCCTCCAGATGGATGTCCTTCCGGTGGAAGAGTCTGTCATCACCAAGATCATCGCTTATATTTCAGGTGTCGACCTGGACGCTGATGAGTTTCACTTTTATCAGTGACCTTCGTGTATCTCCTGTAATACCGCCCGGGCTTCGGCGATAAATTCATCAATATCCTTCTCTGTGGTATCATACGAAGTCATCCAGCGGACTTCGCCCGCTTCTTCATCCCACACATAGAAGAAAGATTTCTCCTGGAGGGGTTTGATGGCTTTATGAGGAAGCCGTAGAAAGACTCCGTTGGTTTCCACCGGCTGGAAGATCTCAGCCCCCGGGAGAAGAGCTGCTTTTTCAGCCAGGATACGGGCCATGGTATTGGCATGTTCGGCGTTTTTCAGCCAGAGGTGATCATTGAGATAAGCGATAAACTGAGCTGCCAGATAGCGCATCTTGGATCCCAGCTGCATTCCCTGTTTACGGATATATTTAAAGGAAGAGGCGGCCTTTTTGCTAAAGAGGATGACCGATTCCCCAAACATCATCCCGTTTTTTGTCCCTCCGAAGGAGAGAATATCGACTCCGGCATCTGCTGTGATATCTTTGAGAGAGGTATGCAGGAAAGCTGCTGCATTGGCTAACCTTGCTCCGTCCATATGGAGATAGAGCCCGTTGTCATGGGCGAAAACGGCCAGCTCTTTGATCTCTGCTTGAGAGTAGACGGTTCCCAGTTCTGTAGGCTGTGTGATGGAGATCACACGGGGTTGAGCGTGGTGCTCCACTCCCAGAGCATGCAGAAAGGGGGCTGCCTGGGACGGTGTAAGTTTCCCGTCAGTTGTTGGAACAGTAAGGAGCTTGGAGCCGGTGATATTCTCCAAAGCCCCACACTCATCCACGTTGATATGGGAGGTCGCCGGTGCAATGACGGCGTGATAGGGACTCAGGACCGCTGACAGGCCCAGCACATTGGCTGCCGTCCCGGTAAAGACCAGAAAGGGGTGGGCTTCAGCTCCGAAGTGATGCCGCAGGAGCTCTTCTGCACGGCGGGTATAGGGATCGTCGCCATAGGAGACGAAATCTTCTTTGTTAGCCTCTATGATTGCCTGCATGATCTTCGGATGAACCGGTGTATTGTTGTCGCTTGCAAAACTTCTGCCCATAAAAAAACCTCCTTCTTATTTATAGAGAATAGCGAAAAAGGGACTCAAGGTCAATTGATGAAGAAAAAGAGAGAAACAGCGCCCAGGGCGATAAGTGTCCCTGTCAGGCTCCGCAGGGTGATCTTTTCTTTATCGATAAAGTGGGCCACGGGGATTAGGATGATGGGAGAAAGAGAGGTCAGTGTCAAGGCTACCCCGACGAAAATCGTCTTGACAGCATAGAGGGCCAGGATAACACCCAGTACAGGCCCGATGAAGGTGCTTGTGGATGTGTAGAGAGCTGCCCGTTTGTCGCCGAAGAATTTACTGATGTCCCTTAAAAAACGTTTTGTCAGAAGGGTAAAGAGGAAAAAAGCGGAAAGTCCGAAAATAGCCCGGATAAGGTTGGATGTGATCACAGACAGTCCGTCGGCCATACCCATTTTTGAAAGGACCATCCCCAGGGCCTGACCCAGGGCGCCGCCCAGGGCGAAAAGCAGTCCCTTCAGCTCATGGGGCTCTTCTATTCCGTTTTCATTTTTCTTTTTCTCGCTGACGACCCATCCCACTGCTCCGGTTGCGGTGATAATGGCGATAAGTTCCAGCAGGGAGGGCTTTTCATTGAGCATCAGACGCGAGAGCGCTGTGCCGATGACAGGCGCCAGACTCATGATAAGCATGGTCAGCCGCGGGCCCAGAAGGACAAACGCTTCAAACAGGAGGATATCCCCCAGAAAAAAACCTATAAAACCTGAAAGGCCCAGATAAAACCAGCTGGATCCGGAGACAAGGCTGAGAGGAGCCCCTGCAAAGAGGAGTTGGAGAAGGATGAGGAAGGGAAGGGCGATCCACATGCGGATGTGGGATACGGTAAAAGAGCCGATACGCTTTCCTGCTTTTCCGAAGAAAACAGCGTTATAGGCCCAGCAGAGTGCTGCTCCAAGTCCTGCCAGTTCACCTGTCATGTCTCACCTCCAGAGAGAAAAATAACAGAAATCAGCAAGATGTCAAACATTTCCCTTTACGAAATATAAAGGTCTTGAAAAAGAGAGCATCCTACTTCATAATGGGAAAAATGGAGGGATTATGGGGAATGAGCCGTTGAAAAAGAGAATAGAGAGACTCCGCGAACTGATAAATCACCATAATCGCCTCTATTATCAGAAAAATTCTCCGGAGATCTCCGATTTTGAATATGATGCCCTGGCCCGTGAGCTTCAAAAACTGGAGGCAGAGTATTTAGAAGAGGATCTATCAGCTTCTCCCGCAGACAGAGTGGGAAGTGACCTGACGGGAAAATTCCCGGAGTTCTTCCACGCCGTCCCCATGCTTTCCATTGACAATACCTATAATTTCAATGAAATAACGGAGTTTTTCGCTCGGATGAAAAAGAGTGTTGGTGAAGAGGTCGTTGAGACCGTCTGTGAGCATAAGATCGACGGTGTAAGCATGAGCCTCGTCTATGAAGAGGGGGTGTTGAAACACGCCGTCACCCGGGGCAACGGCGAAAAGGGAGAGGATGTCCTCGCTAATGTCCTCACCATATCCTCTGTCCCAAAAAAGATTTCCCTGCCGGGGCGCAGTGAGGTCAGGGGGGAGGTCTATCTCTCGCTCACAGATTTCCGGCGGATTAACAGCCTCAGGGAGGAACAGGGTGAAGAGCCCTTTGCTAACCCCCGTAATCTTGCCTCGGGGACGTTGAAACTTCTTGATCCCTCCCTGGTGAAAAAGAGACATCTCAGTTTTTATGCTTACGGGAAAGGGGAGATCGATGCCCCAATCCCGTCTACCCAGCGGGAGTTTCTCTCTTTCCTGACTGAACTGGGATTCCCGGTGAATCCCCATATCTCTCTCTGCAGGGGTGAAAAAGAGGTCTGGGAATATTGTTCCCGGTGGCAAAAAGAGCGCTCCTCCCTCGATTATATCATCGACGGGATCGTGATCAAGGTCAACAGATTTGATCTTCAGAAGGTTTTGGGGGCTACCATGAAAGCCCCGCGATGGGTGATCGCCTATAAGTTCCCCGCTGAACAGGCCAGGACCCGTATCAGGGATATTGTCGTTCAGGTGGGGAGGACCGGGATTCTGACCCCGGTCGCCGAAATGGATCCTGTCATTCTTGCCGGGACGACGGTCAGGAGGGCGACCCTCCATAACATGGATGAAATCAGACGGAAAGATATCCGTGTCGGAGACTTGGTCATCGTGGAAAAAGGGGGGGATATCATTCCTAAAGTGACAGCGGTGGTCAAAGAGGCCCGTTCGGGGGACGAGACAGCCTTTTCCATGCCTTCCGTGTGCCCTGTCTGCAAAAGCACTGTAGAGCAGCTTCCCGGAGAAGTAGCCTGGCGCTGCGTCAATATAGCCTGTCCCGCCCAAGTCCGCGGACGGCTGGAGAACTTTGTCTCCAAAGCCGGCCTTGATATGGATAATATAGGGCCGCGTCTGCTGGAAGTCCTTGTGGAAAGCGGGATGGTACACCATTTTTCAGACCTCTTTCATCTGGATTATGCTGTTTTAGCCCGCATGGAAGGGATGGGGGAGAAATCAGCGGATAATATCCGGGCCAGCGTGGAAAAGAGCCGCAGAGTCCCGTTGGATGCTTTTCTCACAGCTCTCGGGATCCCTTTTGTCGGAAAAAAGGGCGCACGGCTGCTGGCTGCCAAGTTTGGAGGGATCTCTCCCCTTATGGATGCCACGGAGGAAGATCTGACCGGGATCGAAGGCATCGGGGAGAAGACAGCTCGCAGCATCCTCTCTTTTTTCCGGAACCCTGCCAACCGCGAAGAGGTCCGAAGGCTTTTGGATGAAGTGGCCTTCTCGGGAGAAGCCCCGGGACAGGAGGGTGTCTTTGCCGGGAAAAAATTTGTGATCACAGGGACTCTCCGGTCCATGAGCCGGCAGGAGGCCGAAAAAAGAATCGTCAACGGAGGAGGAGAGGTCACTTCCTCCGTCAGCGCGAAGACGTCGGCTCTCATTGTGGGGGAGAATCCGGGGTCAAAACTAGATAAAGCCCGGAAATTGGAGATCCCCCTGTGGGATGAAGAGACATTTTTAAAGGAAGCCCGGGGTCGGGGAGAAGAGAGCTTATGACGATCCTCTATATCATTACCAAACTTGAGCTTGGCGGGGCGCAGAAGGTCTGTCTGACCCTGGCACGAAATCTCGCACAGGAGCACGATGTCTTTGTGATGGCTGGCCCCGGAGGAGACCTTAACGAAGAAGCTGAGAGCTTTTTGGGGAAACGCCTGGTCATCAATCCATGGCTCATTCGTCAGATAAATCCCTTTCAGGACATCAGGGCCTACTTTTTCATCAGGAAGTTTATCAGAGAACATGCCGTGGATATTGTCCATACCCACTCGTCCAAAGCAGGGATCCTGGGGCGATTGGCTGCGTTTCGGGCACAGATTCCCAGGATATTCCATACAATTCACGGCTTTCCCTTTAACCGGTTCCGGTCCTTTGCCGCCAACCTGGTCTATCTCACCCTGGAAAGACTCTGCGCGCCTTTGGCCAGCCGCCTCATCTGTGTGACCGCAGAAGATGTCGCCCTGGGAAAAAAGAAGAAAGTGGGCCGTCCCGGGCAGTATGTGGTCATACGTGCCGCTGCCGATATTGAGGCCTTCAGCTCCTATGTGCCTGACGACGAAACTTTCAGGCAAGCGTGGCAGATCCCCCGTGATGCTCCTGTCGTGGTACAGGTCTCCTGTCTGAAACCTCAGAAAAACCCCGTTGATTTTGTGGATATGGCCCGGAAAGTCAATGAAAACCGCCCTCAGAAGGCTTTTTTTATTCTGGTAGGCGACGGAATCCTCCGTCAGGAAGTTGAAGAGCATATCAGAATGGCCGGGAGTGCATCCTATATACGGCTGGCCGGCTGGCAGATGGATGTGCGCCCCTTTTTATCAGCAGCTGATATCGTGACTCTCACCTCTCTCTGGGAAGGGCTTCCCATTGCCATTATTGAAGCATTCGCCATGAAAAAAAGTTTAGTCGCCACGGCCATCAATGGAAATCGTGAAGTGATCCGGCATGGCGAAAACGGTTATCTTTATGAGCCCCGGGACATCGAAACCGGGGCCCGTTACATCAGAGAGCTGCTGGATCACCCCCTCAAGAGAAAAATGATGGGAAACGCCGGTTATGGGATGATTTTAAGGGAATTTTCGATAGAAAAGATGGTCGAAGACACGAAAAAGCTTTATTTTTCAACGTAGACACGTCATACTTGTGATATTGACACTTATGCAAACTGTGGTATAGTATAAAGTAAAGAAAAGGAGAGCCGCCATGGATTTCAAAAAAGATATCTACCAGGATCCGGATATCAAGAAATATGTCAAAATAATCGCACGGGATCCCCGGGCCTTTGCGTCCCTGGCCAATGCCCTTCTTAATAAAGGATATGTGGACGAGGCCATCAGTGTCTGCGAGGAGGGATTGGAAGACGATCCTGATTTTATCGCCGGACGAGCTGTCCTGGGAAAGTGTTATGTAAAAGACGGGAAGATCGACAAAGCCCAGGATGAGTTTGAGGCTATTCTTGAACAGAATCATGATAATGTTGTAGCCCTCATCGGGCTGGGTGAGATCTACTACTCCATGGAGGAGTACAGCAGTGCCCTGGAGATGTATGAGCGGCTTCTTTTTATCGACCCGATGAACGAAGAGTTCCAGGAGATGGTGGAAAAGATCAAGGGACTCCAAAGCGGAACGATCCCTGCTCCCCCGAAAGAGCTTGCCCCTGAGGAAGAGGAGGCCGGAGTCGAAGAGGAAGAGAAGAGCGGGGCTGTCGAAGAGCCCGTGGAGATGAAGGTGCCCGGGATTGTAGAAGAGATGCCTGAAGCATCGTCTTCACCGGAGATTCTGGCTACAGCCGAAAGTGTCGGCTCCCTTCTCACATTGGCTGAAAAAACGATCCGTAAAGCCAGAGACGTTTTGGAACGGGGTTTTGATGAGAGCAATCAGCTTCTTTTCAATCGGCTGGCCTCAGCGATGAATATTCCTGTTTGGGAAGAGATTAACCGCAGGTTCGACTCCTATTTAAGTCACGAAGCCGGCGAGGGAGAGATCGTTCCCATCGAAAGGGGTGTTTCTCCCCATAAATCGGAAGAGATCCAGATCGACGGAACAGAAAATATAGGCATTGCCAGTAAACAGGAAGTCAAAATAGATCAGAATATCGTCTCCTATGATAGCATCGTCTCAAACGATCAGATCGCCTATGAGAGTGTGAATCAGAACTCTCCTGCAGGAGAAGAGGAGGAAACCCTTCCTGAAGAGGGGATCCCCGAGACGACTCTTAAAGAGGGCGACGCTCTGGATATGGACCTTCAGGATAGCGGAGAAGCTCCTGAAGAAGACCTGATTCCCGAAAATTCCCTGGATGAGGATATCCCCGAAGAGGAGGAGTCTGCCCCAGAAGAAGAATTACCGGTTTCTCCTCCTCAGGAGGATACCGGCCTGATGGAAGAGGAGATCCTGGAGGAAGAAGAGGAGATTCTTGACGAGGAAGAAGAGATCCTGGAAGAAGGACTGGAAGAGACGGGAGAAGAGCTATCTGCTGAACCCCCTGAAGTGAAGGCGGAGCCCCTTCTCTCCCCGGATGTTTCGCAGGGCGCTGAAGAGTTGCCGACCTTTGACGGGGAGGAGGCCGGGCTTGCCGGAGATGAAGAGGAGGGCTTTCGGGAGGATTCCTACCCCTCTCTGGAAGAAGACCTCAGCCATCCTCAGGATCTGAACGCCCTCATGGCTGAAGCTGAAAAAAGCCTGTCAGGAGCCGGCATCGAGACAGATGAAGGGCTTGATGAGGATATCATGGATGAGCTGGAAGCGGAGACCCGTTCCCTTCAGGATGCCAAAAGCCGGGAGGCCTTTTCGGGAGAGTCGCTGGTCCACCTGGATACAGAGAGCACCCTCGAGGGAGGGGATGAAGATAAGTTCGCCGGCCATCAGGAGATCGATGTGGGAGCCCTGGAGCCTTCCGGCGAGACAGAGGAGAGCAGGTTTCAGGGACAGGATGAACTGGAGATGACAGAATCACCTCTGCCCCAAACGTCAGTTCCACGGCCCCCTGCAGAACAGATGGAACCCCCTTCCGACCTGGACCTGAAAGAGGAGCCTCTTGCGGCCCCGGCAGCAGATGAGGGGGAGATTTCCATTGACGAGGCCCGAAAAGACAATGATAATGCTGATGAGCTGGTCGATGCCGACGATGAGACCCTGGACGATATCGGTAAATGGCTCAATGACCTTTAAGCTGAGGAGTTTGTATGGATTATAAAGTGATGCTCGACGGAACATTAAAAAAGGTTGAAGGGGCCCTTACAGTGAGCTTCTGCGGAGTGGATGGTTTGGGGATAGCCAATTCGACCTATCCCGTGTTGCCGCCTAATCTGGAAATAGGTGATGCCCAGGTAGCCACTTATATTGTGCACAAGAGGGATTCACTCAAACAAATCGGCGTAGAAGGTTTCGCTGAGGATATTACCATTGCCGGGCGATACGTTGTCCTGATCAGAATGGTAAGCGAAGACTATTTTGTGAGCATGATCTGCTCGCAGCTGGTCAATGTCAAAAAAGCGCGCTACCATCTTTATCTTCTGGCTGAACAGCTCAAGAGAGAAATCACATAGGAAACAAGGAGGAAACATGGCCATTATCGGGATCAATGATTTACGCAATGGAATGGCTCTTGAAAAGGACGGCAAGCTTTACTGGGTTGTCAAGGCGGAACATGTCAAACCGGGGAAAGGAAACGCCTTCTGCAGAGCGAAACTGAAAGAAGTGGAAACAGGCAAGGTGGTAACCGAGACGTTCAAATCTGCTGATAAGCTGAACGAAGTCCGTTTGGAGATGAAGGAGTGCCAATACCTATATAACGATGAACATAACTTCTTCTTTATGAATATGGAGACCTTTGAGCAGTTCGGCCTTTCGGCTGATTCTCTTGAAGAAGAAAAGAAGTTCCTGAAAGAGGATATGATCGTCTATATCCTCATGTACGGAGACAAACCCGTGGGAATCAACCTTCCTAACTTTGTGGAGCTCCAGATCGTCGAGACAGAGCCTGCCATCAAAGGGGACACGGTTTCCGGGGCCACGAAGACAGCGGTTCTGGAGACGGGTCATGTCATCCAGGTTCCCCTTTTTGTCAATCAGGATGAGATGATCAGAATCGACACAAGGACCGGGGAGTATCTGGAAAGGGTCAAATAATGCAGCTTTTCGACATGTTGCAGAAAATGGTGGAGAACGAGGCTTCCGACCTTCATTTCAAGGTGGGGAGCCCTCCCATGATGCGGCTGGACGGTGTCCTGCAGCCTGTGGGAGATTTTAAACTTTCCCCTGAACAGACGCTGGCCATCGCCAAACAGTTCATGAACGATAATCAGTTCGCCCGTTTTGAAGAGGAACATGAGCTTGATTTTTCTGTGGGGATCCGGGGAATGGGACGCTTCCGTATCAACTGTTTTATTGCCCGGGGAGCCGTAGCCATAGCCCTGAGGCGTATCTCTACCCAGATTCTCTCCATCGACGACCTGAATCTTCCCGACAAGCTGAAGGATATCGCCCTTCTGCCGCGGGGGATGGTTCTTGTGACAGGGACCACCGGAAGCGGGAAATCAACTACTCTGGCGGGGATGATCGATTTCATCAACTCCATGGAACGAAAACATATTATTACTGTGGAAGATCCCATCGAATACCTTTTTTCCGATAAAAAGAGCATTGTCAATCAAAGGGAGATCGGTTCGGATACAGAAAGCTTTTCTCAAGCGCTCAGACGTATCCTCCGGCAGGACCCCGATGTCATCATGATCGGAGAAATGAGGGATCTGGAAACTATTCAGACAGCCATCACCGCTGCCGATACAGGACATCTGGTGATGAGCACCCTGCATACCACAAATGCCATGCAGACGATCAACCGGATCATTTCCCACTATCCGCCGCATCAGCACGATCAGATCAGAATCCAGCTGGCTTCCACACTCCAGGCCATTATCTCTCTGCGCCTGATCCCTAAAGCGACAGGGTTCGGGCGAGTGCCGGCTGTGGAGATCCTTGTGAACACGCCCTATATCTCTGAACTGATCACAGACCAGACTCAGACTTTTCTAGTGTCAGAAGCCATTGAAAAGGGGGAACAGTACGGGATGCAAAGCTTCGACCAATCCATAATGAAGCTCTACAGGAGCGGACTGATCACCCTGGAAGAGGCTTTGAAACGATGCAGCAATCCCGATGATTTCAAGTTGAAGATCCAGGGGATCGATTCGTCAAGCGTGTCCGATATGTGGAATATGTAGGGGTGAATAATGGCTGCCGATCTCGACAAAAAACTATTACAGGTCTCAAAATTCATTCAGAAGGGGCAGCTTGAGCGGGCCGTAAAAGAATATCAGAAATTGGCAACGCTGCATAAAAGAGACCCCAAGATCCTCAATTCACTCGGAGATACCTATATCAAACTGAAACAGGTCGACAATGCCCTGGAAGTCTTTAACGATGTCGCGGATAAGTACATCAAAGACGGCTTTTATCCCAATGCCATTGCAATTTACAGAAAGATGCTTCGGTTCAAACCTGATGAGATCGATGTCAAGCTTAAGTTAGCCGATCTCTATGTCAAAGTAGGAATGTTTTCAGATGCGGAGTTTTATTATAATCAGTTTGCGGACCATTTTGTGCATCGTGGCGAGATAATCAAGGCCATCCCTGCATTTGAAAAGATCTGCTCCATCAACCCGGAAAATATCGAATTACGGAAGACTCTGGCCGGACTCTACTTCCGTGTGGAGAACATCGACAAGATGTTCGCCATGTATAAGGAGGTCTTTGACTATCTCATGTCCAAAAAGGATAATGAGGGCCTGGCTGATGTCTTTAATACCGTCACAGCCATCTCCAACAAAAACAACCTTCTGACCAACCCCACCTACTTCACCATCTTTGAGGAGTATATTACCTATCTCTACCGGATGAACCAGGGGAGCCTGGCAAAAAAGAGTGCCATGGATATGGCCGGCATCTATCTTGAGCTGGGAAACCCGAGATGGGCCCAGGCTCTTTACAATAAAGTCCTGGAACTGGACCCGGGAGAGATGAGTGCCCGCATCAAGCTGATCGAATTGTACAAAAAACAGGGAGAATCGTCCCTGCTTGTCCAGGAATATCTCAATATGGCCGAATACCTGAAAGAGAGCGACCCTGCCCGGGCCAAAGTCATCTATTCGGAAGTACTTCAGCTGGATCCGGAGAATATCGAAGCCCGTACAGCCCTTCACGGCGAGGAGAAGGCCGCTCCGATGAAAAAAGAGGCTCCGCCCCCGGAGAAACCATCTCCGAAAGAAGAGAAGGCTCCGTCCATGGTGGAATCTCCCGATGTAGAGAGCCATGTCTATGGAGAAGAGGAGACGGGAGAAGAGATCGATATCTCTCTGGGAGATGTGACCGTCTCCACAGGTGAAGAGTTCAAAGACAAACTCAAATCGGTGGATTTGGGAGAAGGGGAAGAAGAGGAGGAGCCCGAGATCTCCGTGGAGATCGAGTCCGAAGAGACTGAAGAAGCGGCTGCCAAAAGCACTGAGGAAGAGGCTCCTGCGGTTGAGGAGAAAAAAGGTTTCTTCGATGATGATGAAGAGATGAATATCGAGTTTGAAGTCGAAGTCGGTGCCGGGGGAAACATGGAAGTCAAAGAGAAGCCTCCCCAGAAAGAGAATCTTGAGACTGCCCTGGCGGATATCTTTTCCCAATACAGTGAAAAGCTGGGAGACCAGCAGAGTCTTTTATCCAATATCAATGACCTGGACAGCGAAGAGTTTATCCCTTCAGTGGATGAGATCGTCAACACATTTAAAAAAGGGCTTGAAGAACAGCTGGGAGGAGATCCCCAGGCTCATTATGATATGGGGATCGCCTATAAAGAGATGGGGCTCTATGACAGTGCCATCGGAGAATTCAGAAAGCTCTCTCTGCTGCCCCAGTACCGCTTTAAGAGCCTGAACCTTTTAGCTCAGACATTGGTGGAAAAAGGGGACTATCAGGAAGCTGTCGAAGAGTTTCTGGAAGTCCTTGGAGATGAAAACCTGACTGAAGAAGAGAAAGACGGTGTCCTCTATAACATTGTCGTCGCTTATTACCGGGGGGAACGTTATCCGGAAGCTTTTGAATATTACAATCGGATCAGCAGCCATCAGATATTCAAGAAGGATGAACTTTTCAATGAGATCCGCAAAAAATTCCACTCCCTCTTCCCTGAAGAAGCCGGTGACGAAGAGGAAGCCCGGGCATCGGGCAATGGAACTGACTGGGGAGATGATGCGACTCTCTCCATTGAGCATGAGGAGAGTCCCTTCGCCGATGTGACGGTGGAAGAAGAAGAGAAAGAGCATGTTCCCGGAGAAACCCCCGAAATATCCGTCTCCGGAGAGGGTGAATCGGAGCCTGCATATGCTCCGCCGGCTGCCGTAGAACATCTTCTTTCAGAGATCGAGGAGTTGAAAGACTCCGTTGCTACAAATGAAGATCTGATCAAGGATAATTCCGAACTGATCACCCTCCTTTTGCAATCCCGGGAGGAGACACAGCAGCTGAAAAACGGATGGGAGGCTCTTGAAGAGAGGATCCGCCGCCTTGAGAGATGGGACGAAAAGCTGGAAGCGCTTGAAAAAAGGATGGATGCACTGGAAGAGTCCCGTGAGAGCGGTGAGGGGGACGATGTCATCACCCTCGAAGAGAAACGTCTCCTTGTCCGGGATCTGAAAAATTTCAAGGAAGAGACTATGGCTCCCGCTTTCCGGGAAGCTATGGACTTTATCAGGAACCTGTCCCGTGAAGGGCAGGAAGGCCTTCTGAACCGGATTAAAGAGGAGACAACTTCATTGAAGGGGACCCTGACTGAAGTCGTACAGCAAAAGGATAAGACTCAAGGGGAAGAAGCTCCATCAGAAGAGGCTCAGGAGCCTTTGACCCTGCAGGAGGAAGAGGAGCTCATGCCCGGCCCGGGAGAATTGCTGGAACCTCCCTCCGGAGAAGAGAACCCGGAAGAGGAAGAGAAGGACGATGACGACAAGATCTCATATTTTTAACAAGGGAGCGCTGTGAGCTACGAATCATTTTACGGGATGAAAGAGCCCCCCTTTTTCAATATCCCTGATGAAAGGTATTTTTTTACTTATCCGCAGAATGAAAGGGCGATCTTCAAGATCATCCATACAGTAAAACGGAGGATGGGATTGGCTGTGGTCACTGCCGGGATCGGGACGGGAAAGACCATGCTCAGCCGTAAGATCCTGGAGATGCTCAACACTGAATTTTTCGAGACCTCTCTCATCGTCATGGTCCACAACCAGGTAGAACCGTTATGGTTTCTCCGGAAACTGGTGATCCAGTTCGGTGGCGATCCCGGTCAGGCCGACAAGATGAAGCTTCTCAATATCCTTTACAAAAGACTGATGGAGGTCTCAGCTCAGGGGAAGATCCCTGTTGTGATGATAGATGAGGCCAACATGATCCAGAACAAAGAGTTTTTCGAGGAGATCAGAGGGCTTTTGAACTTCGAGCATAAGACCGGAAAGCTTATCAATTTTGTTTTTTTCGGACTGCCTGAACTCCGGGAGAACCTGAGAATGGATATGCCTCTGACCCAACGCATCGCCACAGCTATCGAATTACGCCCCATGGATGAGAAGATGACTATCCAGTATATCCGGCACCGCCTTATCGTGGCAGGAGCCAAGAGGATGATGTTTGACCAGGATGCTATTATGATGATCTACAAATATTCCGGGGGGATCCCCCGGCTCATCAACACCATCGCCGATAATGCCCTTTTGGAAGGGTTTATTGAAAAGAGTGAGGTCATCAATAACCGTATTGTGAACAACACTCTGGTGGACCTGGGAATGATCACCACCGCCCGGTGAAATGACCTTTGCCGACCTCCATCTTCATACACTTTTTTCCGACGGACAATTGACTCCGGATCAGTTGGATTCCCTGCTGGACGGCCGGGGTATTAAGACGGCGGCCCTGACAGATCACGATTGTCTTACCCCTTTGCCGGAGACGTCAAGCTCCGTCAAATGGATAAGGGGGATTGAGCTGAGCACTACATACGGACAGAGTGAAGTCCATCTCCTGGGCTATGAGCCTGACCCTTCCGCTCCCCGCCTTTTGTCGGCTCTGGAAGAGATCGGCTGTCAGAGGCGTGACAGGTTTACACGGATGGTCTCAAAAGCAGCTGCCATGAACCTGTTCAAGGAGGAGCCGGACCTCTCCTTTCTGAAAGGTACCCGGGCTCCGGGACGCTACCATATGGCCAGGCTGCTCAAAGAGTATGGGGCGGTCCGGACCATGCGGGAGGCCTTCACCTCATTTCTCGGAGAAGGGAAGCCCCTTTACGAACCTGTCCGCCTTCTGGATGTCTATGAGGGTTTGAACCTATTGAAAGAAAGCGGAGCCCTGGTCTCCTTTGCCCATCCCCAGAGGACAAAGAAAGACGAGCTGATCAAAAAACTGGCGGACCGGGGGCTGGATGCCCTGGAAGCGTATTACCCGTTCCATGATCCGCTGATCACAAAGTACTACTTGAATCTTGCTCAAAAGTATCATATGCTCGCAACAGGAGGAAGTGATTATCACTACGGGACCTATGGATTTCAATTATCAGAGACGTCAGTGGCTCCTTTTCTTGCTGCTCTTCAGTCTCGTTAGCCTCTCGTCTGCCCGGCCTCTCTTTTTCAGCCGCGGTCCGATGATGTACGCTTTTTCCCGTGGATTGTATAATTA
This sequence comes from Candidatus Mcinerneyibacteriota bacterium, assembly GCA_016937175.1. Taxonomy (GTDB): domain Bacteria; phylum Macinerneyibacteriota; class Macinerneyibacteria; order Macinerneyibacteriales; family DSCS01; genus DSCS01. Next base: position 5,517 of record JAFGWL010000063.1, on the reverse strand, counting down.
CAGGCTGGAAGGGATCCCTCTGGAACTGGTCTATGCCGAGGCCTCTCCTGTGATCTTTCACAATATCCTCTATCAGGCTCTTCCGGGAGAAGAGGGTATCGATTTTTATTTTCCGTCAGGATCCAGGATCATTGATAACAGCCTTGTGGGTGTTGAGGCATCAGGCCGCTATGAAAACTACTTTTTTTTCCTCAACAAGAAAAAAGCTTCGTTTTTGGGAGATTACTATACCCATCTGTCTGTGGATGACGGTTATTGGAAAGGCAAGAATTACCTAGCCCGTTATGAGGCAGGAGCCCAAAAACTGTTTTTCTTCATCTCGGACCATGACCTCATCGGAGAATCAGAAGAGAAAGAGTATGTCTACAGCCTGATCCGCGGGGAGACAGAGATCGGGCCTGTAACTGTATACGGGAAAAGGGAATATATCAAAAAGACGGATGATACATCTCTGGCTTTGTATGAAGGAGGGCTTTCCTGGAAAGGATTCTCCTGTTCAGGAGCCATTATCCCCGAAGAGGAACTTTTCAGGATAGGAGCCGAGTATAAGGGAAGAGTGGGCGGGACCGATGTCTGGATGAACCCCTTTATCCGGGACGACCTCCTGGATGTGAACATGAGCCTGAAACGGGGGGCTCTCTATATGGAAAAGCGGGCCCGTCAAGACTGGTTAGGCCCTTATGAGTCCGATTATTATGAAACTGGCCTGTCTGCGGGGACAGCAGGACATCTTTTTCTGCGTTATGCCGACCGATTGGCTCACCCCCTTTATGATTATGACAATGCCTTTATTCCAGGAGCCGCTTACAATATCCCGGTAAGAGCGGGGGAGCATCTCATGCTTATCGCCGAAGGGGACCTTCTTTTTACAAAAGAACAGAAGAGTGTCCTGAGGAATTACATTTACAGTGAATTCTCTTTTTTTCAGGGGGATCTCACTGTCAAAGGGTATCTCAGGAACACGATCCTGACCCCTTCGGAAGAGTCGGACGGCTCTTTCTACACTGATCTTTTCCTCTCACTGGCTCTTGTGAATACCGAGGTAGACGTGACAGTGGAAAACATCTTCGGGCAGGACCTGGCAGAAGAGGAGGGGGGAGAAGGTGAGGGGCCAGAAGTCTCCTTTCATTTGCGCTGGTTTTTCTATAATTGAGTTTTTATCTTGAAAAAGGCTCAGAAAAAGGTATCATAAGTCAAAAAACGATATCATCGAAGGCAGATTGCACGTTGCGTGGTGCCAAGGCCTAAGAAAAGGAGTGACACTAATGAAGAGAGTCGAAAAATGGAAATGGGTTTTGATTATTCTCGTGTTTATCCTGATGGTTCTGACTTCTCTGCCTTCGGCGGGGTTGATCAAAGATGAGAAGATCGCCAAATTCTTTCCCGGCAAAGTCAACCTCGGGCTCGACCTGCAGGGAGGGACCCACGTGGTCTTTGAAGCCGATGTGGAGGATTTGAGAGAGAAGTATGCAGAACGGAATCAGGAACTGAAAAAGAGTGACATTGAAGAGGCCATGGCCCGGGCCATGGAGATACTGACAAACCGTATTGACAAGTTTGGTGTGACTGAGCCGCTGATCCAGCGTCAAGGGACAGACCGGATCATTCTTGAACTGGCCGGGGTGAAGGATCCAGAGCGTGTGGCTGAAGTGGTCGGAAAGACCGCCTATCTTGAGTTCAAATTGGTCTCTGATATCAATCCGGCTGAATACCTCGATGAAAACGGTGAACCGCTGCCTGAAAAACAGATTCCTGCGCAGCTACAGCTCCGCTATGAAAAAGATGAGGAGACAGGACGCCGGATCCCTTATCTTCTGGTGAAAGACCAGGTCGTTCCGGGAGCCACCCTGACAGACGCCTATGTCACCACCAAAAATGCAGAGTATGTAGTGGGTTTCCGGCTTAACCCCGAGGGGGCGCGTGAGTTCGCCCGGATCACAGAGAGCAATGTTGGCGGACGCCTGGCCATTGTCCTGGATGACGTAGTCGTTTCCGCTCCCCGGATCAACAGTGAGATCCCTTCAGGAGAAGGGGTCATCGAAGGCGGCTTTACAGCACAGACTGCCCGTGACCTGGCTCTGATCCTCAAAACGGGAGCTCTTCCGGTTAAACTGAATATCGCCGAAGAGAGGACAGTGGGAGCTTCTCTCGGGCGTGATTCCATCCGTGCTGGTATCAAGGCGATCATTATCGGGTTTATCGCTGTCATCATCTTTATGATGATCTATTACGGCCTGTCCGGTTTTATCGCTGATACGGCTCTTGTTTTCAACCTGATCATCATCCTGGGAGTCCTGGTCTTGTTCAACGCGACTTTGACGCTCCCGGGGCTGGCCGGTATCATCCTGACCATAGGAATGTCAGTGGATGCCAATGTGTTGATCTTTGAAAGGATCCGTGAAGAGCTGAAAAACAACAAAAGCGTGGGTAAAGCAGTGGAGAACGGCTTTTCCAGGGCCTTTATCACTATCCTCGATGCCAATATCACCACTGTCATCACGGCAGTAGTCCTCTATAATTTCGGGACAGGGCCTATCAAAGGCTTTGCCGTGACGCTGATGATCGGTATCCTGGCCAGTATGTTTACGGCTCTGTTTGTCTCCCGTGTTATCTTTCAGACGTTTTTGGCCCGTAAAAATGTGACAAAACTGAGTATTTAAGGTTGGGAGAAGAATATGGAACTCATAAAAAATGCAAATATCAACTTTGTATCGAAGAATGTCCGGCGGGGGGCTTTCCTCTTTTCAGGAATCCTGATCCTTATAGGGATCGTTTCTTTCATCATCGGGGGAGGATTCAATCTGGGGATCGATTTCGCCGGAGGATCGATTATTCAGTATAAATTTGAAGAGCGGCCGCCACTCAGCGAACTGCGTGATGTCCTTAAGGAGGCAGGACTGGGAAAAAGTATCATCCAGACCTTCGGAAACCCTAAAGAAGTCGTCATGAAACTGAGCGAGGGCAGCGATGTGGAACACCTTAAAAATATCATGCATGAGAAATACGGAGAAGGAGCCGATATCCGCCGGGAAGAGACCGTAGGCCCTTCCATCGGACGTGATTTGAAGAATCAGGCCTTCTGGGCTGTTCTCTGGTCCCTGGTGGGTATCCTGATCTATATCTCCTGGCGTTTTGAACTCAAGTATGCCATCGGAGCCATCGCAGCGCTCTTCCATGATGTCCTTATCACGCTGGGAGCTTTTGCCCTGTTCAAGTACGAGTTCAACACCCCGGTCCTGGCTGCGATCCTGACCATCATCGGCTATTCTCTTAATGACACCATCGTCGTCTTTGACAGGATCCGGGAGAATATCCGTATTGAACGTCCCCGCTCGACACAGCATTATGAAGGGGTCGTCAACGGGGCCATCAATGCTTCTCTGTCCCGGACGGTCATCACATCGCTGACCACTCTTTTTGTAGTCATCGTCCTCTTCTTTTTCGGCGGCGAGGTATTGAGGAACTTCTCCTTTGCCCTGCTCATCGGGATCATCGTGGGGACTTACTCATCTGTCTTTATTGCCAGCCCCATCCTCATTGAAGCTCATCTGCGGGTCGGCGCAAAGAAATAGCAGAAAGGGTGCAGCCTTAAAGGGCTGCGCCCCCTCTCTTCTCATATGACACTCGAGCTTATCATAGAACCGATATTTTTCATCATCGCCCTGGCGGCCATCTTTCTTCAGCCAGCGGGTATTCCCGGCAATTTCATGGCAGTGGGATTCCTTCTCCTTCACAAGATAATTTTTCATGACGGGGCCTCCTGGTTTTTTATCATCGCAGGATTGATCCTCGCTCTTTTGGGAGAGGGGGTGGAGTCGGTCATGGGAGTCGTGGGCGCCCGGCGGTATGGCGCAACGAAATGGGGGATGGCAGCGGCCTTTGCGGGAAGCCTTGTAGGGGCGGTCATAGGGACTGCACTTCTCCCTGTGGCAGGGACCCTTCTGGGAATCTTTGCAGGGGGCTTTATCCTGACGTTTCTTGTGGAATCCTTCCTTGTCCGCCAGGGAGTGGAAAAGGGATTCCGGGCGGGAGCCGGGACACTTCTGGGCCGGGTGATCTCCACAGCTTTCAAATATAGTATCGGTTTTATCCTCCTCCTTTTTATGGCCTGGGGGTTCTGGCTGTGAGGTATATCTGGGAACCGGCGCCTTTTTTTGAGGAGATCTCTGCTGACATCGCCAGCTCCTACCATATGGATCCTGCTGCAGCAGCTCTTGTGGCCCGTAGGCTTGAGCAAAACGGGATGACCCCTGAAGAGTATCTCAATCCGCAGCTGGATCATCTCCATACCCCTTATCTTTTGCCGGATATGGACAAAGCCGTCGCTGTGATCCGGGAATCTGTCAGAAAGAAGGACAAGATCTGTGTTCACGGAGACTATGACGTGGATGGTATGACCGCGACGGTGCTTCTGGTCAGGTGTCTGTCCAAATTAGGGGGGGATGTCACATGGTATATCCCGCACAGGATGGAGGAGGGATACGGGTTAAGTTCGGAAACCGTCAGTCAACTTCATAGCCTCGGTATCGACCTTCTGATTACCGTCGATTGCGGGATCACGGCCTTTAAGCCAGTAAAAGAGGCCCGGGAGCGGGGGATGAAAGTGATCATTACAGACCATCATGTCCCCGAGGAGGAGTTTCCTGAAGCTCACGCGGTCATCAATCCCAAGCGGAACGGATATCCTTTCCCTGATCTGGCCGGGGTGGGCGTGGCTCTCAAACTTGCTCAGGCACTTACAGGAACCCTGGACCGAAGTGACCTGGAGCTGGCCGCCTTCGGGACAGTTGCAGATATCGTTCCCCTCGTAGGTGAAAACAGAGTCATCGTTTCACACGGGTTGAAACAGGTGAGCTCTCCTTTCTTAAAAAGACTTGCCGAGAAATCGGGGGCAGACCCGGAAAAGCTCTCTGCCTACGATATCGGGTTCAGGATGGCCCCCCGGATCAATTCCGTGGGAAGGCTTGGCCGGCCCGGAGAACTGATCCCTCTCTTTCTGGAGGAGGAGCAGGCTCTCCTGGAAACGGGGATCTCCCGGCTGGACAGTATCAATGAAGAACGCCGCGGGTTGGAGAAGGAGATCACGGGCCAGGCCCGTCTCCAGGCAGAGGAAGTCCCGCCGGAAGAATCTTTCTTTCTTGCGCTAGCCGGTAAGGGATGGCATAACGGTGTCTTGGGGATCGTCGCGTCCCGTATCTGCGACGAGTTTAACCGTCCGGTGCTTGTCATGAACCGGGAGGGAGATCTTTTGAGGGGATCGGGACGGAGCATCCCGGGTATCGATCTTTTGGCTCTTTTACGCCGGGAAGGGGATCTCTTCCATCGGTTGGGGGGCCACAGCCAGGCAGTGGGTTTCTCACTCCCCGCTTCCCGGCTTCCGCTGCTTCGCCAGCGGGTGAATTCAGCTTTGAGAGAGGAGGGGGCGGCTTTGTTTACCCCCCGTCTACGGCCTGATCTCAGAATCAGGCCCGGCCATCTGAACTGGGCTTTTATCGAGTCGCTTGAGATGATGCAGCC
>JAFGWL010000062.1 GCA_016937175.1 Candidatus Mcinerneyibacteriota bacterium | reverse complement strand
GATCATCGTCGTCTACAAAAAATAAGATCTCCGGGGAGGGTCATCCCTCCCCTCCCCTTTTCCGATAGACTGCCACAGAGCAGAGAGAACAGTCCAACCGCTCTTCTGCAAGAAAAGAATATCCCTTTCCCCTCACATCCTCCGGCACGAAGCCGGCGGGTTTCCACAGCCAGGCCCGGCCTCCCTCTTTAAGAAAAGGGGCCGCCTGCTCCAGGACGAATTCCGTCTCTCCCATGCCGCGGGAGACCACGCCATCGAAAAAACAAGCGTAATCCGGGCTGAAGCGAGAAGCCTCGCCGGTGAGAAGGAGAGGAAAGGGGATATCCAGCTGCTGGAGGATCAGAGAGAGGATATTCATCTTTTTTCGTGATTTATCCAGAAAGGCCATCTGAAGACGGGGGTGCACAAGAAGAAGGGGGAGGCCGGGAAGGCCGCCTCCCGTCCCCAGGTCCAGAACCCGGCCCTCATCAGGAAAGGGAATAAGGGAGTCTTCGATGAGGGAGCGGAGCTCCTCTACATCCCGGGTGCCTGTCAGGTTGACTTTTTTGCGGTATGTGGACAGCAGAAGAAGATAGCGCTCCAACTGATGGTTCACGGCCCCTCTTTTCGAGAAAAGTAGACGATCAGAACCGAGATATCCGCCGGGGAGATCCCGGAGATCCGGGACGCCATCCCTACAGAGGAGGGGCGGTACCTGTTGAGCTTTTCAGCAGCTTCCGAAGTCAGCCCCTTGATCCCCCTGTAGTCAAAGGAGGAGGGAAGCCTCATCTCCTCCATCTTTTTGAATTTGCGAATATCGGCCAGAGCCCTTGCGATATAGCCGTCGTATTTGGCTTCAATAGCTACACTCTCCAGAACGTCTCCCTCCCAATCTCCTTCCAAAGCCGATAGAGAAAGGAGGGTCTCCATATCCATCTCCCTGACCTTCAGAAGGTCATAGAGCTTTCGTCCATTGAAGCGTTTCCACTCTGCATGATCTGTTTTAAGGGATTCTTTACGGAGTATGGATCCAAGGGTCTCGCATTTTTCGTACTTTTCCTTCACAGCATCCAAAAAACCCTTGTCCACAAGGCCGATCTCAGCTGCCCGGGGAACCAGCCTTCTGTCGGCATTGTCTGAACGAAGAAGAAGCCTGTACTCCGCCCGGGAGGTAAACATCCTGTAGGGCTCATCCGCCCCCTTGGTGATCAGGTCGTCGATGAGGACCCCGATATAGGCCTCATCCCGCCTCAGGATAAAGGGCGGCTTGTCCAGGACACCCAGAGCGGCGTTGGCTCCTGCCATGAGTCCCTGAGCTGCGGCCTCTTCATATCCCGAGGTCCCGTTGATCTGGCCTGCCAGAAACAGCCCGGGAATATCCCGGACTTCCAGCGTCTCTCTGAGTATATAGGGTGCCACATAATCGTATTCCACCGCGTAGGCGTACCGGACGATCCGGGCCTTCTCCAACCCTTCGATAGTGTGGATAAACTCTTCCTGAATCTCTGCTGGCAGACTGCTTGAGATCCCGTTGAGATACATCTCCGTGGTATAGCGTCCCTCGGGCTCCACAAAAATGAGATGAGAGTCTCTGTCAGGAAATTTTTTGACTTTGTCCTCTATGGAGGGACAGTAGCGGGGGCCGATCCCTGTTATATTGCCCGAGAAGAGGGCTGAAAGCTTTAAGTTCTTCCGGATAATTTCATGTGTCTTTTCCCGGGTATGGGTCTTAAAGCAGGGAACCTGTTCCAATGAGAGGCGTTCTGTCCTGAAAGAGAAGGGGCGGGGCGGGTCATCTCCCTTTTGAGGTTCCATCCGGCTGTAATCCAGGCTCTTTCCGTCCACCCTGGCCGGGGTCCCAGTCTTCAGGCGCCCCATGGGAAGTCCCAGCTCTTTCAAGGCTTCTCCCAAGCCGTCTGCAGGATGTTCGCCCAGTCGTCCTCCCGAAAATATCCTGTCCCCTATATGGAGCCGTCCACGGAGAAAGGTGCCGGGTGTAATGACAACGCTCCGCCCGCGGTAGAACTCTTCATAACTGCCCCGGACACCTGCAACCCGTCCCTGTTCCATAATAAGCCCCTTCACTGTATCCATAGCCAGGGTGATATGGGAGTCTTCTTCGATGACACGGCGCATGCGGGCCGCATAAGCCATTTTGTCCGCCTGAGCCCGCGGAGACTGGACAGCCGGACCCTTAGCCGTATTCAGCATCCGGAACTGGATCCCCGTCTCATCGATGTTCCGGGCCATGGCCCCGCCCAGGGCGTCTATCTCCCGGACGATCTGTCCCTTGGCCAGCCCCCCGATGGCCGGATTGCAGGACATCATCCCCAAAGTATCAGGGTTCATGGTGAGCAGCAGGACAGAGCATCCCAGACGGGAGGCGGCCAAGGCTGCTTCGATGCCGGCATGCCCTCCGCCTACTACGATGACATCATAAGCTTTTGCCATTTTATTCCCGCTACTTTCCTATACAGAAGCGGCCGAATATGTGATTCAGCATCTCTTCCATGATACGTTTTCCGGTAAGCATCTCCAGCTCTTCGGCCGCCTGGCGGAGAAAATCCGATACGACCTCTTCATAAGCCCCCTGGATGAGGGCGTCCTGCGCTTTTTCCAGGTGTTCTCCGGCCCTGAGAAGGTGATCCAGCTGCCGCCGGTTCAGAAGGACGGCACCGCTCCCTCCGGTTTCAGTCAGCTGTCCGGCCTCTTCTGAAAGTCTTTGTTTCAATTTTTCCATATTGATGCCTGTCAAAGCAGAAAGGGGAAGCCAGGGCTCGGGAGGCACTGAACTCTCCTCGCGGGCATCCCATTTGCTCGCAACAGGGATGACAGGTACTCCCGCTTCTCTGACCGTTTCGGGGATCTCAAAGGAAGAGCTGCCCGCTTCGGACATATAGATGATCATATCGCTCTTTTCAACCAGTGAGAGAGATTTGGAGATCCCCAGCCTTTCCAGGCTGTCAGCCTCTTCCCCCCTTATACCTGCTGTATCGATGAGGATCAGGGCATGCCCCTCGAAAAAGAATGGCTCGGTGATATAGTCCCTCGTCGTGCCGGGAGTATCGGAGACAAGGACTCTCTCATGCCCCAGCAGGGCATTCATAAGTGTGGATTTGCCGGCATTGGGAGGCCCCAGGATCAGGACATGGAGCCCGTTCTTTTCCCTGATGGCATTCCGGGCGTTCCGGATCTCCCTGCGGATATCCTCCTGAAGATGCCCGACCTGTTCCCTGACGGCTTCGCGGTCTGTCTCTGTGATAAACTCTTCCTCAAAGTCGAGGGCCAGGTTCAACGCAGCCAGAATATCTGTCATCCTTCGGGTAAATTCCAGAAGTTTCGTGTCCAGTTCCCCCTTGAGATTGGCCGCGGCCCTGGAGAGGAGAGCCGGCGTCTTTGCGCTGATGAGATCAGCCACTGATTCGGCCTCTAACAGAGTAAGCTTTCCGTTGATAAAAGCCCTTTGAGTGAATTCTCCCGGTTCCGCGGGACGGGCCCCTTTTTCCTGAAGGCGGTCCATGACCAGGTCTGTGAGAAGGGGGCTTCCGTGAAGGCTGAGCTCAACCACGTCTTCCCCTGTATAACTGGCCGGAGCCCGGAAGAGAGTCACCAGAGCCCGGTCGAGGCAATGCCCTTCCCCGTCGACGATATCCCCGAGGATGACTTTACGGGCCGGAGCCTTGCTCAGGCTGGAGCGGGTCTTGAAGACCTCAGCAACGATGGAGAGGGCATCAGGACCCGAAATCCGGATCAGGGAGACGGCCGCTTCCCCCCTGACCGTCAGAGGGGCGGCAATGGTATCAAATACCTTTTTCATCACGGGCATAGGTCACGAGGATCTTCTTCAACTCTCCCTTTCCCAGGCTTTTTGTCCTGATGTACTTTACCTTTTTCAACGTGGTGTGGACAATCTTGCGCTCGTAAGGGTTCAGGGGTTTGAGAATGACATCCTTCCCCGTTTTCAGGACCTCTTCTCCGGCTTTCAGGGCGATGTCCTTCAAAAAGACATCTTTGTTCTTTCGGTACTGGTTGACATCCAGCATGAGATGGGTCTCCAGAGAATAGCGGTTTTTCAGCATGATATTGATAAGAAACTCCAGGGCCATGATGTTTTTCCCGTTCTTTCCCACAAGGACATTCACATCGTCCTCGGTGTAGGCCAGATTCAATCTCTTTCTGTTGTGATACTCGTCAAACCCTTCGATCTTCACATCAAACCCGATCTGCTTGAAAACACCTTTGACTGTTTTCTTGATTCTGGAATCTTCATCTGTCCCGATGAGTTTTTGTATCAGGCTCATTTCAGGCCTCCTGTGCTTTTAGATGGTTTCTGGTATACTGCTGCTGGCCTATGGAGATCACATTACTTAAAAGGAAGTAGAGGACAAGGCCGGAAGGCAGGCTGTAAAAAATGATCAGCATGAAGACAGGCATAAAGACCTGCATCATAAACTTGTTGGCCCCCTGCATATTCCCCTGGGCAGGAGCCATCTTCTGCATCCAAATCATAGAGATGAACATGAGAATGGGCAGGACGTTGAAGTTCGCTCCCAGGAAGGGAAGTGCGAAGGGGAGTTTAAAAAGGGTATCCGGCATGGAAAGGTCATTGATCCAGAGGAAAAAACTCTGTCCCTTCAGCTCGATGGCGTTGCTGAAGACACGGAAGAGTGCCCAGAGGACCGGAAACTGCAGAAGAAGGGGGAGACACCCGCCCATGGGATTCACCTTGTTTTTCTGGTAGATCTCCATGACCCGCTTGTTCATCTCCTGAGGGTTGTCCTTATACTTCTTCTGTATCTTCTGGACTTCAGGCTGGATCTTCTGCATCTTGGCCATGGAGACATAGCTCTTATGAGTCAGGGGGAAAAAGAGCAGTTTCACGATGATGGTCAGGATGATGATGGCGATCCCGTAATTTCCGATCCAGCCGTAGACCCCTTTGAGAGCCCACAGGAAGATCATGGAGATGGGGCGGATGATAGATCCGAACTGAATGGACTTTTCCAGTTCCGGATCGATGCGGGAAAGGATATCCGTCCGCTTAGGGCTGTAGAAAAAGTCCACAGGATCGGCCCCGTTCCAGTCCAGAGCCATTTCAAGGCCGCTCTCGGCCTCTTTCTGTAAAAAGGTCAGGGAAAGCGGATTTTGGCCGGCCAGGAAGACTCCCAGAAAATACTTGGTATTGAATCCCCCCCAACGGCTTGAGAGGACCTGTTCGGGCTCACCCTCCCTGACCTTGACATACCGAAGTTTGTCGCCGAAATAGAGGGGCTTCCCATAGGCACGCTCCGCCACATCCTTGTCGACCTCTTTGCGGACAAGGATCTTGTCAAATAGGATATTCCCGTTCCACCGGAAATGGAGAAGATAGGGGTTTTCTCTGTCAAAGGTGAAGATCTTCTCCGACCTCCGTTTCCCGTCATCATAGACAAAGGCGAACCCGTTCTCCCTGGGTTCATAAATATAGGGAAGGCGGGCATCCGTAGTTTCGCCCTGGACAAGGGTAAAACTCTCCCCTCCCAGTATAGAGACATCGTATTTGTCAAAGGTCCAGCTGGTAATGGTCCCTCCCCGGGTGGAGAGAGTGAGGGTATATTTATCTGTGGAGTATTCCTTTATTTCTGCCGGAGTCTCGGCAAACTCCCTGGACAGAAGGTCCGAAGCCGCCTGCCGGGATTCCGTCTTTCCGGAAGGGCGGGGTTCTGAAGGAGACTCCGGAGCAACCTGAGCAGCTGCAGGCACCTGTTCCGGGGCCGGGGTCTCCTGTGCCGGCTGCTTGGGGGCATAGATATACTGAAACAGGACCAGTAAGATCATTGTGATAAACAGAGCCAACATCGTTCTTTTTTCCATGAATGCTCCTCTCCTTTGCTTGTGTCAATCCAGGGGGTCCCAGCCGCCTTTATGAAAAGGGTGGCAGCGAAGAAGGCGCCGGATCCCTTTGACGGTCCCTTTAAAGGGACCGTATTTTGTGACGGCCTGATACATGTACGTAGAACAAGACGGTGTATAGATACAGGTGTGCGGGGTATGGGGGGAAATATAATATCTGTAAAAATTTATCAGGGCCAAAAGTAATCGTTTCAGCATAAATTATTCAGCTTTTCCGCGGCCCGAAGCCAGTCATCCTGTAAGAGGCTGTAGGGAGCGGAACGCCAGTCTTTTCTCGCCGACGGCAGGATGATCATCTGCCCGTCGCAATGCAATGCTTCTTTGTTTGTCCTGTAGAGTTCCCGCACCAGGCGCTTTACCCGGTTGCGGTAGACCGCATTGCCGTGTTTTTTTGTTACAATAATCCCGACCTGTCTCTGTTTTGCCTTCCGGAAGAATATCGTAAAATACTCAGTCCGGATCTTTCTGCCTTGCTCGAAAACCTGTTCGAATTGACTTTTTTTTTTAAATGCTCTGCACGGGGAAAACGCATATCCGTCATCAGACGGCCAGTCTCTTTCTGCCTTTTTTCCTTCTGCTTTTCAAAACCAGGCGCCCGTTTTTCGTCGACATCCTTTTACGAAATCCGTGGTCTCTTTTCATTTTAATATTACTTGGTTGAAATGTCCGTTTCATCTGTTATGTCCTCCCTTCTTGTCTATGTGGAGAAAAACTAAACTAGAAAGCCCCTCCCGTCAAGGGAAAACTTAAAGGCTCCCTTTCAAATGCTTCCACAGCTCCTCTTCAAACTCGTGGGAGACATCCCCCCGGGACGCCACTTCTCCCACGATCTGACAGGGACACCCCGCTTTTTTCAGGAGCTTTTCCGCCTTACCGGCCTTCTTGCGGGGTATGAGGGCCAGCAGAGCTCCGGAAGAGATCAGCCGGCGGGGGTCGATCCCCAGGTGACGGCACAGCTTTTCCACAGGCGGACGGAGCTCCAGAGTGTTCAGGGACCTGATCCCTTTCTCTTCCAGGAGAAGGTCGAATTCAGCCATCCCTCCCAGGATCCCGCCCTCTGTGGGGTCATGCATAAAAAGCGCCATGGAACGAATCAGTACCGAATAGGGATAGACGGAAAGCTTCTCTTTATACCCCAGGATCTCTTTCTCTTCTTCCGGCGTAAAGAGCTCCTGAAGTTCACTTCTTCTGGCTGTATAGATGAGATAGGCTCCTTCCAGGGCGGCGTCTCCCACAAGAAAAAGAAGGTCCCCCACAGAAGCCTTCTCCAGAGAAAGGAGCCGGCGGGACTCTCCGATGATAGTCGCTGACAGCAGGGGCCTGTGGATCTCCGGGGTGATCTCCGTATGCCCTCCGATGACAGCCATACCGTATCTCCGGCAGGCCCGGTCT
>JAFGWL010000061.1 GCA_016937175.1 Candidatus Mcinerneyibacteriota bacterium | reverse complement strand
TTTTGCTAAAGGACTGAATCAGCAACTTGCAATTTCTTAAGCAGTTACGAAACAACTCTTTTTGGCACGGCTTATGCTTAATAGTACAGTGTAAACGGAAAGGAGAATTATGATAAAGGACTATTTCCGGGATGTATCCACCAAAGAGGAGATGACATTCGAAGAGATGAAGGAAATACTCATCAGCGATTCCGTTGAAGAGAAAGACTATAACCGCATTGTCGAATCGAACCTGAAGCTTGTGATCTCCATTGCTAAGAAATATGTCAAAAGCGGGATCTCTTTCGAAGATCTCATCCAGGAGGGCAACATAGGGCTGATCAAAGCAGCCAAAAAGTACGACCCTTCTCTGGGATATAAATTTTCCACCTATTCCTGCTGGTGGATCCGTAACCAGATCGAACGGGCTATCTACAATAAAAAAAATCTCATCCGTGTCCCTCTGAATAAGATGCACTCCTATTTCAAGTATAAATACAACCCCGAGGAACTCACCGAAAACGAGAAGAAGAAGGGCGCAAAACTTGAACAGGAGATTCCCAGCTCCTACTGTTCTCTTGATTCCCCTCTCAAAAACCGCGAAGACTACTCTATTTTAGGCGACATCTTATCGATAGAAGAGGACTCTCCCGAAGATAACCTCATGCGCGAAGAGTCCCTTTCGCTGATCCATAAGGCCATCGAAGCCCTTCCCCAAAAGAAGAAATTCATCATCAAGTACAGATTCGGGTTTATCGACGGTGAAAAACACTCTCTCAAAGAGACCGGAGATCTTCTCGGTATCTCTTCAGAAGCTGTCCGTCAGAATGAGATCACGGCCTTCAGGCTTTTGAGGGAAAGCCTGGTCTCTCTGGAACTCCATTAACTATCCACTCCAACCCCACAACACCTAAAAAAAAGGGCGGCCCGAAAGGGCCGCCCTTTTCCTTTATAATGAAGAAAATTTCCTACCGGATGTAGACCCTGATCTTACTTTCTTTCCTTCTGTTTTCCAGCCATGTATAGAAGAATTCACGGAACTTCTCATTATGGAGGTTCTCGCGCGCCTTGATACGCTCTTCTTCTGTCATGGACTCCACCACAGTGGTATCTATCCTGATGTTGTTGATATAATAGATCTCATTACCCTTTTCGATGGTAGCGGATCCTTCGTCTGCTGCCTGTGAGATGGTTTTCAAGTCTTCTGACGTAAAGGGCCCTGCTTTTTCCGATACGATTACATTATCCATACGCACCGGAGGCTCGCGGAGAAGCTCCTCGTAGGCCGCATCCTTGGCTTTATCCCGGACATAGGCCAGCACGACTTCGTTTTTCACCTCATCAAGGTCCGGAATGAAGCTCTCCTTGACCTGAGGGAGCCACATGACAAAGTATGTATCCCCTAACATCAAAGGGGCGAGGACATCACCCTCTCTGCCTTTGATTATCCTCTCGATGGCCTTCTCCTGCTCGGCAGGGTCTCTGATCTGCTGCAGGAAAGAGGGGATGTTTTCCCTGTTCACGGCATCCGCTGTCTGAACACGGAGATTGTACTTGGCTAAGGCCTCCTGGCTGATCTCACCGTCGCGGGCGTCTTTTGCAACCTCTTTAGCTGCTCTCCGGAGGTCTTTCAGCGCTTTGCCGTATTTAATATCGTCGACGACACGTCCCTTGGCTTCCTCAAAAGAGGGCAGATAACCGCTTCGCCGTTCTACAAGACGCATAATGACATAACCGTCCTGAACCTGGACAGGTTCGGAGATATCGCCGTATTTCAAAGCGAATGCTGCCCGTTTAAAATTCATGTCATAACCGAACCCCGGGACAAAGGACTGATACCCGGGCTCGAAAAATCCGGTCTGAAACGGGATCATCTCCATCTCTTTTGCCCTATCACGGAAATTCTCAGGCCCGGCTTCCGCCAGTCTCTTCTGATAACCAGCCGTGGCCTTTTCAGCCAGAGCCGAGGCTTTTTCACGCTTCAGCTGGTCAATGATCCTGGGGCGTACACGGGAATCACTTAAGGGAAGGATATAGTGGTCTGAGGCATCTACAGCCCGTGCCACCAGCAAGGTATTCTCTGTATTGAACGGGCCTGCTACAGTATTCAGAGGGGCTGCAAAAAGAGTCGAGGCGATCTCAGGATCAGAGATCACACTCTGCTGGATCTCGCTCTGGGTCGACAACCCGACAGAAAGGAGATCCATACCGGCTGTCTCTGCGATCTCCTGCAGAGAGAGCCCCGCTTCGACCATCTTTTCGATCTCCTGCGCCCTCACTTTCAGAAGGGAGGCGATCTTCTCTTCTCTCAGGGTTTGTGTGATGTTTGTTTTGACAGAGGATTCTTCGGGAGAAGGGTAATGGCTCTCTTCCCGGTCTTCCAGTTTGATGATGTGGAACCCGTATTGTGTTTCCACGGGTCCGTAGACTTCTCCCACCTTCATCTTCTCGAACACGGCTTTATCAAAAGCTTCGACCATATCGCCCCGTTTGAAATACCCGAGGTCACCTCCGGCCTGTCCTGTGGGGCCCTGGGAATACTCTTTAGCCAGAGCAGCGAAATCTTCTCCGGCCCGGGCTTTTTCCAGAACCTCCTGAGCCTGGGCCTCGATCTCCTTTTTTTCCTCCTCTGTCGGATTGACAGGAAGGGTAAAGAGAATATGACGGGCCCGGGCCCGGGACGGAACTTTAAACTCCTCTTTGTGAGTATCGTAATAAGCCTTGATGTCATTATCCGTTATGCTGATCTCCTCTGAGAGGGCCTCCCCCCTGAGAAGGGCGTACTGGAGCGCTATCCGGCGCCCCTGATCGAATTTATCCTGATTGTCACGGTAATAATCCCTGATCTCCTGCTCGGAGACGGACACTCTGTCGGTGTAATCAGAGGAACGGATCTTCACATATTCCACATTGACCTCTTCATCCCTCTGATACTTCTCCTGATGGGAGTCAAAAAATTTGCGGGCCTCCTGGTCATCCACCGTATAATGACTTGTGAGATTCCCGGGGTTTAAAGCAGCATATTTCAGAGTAATTCTTTTCGGCCGGCGCCAGTTCTCTTTTTTCTCCTGGAAATAGTCCCGGAGTTCCTCTTCACCGGGCGTGATCCCCGCGGTGAAATCGTTGATATCGGCAGAAGCATAGCTGAAACTCATGCGGAGATTGTTGGCCAGATAATAATCCTCCAGCTCCTGATCCGTCACGATGACACTCTCTCTCATAAAATCCATGGCTTTTTGGGCAAGGATCTCTTTCGAGAAGGCCTCTTCGATCTCAGCCAGCCTGTCAGCAGGCATGTTGCTGATCCATGTATTCCACTTCTCTTCGTCAAAGCGCCCGTCTGTCTTAAAGACATCATACTGCCTGAGGGCTTCTTTGATTTCAGCGGCTGTGACCGTGAATCCGTTTTTATCGGCATACTGTAAAAGGAGATGATTATTGATCACTTGAGACAGGGCCTGGTTTTTGGCCTGATCATTGATCGCCTCCTTCTGGTCTTTGGTCACCATGCCAT
>JAFGWL010000060.1 GCA_016937175.1 Candidatus Mcinerneyibacteriota bacterium | reverse complement strand
AGACAATCCCACTTTATCCAGAAGTTCATGGGCCCGGGTAACGGCTTTTTTACGAGAGACTTTTTTCACCTGGACCGGCCCTTCAATGACATTTTCCAAAACGGTCATGTGGGGAAAGAGGTTAAAGTGCTGAAAGACCATTCCCACTTCCTGACGGACGGCGTTGATGTCGCTGCCCGTATGATGGACCAGCTTATCCTCGACCCATATCTCTCCGCTGTCGCTCTCTTCCAGAAAGTTGATACAACGGAGTAAAGTCGATTTCCCGGATCCGCTGGCTCCGATGATGACCACCACTTCCCCCTCTTCCACATCCAGGTCCAGGCCCTTGAGGACTTCCAGATCTCCAAAGCTCTTGTAGAGGTTTCGTATTTTGATCATACTCATGAGATCTCCTTTCTAAGCCCGGCTCACAGACATCTTGACTTCCAGATGATTCACAAGGAGAGTCAGGAGCCCTGTGAGGATCAGGTAGAAGACTGCTGCAATGGCCAGCATCTCCATCATCATAAAATTGGAAGAGGCCAGCTGGCGCGATGTGAGGACCAGCTCCCTGACTGTCACGGTACTAGCCAGGGAAGAGTCCTTCAGGGCGATGATAAACTGGTTTCCCAGAGGGGGAAGTGCACGGAGGAGGGCCTGAGGTATGATGACCCGGCGCATGGCCTGCATATGAGTCATACCGAGGGAGCGGGCTGCCTCCATTTGCCCCCTGCTGATAGACTGGATAGCCCCCCGGATGATCTCGGCGATATAAGCTCCGTTATGGACGCCCAGCGCCAGGGCCGCAGACGGAAGAGGGTCCAGGGCCACGAGCCGGACCATGCCATAGTAGACGACGAAGAGCTGCAGAAGAAGGGGGGTTCCCCGGATCAGGGCGATATAGCCCTTTGCCGGCAGTGAGATCCAGCGGCGGGATGAAAGGCGTCCGAAAGCCATGGGAAAGCCTATCATCAGGCCTATGAGGATGCCCATGGTGGTGATCTTCAGAGTCATCCACGCTGCAGGAAGAAAATAGGGGACAAAGGTAAGGATCTTGGACAAATCCATGGGTCAGCCTCCTTGGTCGAAGTTCAGCGCAGACTCTCTGCACCGGTGATGGGGGAGTCTTCCCGGACGACCAGCTGGGCTCCCGAGACATAATAAGGATCGGTAAAATCGACGATCTCAAGACGCTCTTCTGTGATGGCCATGCTTCCCCAGACCCCGTCGTAGCGCCCGGCGCGAAGGCCTTCGATGATCCCGTCCCAGGCTGTGGTCACAGGCTTATAACGGACTCCCAGCCTTTCGCAGACGGCTTCGGCGATCTCAACATCGAATCCAGTGAGTTCGTTATTCTCATTGTAATAGTTAAAGGGAGGATATCCGCCGCTCATGGCAAAGCTCAAAACTCCCCTTTTTTTTGCTTTTGCCCATGAGCCATCGGTAGCTTGCGGTTCATCGGGGAAGGTGATCTTCCGTTCGACCCCTTCGAGGATGTCTGCATTGAAGTATTTTTTGCTGATCTTCTCGTAGGTCCCGTCGGCGATGATCTCGTTCAGAGCTTTATTGATGGCCTGGCGTAAGGCATCATCCTCTTTTCCCAGAGCCACGCCGATGGTCTCATAATAGAGAAGGCCGCCGGCGAGCTTCAGATTATCATAGCCGCCCTTTTTGATCCCTGTCAGGGCGACCAGACGGTCGGTGATCACCGCATCCACCCGTCCGTTGGCCAGTTCCGTGAGAGTCTGATTGTCGTCTTCATAAAGCTTGACTTCCGAGACTCCGGGAAAGCGCCGTGCTTCTTTTTCAAAAGTCGTCCCTGTGACCACGGCCACGGTGAATCCTCTTTCACTCCTTTCAGAGGTAATGAAAAAGGCCGCGATGATGAAAACGATGATCAGAAGAGCGATCCACAATCCTTTTTGCGTCATGATATCTCCTTTCTTTGATTTGCAGTTTAAAAACTATCTTCATTACGTATTTTCATACGATGCAGGGCTCTTTTGCCCGGTTATTATTCCCTTATCCTCAGAAAGGTTTTGAAGGCTATGAATTTTTAGGTTTTGTTATTATAACAGAAAAGCAGGGAAGCGTCAAATGAGACGGACTCCGAAAGAAGAGGTGAAAAATTCTTTCTTCCCCGGGTAAAATTGAGTATGATGAGACCAGGGAGGGGAAATGATCAGAAAAATCGGGGAGCCGGAACGTGAGGAGATGGCTGAATTTTTGAAAAAGGGGGGAGCTCTCAATCTTTTTTTCATGGCTGACATGGAAAATTTCGGAATGGAGAGTCCGCGACACTCCTTCTGGGGGCAATATGCCGGAGGGTGTTTGAGCAGTGTGGTTCTTCGCTTCTACGATTCGCAGACACTCTCTCTTTCCGGATCTTCAGACATTGAAGAGCTCACACCTTTCCTGCAAAAGGGAAGATTCCTGGCCGGAGAGAAAAGTTCCATTGACAGATTCCGCGGTATCCTTGACCCTCGCTCCTGCAGGGAACAGGTCTTTTCCCATCTCAAAGTACTGAAGGAGGTGGAAGGCTTGCCGGAGGAGGAAGTGACTCTGGCTTCTTGTGAAGATTGCGATGAGCTCTTTGAACTCCAGCTGGAGATCGAAGAGTTTGAACTGGATGAATCAGGGAAAGAGTCCTATTGTGATGCCCTGCTTTCGGGGACGGGACGTATCGCCTATGTAAGGAAAGAGGGGGGGATTGTCTCTTCAGCCTCTTCTGTGGCGGAATACAGCGGCGGGGCCATGATCGTCGCAGTGGCCACCCGGCCGGGCCATCGTAAGAAAGGATATGCCGCTGCCTGCCTGCAGGCCCTGTGCCGCTCTCTGCTGACAGAGGGGAAGGAGCCATCGCTCTTTTACGACAATCCGCAGGCCGGACGTATCTACAGTAGGCTGGGATTTGAGACAGCCGGGTCATGGGCCATGGGGACGATACTTAAGGAGGAGAAATGAAAAAAAAGACTGCCTCACTCATGCTGATATTTTTTGGAGTACTTGATTTTTTAACTCTTTTCCGGGGTTATCGCTTCCCGGCCGAAGCTATGACAGGGCATTACCGGTGGGACCTTCTCACACTTGTGACCCTGGTTTTCTATCTTTCGCTTTTCTTTTCCGGGGTGGTCTTTATCAGACAGATGAGACGCTTTTATTTTCTCTATTATATTCAATTTCCTGTCCGGTTTCTTCTGGCGGTCTTTTCCTTTGGTTTCCTGGCTCCAATCATCCCCCCTCTTTCGGGACAGGGGTCACTTCCGGCCATGGCTGTCTGCGGTTTTCTTGAAGTGGGGCGCCTCTTTGTGACGATCCTGGCTCACAGACGGTAGATTCCGGAGTTGACAAGGGAGGACTTTCTCTTATCATAAATGCGAAAGGGAGGCCTATGAGACCTTTACATGTAGTCCGGTTGGGACGATGCGGCTATCAGGAAGCTCTGTCTGTCCAGAAAAAATATCATCAGCTCCGCATGGAAGGAGAAGTCCCCGATACACTTATCCTGGTGGAGCATCCTCCGGTGATCACTGTGGGCCGGTTCAGTACCGGAGCCAATGTAGTCGCTTCCAGGGAATTTCTCGCCGACAGGGGGATCGAAGTCATCCAGACCACCCGGGGAGGGGATGTGACCTATCACGGCCCGGGGCAGCTGGTAGGGTATCCCATCTTCCATCTCAAGGAGCTGGGGCTGGGCGTCAAGGCCTATATCCAGACCCTGGAAGAGGTCTTTACCAGGTATCTGGATGAGTCCTGCGGTATCAGGGCAGAAGCCGGCGAGGGCCAGATCGGTGTCTGGATCGAAAACAGGAAGATCACGGCCATCGGTGTCTATGTCTCCCACTTTGTCTCTATGCACGGATTTGCTTTCAATATCAATACAGACCTGAGCCACTTCTCCTATATCATCCCCTGCGGGATCACAGATAAGGAAGTGACCTCTCTTGAAAAAGAGAGAGGGGATAAACAGGATTTTGATGCCGTCACTGAAGGAGTCGTCGACACTTTGAGCCGTGTCTTTGGGTCGACCGTGACAGAAAGAAGGAGAGAAGATGGTTGACAGGAGAAAGCCTGAATGGCTGAAATCAAAACAGATTCCCACAGAAGAAGAGCAAAAGGTACGGCGCTTGATGAAAAACCTCCACTTGAATACGGTCTGCCGCGAAGCCCGTTGCCCGAATCGGGTGGAGTGTTTTAACCGGGGAACAGCGACTTTTCTTATCATGGGAGATACCTGCACCCGGCGATGCCGCTTCTGTAATGTCAACAAAGGGAAGCCGCAGCCTTTAGATAAGGAAGAGCCCCGGCATGTAGCCGAAGCTGTCAAGGCTCTTGGATTGAAGTATGTGGTGATCACTTCTGTGACAAGAGATGACCTTCCCGACGGAGGGGCTGCTCATTTTGCCTCTGTCATCAGAAAAGTCCGGGAGATCGACCCGGGAGTGGGGATCGAGGTTCTGATCCCTGACTTTCAGGGAGATTCCGATTCTTTGAACACAGTTCTCGACGCCCGGCCCGATGTCCTCAACCACAACGTAGAGACTGTCTCCCGCCTGTATGAAGCCGTGCGCCCCGGAGCTGTCTATGAACGCTCTCTGGAGCTGCTGGCAAGGGCTAAGACAATCAACCCGTCCATAAAAACAAAATCGGGGCTCATGGTCGGGCTGGGAGAGACAGACGCGGAGCTTTACGGAGTCTTTGCCGACCTGCGTAAGGCCGGATGCGATCTGCTGACAATAGGCCAGTATCTGGCTCCCACAAAAGAGCATTATCCCGTAGCTGACTATATTCTTCCGGAGAAATTCGAAGAGTACCGTGCCAAAGCCCTGGAGATGGGCTTTTTAGATGCCGCCAGCGGCCCCCTGGTCAGAAGTTCTTATAAGGCCGGGGAGATGTTCAGAGGATGCTCGGTTTAGGAGGGGCATGATGAAAAAGACGATCCCGGCTCTCGTAACAATTATTCTTCTCCTTTCCCTCGTTTCTGCCCTGTGCGGGGTCCTGGACAGAAAAGGGGAAGGCCCCCGGTCGATAGAATCGGTCCGGGGAGAGACTGTCCTCCTTTACGGAGAGGGGCCTTACCGCCATATGTCCCGGGAAGTGGCCCTCCAGGGGGTCGCCCAGGATTATGTGACCCTTTTTATCGCTCTGCCTCTTCTAGCCTTCTCCTGTTATCTGGCAAGACGGGGCTCGCTCCGCGGACACTATCTTCTGGCCGGCTCTCTTTCTTATTTTTTGGTGACTTATCTTTTCTATCTGGTCATGGGGATGTACAATGAGCTCTTTCTGGCTTATGCCGCTCTTGCCGGAGCCTCTTTTTTCGCCCTGGCCTTTACACTGGCCTCTTTTGACACAGAAAGTCTGAAAGGATCCTTTCAGACGGACAGTCCCGTAAAACCTGCCGCATTTTTCCTGATCTTTAACGCAACTGTCATCGCCCTTCTGTGGCTTAGCGTGGTATTGCCGCCTCTTTTGGACGGGTCGGTCTATCCCCGGTCCCTGGAGCACTACACGACACTGCCTGTCCAGGGCCTGGACCTGGGGCTTCTCCTCCCCCTCTCTTTTTATTCCGGCCTTCTTTTTGTCCGAAAAGACCCCCGTGGTTATCTTCTGGCCCCTGTCTACCTTATCTTTCTCTCCATCCTCATGACGGCTCTAACGGGAAAGGTCATCGCCATGGAGATGAACGGATACCCGGCAGGGCCGGCACTGGCTGTCATTCCTTTCTTTATGCTGGCCTCCTGGGGGCTGAGCGCGGCTCTCCTGTCCAAGGTGAGAGAACCCGGACGATAAAGAGCTCCCCGCGCCTCAGAGACATGCTTTTAAGAAGCCTAATCTCAAACTATTAAAGGGGTTAAATCCCTTGACAAGAGGGGTGAATGCCTTTATCATTCTCACACATCCCGTAATATGGTGTTTGGTCGAAAAAGAGATGAAAATTTTAGGAAAATGACTTGACAGTCTTTTTATTTTCCTGTATAAATTCTTGCGTTGACCAAACGCTGGCATAGCTCAATTGGTAGAGCAGCTGATTTGTAATCAGCAGGTTGTGGGTTCAAGTCCCTCTGCTAGCTTTGGAGGGATGCCCGAGTGGTTAAAGGGGGCAGACTGTAAATCTGTTGCCAGCCGGCTACGAAGGTTCAAATCCTTCTCCCTCCATCTCTTTTTGAGCGAGCAGCGGGAATAGCTCAATTGGCTAGAGCATCAGCCTTCCAAGCTGAGGGTTGCGGGTTCGAGTCCCGTTTCCCGCTCTTTTTTTTTTATGGTGGATTGTGAGGACAGGCCCGTGTAGCTCAGTTGGTAGAGCGCATCCTTGGTAAGGATGAGGTTCACCGGTTCAATCCCGGTCACGGGCTTATAATTAGAAAACAGGAGGTAGGAAAGATGGCCAAAGAAAAATTTGTAAGGAACAAACCGCACGTGAATGTTGGTACCATCGGTCACGTTGACCACGGTAAGACAACCCTTACAAGTGCCATGACCAAGGTGCTTGCCAAAAAAAGTCTCGCCGCAGCGATGGATTTCGATGCCATAGACAAAGCGCCCGAAGAGAGGGAGCGTGGGATCACCATCGCGACCGCTCATGTGGAGTATCAGTCTGAAACCAGGCATTACGCCCACGTGGACTGT
>JAFGWL010000059.1 GCA_016937175.1 Candidatus Mcinerneyibacteriota bacterium | reverse complement strand
TCTGCCTGAGGGCGTTGAGATGTGTATGCCCGGGGATAACGTGACCGTGACCGTTGAATTGATTCATCCCGTTGCTCTGGAGCAGGGTCTGCGTTTTGCTATCAGAGAAGGCGGAAGGACAGTAGGAGCCGGAGTCGTCGCTGAAGTCATCGAGTGATCGGTCGCAGGATAAGGTGGAGGAAACATGGCAAAGAAAAAAGGTGTCATCAGGGATATTATCACCCTGGAGTGCACTGAGTGCAAAAACAGGAACTACACCACCACGAAAAACAAGAGAAACACCAAAGACCGTCTGGAGCTGAGCAAATACTGCAAGTTCTGCAAAAAACATACACCGCATAAGGAGACTCGCTGAGTCTCCTTATGCCTTTTGTAGGCCAATAGCTCTAATTGGTAGAGCACCTGACTCCAAATTAGGTGGTTGGGGGTTCGAATCCCTCTTGGCCTGTTTTCTTGATACATATTGGAGGGGCGTATGAACAAAATAAAAAGGTTTATCGACGAAGTCGTTGCAGAGATGAAAAAGGTCGTATGGCCTAAAAAGCAGGTTCTCTGGGCCTCGACATGGCTTGTGATAGTTATAACACTGGTCTTCGGGATCACCCTCGGATTATTTGACCGTTTATTTATCTTTTTACTTGGCCTTGTATTCTGAGTCCTCGGGTAAGGCTTGATGTTATGAAAAAATGGTATGTCTTAAATGCACTGGTCGGAGGAGAGGGGAAAGCCCGTAAGCTTCTCCTTGAAAAGATCAAACAGTCCGGCATGGAAGAGATGTTCGGCGAGATCTATATTCCCTCGGAAAAGATCATTGATACAAAGAACGGGAAGAAGAAAGAGATCAACAAGAAGATATTCCCCGGCTATATCCTCGTGGAGATGGACCTGACAGACGAAACCTGGCATCTTGTCTCCAACGTTCAGGGGATCGGCTCTTTCGTGGGCCCCAAAGGCAGGCCCGTCCCTCTCAGTGATGAAGAGGTCCGGCAGATCAAGGAAGACAGCGAGGATAGAAAGAATACCCTCAAGCCGCGTATTTACTACCGGGTCGGGGAAAAGGTGCGGATCGTAGATGGTCCTTTTGCCTCTTTTTCCGGTGTTGTGGATAATGTGATGGCGGAAAAATCCAAACTCAGGGTCATGGTCTCCATCTTCGGGCGCCAGACTCCTGTGGAACTGGATTACTATCAGGTTGAAAAAGAAGAGTAGTGAAGATAAAGGAGTAGGTGATTAGTATGGCAAAGAAGGTAAAGGGATTTATCAAACTTCAGATTCCTGCCGGAAAGGCCAACCCCGCCCCTCCTGTGGGCCCGGCTCTCGGGCAGCATGGCGTGAACATCATGGAGTTCTGCAAAGCTTTCAACGCCAGCACACAGGATAAAGGCGACCTCATCATACCGGTCGTTATCACGGTATTCGAGGACAGGAGCTTTTCGTTCATTACGAAAACTCCTCCCGCTGCGGTCCTGCTGAAAAAAGCAGCTAAGGTGGATAAGGGGTCAGGCGTTCCGAATAAGGAAAAGATCGGGTCTGTAACCAAGGCCCAGGTAAAGGAGATCGCTGAGTTGAAGATGCCCGATCTCAATGCAAATGATGTGGAAGCCGCTATGCGCATGATCGCGGGGACTGCCCGCAGCATGGGGCTTGAAATCAAGGGTTAACAAAGGAGATGTGGGAGGCCCGAAGGGCTGTTGTACCACAGGAGGTAGCATATGGCAAGAAAGATCTCAAAAAGGCTGAAAAGCGCCAGGGAGCTCATCGATTCCGAGAAGCTCTATACCCTGGACGAATCTATTGAACTTTTAGCGCAGATCCCTGCCGCCAAATTCGACGAGACAGTTGAGTTTCATATCCGTCTCGGCGTCGATCCCAAATATGCGGATCAGATGGTGCGAGGCACAGTGGTTCTGCCCCACGGAACCGGCAAGGATGTCCGTGTCCTGGTCTTTGCCTCCGGCGAGCAGGAGAAGGAAGCCCAGGAAGCTGGCGCTGACTTTGTCGGCGGAGACGACCTGGTGGAAAAAGTTAAGGGTGGGTGGCTCGATTTTGATGTGGCCATCTCGACACCTGATATGATGAAGGAAGTCGGAAAACTCGGCCGTGTGCTGGGGCCGCGCGGGCTTATGCCCAACCCCAAAGTCGGTACGGTCACGGCGGATGTCAAGACTGCCGTCTCCGAAGCCAAAGCGGGTCGCGTGGAGTATAAAGTGGATAAATTCGGTATCGTGCATGTCCCGGTGGGGAAACGCAGCTTCGATGCCGAGAATTTGCGCGGGAACCTGGTGTCCATCATCAAGGCTGTCATCAAGGCAAAACCATCGTCAGCAAAGGGGACCTATTTAAGGTCTGCTTATGTCACGACGACAATGGGCCCGTCCATTAAGCTTGATATTACAACGTTACAGAGTTTGTAATAGATATCCTGTCGTAGACAGTGGGTGCGCAGGCTTAAAAATGCCTACCGAGACAGAGGTCCAATGACTAAAATCATTGCCCGACCTTTGTCGGGCTTTCTTCCGTATGAGGAAGAGCCCGATAGATCACGAGAAAGGAGGGAAAAACATGGCTCATAAAGTTAGACCTGAAAAAGTTCAAGTCGTCGACGAGATCAAGGATAAAGTGTCCAAGGCCAAATCGGTGATCCTTACCGATTATATGGGTTTGAACGTGGAAGAGATCACAGCGTTACGTCGAGAGTTGAGAGCAAACAATGTCGAGTATAAAGTCTATAAAAACACAATGGCGTACAGAGCGCTTGAGGCCCTTGAGATCAAGGGACTGGAAGAAAGCCTCAAGGGCCCGACCGCCTTTGCTTTAAGCTATGATGATCCTGTCGCACCCGCGAAAGTCCTCGTTAAATTTGCCAAAGCGAACAACAAATTTAGCGTGAAGGCAGGTATGGTTGAAGGTATGGTGGTGGATCAGGAACGGATCAATGCCCTTTCTGAACTGCCGTCAAGGGACGAGCTTCTTGCTATGCTGCTCAGGACCATGCAGGGCCCGGTCACCGGGTTTGTGAATGTCCTGGCGGGTAATATCAGGAATCTTGTGGGTGTCTTAAGCGCTATTCAGGACAAGAAAAGCGAATAACTAGGGGGTGTTCACCATGAAAAGAGAAGAACTTATTAAAGCTATCGAAGAGATGACCGTTTTGGAGCTTTCAGAGCTCGTCAAGGAACTGGAAGAAAAATTCGGCGTGAGCGCTGCAGCTCCCGTGGCCATGGCGGCCATGCCTGCTGCCGCCGCTGCAGCAGAAGAAGAAAAGACAGAGTTTGACGTTGTCATCAATGCTGCCGGCGACCAGCGCCTGAAAGTCATCAAAGCCGTCAAGGAGATCGGCGGTCTCGGGCTGCCCGAAGCCAAGGCTTTCGTTGACTCTCTGCCCAAAGCCATCAAGGAAGGGATTCCCAAGGCTGAAGCAGATCAGGTCAAAGCTCAGCTTGAAGAAGTCGGAGCGGTTGTTGAGATTAAGTAATCTTATCTCGCAGCGAAGTTACCTAAATGAAAAGATGGGGTGTGTTTCATACACACCCCGATTTTGCTTATTTGAAAGATATCGATAAAAAAACATAAACGGCCTTGCTCGATTTCACTGTGGCTTTTGCAGACAAGGGGGTTTTTAAACAATGACCCAGAAAACGAAAGAATTTCCTTTCTCAATGAAAGAAAAATTTGATTCCAAAACGGGGCGTTTCAGTTTCGCGCAGATCAGGGAGATGGTAGACATCCCTTATCTGCTTGACATGCAACAGAAATCATATGAAGAGTTTCTTCAAATAGATGTCCCGCCCGAGAAAAGGGAAGACAAAGGGCTCCAGGGAATTTTCCTGAAGACCTTTCCCATCACGAATCATGAAAAGAAGAACCGGGAACCGGACCTGGAGCAGAGTAAATATATTTTGGAATTTATCCGGTATGATCTCGACCCTCCCCAGTTTACGCCTAACGAATGCCGTGAGCGGGGGCTGACTTACGGGAGCAATCTCCGCGTGACCCTGCGCCTGACTAAAAAGATCGAAAACCCCGGCACAGCCGAGCAGGAGATCGATGTGAGTGAGGAGCAGGAGGTCTATTTTGGGGATATCCCCCTCATGCTTTCAAACGGCTCTTTTATTATCAACGGAGCTGAGCGTGTGGTCGTGGGGCAGCTTCATCGTTCGCCCGGCCTCTTTGTTGATTCTGTGGATGACAATCCGGGGAAAGAGGCCTATTCAGCACGCCTTATTCCCTATGACGGTTCCTGGATCGAATTTTCCATCGACCGCAGGGACCTGATGTATATCAGTATCGACCGTAAGAAGAAGATCTATATTACGACCTTTCTCAGGGCGCTGGGCTATGAGAAAGACGAAGAGATCCTGGACCTCTTTTCAGAAAAATATGAGATCGATACAAAGGCATATCCCGATACCTTCTATCAGGAGATGACCCTGGCCCGTGAATTGAAGGACGAGGCCGGGACAGTGATCGGACGTCTGGGCCAGCGTGTGGACGCCGAGATCTGGAATGCCATCAGCCATCTGAGAGATGCGGGGCACCCCGATTTTCAGAAGATCCTCATCTATGCGGAAAAGAGGCATATCAAGCTGGCTCCCGGGAAAGAAGAGAGCCTCCGCGGATATATCAGGAACACGATCTTCGGCAACAAAGTCAAAACGGAACTGGATGAGGTGGCCGCACAGCCCGGAGACCAGTTCACCATGGAGATCTTCAATAAATTCAAAGAGCAGGGCGTGGAGAACGAGATCATCCTCTATGTAGTCAAAGAAGGAAGCCAGGATATCATCGCTGCCTCTCTGGAAAAAGACAATTTCGACACCATGGAAAAGGCGCTGGCTCGTGTCTACGGGATTTTGCGTCCCGGCTCTCCGGCGACCATCGAACTGGCGGAGTCTCTCATCTATGACCTCTTCTTTAACCCCAGGACCTATAATCTGGGAGAAGTGGGACGTTACAAACTGAACGTCGTCCTGGGGAATGAAGCAGAATCCGGTGAAAACACTCTCACCAATGAAGATATCATCGGCAGTATCGCCTATCTTTTGAAACTTCGTTTCAATATGGTCGAAGCCGGGGATATCGATCACCTGGGCAATCGCCGTGTGCGCGCCGTGGGTGAATTGCTGATGAATCACCTTTATACGGGTTTCTACAGGATGAAGCGGGTGATCCAGGAGCGGATGAACATCAGCGAGGCGGATAAGATCAACCCCCAGAATCTGGTGAACTCACGGCCGGTGACGGCTGTCCTCAACGAGTTCTTCGGGAGCCATCAGCTCTCCCAGTTTATGGATCAGACCAATCCTCTGTCGGAGATCACCAATAAGAGAAGGCTTTCGGCGCTGGGCCCGGGGGGACTCTCCCGTGAACGGGCCGGGTTCGAAGCCCGTGATGTCCACTATACCCATTACGGCCGGATCTGCCCTATCGAGACACCTGAAGGACAGAACATCGGCCTTATCACATCACTGGCTTCTTTTGCCACCATCGACCGTTTCGGGTTTCTCCGGACACCTTACAGAAAAGTCGTCAAGGGGAAGGTCACTGATGATGTGGTCTATCTGACTGCGGATCAGGAAGAGGGGAAGGTCATCGCCCAGGCCAATGCCGTTCTCAAAGAGAACGGGCATTTTGCTGCCGACCGTATCCTGGCACGGCAGTCCGGAGAGTTCATCCTGGTGGAGCCCAAACGCGTGGATTACATGGATGTCTCCCCGAAACAGCTTATCTCTGTCTCGGCGGCTCTCATTCCGTTTTTGGAACATGATGACGCCAACCGGGCCCTCATGGGCTCCAACATGCAGCGTCAGGGTGTGCCGCTCATCAATCCCGCATCTCCCGTCATCGGAACAGGGATCGAGTCCAAGATCGCACAGGATTCAGGATATGTGCAGATCGCCCGTCGCCCCGGCGTGGTGGAGAAGGTCACAGCAAACCTCATCGTCATCAAGACGGACCAGGACAAGCTGGATCCTGACAACCTGGACAAGGATTTCGGCCATGACATGGGCCGCGACATCTACTATCTTGAAAAATTCCGGCGGTCCAATAAGGATACCTGTATCAATACCAGGCCCATCGTGCAAGTGGGCCAGAAGATAAAAAAGGGGGATCCTCTCACAGAAGGGTTCGGGACCCAGGGCGGAGAACTGGCTCTGGGACAGAATCTGCTTGTGGCGTTCCTCCCCTGGCGAGGATACAATTTCGAGGATGCCATCGTCCTCAGCGAGCGCCTGGTCAAGAACAACAGCTTCGACTCTATTCACGTGGAAGAGCTGCAGATAGATGCCCGTGAGACTAAACTCGGGAAAGAGGAGATCACACGCGATATACCCCAGGTCATGGACGAGATGATCAAAGACCTGGACGAGAGCGGTATCATCAAGATCGGCACCTATGTAAAACCCGGTGATATCCTCGTGGGCAAGGTCACTCCCAAAGGGAAGACAGAACTTACCCCTGAAGAGAAGCTCCTGCGCGCCATCTTCGGAAAGATAGCTGAAGATGTGAAAGACGCTTCCCTCCGTGTCCCT
Organism: Candidatus Mcinerneyibacteriota bacterium; assembly: GCA_016937175.1. Classification (GTDB taxonomy): domain Bacteria; phylum Macinerneyibacteriota; class Macinerneyibacteria; order Macinerneyibacteriales; family DSCS01; genus DSCS01. Next base: position 8,722 of record JAFGWL010000059.1, on the reverse strand, counting down.
CCGGGGGTTAAAGGGAAAGTGATCGATGTCAAAGTCTTTACGCGGAAACAGACAGAAGATATGGAGGCGGTGATCCGCCGGGAGCGCAAGGATGATATTGATAAGATCGAACGGGAACAGGCTCTGAAACTGGAGATCATCAACAAAAGAAGAATAGAAGTCCTGAAAAAGATACTGCCGGGCAAGGCTATCTCCAAAGAGGTCAAGCCCATCGGCCCCAAGGGGACTGCGCTCACAGAAGAGCACTGCTCCGTCAAGGCGATTGAAAAAGTGCTGGTGGAGAAGAAGGCACTTCCAGTGGAGGACCTGCAGCGTCTCCAGAAGCTGGCGGATATCGTAGAAGAGAAAAGGCGTGAGATCATCAAATGGCGCGATGAGGAGTGGAAGAAGCTTCTCCGCGGTGATGACCTTCCCCCGGGAGTCATCAAGTCTGTCAAGGTCTATGTGGCTAACCGCCGCGTGGTCTCCGTGGGAGACAAGATGGCCGGCCGTCACGGGAACAAGGGTGTCGTCTCCATCATCCTCCCGGAAGAGGATATGCCCTATCTGGAAGACGGGACTCCCGTGGATATCGTCCTGAACCCCCTGGGTGTGCCTTCGCGAATGAATGTGGGGCAGATCCTGGAGACACATCTCGGATGGGCCGCCCGGAAAATGGGAGTAAAGATCGCTACTCCGGTCTTTGACGGAGCGCCCGAATCTGAGATCAAAGAGTGGCTTAAGAAAGCAGGGCTTCCCGAATCGGGGAAAACAACCCTGTATGACGGTTATACCGGAGAACCCTTCGATGAGAAAGTCACCGTAGGTGTGATCTACGTCATGAAGCTTCACCATCTTGTGGATGATAAGCTGCATGCCCGGGCCACAGGCCCCTATTCCCTGGTCTCTCAGCAGCCTCTGGGAGGCAAAGCCCAGTTCGGCGGACAGAGGTTCGGCGAGATGGAGGTGTGGGCGCTGGAAGCTTATGGCGCAGCTCATCTCCTGAGGGAGATGCTCACGGTGAAGTCCGATGACGTCAACGGAAGGACAAAGATGTATGAGTCCATCATCCGCGGAGAGAATCCCTCTGAGCCCGGGATCCCCGAGTCGTTCAACGTCCTTGTCAACGAGCTCAAGGGACTTTGCCTGAATATTGAATTTTTTAAGAATGATAAATAAGGAGGATAGCTTTGACATCTCCGAAAAAGGTTTTTCCGAAATCGACGAATGATTTTGATTCTATCAAAATCTCCCTGGCTTCACCTGATGAGATCCGTTCCTGGTCCTACGGGGAAGTGAAAGAGCCGGAGACCATCAATTACAGGACACTGAAGCCGGAAAAAGACGGCCTCTTCTGTGAACGGATATTCGGCCCTGTCAAGGATTATGAGTGCGCCTGCGGAAAATATAAGAAGAAAAAGAACAAGGGGATCATCTGCGACCGTTGCGGTGTGGAAGTGACGGAGTCCCGTGTCCGTCGTGAACGGATGGGACATATCGAGCTTGTGACTCCCGTGGCGCATATCTGGTTTTTCAAGAATCTGCCCAACAGGATGGCCCTGCTTCTTGACCTGAAAAGCAAAGAGGTGGATTCGATCATCTATTATGACAAATATTTTGTCGTGGATCCCGGGGATATACCCGAACTGGTGGAATATGAGACATCTCTGGAAGACGGCTCTCTTAAGCCCAATCTGAAGAAGCGGATCCTGGACGAAGAGGAATACGATGAGTTGGTGGAGCGCTACGGAGAAGAGAGTTTCGTAGCGGAGATGGGAGCCGGCGCTTTGCGGAAAGCTCTGGAAAAGATCGATGTGGAGCTGGAATTCTTCCGGATCCAGAGCGAGATCGAGACGACTAAATCTGTTCAGAACCGGAAAAAACTCATTAAGCGTCTCCGCCTGCTCAATCAGCTTAAGATATCGGATATCCGCCCTGAATGGATGATCCTTGAAGTCCTGCCGGTGACCCCGGCTGACCTGAGGCCTTTGGTTCCCCTGGACGGCGGCAAGTTTGCCACTTCAGACCTGAACGACCTCTACCGGCGCGTCATCCACAGGAACAACAGGCTGAAAAAACTCATCGACCTCAATGCGCCTGAGATCATTTTGAAAAATGAAAAGAGGATGCTCCAGGAAGCTGTGGATGCCCTCTTTGATAACGGGCGCCGTAACCGTCCTGTGACAGGGACAGGAAACCGACCCCTGAAATCCCTGTCGGATATGCTCAAAGGGAAAAACGGCCGTTTCCGCCAGAACCTGCTGGGGAAACGCGTGGATTATTCTGGCCGCTCAGTCATCGTCGTGGACCCCAAGCTGCGCCTGGACCAGTGCGGGATCCCCAAACAGATGGCCATCGAACTCTTCAAACCCTTCCTGCTCAACAGGATCGAAGAAAATATGGTAGATACCCTCAAGGGAGCCCGGAAGATCCTGGAAAAGGCCTCTCCGGAAGTCTGGCAGTACCTGGATGAGATCATCAAAGACCATCCGGTTCTCCTGAACCGCGCGCCTACCCTTCACCGTCTCAGCATCCAGGCCTTTATGCCTCAGCTGGTAGAAGGAAAGGCCATCAAGATCCATCCCCTCGTCTGTACGGCTTTTAACGCCGACTTCGACGGGGACCAGATGGGTGTCCATCTTCCTCTTTCCCTGGAAGCTCAGATCGAAGCACGCATGCTTATGCTTTCCAAATACAATATCCTTTCTCCGGCCCACGGGAAACCCCTGGCGACGCCTACCAAGGATATGGTGCTGGGGCTCTATTACCTTACCAAAGAACGTAAAGGGGCTCCCGGAGAAGGAAAGATCTTCAGTTCCGTGGATGAAGTCATCGTCGCTTTCCACAACAAGAAGATCGGGCTTCATACCCGGATCAAGCTCATGGGTGTCAATAAGATCAAAGAGAAGGCCGATTGGACTGAAAAAGAGATCCGGAATGTGGATAAGTGGAGAGACTATACCACTGTGGGCCGTGCCCTATTTAATTTTGAGGTGCTTCCGTCGGGTTTCCGCTATGTGAACCTTCTCATGAACAAGAAGAATATTGAAAAGACTATAGGCGATATTGTGAAGGAAGTAGGAAATGAATCGGCTGTGGAGACGCTTGACCGTATGAAAAGCAGCGGATTCGCTTATGCCACCCTTTCAGGGACCACCTTTGCTTCTGACGACCTTCTCACTCCTGAGATCAAAAAGGAGATGATCGACAAGACCACCGAACAAGTGGACAAGTACTGGAACCAGTACCGAAAAGGGATCATTACCGAAACAGAGCGATATAATATGGTCATCAACGCCTGGACGCATACCACAGAACAGGTGGCCGACGAGATGATCACTAAGATGAAGAACGACAAGGGGGGCTTTAACCCTGTCTTTATGATGATGGATTCCGGAGCCCGGGGATCCCGGACCCAGATCACACAGCTGGCCGGAATGCGCGGCCTGATGGCGAAACCCCAGAAGACCCTGACAGGAAGTGTAGGAGAGATCATCGAGCAGCCTATCACCGCCAATTTCCGTGAAGGCCTCAATGTCCTCCAGTATTTTATCTCTACACACGGAGCCCGAAAAGGCCTTGCGGATACAGCCCTGAAGACTGCCGATGCGGGATACCTCACAAGGAAACTGGTGGATGTGGCTCAGGAAGTCATCGTCAAAGAAGAGGATTGTGGGACCCTCAGAGGGCTGAAAGTCGGCCATCTGAAGGACGGCGAAGAGATCATCATCCCGATATCCGAAAGGATAAGGGGCCGCGTCTCTCTCTATGATGTCTCAGACCCTGACAATCCGGATCAGGTCCTGGTTCAGGCCAATGAGGTCATTACAGAAGACCTGGCCAAAAAAATCGAAGACAAAGGGATAGAGTATATCTATGTCCGTTCCGTGCTGACCTGTGATTCAAAGGCGGGGACCTGTGCCAAATGTTACGGGGTCAATCTCGGAACCGGCCGTCCTGCCGAAGTGGGTGACGCGGTGGGGGTCATCGCTGCCCAGTCCATCGGAGAACCCGGTACACAGCTCACCCTTCGGACCTTCCATATCGGCGGAACCGCCTCCCGTATCATCGAACAGTCTGAAGTCAAAAGCAAATTTGACGGGATCATCCGCATCGAAGGGCTGAAATTCATTGAGAACAGAAACGGAGACAAGGTGGTGATCAACCGCTCCGGAAAGATCTTTGTCATCGACGCTGAAGGAAAGGAACGTTCCAAGTATGACGTCCCTTATGCAGCTATGTTGAAAGTCAATGACGGAGACGAGATCAAGGCCGGGGATATCGTCTTTGAATGGGATCCCTTCATCCGTCCTATTGTGGCGGAAAAAGAAGGTAAGATCAAATTTGAAAACCTCATCGAAGGAAAGACGGTGGAAGAGGTGCTTGATTCCTCAACAGCCACCATCCAGCGCGTTATTATAGAAGACAAGACCAAAAAGCTTCATCCCCGTGTCATCATCGAAGGGAAAGAGACAGCCAAGAACGAAGAGGAAGAGGGGCGCAGCCTCTACTACCTTCCCACCGGAGCCTATCTGATCGTCAATGAGAATGACGAGGTCAAACCGGGCGATATGGTGGCTAAAATGCCCAGGCAGATCGGGAAGACCCGTGATATCACAGGGGGCTTGCCCCGGATCACCGAGCTGTTTGAAGCCCGTAAACCTGACGACACCTCTATCATCTCCGAGATCGACGGCGTGGTGGAATACGGCAAGATCGTCCATGGATACCGGATCCTTATCGTTAAGAACGAGTTCGGTGACGAGAAACGCTATAAGGTGCCTCTCGGAAAACAGATCCTCGTCAACCCCGAAGACCGTGTCGAGGCTGGAGAAGCCCTCACATCCGGCAATGTCAATCCCCACGACATCCTGAAGGTCAAGGGATTGGATGATGTCCGTGAATATCTCCTCAATGAGATCCAGGAAGTCTACCGGATCCAGGGAGTCGAGATCAATGATAAACATCTTGAGATCATTATCCGCCAGATGACACGCAAGGTCAGGATCAAGGATCCCGGCGATTCCCTCTTCATGCCCCAGGAGTATATCGACCATAACGTCTATATGGAAGAGAACGAGCATCTGATCAGCCAGGGAAAAGAGCCGGCCCAGGCCGAGCCCATCCTGCTGGGGATCACCAAGGCGGCCCTGAATACAGACTCCTTCCTTTCATCGGCGTCTTTCCAGGAGACCAACAGGATCCTTACAGATGCTGCCCTGGAAGGAAAGTACGACAATCTGGAAGGGTTGAAAGAAAACATCATCATCGGGCACCTGATCCCCGCCGGGACTTGCGCCAAAGAGTATAAATATATCGACTCCATGGTGGTCAACGGGATCACCGATGCCCTGGAGATCGACGTCGAAGACGAAGAGTAGGGAGATTCCCGCCCTGAAAGTTACTCCTTTCAGGGCGCCTGCATCTTTTTAGAGGGTATTTTAGGCTAAAGAGGGTTTTTTTGCCTGAATTATCTTGACAGTGCAGGGTGAGGTTGTTAATATTTGTGCACGAATTAAAAAGGAGGACATAGGAGTATGCCTACGATAAACCAGCTAGTGCGTAAAGGGAGAAAGAAAATCGTCAAAAAAAGCAAATCTCCTGCCATGCAGGGGAATCCCCAGAAAAGGGGGGTCTGCACGAGGGTGACTACACAGACACCTAAAAAGCCAAACTCCGCTTTGCGTAAAATCGCCAGAGTCAAGCTGAGCAACCAGTTTGAAGTGACGGCTTACATTCCCGGGGAAGGACATAACCTCCAGGAGCACTCCATCGTGCTGATCCGCGGGGGACGTGTCAAAGACCTGCCCGGGGTGCGCTATCATATTGTGAGAGGGGCTTTGGATACCGCCGGTGTCGACGGACGTATGCAGAGCCGGTCCAAATACGGAACCAAAAGACCCAAAAAGTAAAAACGGAGGAAAGACATATGCCTAGGAGAGGAATCCGTAAAAAGATCGAAAAGAAATATGACAGTTATGAGCAGATGGTCGTCGAGAAGACCATCAACAAGCTTATGTGGGAAGGAAAGAAGAGCGTAGCCCGGAACATCTTCGAATCCGCCATCGCTGAAGTACGTGAACGGACCGGGGAAGACGGCCTGACCATGTTCCGTAAAGCCATCGAGGCCTTGAAGCCTGAACTGGAAGTCAAATCCCGCCGTGTGGGTGGAGCCAACTATCAGGTCCCCATTCCTGTGCGGCCCGAACGCAAGCTTTCGCTGGCCATCAGGTGGCTGGTCAACTATGCCCGCGACCGTAAAGATGAGTATGCCATGTCCAAGCGCCTTGCAAAAGAGATCATTGATGCCGTGAACGGACAGGGCGGCGCCGCCAAGAAAAAAGATGATACACATAAGATGGCCGAAGCCAATAAAGCTTTTGCTCATTTCAGGTATTAGTCGGGAGGAATTGTGGCAAGAGAGATACCGCTTATAAGACAACGTAATATAGGCATCATGGCTCACATCGATGCTGGAAAGACGACAACGACAGAGCGGATTCTGTATTATACCGGTGTGACCCATAAAGTCGGGGAAGTCCATGACGGCAATGCCGAGATGGATTGGATGGAGCAGGAACGGGAGCGTGGGATCACCATCACGTCTGCCTCCACGACTTGTTTCTGGAAAGACCACCGGATCAGTATAATAGATACGCCAGGGCATGTTGACTTCACGGTCGAAGTCGAGCGTTCTCTGAGAGTCCTGGACGGAGCCGTGGGTGTCTTCTGCGCCGTTTCCGGGGTTCAGCCCCAGTCAGAGACAGTCTGGAGGCAGGCTGACAAATACAGTGTCCCCCGTCTGGTCTTCATCAATAAGATGGACAGGACCGGTGCGAATTTCATGAGTGCTGTCGACGAGATCAGAGACAAATTGGCCGCTAATCCTATCCCTGTCCAGTATCCCATCGGAGCGGAAGACTCCTTCCGGGGTGTCGTGGACCTTTTTACCATGAAAGCCCTTATCTGGGACGGAGACGACCTGGGAGCCCCCTTCCGTGAAGCGGAAGTCCCGGAAGATGTCCGGGAAGAGGCTGAGATGTATCACGCTCACCTGAAAGAGACCCTGGCGGAACATGATGAACATATCATGGAGCGCTACCTGGAAGGGGAAGAGGTCTCCGCTGAAGAGTACAAGGCAGTTTTGCGGAAACTGACCATAAATAATGAAGCCGTCCCGGTTCTCTGCGGGACAGCGTTCAAAAACAAGGGTGTTCAGCCCCTGCTGGATGCTGTCGTCGATTTCATGCCTTCTCCTCTGGATATTCCCCCTGTCGAGGGGAAGAACCCCAAGACAGACAAGTGGGAAGAGCGCCCCGCAGACGACAATGCCCCGTTTTCTGCGCTGGCCTTCAAGATCATGGTGGATCCCTTTGTGGGAAAGCTGGTCTATGCACGCGTCTATTCGGGAATGCTGAAAAAAGGCAGTTATGTCTATAATGTCAATAAAGGGAAAAAAGAGCGTATAGGCCGGATTTTGCAGATGCATGCCAATAAGCGCCAGGAGCGCGAGGAGCTCTATGCGGGAGATATCGCCGCCTTTGTGGGTATGAAAGATGTCTCCACCGGCGATACAATCACAGACATGAACCATCCCGTCGTCCTGGAAGCCATGGAGTTCCCTGAGCCGGTCATCTCCGTAGCCATCGAGCCTAAGAGCAAAGCGGACCAGGAGAAACTCGGTAATGCAATCCAGAAACTTTCTGACGAGGATCCGACCTTCAAGACCTATGTGGATCATGAGACCGGACAGACCATTATTTCCGGCATGGGAGAGCTTCACCTCGAGATCCTGGTGGACAGGATGAAGCGGGAATACAACGTGGAAGCGAATATCGGGAAACCCCAGGTCGCCTATCGGGAAAGTATCCGGAAAAAAGTCAAAGTGGAAGGGAAATATATCCGCCAGTCGGGAGGACGCGGCCAATACGGACATTGTGTCCTGGAGCTTGAGCCTCTTTCCCGCGGGATGGGTTTCGAATTCGCAGACAAGACCGTCGGCGGAGTCATCCCCAAAGAGTATATTCCTGCCATTGAGAAGGGTATCAAAGAGGCGATGATCAGCGGCACCATGGCCGGGTTCCCCGTAGTGGATGTCAAGGTCACCGTTCTGGACGGTTCCTATCATGAGGTGGATTCATCGGAAATGGCCTTTTCCATTGCCGGGTCCATCGGTTTCAAGGACGGATTCAAGAGTGCTTCTCCCGTTCTTCTGGAGCCCATCGTGGAAGTAGAAGTCACCACTCCGGAAGACTATATGGGGGATATAATCAGCGATATAAACAGCCGCCGTGGCAGTATCAAGGGCATGGAGCACAAGGGAAGCACACAGATCATCACAGCGGAAGTGCCCCTGTCGGAGATGTTCGGGTATGCCACTACAATGCGGTCGCTGACCCAGGGACGGGCAAGCTACAGTATGCAGTTTGCCTATTATGATGAAGTTCCTTCTAGCATTGCTGAAGATATTGTCAGTTGACAGAGGAGGTAAGTAGTAATGGCCAAAGAAAAATTCGTACGCAGTAAACCACATGTGAACGTCGGCACCATCGGCCACGTCGATCACGGAAAGACAACTTTGACCAGTGCAATGACAAAAGTTCTGGCATCCCGGAATCTGGCGACAGCCATGGAGTTCGATGCCATAGACAAAGCACCCGAAGAGAGGGAGCGTGGGATCACCATCGCGACCGCTCATGTGGAGTATCAGTCTGAAACCAGGCATTACGCCCACGTGGACTGT
>JAFGWL010000014.1 GCA_016937175.1 Candidatus Mcinerneyibacteriota bacterium | reverse complement strand
GGGAGGCCCCCGCCAGCCCCGGTGTCCCGACTCCCCGGCCCACAGAGGCGGCAACTACCACATTGGAAAGGGCATTGACCGACATGGCCACAATGGCTGGAAGTGACATCTGCGTCAGAAGACGCAAAAGATTGTCGTCAGCGAGATCAGGCTTTTTTGTGTGCATGGGAATCTTTCGGAGCTGAACGCCCCTGTCGTCCAGGGGCGTTCAGCCGTTTCTTTATTTCAGTTTCTCTTTGAGTTTATCCAGCATGTCGGAGGTCATATCTGCCAGTGTGTAGTCAGGCTTCCAGCCCCACTCGTTACGCGCACAGCTGTCATCCATGGAGTTGGGCCAGGAGTTGGCGATCTTGACCAGGGTGGGATTGATGTCATAGCTCAGGGTAAATCCCGGGATATGTTTTTTGATCTCAGCTGCCAGGATCTCCGGGTCGAAACTCATGGCAGTGACGTTAAAGGAATTGCGATGCTTTAATGCTGAGGGGTCTGCTTCCATGATCTCGATAGCCGCCTTGACCGCATCGGGCATATACATCATGTCCAGGAAAGTGCCGCCGGGAAGCGGGCAGGTATATTTTTTAGCTTTAATGGCCTCATAAAAGATCTCCACGGCATAATCTGTAGTCCCGCCCCCGGGAAGGGTCTTGTAAGAGATGAGGCCGGGGAAACGGACGCTTCGGGTATCGACGCCGTATTTGAGATAATAGTAGTCGCTGAGCAACTCTCCGGCGACCTTGCTGATCCCGTAGATGGTCGTGGGACGCATGATGGTGTCCTGGGGAGTATGGTCCGGAGGCGTAGAAGGGCCGAAAGCGCCGATGGAGCTGGGCGTGAAGACGGCGCACTTATGTTCCCGGGCGATCTCCAGGGTATTCATGAGCCCTCCGATGTTTATCTCCCAGGCAAACTGAGGCTTCTGCTCCCCCACAGCCGAAAGGAGGGCCACCAGGTTATAGATGGTATCGATATTGTATTTTTTGATGACGGTCACGATCTTTTCAGTATCGCGGATGTCCAGATACTCATAGGGGCCGCTCTCTTTCAGTTCGCAGGAGACGTTCAGGTTTATATCCCCTCCCACGACATGGGAATCCCCGTAGATCTTTCTAAGCTCTCCCACAAGTTCCGATCCGATCTGCCCGGATGCGCCTAGTACAAGTATGTTTTTCATTTTTCCCTCCGTTTTTCCTTAACGCTTAATCGATATATTCGACCTCAACACCGTTCTTTTCCAGCAATTTCGCCGTAACGCCTCCCTCTCCACAGGAAGGGCTTCCTCCCTTGAGAAGAGCCCGGGTGATCCCCCGTTTACGGCAATACTCCACAACAGCCGCTGCTCCCCGCTCAAAGGCTTCGGTCACATCCTCCCCTGAATAGAGACGGATGACACGCCCGTCCTCCCTCTGCTCCGCCGGCTCTCTTGGAGTGGAAAATCCGGCCAGCTGCTCCGGACAGAGAGGGACACAGAAAAGGGCCTCATCCAGGCTCCTTTTGTTTTTGCTTGTTCCGTCATAACGGCACGGCAGCCCCAGAAGGCATGCACTGACGAGGAGAGGTCCGGGCTTCATTTCTTGACGAGTTTGACCTTGATGGCCGGTTTCCCGGAATCGTTCTTACCCACTTGCACAGTCACTTTATAATCGCTGCCGGCTTTCTTTTTCGCCGCTTCGATCTGTTCTTTGACAGACTGTTTGAGGAGCGCCCTCTTGGTCTCGTCCCGCACGATCTGGGAGAGAGCCGAATCGAGCTTGCTGTCCAGGGGATCGGATTTGGGCTTTCCTGTGACTTTTTCGGCCACGCTCTTGGCGATCTCTACTACTTTCCCGCTCTTTTCGTCCACGGTAAAGGAGCCCGGCGGCCGGTAGAGGGCCTCGTTGATCTTGCTTTCAAAGACTCCCTCTTTGGCTCTGTAGACATAGACGTAATTCTCAAAGGGGAATTTTACGCTGGTAGGCATCTGTCCCACCTGAGCGGTATACTCCTGTATGCGCTGTTCGATATAGTTCTGGATCTCCCGGATCACCCGGACATGATACGATTTTCTGTGAAAAGGGGCGTTATAGAGCTCTTTGATCTCATCTTCGAGTTCTTTGAGTTTGTGTTCAAGCTTTTTTATGTCATTATAGCTGACTTTGGGAGCCAATTTCTATTCCCCTTTGAGATCATGGCCACACTGAGGGCAGAACTTGTTCTCATCAGAGAGGACAGCTCCGCAGGCGGGACACTTTTTTTTCTGGATGACCTCGCCGCAGTGAGGGCAGAACTTGGCTCCCAGGGGAACAGGCTGTCCGCAGGAGGCGCAAGTCTCCCCTGACCGGTTGACTGCAAGGATCTTTTCACCGCAGGATGCACAGAATTTGGCCCCTACTTCGTTCATGGCTCCGCAGAAGGGACATGGGACCTTTTCCTGTCCCGGGGCCACACGTCCGTTTCCCACCATGCCCGGCAGGAGAAATCCCAGGCCGGCTCCGATCCCCAGCCCCATACCCTCGGAGGCTCCTCCTTCGCCTTTGACGGCGGCATCCCCCATGGCACGGGCAGCTTTGAACTGAAGATAGTCTTTTGTATCGGAAAACAACCCCATTCCGGAACGTTCGTCGATCATCTGCTGGACCTCTTCAGGGGGGTTGATGCTGCTGATGGCAAAATCCTTCAGCTCGATCCCGTATTGCTTGAAATCCTCCACCACACGCTCCCGGGCCTGACGGGACAATTCATCGAACCGGGCGGGCAGGTCAAAGACAGAGGTAACACTCTCTCCTAAAAGATCGGTAATACGTGAAGAGATGAGGTCGCGGAAGAAATCTTCCAAAGGACGGGTCTCATAGAGCCCCCGGGCCCCGACGATATTGTTGACGAAGACGATGGGCTGGATGATACGGATGGAGTAGATCCCGAAAGCGCGCAGGTTGACCACGCCCAGGTCTCTGTCCTTCAGGGCGATGGGGTTTTTGGTCCCCCACTTCATATTGAGAAAGACTTTGGAATTGACAAAGACGACTTCCGCCCGGAAGGGAGATTTGAAGCCGAAGGGCAGAGAGAGGGCTTTGGTCAGTACAGGGAGGTTGGCTGTGGTGACGGTGTGGCGTCCCGGGCCGAAGACATCAAGAGCTTTCCCGTCCCTGTAAAAGACAGCGCGCTGATGGTCACGCACGATGAGCTGGGCTCCGATTTTAATAGGCAGAGATCCCTCTTCAGGGATCCGCTTCACTATCTCGTTTTCATCGCTGTCGGTCACTTCCAGGATTTCAATAAATTCTGACATAATCTCTCCTGTCGGTTGATGCGCCCCAAAGGGCTCCATCCTGCAACTCTCCCGGGAGATGTTGCCTGACCCCTGTCAAAAACACTTTTCTCCGTTCATTATACTGAAAAGTTTCACTCTGTCAATTTCATCAATAATCGTAGAGACTGTTTCCCACGAATTCCCGGATAATCGATGTCTTTGGGGTATAGTAGGGATCGATCTCACGGATAAGGCTGAGCAGCATGATCAGCTCCCTCGCTTTAGTCACTTCAGGCTCTTGCGGGGGTACCTCTCTAAGCAGTTTCAGGGCGAATTTCTTCAAAACACAGAGCTCATAGGGGAGCGAAGAGTTGAACATCACGTCGGCACTCTCCTGGTACGGGAAGATATACTTGTCCTCCCCGGCCCTTACCTTTTCCCACATCTTCAAAGTATCCAGGGCTGAATGGCCCCGGAACTGGGCATCCCTGACAAGGCGCCGGACAAGGCGGACATCGGTGGTCTTGATCCGGTTAAAAGAGTCCATGTTGAGCTGCGTCAGAGCGCTCACGTAGATCTTGAACTTCAGATTGTCCGGGATAGCTTCGGTCAGTTTGGGATTCAGGCCGTGGATCCCCTCTACGATGATAGGCTGGTTATAGTTGAGTTTGAGCTTCTCCCCCTCTTTGCGTGTCCCGTTTAAAAAGTCATATTTGGGAAGGGTGACTTCATGCCCTTCCATGAGGAGCAGAAGATGCTCATTGAAAAGCGCAATATCAATGGCCTCCACACATTCAAAATCCATCTCCCCATTTTCATTACGCGGCGTCTCTTTCCAGGGGAGGAAATAGTCGTCCATGCCGATGGCCACAGGCTGGATCCCCCACGTTTTGATGGATGTGGCCAGCCTTTTGGAGAAGGTCGTCTTTCCGGAAGAGGAGGGCCCTGCGATGAGAATAAGCCGGCTGTGCCCGTCAAGTTTGATGATCTCCTCGGCTATTCCGATGATATGCTTCTCCTGCATGGACTCGGAAACAAGGATCATCTCCCGGTACTTCTCTTCTTCTATGAGCTCGTTGAGGGAAGTCACAAACTCCATGCTCAGGATATCAGCCCAATGTTTGAACTCCTGGTGGATCCGGAAGAGTTTCTTCTGTTCCTGGAAAGGCGCCAAAACCGAATGGTCCCCGATAAGGGGCATCCGGATAATGAGCCCGGGAGGATAATAAAGGAGGTCGAAGACCTTGAGATAGGAGGTCGAAGGGACTGTCTTGAAGAGGCCGTAATCGATGGCTTTGTCGTCCAGAGAGACAAGGGACTGGCATTCAAGCTGTTCGAAAAGTTCCAGCTTGTCTTCGTCTTTGTCTTTTCTCAGTCTGGAGAGCATCTCTTTTCGGGGGAGGTCCCGGTAGAGGGTGAAGGGAATATCCTCTTCCACCATCTCGTCCATCTTCTCTTTGATCCGGGACACATGCTCCATCTTGAGGATGGGAAAAGAGCGGTCAGAAAGGGTAAAATAGAGGCCGGTGTCGATGGTGTGCTCCACGTGGATCTCAGCATGGGGGTACAGGTCCTTTACAGCGGCGGCAAAGAGGAGGATCAGACTCTTTTCATAGAAAGCATGGCCCTGAGGGGTATCAAGATAGATGGGAGAACAGCCTGTCCCGTCTCCCCCCTCTTCGAGTTCCAGGAGCGAAAAGGGCCTGTTCATCTTTTGGAAACCCACCACACATCCCTCCTGGCTCCACTGTTCGACTAGTTTTCTCATCATGATTCTTCCTCTTCTTTCCACATCTTTACTGTGAGTAACTCCCCCACTCTGTTTTCAGGTCACGGCGCATAAGAGCGGTGATAACGTCTTCGATACTTTTCCCCTCGTAGATAATAGCATAGAGGCCGTCTATGATAGGCAGTTCCACTCCGAACGAGCGGCCCAGTTCCACAGCGCTTTTCAGGGTAAAATAGCCTTCCACCACGCCGCCGGCCTTATCCAGGGCTTCCGTGACGGAACCGGTCCTGGCCAGGAAACGCCCGAAGGAGAAGTTCCGGCTCATGGCATGGGTACAAGTCAGGATAAAATCGCCGAAACCAGCCAACCCCAAAAAGGTCGTCTCTTTGGCCCCCATTTCCCGCCCCAGACGCATGGTCTCGGCCACGCCCCGGGTGATCACCGCTGCGCGGCTGTTCATCCCCGCCTTGATCCCGTCTATGATCCCTGCCCCGATGGCGATGACATTTTTCAGGGCTCCGGCTATCTCCACCCCCATCAGGTCATCATTCCTGTAGACACGGAAGGTATCATCACTGAGCAGAGCCTGAAGGTCTCTGGCTCCTTCGCTCTCTTCTCCCGCCAGGACCACCGCCGTATATTTCTCCTCGTAGACTTCCCGGGCAAAGGAGGGCCCCGAAAGGGTATAGACAGGGTTCTTAGGCCCTGCCAGGCTCTGCAGGATCTCTGCGGGAAACTCCCCGGTGGCGTTTTCAATGCCTTTGGAGAGGTTGACCAGAGGACGCCCCGCTTTCAGGGGGATATCCTTCCAGACGTCACGGATAAACTGAACGGGGACAGCATTGATATAAAGGCTGCAATCATAAAGGCTTTCAAACGAGCTCACAGCTTTAAGCTCGGGATGAAGGGTAAGCCCCGGGGCAAAGGCGCGATTTTCGTGATTCTCGTTTATGTCCCGGACGGCCTCTTCTTCGCGGGCCCAGATGAGGACAGACAATCCTTTTTTGGCCAGCCGGTGGGCCATAACACTCCCCCAGATACCTCCTCCGATGACACAGATCCTATTCATGAAAGGTTCTCCTTGAAGTATGCCTTGCTTTTTGATACACTGCTGCTATGAAAAGCCGTATTTTCATCGTTTTCATCTTAACGATTTTACTCTTTCAATGCAAGCCCAATGTGAGCGGCGGAGTACGTACCATAGAATCTCCCCAGATCTATCAGATGGCCTATCCCAATGGTTTCGACGAAGCGGTTTCTGTGGTCCACATGATCCTTGTCCGGGAGGGGTTTACCGCTCTCAGCGATAATCTCTATACACGCCAGGAGGAAAACGAAGAAACGGGCCTGTCTGTCCAATTTGAAAAGGGGTTCAGCAAGACCCTCTTCTTCTATACAGGAGCCATCGACAATCTGGAATATATCCCCATGACCAAAAGTGAAAAGGAAAATTGCGACAGGCTCATCACCCGCATAAAGGAAAAGCTAGCTGTCATTGAAATATCAGAGACATCAGCTGCAGGGCTCTTTTCAGCCAAAGAGCCTCTGAAGATCCACACATTCCGGCTGAGTGATTTCACCCTGAAACATTTCGATGGCTTTTCTCTCTTCTCCTGCACCATTAAGAATGAAAGCCGGTATCAGTTTCTGAACCTGGGGATCACCTTCCATTTTCAAAACACATACGGAACAGTGGTGGAGACCAGACAAGTGGTCCTTAATTATCTTGCCCCGTGGCAGAGAAGGTCCATCGACTTCACGCTGACAGCCGGCGGGGAGATCACCGACTTCACGGTCAAGACATCTGTCAATTAAAAAAAAGCCCGGAAGAGTCTTCCGGGCTCGAACAACTCAGAACTTCTCGCAGAGAATCTCGAAGTAGGCTCTGGGATGGATACAGGCCGGGCACTTCTCAGGGGGTTCCGTCCCTTCATGGATGTAGCCGCAATTCCTGCATTTCCACTGGACTTTTTCCTTTTTCTTAAAGAAAGTTCCCTCTTTAAGCTGTGCAAGAAGAGCCAGATATCGCTCTTCATGATGTTTTTCCACTTTTGCCACATTTCTGAAGAGAGCGGCCACCTCGGGGAATCCCTCTTCTTCGGCGGTTATGGCCGCTTCAGGGTAGAGCTCGGTATGTTCCTCGTTTTCGCCGGCGGCGGCAGCCTTGAGGTTTTCCATGGTGGTCCCTTCGATGCCGGCAGGAAAGGTGGCTGTGATCTCAGCCATTCCGCCTTCCAGAAAACGGAAGAAGCGTTTGGCATGTTCCAGCTCGTTCTCCGCCGTCTCGGTGAAGATGGCTGCGATCTGTTCGTAGCCCTCTTTTTTGGCTATCTTGGCAAACATGGTGTAGCGGCTCCGCGCCTGAGATTCTCCGGCGAAGGATGCTAAAAGATTCTGCTCAGTCTTTGTCCCTTTAATGTTTTTTCCCATTGTTCCTCCTTTATGTTTGTCTTGACGGGATCTCTTATTCTCGCTGAGCCAGAGCCCGGTCTACCATGAAAAGCCCCTGGGGATGGTCTTCCACGCGTTTGAACATCTCCACATTTTCCCGGGCATTGGCTTCCTCCTCCACCTGCTCTGAGACAAACCATTGCAGCATATTGAGGGTGGCATAATCCTTCTCTTCCGTGGCCAGAGTGACCAGGTTATGGATGGATTCTGTGATGAAGATCTCGTGTTTCAGGGCATCTTCAAAGGCCGACAACGGGGATTTCCACGTCTGTTCCGGCCCATCCAGGGATTTAAGATAGACCCGCCCGCCCCTCTCATGGATATGGGTATAAATCTTCATGGCATGCTCAGCTTCCTCTTTGGCCTGGATCTCCATCCAGCGAGCCGCTCCGGGAAGGGACTCCCCTTCCAGGTAAGCACTCATGGAGAGATAGAGGTATGCAGAGAAGAACTCTTTATTGATCTGTTCGTTCAAAGCGTCTTCGATCTTTTTCTTCATCATCCCTCCTATTCTGTAGCCCAGAGCTTATGGATGTTGCAATATTCCCTGGCTGTGAACTCATCGCCGTCCATTTCGAAGACCGCTTCGGGCTTCTGTCCCGGTGCGAGGTAGGCGCGGCAGCTCTTCTCACCGGAACGCAGTTCGATCCATTCGATGAAGTGTTTCTCCTCCATGGGATGAGGGATACTGCCCACGGTGACTTTGACTTTTCCGTTTCCCATCTTTTCGATGACAGGGACATGTTTTTCTGTAGAAGAGTCAGCTGTCTGTTCTTCCATCCGGGTCATGGGCTGCCCGCAGCAGACAAGTTCTCCGGCTCCGCCGTGAAGAACCTCCACGATGTTCCCGCAGATTTCGCATTTGTAGATCTCGCTTTTCTTTGCCATTCTGACCTCCTTTGGTTAAAGCTTTTCCTTGACTTCATGTAATCTGTAAAAGTGAGTCTCTTCCATCTTGATCATTTTCTCAAGCAGTGCCGTGTCGCCGAATCCCGTGTGGGCCATCCTTTTGTAGAAGAGGATGGTATCCAGCTCACGCCGGATGGCGAAACCGAGAAGATCCTCGGCTGTCCCTATATGGCTGATCTCAGTAAGGAGCCGGCCGGTATCGAAAAGGTCCGGCCCTTCCTCAAGGGACGTATCAGTCCCTTCCGCCTTACGGCTCTTCAAAGAGAGAAACATCTCCCTGTGTTTCTCCTCCTCCTCAGCCAGAGAAAGAAAGAGGGCTGAAAGGCTTTTATCCGATGTTTTTCCGGCCAGGGCTTGATACATCTCACGTCCGCTCTCTTCGATAAGACAAGCCAGACTCACTAATTCTTCACTGTTTTTCACTTCGGGTATTTTCATAAAATAAGGGTGCGGGGGCCTCCCCCCGCCGGTTTACTCTTCGACCTCTTCAAACATATCCTTACTGACTCCGCAAACGGGGCATACCCAATCCTCGGGAATCGCATCAAAGGCTGTCCCGGGCTCGATCCCTCCGTCCGGGTCTCCCTGGGCCGGGTCATAGATATAACCGCAGATAGTACATCTGTACTTCTTCACTCGACACCTCCTTTTCGTTAGATCCGTTTTTCCAAATCCTCTTTGATATGGTTCAACTGGGCTTCATCAGGGACATAATTCACCCTGAATCCCTCCATCAGGTTAAAACCTGCTGCTTCCAGCTCCTTTTCCACAAGAGCCACGCTCTGTCCGCCCCATCCGTAAGAACCGAAAGCCAGGGCTTCTCTTCCCCCGCAAGAGAGGCCTTTCAAATAGGTCAGAAAGGCCGCTACAGTGGGGAGCATATTGTTGTTGAGTGTGGGCGACCCCACACAGAGAGTCCGGGCATCCAAAAGCTCTGTCATGATATCGGAGATATGATTCTCCTGCAGGCTCATGAGGCGGACCTTATACCCTTTGGCTTCAAAGGCTGAAGCGATGGATAAGGCCATCTTCTCCGTTGACTTCCACATGGTATCATAGACGACCACTGCTTTTTTTATCGTCTCCAAATTCGCCCACTTCTGATAAAGTCCGACGATCTGGCCGGCCAGGGACCGTATGACAAGGCCGTGGCTCGGGGCGATCATCTCAAAATCAAGCCCGGAGGCTGCTTCCAGCTCTTTTCTCACCTGGGCGCTGTAGGGCCAGACGATGTTGGCATAATACTTGGCCGCTTCTTCCCAAATGATATCCGCAGGATATTCATCGTCAAAGCGCTCCGACGAAGCGATATGCTGGCCGAAGGAGTCGTTGGAGAAGAGGATCTTCTCTTCAGGGCAGAAAGAGACCATGTTATCCGGCCAGTGGACCATGGGAGTCAGAAGGAACTGAAGAGAGCGTTTCCCCAGCGAGAGGGTATCTCCCCCTTTTACTTCGACAAAGTCCCAGGCCTTACGGTAATGAGCTTTGAGCCCCCTGACGCCGTTGGGAGAAGCGTAGATCCGGGCAGAAGGACAGACCTGCATGATCCTGGGTAAGCTTCCTGAATGGTCCATCTCCACATGGTTGGATATGATAATGTCGATTTTAGACGGGTCGACGACCTTGCTGATCCTCTCCATCATCTCGTCAAAAAGGTACTCCTTGACGGTATCGATGAGAGTGATCTTCTCGTCAATGATCAGGTAAGCATTGTAAGTGGATCCCCGGCCTGTGGAATAACCATGGAAATTTCTGAGTTTCCAGTCGATGCCACCGACCCAGTAAACCCCTTCCTTTAGTCTGACAGGCTCCATGCTCCTCCTTTTGTATTATTATCATCATTGTAACTATTACAGTTTACCATGGCAGCTCTGATATGTCAAATATGAACTTTTTTATTTTGACCGGCAATTTTTACAGGTCCCCTGGATATAGACCTGTGTCTTAGCAGTGACAAACCCTTCAGGGATTTGCCCGGGGCCGCAGGAGACAGATGGGATATCATAAATCATCCCGCACTGGGAACAAATGAAGTGAGAATGAGGATGTTCTGTGAGATCATAACGGGTCTCGGCTGTCTCGGTAAGCATGGGAAACAGGAGCCCCTTCTCCACAAAGAGGGTGACATTATTGTAGACTGTCGTTCTGGAAAGTGTGGGAGCTTTTTTCTTCAACGCCGAATAGATCATATCCACACTGGGGTGATTGCGCTCCCGGAGTATATACTGATAGATCAGCAGGCGCTGCATGGAGGGAGTGATCCCGTGCTCTAAAAACTTTTTTTTAATATCCAACATAAGTCAACTCCTCGAGTTTCCTTATTATAAGGACACTTTTATATATTTCAACACTAAACTTGAATATTTGGATCTCCCCTCCCCGGGGCCCCTAGCGGACAGGAGCCCCGGCGGCGACGAGGATAAAGACGACAAAAAGGACGACAAGGACGACAATGAAGAAAAAGGTCCCGAAGATGACCAGCAGGGCCTTCCCGATGGAAATATCGTGGCGCCGGGAAAGGCCCATGGCCTGCAGGGCAAGAGACCAGACACCAGCGAGAAGAGAGCCGGCGAAGGGGATCACATAGAGGATTCCTGCCGTCGAGGAGAAGAGGATGACCCGGAGCGTGGTAACATAACCCTTCCCTCCCTCCCCAAAGAGGAGAAGGACCAGATGGTAGAGCCCTGCTGTGATAAAGGGGCTGACAGCCCCCAGGGCAAGGGTAAAAAAGAGGAGAAGAGGAAACATGGCCGGGGTGAAGGGACTCTGTTCTGCCCCTCCCAGGGGGCCCATGGAGGGGATAAGGGAGGATATGGAACTGGAGAGGGCCGTCTGCCAGAAGAGATAGGCGATGGTACTGATTAAGGTCATGAACATATAATAGATAAAGGGACCCTTGATCTCTCCGGATTCCTTAAGGGTGGAAAAGAAGGTGTTGGGGGCAGTCATGACCTCCCGGATGGTCCCCACGATCCTTTCTCCCCAGGAGAGTGTGGGGTCGTCAAAGCTGTTCAGCCCTTCAGTGGCGGCAGGCTCTTCCTGGCTCTTTCCGCAGGAGGGACAGATCGTCTCACTGTCCTGCATCATCGTTGCGCAAAATCTGCATTTCTTCATATTTCCTCCCTTGCTTTGTTGATCATATCTCTGTACTGCATGGCTTCACGCCGCGCTTTTTCGGCAAAATCGGACCCTTTCCCGGCAAAAAGAATACTCCGGGAGACATTGATGACCATATTCCCCTCTTTTCCGCTGTATCCGGCTGCAATGGTTCTTCTCAGATCCCCCCCCTGAGTCCCTATACCGGGGATCAGAAAGACTTCTTTTGAAGCGATCTTTCTTATCCTCTTCAACTCTCCCGGTTTTGTGGCTCCGACGACCAGCCCCAGACGGTGGCCGAACTTTTCATTCCAACACACTGTCTTACGAGCGATTTTTTTGTAAAGCCCCCCCGTATATTCAAAATCGCGGGCCGAATCGTTGGAGGTCAGCCCCAAAAGGAAGAGGTAAACCCCTTCAAAGGCCAGAAAAGGCTCGATGGTATCCTGTCCCATGAGAGGGTTGATGGTCGCCGCGTCAAAAGAGTTGGCTTCAAAAAGGGCCCGGGCGTAGTGGGACGCTGTATTGCCGATATCCCCCCGCTTCACATCGGCGATGAGGGGGATCGGGCCAACCATGCCAGAAAGGGCTTCCCATGCTTCAAAACCCGCTTTTCCCGCCGACTCATAGAAGGCGGCGTTGGGTTTGTAGGCGCAGACCAAGTCTTTGGTAGCTTCGATGATCTCCCTGTTAAAGGTCAGGATGGGGTTTTTCTCTTTTTTCAGGCATTCGGGAAGGCGGGACAGGTCGCTGTCCAGCCCCACACAGAGAAGGGAGTTATTTTCCCGGACCGCCCGGTTATACTTTTCAAGAAAATTCATGACATCTCCTTTATCGCTAATCCGGTGAGCCCGGAAACCGTTCTCATCCCGTTCTCGTCACAAAACTCCTCCAGCCCCCGGATGATTCGGAGAGGCAGGTCAGGAGTCCGGAAAAGCCCTGTCCCTATCTGGATCCCCGACGCTCCCGCCATGAAAAACTCAAGGGCATCGCGGGTCGAGACGATCCCGCCGGAAGCAAGGATCACAGCATGGGGGAAAGCTTTTTTTACCTGGTAGACCATCCGCAGTGCCACAGGCTTTACGGCAGGGCCCGAAAGCCCGGCAAAGACATTATGGATGGCCGGAGCTCTCTTCTCCACGTCGATGGCCATCCCCAGGAGTGTATTGGCCACGGTGAGAGCGTCAGCCCCGCTCTCCAGGGCCGCCTCTGCCATTTCGGTAATGTCGGTGACATTGGGAGAGAGTTTCACGATGAGCGGCTTCTGAAGGGCCTTGCGGCATGCACCTGTGATCTCTGAAACCGACTGGCGGCGGATCCCGAAGGCCATCCCCCCTTCTTTAACATTGGGGCAGGAGACATTAAGCTCCACAGCCAGGATCCCGGGAGATTCATTGCAGAGAGAGGCCATCTCGGCGAATTCCTCTGTGCTGTGGCCGGCGATATTGGCGATGACGCTGATCCCTTTTTCTATAAGTTGCGGAACCTTTTCACAGATAAAGGGCTCTATGCCCATATTCTGAAGCCCGACGCTGTTGAGCAGCCCCGCCGGGGTCTCCATGAGACGGGGCGGCGCATTCCCTTCCCGGGGAAAACGGGTAAGCCCTTTGCTGCAGACCGCTCCTAAAAGCGCCGGGTCGAAGATATCCTCATACTCGTCTCCGTAACCGAAGGTCCCGGATGCGGTAAAGACAGGATTCTTAAAGGCGTGTCCTCCTATCTTCAGGGTCATTTCTGCCATGGGAGCTCCTCTCCGGAAAAAACCGGCCCGTCTTTGCAGACCAGCTGATTCCCCGAAACGGTCCGGACTACACAACCCAGACAAGCCCCGGCTCCGCAGGCCATCCGCTCCTCGAGAGAGTGCCAGCTCTCCATTCCCCTCTCACGGCAGATGTGTTCGGCGGCCTTCATCAGGGGGAGAGGCCCACACGTATGGACAGCAGACTGAGGGGAAGACTGTCTCAGCAGGGCGGTAGGATATCCCTTCAGTCCCCGGCTGCCGTCTTCTGTGTAGATAAAAAGCGTCTCCTGCTCCGCGAATAACCCGCCGTCTTCATAGGGAGTCAGGTAATCCTCCTCTTTCGAAG
>JAFGWL010000001.1 GCA_016937175.1 Candidatus Mcinerneyibacteriota bacterium | reverse complement strand
CTTTTCTCCCAGGGCAAAAGAGGCCAAAGCAGCAAGGGTCAGGATGTCCCCTGTCTCCCGTCCCTCTTTCTCCTGAAGAGTGAGTAGGTCCCGGAAGCGTCCCTGGCAGAAAAGCGCCAGAAGAGTATTCAGAAGAGCAGCATCTGTGGGCGTCTTTTCATACCCCTTTAAAAAGTAGCCTGCAGCTTTGATATAGTTTTTTTCCTGAGCTGCCCGGTATCCGGCCTCCTTATAATGAGAGGAGGTAAACCCTTCCGGGACTTTGAACTCCCCGGAAGGGTTTACAAGCGTCTCGGGAATACGGATAATAAGGCCCGGCTGTATCAAGTCGGGTTTTTTGATCTGATTTAACAAAGCGACCCTGTCCACAAGGTCCGGAGACCCTGTATAGTTCAGGACGATCTGGGACAGGCTCTCTCCCTTTTCCACACGATGAGCCAACCCCGGGGAAGAGACCGTCAGAAGGAGTTGAAGAAGAAGGATCGTGACCGCTCTTTTCCCGTTCATAAACCAAGCACTTCCCGGGCCTCCCGGAGAGACCCCGCTTTATTGAGAGCCATACGGATCTCCTTTGCATCAGGGAATCCACGAACGGAAAAAGGAGCCACTTTCCGCATCTGAAGGACCGCCTTTCTTTCCCCGATCCACTCGGCTTTGGCCCTGTACTGAAGAAAGAGCCGTTCCATCACCTCATCCCGGGTGAGGGGCAGCGTCTCCCGGATCATGATCTCGCGAAAAAGGCGGGGTCTTCCGATGGATCCCCGTCCGATCATGATCCCGTCACAGCCGCTTGCCTCTTTTCTCTCCCAAGCTTCCTCCCAGGATCGGATATCCCCGTTGCCTACCACTGGAATTGAGAGATTCTCTTTCAGCTCTTTGATCCAGGGCCACCAGGCTTTCCCGGAAAACCCCTGGCTGCGTGTCCTGGCGTGGAAAAAGATAAGGTCAGCCCCTTCTTCCTGGGCGATCCTTCCCGCTTCCCGATAGACAAGGGAATCCAGGTCCCATCCGGCCCGGATCTTGATGCTGAAAACCGCTTCTGTAATAGTAGCGCGCATGAGCCGGACAATACGGCGAAGCCTCGGCAGGTCTTTTAGCAGGGCGACCCCTGCTCCGTTTTTGACGACTTTCCGGGCGGGACATCCGCAGTTCAAATCGATGTGATCCACATCCCATCCCTGAAGGACTTCAGCCGCCCGGCTGAGAGTCTCGGGATCATGGCCGAAAAGTTGTACCGCCACAGGGGAAGGCTCCCCCTCGATCTGAAGAAGTTCTTTGGCTTTTTCGGGGACGGCCAGGAGCTGACGTGCATTGACCATCTCCGTAAAGGGGACATGGGCCCCTTCAGCACGGCAGAGGTCACGGAAAGCCCTGTCTGTATATCCTGCCATGGGAGCTAGATAGGTCTTCACCCGGCCCCGCCTCTCTTTTTTTTCATCAACAGAGCAAATCTTCGCATTTTCTCTGCAAAAAGGAAAAGCCTGTAAAGGCCTCTCCGCACAGGAAGGTCCCAGCAGCCGGCAAACTCCTGGACACGGCCGCCGAATCCCGATTTAAATTCGCTTAATCCATTCCAGGGATGACTTTTTTCGCCCGGAGGGGCCACTCCCCACAAGTCGTATTCCTGCGCCCCTCTTTCGGCAGCCTCCCGGAGGGCCGCCCATTGGATCGCCTCATTGGGTCTTCTCTGCCGCTCAAAATCCGAGGACCCCGAATACATGTAGATGGATTCGCCCGGATAATGGATGATAAAAGCCCCGGCCATCATATGGTCATTGAAAAAGGCCGCCCAGAAAGAGAGAAAACCCGCAGAGTGAAAGGACTCGAAAAAATCTTCATAATAAGAGAACGGATGGATGAAGATCCTGTTTCTTCGCGCTGTCTCACAATAGATCTCGTACCAGGCTTTGAGCTCTTTCTTATCAGAAAGCCGCTTTATTTCAACCCCTTTACGCTCCGCTGTTCTGATCTTATTGCGCTGTTTCGAGGTGAAGGAGGCCCACAGGCTCTCCAAGTCTGTGATCCGGATCCGTCTGGTAAAGCGGTATTGGACATCGTAAGGCGCAGGCACCCAGCCTTTCCGGCGGAAGGTCCGCTCAAGGGGTTCTGTCCTAAGAAGGTGCGGCTCCATCCGGATAAAGAGAAGCTTTTTCCCGGCATGAGCCCTCACAGCCTCTGCCAGCAAGCCGGCGGCTTCGGAAAACTCCTCTTCTCCTCCGGCAAAGGTCGGCCCTTTGGGAATATAAGCAAAGACATACCCCCGGGGAAGAGAACGCCGGAGGACAAGGGCAAGGCCCGCACAGGACTTCTCTCTGTACAACCCCCAATATTGAGGCTCCCATCCGTGGCGTGACTTGAAAAGGCCCCACTCGGCAGACTGGAGAAAGTGGTGGGGAATCCCGTCCCCTGCTTTCTTATAATCTTCCGGTGTCAAACGCCGGACACTCAGCTTACTCTTCGGCATAAAGGGTATCGTGCTTTCTGATATACTCTTTTATTCCTTCAGCGATCTCCCGGGCGATCTCCCGCTGTCGCTCCTTGTTCTTCAAAAGCCGCTCCTCCTCCGGATGAGAGATAAAGCCGATCTCCACGAGGACTGCAGGCATATAGCAAAGTCGGAGGACATAATAGTTATTCTGTTTGACGCCCCGGTCTGTCCATCCGGTTGACCTGATCAGCCTGCCTTGGATGAGAGCGGCAAGGTTATGGCTCTCTTTCTGATAGAGAGTTTGCGTCAGGTCGGAGAGGATAAGTTCCAGGATAGCTGCATCGCCGTATTCCGACTCATATTTTATATCTTCGTTCTCTTTGATGGCCAGGGCACGGTCTTCGTCTGTCTGGGCCTCTCCCAAAAAATATGTCTCGACACCCCGGGCCACTTTCCGGCGCGCTTTCCCCCAGACAGCATTGGCATGGATACTCACGAAAAGGTCGGCTTTGATCTTATTGGCCAGGGCAGTCCTCTCGCCCAGCCCCTTGAAGACATCTGTCTCGCGAGTCATCACCACGGAGATCCGGCTCTCTTGATCCAATATTTTTTTGACCTCTTTGGAGACGGCCAGGACCAGGTCTTTCTCCTTATATCCGGTGGGCCCCACAGCCCCGGAAGAGTGCCCCCCATGGCCGGGGTCTATGACGATGACCCACTTCTCCTTTTTTTCCCGGTGGTCCGCCGGGTCTGTAGGAGGCAGACTCTCCTTCTGTATGATCAGAGTCTTCGGCGGCTCTGCTGAAGCGGCCTCTTTGTCCTCTTTTTTCTCCCTCTGAAAGGGGGGAAGAAGCTTATCTGCGTCAGCCAGGAAAGGCGTGGTATAGAGTTCGAGATTCAACAGCCTCCCCTTCTGGGTAAGCCGATATCCGTAGACTGTGAGAGAGGTCGCGATATCCAGGATCATCCCCCGCCCGGTGAGGGTCACATCACCGGAGACGCTGAAAGGATCCACTTTTTCATTCAGAAGAAGCACAGCTCCCGATGAGGTCACATAGGGTCGAAGAAGCCCCGGATCCTGTGAAAACTCAAGATAGATGAGAAGGCCGGTGCCCTGATGAGCAGCAGCCCATCTCCTGACAGACAGGGTGACAGCCAGCTGGGCCGCCAAAAGAAGAAATAAAGTAAGAAAAAGGCCCCTTTTCATCCCCGGTTCCTTTTCAACTCACGCATGGCCTCCCTGTGCATATCCCTCTTTTTGATATCTTCTCTTTTGTCATAGATCTTTTTGCCCCGGGCCAGGGCCAGTTCGATCTTCAGGACATTTCTCTGATTAAAATAGGCCGCTAACGGGATCAGGGTAAGGCCCTCTTCATTCACTTTCCCCAAAAGTTTTCTGATCTCCTGCCGGGACAGCAGGAGTTTGCGTGTCCGTGTCTCCTCGTGATTGAAGAGTGAACCCGTCTCGTAGGGAGCGATGTGGGCATTGACCAGATAGAGCTCCCCCTTGATGAAACGGGCGTAGCTCTCCTTGATACTTAACTTCCCGGCACGGCAGGATTTGACCTCCGTCCCGGTGAGAACAATGCCCGCCTCGATGGTCTCCAGGATGTGGTACTCATGGCGGGCTTTTTTGTTCCGGGCAATAAACTTATCCATTCAAACCGTTTTTGGCCACTTCCACCAGGGCTTTGAATCCCTGTTCGTCGGTTGCGGCGATCTCCGCAAGCATCTTACGGTTCAATTCCACATTGGCGATCTTGAGGCCATGGATGAACTCGGAGTATTTCATATCGTTCATGCGGCAGGCGGCATTGATCCGGGCGATCCACAGTTTGCGAAAATCTCTTTTTTTCTGTTTTCGCCCTACATAGGCATATTGCATGGCACGACGGTGAGCATTCACAGCCATCCTGTAAAGTTTGCTTTTTGCACCCCAATAGCCTTTTACCGCACGGAAGATACGGTTTTTCCTTTTTCGTCTTGCGACTCCGCTTGTTGCTCTCATCTTTGTCTCCTCCTGTCAGAATTTGTAAGGGATCATATCCTTGACCCTCTTG
Organism: Candidatus Mcinerneyibacteriota bacterium; assembly: GCA_016937175.1. GTDB lineage: Bacteria > Macinerneyibacteriota > Macinerneyibacteria > Macinerneyibacteriales > DSCS01 > DSCS01. The sequence continues at coordinate 61,595 of JAFGWL010000001.1, read as the reverse complement.
TAATCGCTTTTATCCACCAGAGTGCTTTGACGAAGGTTTTTCTTCCTTTTGGCGCTCTTCTTTGTCAGTATGTGGCTTTTATAAGCCTTATTACGGACAACTTTTCCGCTTCCTGTTACCCGAAACCGCTTTGCGGCGGCTCTTCGTGTTTTGATCTTAGGCATTTTCGACACATCCTTTCTATTTCTTCGGTGATACGATTAAAAACATCAAATGCCCGGCCTGGTCTATGTCCTTCTCGATCTTGGCCACTTCTTCCAGCTCCTGCATGACCTGAGCCAGGATCTCCCGGCCTTTGTCGAGATAAGCCATCTCCCGCCCCCGGAAATAGACCCCTACCTTGACGCGGTGGCCCTTTTCCAGAAACTCCCGGATATGACGGACTTTGAAATTATAATCATGGATGTCCGTTTTAGGGCGGAACTGGATCTCCTTGACCTGGATGACATTCTTTTTGTTCTTTTTTTGCTTTTTTGTCTGCTCATACCGGAACTTGCCGTAATCCATGATCCGGACCACAGGAGGCCTGGCGTTGGGAGCCACTTCCACAAGGTCCAGCCCCTTCTCCTCAGCCAAAGACAAAGCTTCACGGGATCCCATGACCCCGATCTGTTCTCCTTCCGGCCCGACGACACGGACTTCCCGTGCCCTGATTGCTCCATTGATCCGTACGGCATCCTCTTTTTCATTTCGTCTGCCCGATACCTTAGCGATAACACACCTCCTTAAATTAAAAAAGCGGGTATAAACAACCCGCCTGTCCGAAATCTTCTTCTTTACCGGTCAGCGCCTTTCGGGCCGATACGGTGAGGAACAGGCGTTCCCGCTTTTATGTGCTCTCATCATACCAAACCGGGGTGAGAAGTCAAGAAAAAAGACTCTATAAGAGATAATGGATATTTTCCATGATAGACGGGGTGATCTCATAAAGGGATGAGATCCCTTTCAGATAACGCTCCCCCCGGCCGGCTACAGTAAACGGGACCGGATTATAGGTATGTGTCGGGACAGAGAGGTCCTCTATATTCCCATGGTCAGAAGTGAGGATAAAAGTCTGGCGGTTGAGGTTCATCATCCCCAGAAGGGCTTCTGTAAAGACCTCCAAACGCTTCAGGATCTCCAGGGACCGTTCCATATCCCCCTCATGCCCCGCCCGGTCAGTAAGAAAGTATTCAAAGAGGGTGACATGGTAGTTCCGGGCAATGGCATAGAGGTTCTTAGCCGCCTTCCGGGGGTCGATGAGGGGTACCTCTTTCAGAAGGGAATGGTCGACGATATTGCCGAAGCGCTCCAGGAGGGCTTCCTGCTGGGGGCTTGGGACAGACCCGTCCACAAGGGAGATATTGGTGATATCGTGGAAGACCGCCTCTCCTTTGGAAAGCTTTTTCAACCCTCGGACACTCTTTTCTGTGGTCATGGCCATAAGGCTTGTCACCGAGAGAAACCGCTGGCGGCTCAAAGCTTCCATATCATCGATGAGATAGGCATTGGCAAAAGTAGGCCGGTAACCGTGGTCCTGAAGCTTCTTAAAAAGGGATTCCTTTTTGATAAGGCCGGAAAGACGTCCCCCGGGGAACCCTTCCTTGTGACATCCCAGGAGCCGGGCGGCATTATAACCGGTAAAGATCGATGTCTGTCCTGTGGCGCTCTGGGGTAGCCCGGGCACATTCATCACCGCATCCACATAGGATGTATGTTTACGGAAGATCCTGTCGAAAAAGGGAAAGTCTCCTATATAGAGGGGGTTGGACTCGTCTCTTTTCCCGATACCCAGCCCGTCGACGAAAAAGAAGATGATCATGGCGCCTGCTCCACATAAAAATAGAAGATCCCCCAGGCTGTACGGTCCAGGGTGGGAAGCAGAAGATGATCCGCCAGGGTTTTCTGCGAGATCACTAAAACAGCCTCCCCGTACCGGGGGTCATAGATAAAGAAGTCCTCTCTGTCATATCCGCCCAGGACACTGAAATGGCCTCTTTTGCCGTTCTGCCGGTCAATCCAGGGATACCACCCGATGAACACCGGATGGCCTTTATCCAGAGCCCTGCGGAAGGTTTCTCCCAAAGAGCGGGCCTCTTCGTCCGTCAAGGCCCGCGGACCTTCTTCCTTATACACTTCAGCCCCTTTCAAACGATACCCTTTTTGTTCAAGCGCCTCAGTGATCTCCCGGCTGTAGGCCCCGCGTGGGATCCCTTTAAGCCCCAGAAGATCGTCATGGATCTCCTCCTGGCTGTAGAAGCGTCCCTCCACGGCAAGCAGATAGACCAACGCCGCTTCTCCGCAGTAGTCATGCTCCTGGAGCGGCTGGGGGCCCGGAAGGATCAGGGCCGAAACCGCCTGCAGAAGGGCAAGTGCCAGGGCTACCCCACTTAATTCCTCCTGTGGGCGATGGTCGCCGTCGCCTGGGAAACAGGCATCACGACGATCTCGTTGATCTGGACATGGGGCGGCTGGGAAGCTGCCCAGACCACACAGCGGGCGATATCCTCCCCCGTCAGAGGAGTCAGCCCCTTATAGACATGGGCGGCCTTATCTGTATTTCCGTGAAAACGGACCACGGAAAACTCCGTCTCCACCATACCGGGAGAGATCTCAGTCACCCGGAGAGGAGTATCCACCAGATCGATACGCAGTCCCTTACTCAGTGCATGGACGGCATGCTTGGTGGCACAATAGACATTGCCCCCGGGATAGACTTCGTGTCCCGCGATAGAGCCGATGTTGATGATATGCCCTCTGCGTCGTTGGGCCATAAGGGGGACCACAAGGCGGGTCATGGTGAGGAGCCCCTTGATGTTGGTATCGATCATCTCCTCCCAGTCGTCCATATCTCCTTCATGAAGTTTCTCCATCCCCCGGGAGAGCCCTGCATTGTTGACCAGGATATCGATGGCCCGCCACTCTTCTCCCAGCCCGTCTACGGCTTTTGCACAAGCCTCCCGGTCGCGGACATCAAGCTCCACAGTAAGGACATTGGCCCCGTACTCTCCCTCCAGCTCCTCCCTGAGAGAGACAAGACGCTCTCTCCGCCGGGCGGCCAGGATTAGATCGCTTCCCTCACGGGCAAAAAGAGCAGCACAAGCCCGGCCGATCCCGGCGCTGGCCCCTGTGATGAAGACCACCTTCCCCTTCAATCCTTCCATAATCCACCTCCCATACGACTTTACTTTTCCACCCTTTCCATTATAGCCTTCTTCTTATCGGTTAAAAGAAAAAATATTCCGAAAACTCTCTCTTTTCTGTTGAAAAGCGCTTATTTTCGGCTACACTTATAGTATCATTTTAGAAACAAAGGAGTTGTGTATGAAAAAAAGCGGCTTCACGCTTATTGAGCTTATGATCATTATCGCCATCATCGCCATATTATCGGCCATCGCCATCCCCAACTTCAACCGGGTCCGGGAAAAGAGTGCCATCCACGCCACAGCCGCTACCCTGAAAGCGGTCCTCAAGGCGCTGGAAGCCTACGCCTCGGCGGAACTGGAGTTCTCCTATCCCCAGGATGTGGATGAACTCATCGATGTCATCATCCCCTATCTGGAGATCGAACGGGTAAGCGAGACGGTTGAGATGCTGGGGTTTGAGGGGACGGCCACCGGAAGCTACACCATCGCCGCCAAGGTCCGGGCCATCAACAAAGACACCTGGGCTCTCTACACAGACACCATGAAAAGCCCCAGATTCGTCACCACAGAGCCTGTCATCGCCAGCTGGAAGGAATTATAGTGTAACCTATGGAGACACTATATCCGGGAAACGGGTTATCCGGTAACACTATAAAAGGGAAAAGCAGCCCGGGGTGATTTTTAATTTGCTGTTATCGTGGAAGTTGCCGGAAAATCGGTTTCTGGCACACTGCTTGCTTAAATATATGTAAGCAAAGAAAGGGAGGTGTTTTATGAATAAGAAAGGTTTTACGCTCATCGAGCTCATGATCGTCATCGCCATCATCGGTATTCTGGCCGCTATCGCGATCCCGAACTTCACCCGTGTGCGTGAGAAAGCTGCCGAAAGGGCTGCTGTAGCTACTATGCAGTCCCTCATCCAGGCCATGGAATCCTATGCATCCATGGACTTCCCGGGTGACTATCCCGAGACACTGGCCATGCTGCAGACTATTTCCGCCAACTATTTCGAGTGGACTGATATGTCCGGCAACCTGACCGAAGTGGGCTTTGACGGCGACGGTGACGGCGCTTACACCCTGGTCGGCAAGATCAAGGGCGTCAAGGGCGACAAGTATGCCGTGATCATCGATGTGGGCAAGACAGCGTCCGTTGTGACGTCTGTCCCCACCGGCATCACCATGAGCGCTCTCTGAGAGCTCGTCTGAGCCGAGGTGTTGAGAGCCCGTCCGCTTCCGCGGGCGGGCTTTTTTTTGATCATTACGAAGGGAGCAGACATGGCGTTTCTTTTTTTCTTCGTCGGCCTTTTTTTCGGATCCTTCTTTAATGTGGTCATCTACCGCGTCCCCCGGGACCTCTCCATCGTGCGCCCCGGGTCTCGCTGTCCAGCCTGCAGCACCCCCATCGCCTGGTACGGCAACATCCCCCTTCTCTCCTATCTTTTCCTCAGGGGCCGGTGTGAAGCCTGCAAGGCACCCATCGCCCTGCGTTATCCCCTGGTGGAGCTTTCCGGCGGGCTTATCTTCCTGGCCGGCTACCTTTACGGAGGGCTCACCCTTTCAGCGGTTGACCTGATCCTCCTTCTTTCCACCCTCTTTATCGTCACATGGATCGATTTCACTCATATGATCATTCCCTGGGAAGTCCTTGTCCCTGCCTTTCTCTGGCGAGTTTTTTATAATATCAGACAGGGGATCATCGGTGAACGCATCCTCTCCTTCCTTCTCTTCTTCGCCCTCATGTGGCTTATCGCTTTTCTGGGAAAGGCCTTCTATAAAAAAGAGGCCATGGGCGGGGGAGACATCTACTACACGGCTTTTCTGGCTTTCTTCATCGGATGGAAGAACGGGATCATCCTGCTGCTCACAGCAGCCCTGAGCGCGGCTCTTATCGGTTATCTCTATGCCTTTATCACGCGTAAAAACGTCCGGGAGACCATGCTTCCCTTCGGCCCCTTCCTATCCCTGGGAGCTTTAATCGCTTATTTCTGGGGAGATCTCCTCCTGGCCTGGTATATGGGACTCTTTCCCCCTGTAGGGTGATCCATGCGCCTCTTCACGCTAAGCGACCTGCTTGTCACTCTCATCGTGGGGACCCTTCTTCTCTTTTATGCCCTCCCCTCCTTCAAAGCAGAGAGCCGGACCGCTCGTGAGGGCCTCTTCCGGGAGGCCCTGGAGCAGGTCCGTCAGGGCCTTGAAGAATTCTACGCACGTTTCGGGCGCTATCCGGCCAATGACCAACGGTTTCTCCCCTCCCAGCTGGAGTCGGGGGGATCGTTTTCCTACCCGCCCCTTCTCAGGGGATATCCTCTGGTCTATATTTCCGACGGGGAGAGCTACAGGATCTATATCCCCCTCCCTGACAAACGAGCCCTTTTTGCCGATGACAGCTCCTCCGGGATACGCATAGTCTCCGAAACAGACTTGCCATAAAACCTTGACTTTTACCCGCCCCCCTTTATACTGAAAACACATTTTTATTTTTTCAAAGGAGCGTACCATGACACGGTTTCTTGAGATAAAGCTGAAACAGGGACAGCAAGATTTCAAAGGCGACAGGGTGCTGCAGTCCTTTAAGCGGCAAGCCCCTTTCCTTCCCCGGAATGTCCGGGTCCGCAGACTCTACGCTTTCGACCTTCCCCTTTCAGACACTGAGTGGGAACCCCTCGTCAACGAATTTGTGGATCCTGTAACAGAAGAAGCTGTCATCACCCATGAGACGGATACCCCTTCCCTTGTCTACCGGGTCAGCTTCCTTCCCGGGGTCACGGACAACGAAGGAAAAACAGCTCTTGAGATGGCTTCGGCGATTCTGGGCCGTTCTTTTGAGTCGGGGGAAGTCTACACTTCTTTTCTCTACCTTTTCGATCTGGAAGAAAAAGACCTCCCCGATGAGGAAAAGGCAAAAGAGTGGGGATACAGAATCCTTGCCAACCGCCTTATAGAAGAGGTGGAAGTCTTTACGCGCCCCCGATGGCAGAAGTCCTCTGCTTTTTCCATCCCCGTCATCACAGCCCGTGATCATATCCGCGTTGAGGAGATCCCTGTCTCAGGGATGGATGATGAAGCACTTGCCGCTCTTGACGAAGCCCGCCACCTGGCTCTCGACAAAAGGGAACTGGCCGTGATCCGCGACTTTTTCAACCGAAGCGATGTCCGGGCCACAAGACAAAAAGCCGGCTTCAGCGAAGCCCCCCTGGACGCTGAGATCGAGATGCTTGCCCAGACATGGAGCGAACATTGTAAACATAAGATCTTCGCTTCCCTGATCACTTATCAGGAAGTTTCCGGAGAGACACACCGGATCGATTCTCTCTATAAGACCATGATCAAGGAACCCACAAAAAGAGCTATGAAGAAGTGTAAGCATATCGTCTCCGTCTTCGAAGACAATGCCGGAGTCCTCTCTTTCAATGATAAATATCATATCTGCTATAAAGTGGAGACCCACAACTCGCCCTCTGCCCTCGATCCCTACGGAGGAGCCATGACCGGGATCGTCGGTGTCAACCGTGACATCCTGGGGACGGGAAAGGGAGCCGTTCCCCACATCAACGTCTGGGGATACTGTTTCGCTTCTCCTGAATATGACGGCCCCCTTCCCAAAGGGCTCCTCCCCCCCCAAAGGATCCGTGAAGGGGTCCACAAGGGCGTCATCGACGGCGGGAACCAGAGCGGGATCCCATACGGGCGGGGCTGGGAACTCTTCGATGAGCGTTATCTGGGAAAGCCGCTGGTCTATTGCGGGACTGTAGGCCTTCTCCCCCGGCAACTTCACGGCGAAGATGGCGCAGTAAAAAAGATCTTCCCGGGAGACCTCATCGTCATGGCAGGGGGGCGAATAGGCAAGGACGGCATCCATGGGGCCACCTTTTCCTCCCGGCAGCTGGACGAGACCTCCCCTGTCCAGGCCGTCCAGATCGGAGACCCTCTCACCCAGAAAAAAATGACAGACTTTCTCATAGAAGCCCGCGACAGAGGCCTTTACCGCTCCATCACCGACAACGGGGCCGGCGGGCTGGCCTCATCTGTGGGCGAGATGGCCCGCGAGACAGGCGGAGCCTGGCTGGACCTGGCCCGGGCCCCTTTGAAATACCATGGGCTTCAGCCCTGGGAGATCCTCATCTCAGAGGCCCAGGAGCGGATGACCCTGGCTGTCCCGCCTGACAAACTGGACGCTTTTATGGACCTGGCCCGGAAAAGGGATGTCCTGTGTACAGTCCTGGGACATTTCACCACTACCGGCTTTTTCCACGCTGTTCACGGGAGCCATCCGGTCTGTTATCTTGATATGGAATTCCTCCATAACGGACTTCCCCAGATGGAACTGGAAGCAATCGCCCCTCCGCAGGGAGAGGACCCTTCCGGCCTGGAGGCCCTTAATGTCGAAGACCTCTTTCTGGGACTGCTCTCCACCGAAGAGCTCTCATCCAGGGAGCGCCTTTACCGCGCCTATGACCATGAAGTAAAGGGCCTCTCTGTCCTCAAGCCTTTTACAGGCATCCGGGGAGACGTTCACAGCGATGCTTCTGTCACCGGAGCCGATTATGAAAATTTCGACGCTATCGTCCTCTCAGAAGGGGTCAATCCCTGGTATTGTGAACTGAACCCTTACGCAGGGACAGGGGCCATCATCGACGAAGCCGTCCGCAAAGCCATCACCACAGGGGCCGACCCGGCCCATATGGCGGGACTGGATAACTTCTGCTGGCCCGACCCCGTCTATCACCCGGAGACCAATCCTGACGGAAAAGAGAAACTGGGAGCCCTGGTGGAATCTTGCCGTGCCCTGGCCCATTTCGCACCGCTTTACGGTGCGCCGTGCATATCAGGAAAAGACTCGATGAAAAACGATGCTTTTCTCGAAGGCAAAAAGATTTCCATCCCCTACACCCTCCTCTTCTCCGTCATCGCCAGGATGCCCGACTACCGTAAAGCCGTGACTCCCGCACCGGTCAGCGAGGGAGATATCCTCTACTGTCTGGGCCGGACAAACCGGGATTTCGGCGGGTCGGCCGCCTTCCGTTATCTGAAGAAAAAAGGCGGAAAGGTACCCGTTCCCCCCCGGGAAGGATTTCTTCCTCTTTATGAAGCCTATCACCGCGCCCTCGATGCCGCTCTGGTCCAGTCGGCCCATACACCTTCCAGGGGCGGAGCCGCTCTTTCCCTGGCTCTTCAGCTTCTGGCCGGCTCTTTCGGATTGGACGTCCACCTGGACCAATTCCTTACCGGTGAGCCCCTTACCCCGGAAGAAGTGCTCTTTTCAGAAAGCGGCGGCAGGATCTTCATGACCCTGTCCCCCGAACAAGCGGCAGACGTTGAAGACATGATGCGGGGGCTTCCCTTATCTCGCATAGGGCGGGTCACTTCTCACGCCGATCTTCGTCTTTTCAACCAGGGCCGGCTGTGGCTCTCTCTGGGCCGTGATCAGCTCAAAGAGGCTTACCAAAGGAGCAATCATGGCTGCTAGACCTCACATCCTTATCATCACCGGATACGGCCTCAACTGCCAGGAAGAGAGTGCTGCCGCTTTCCGCATGGCAGGAGCCGGGACCGTGGAACTGATACACCTCAATGACCTTATCACCGCCCCGGAGAAACTGGGCCAAGCCCATCTTCTCATGCTCATCGGCGGATTTTCCTATGGCGACCATATAGCCGCCGGACGCGCCTTCGCTGCCAGGTTAAAACATACCCTCTCGCAGCCTTTCAGCTCATTCGTCCGGGAGGGCGGGCTTATCCTCGGCGTGTGCAACGGCTTTCAGATCCTTATGAAGCTGGGGCTACTCCCCGCAACAGAAGGAGTCATCTTCTCACAGACAGCGACCATCACAGAAAATATCTGTGGCCACTTTTATGACGGCTGGGTGAGCCTGAAAGTCAATCCCGACTCTCCCTGTATCTACACCCGCGGAATCGACCGCCTCTATCTTCCGGCCCGTCACGGAGAAGGACGCATCCTCTTTCGTGATGAAGCCGTATTTCAGGAGATCAAAAAGAACGGACAGGATGTCCTGCACTATACAGGGCCCGATGGAAACCCCACAGAAGAGTTCCCCTATAACCCCAACGGGACCGCCGGCGGCCTGGCCGGCCTGTGCGACACTACAGGGCGGATCTTCGGGCTTATGCCCCACCCTGAGGCTCATATTCTGCCCTGGACCCATCCGTTGGCTTTGACCCGTGCCAGAATCGGGGAAATCCCCGGGAAAGGAGAAGGACTTGCGATTTTTATCAATGCTGTTGATTTTATCCGCCGTCATCTTTAATCCCGTTTCCCCTGAGCCCCCTCCGGCTTCGCCTCAGATACTTCTTCTGAAGGGGGCCTGTTTCGAACCCGGACACTTTTCCCCTGAAGAGGCCCGGATCGCTGCGGTTCTGGATGCGGTCGGCCATTTTACCAACTATTACGGCGTAAAGAGCGAGAGAGAGGAGCCGGAAGGGACACGCATCACCCACCGCTGGTCCAATGAGGTCCTTCGTTTTGAACAGCAGTCCCTTATCGGAAACGACTTTTCTCTTAAAAAAAGCCATGTAAAGGTCTTTTATAAGGGTCAGCTGCGCTTCACTCTTTCAAACGGGACACTCCAGGCCCGAAGGCCCCTTGCCTATCTGAAAAGCATCCTAAAATATGCGGCCCTGGCCGTAAATGATTTCGAAGAGACCCCTGACATGGTCGTCGCTAATCTTCTGATCATCGGAGGCCGGTTATGACAACGGACCGTCCTGGTGAGATCTCCCTCTGGGAGATCCTTCTGATCCTGGCCCGCCGCAAGGGGCTGGTTTTAAAAGCGGTCTCTCTGTTCCTTCTCCTCGGGCTTCTCATCGCCCTCTTTTCTCCCAAAGCCTTCCGGGCTTCTGCCTTGATCGCTCCTACCGATGAAAATCCCCTGGCATCTTCCCTGAGCCGCTTCACCAACCTGGCCTATATGGTGGGAGCTGACATCACCTCTCTGACCGGGGAAAACCTCAAAAACGTGAAGCGTACGCTGCACAGCGCCGATTTCCTCTTCTACTTTAACGATGCTCATGACATCTGCGGACTTCTGGGGAAAAAAGAAGACTCTGTGACCAGGACCCTGGAAACACTCCGGCAGCTTATTATGATAAAGGAAGATACCATCAACGGGACATTGAGTATCGCCGTGGAGACCATCAACCCCGAACTCTCCTATCTCATCCTGAATAAACTCCTCACATCCCTGAACGAATTCATCATCATGAAGGAATCTGAAAACAGCCGACGGTTTATCGCCCGACTGAAAGCTGAGATGAAGGCGACCAATGACCCGCTGCTCAGGTCAGAACTCTCCTCTATCTGGGCTGTCGAGACCAAAAAGATCATCCTGGCCCGGACCAACCAGAATACTCTCTACAGGGTTGTTCAAAGCCCATTCGTTCCTGATATCAGGATCCGGCCCCGCCGCAAACTCATTATGGTCATGGCCCTTTTTCTGGGACTTTTCTCCGGAGCCCTGGCTGCCTTTGCCGCCGAGTATCTGTCCCGGCTGAAACGAGACCCTGAGGCCGCTCCCTATCTGGAGGCTATCCGCAAGGCCTTGCGCTTTAAAAAAGATGCTTAAAGGAGGCTTCTCATGAGACGCTTTGTACTTCTTTTCCTGCTGGCTTTGATCTTCTCAGTTTCTGTTTCCGCCCTGAGCCCCGCCGGCCAGGAAGCCCTCATCCAGAAGTATCTCCGGGGAGAGTCCTTTACCCCCGAAGAGATGGAACAGCTCTCACAGGCTCTCGACTCCTATGAGACTCAGGAAGCCCCCTTCAAGGCCCGATCTTTTCCCGGCCAGAAAGACAGGACTCCGGAAGATGGGCAGGAACCGCCGTCCTCCCCATCTCCCGAACAGCCCCCCTTCTTTCAGCGATACTATTTCAATGAATCAGGATACGACTACCCCCTCGATATTTCATCTCTGACCCTGTTTGGCCGCCGTTTTTTTGACGCCCCCTCTACCTACGCCCCTGTGACCAATGCTCCCGTCAATGACAATTATATCCTGGGCCCGGGGGATCGTCTCAGGATCACTATCTGGGGAACCACCATGACCGACCTCGAGGTCACGGTCAATACAAACGGAAATATCTCCTCTTCCCATTTCGGCCGCATGTCAGTAGCCGGGCTTACTCTGGGAGGGCTCAAAGCACGTCTCAGGGAGAGCATCTCCACAGGAACCGATTTTGAGATCGCCCTGACCGAGGTCAAGACTGTCCGCATCTTCGTCACGGGTGATGCAGCAGCTCCAGGCTCTTATACTCTTTCGGGACTGGCTTCTGTGATCAATGCGGTCTTTTCATCGGGAGGCCCCTCTCCTACAGGCTCCCTTCGTTCTATCCGGCTGAACCGCGGGGGACGCCTGGTCAAAACCATCGACCTTTATGATTTTCTGTTAAACGGAGACTCTTCAGACGACACCTATCTCATGGACGGGGATATCATCCATATCGCCCCTATGGGGCCGCTGGTCGCTGTAGCGGGGAATGTCCGCCGTCCCGCCCTTTACGAAGTCAAAGAGGGGGAATCCTGGAGTGATATCATCACCCTGGCAGGCGGGATGACCGCTTCAGCCTACGGAGTCAATATCTCTCTTGAGTCCTTTGAAAAAGACAAAGGCCGCATTCTCACCACTCTTAACCGGGACAACCTGGGGACTCTTTCCCCCCGAGACGGGGATATTCTCAGGATCTATCCCATACCCATGACCCGGGAAGACCTGAATGCCGTCTCTCTGGAAGGGTATGTCTCCACCCCGCGTAAGTTCCAGTGGACAGAAGGCATGACCTTTTCCGACCTCGTCCGGACAGACCTTCTGCTTCCCGAGACCTATATGGAGTATGCCACGGTCACTCGCAGAGTATATCCGGAAAACACCACCCGCATCCTTCCAGTCAATCTGCAGAAAGCTTTGTTTGAAGAAGCTGCTGAAGCCGACCTCCTTCTCCAGCCGGAAGATATCATTACCCTCTACAGTAAAAAGGAGATGCAGGACCGGCCCCCTGTCTTTATCCTTGGAGAAGTCCGTCAACCGGGCTCTTTTCAATACATCCCCGGCATGACAGTGGTGGACTTGATCCATCTGGCTCAGGGACTCACCAACACGGCAAATCTCAAAGAGGCTGAATATGTGACCCTCAAAGTCTCTGATAACCGGGTCGAGAAGATCGACGTCTCAGTCTTTGCTCTATCGGATGTTCTGGGCCGCCCCAACGACCCTGCCGTGAATTTTTATCTGAACCCCTTTGACAAGATCTTTGTCCGCCGGCTGGCCGACTTTGAAGAGAACCGTGCCATAACCCTTTCAGGAGAGGTGGCCTATCCCGGAGTCTACTACGCCAGAGAGGGGGAAAACCTGGCCGATATTCTCAGACGGGCCGGCGGTTTCACCGGCGAAGCTTATATCCGTGGAGCTGTCTTCACCCGGGAATCGGTCAAAGAGATCCAAAAACAACACCTTGAGGAATTAGTCCGGACCATGGAAAGCACTATCACGGCCATGGAATCCCGCCAGGAGAGCCGCTCAGCCGCACTTCTCCCCCTTTACAAAAAAAGGCTCGAAGAGATGAAAAACGCTCAGGTCACCGGACGCCTGATCATAGACCTCGGTAAAGACCTTGACGCCTTTTCCCGCTCTTCTTACAATATCCCTGTCAGAGACGGGGATACCCTTTTTGTCCCCCGGAACCCCGATGCCGTCACAGTGATGGGCGAAGTCAACAGCCCGGGGACCTTCGTTTACCATGCCGGGCAGAACCGTGTCAAAGATTACATCCGGATGACCGGGGGAGCTACCCCCAGAGGAGACCTCTCACGCGCTTTCGTCATTAAAGCCAACGGAAGGATCATCTCTCCCTACTTCATCGACGATGAGTCGCGTGTGGCCACCCTTTTCAGAGATAAGTTTCTCAATGCGCTGATCTTCCCCGGCGACACCGTGATCGTCCCTCCGGCTGAACCCAGGATCTCATTTGTGGAGCACCTGAAGGATTGGACGACCATCCTTTATCAGCTGGCCAGTACCATCAAGATCACCACAGACGTATGGAATTAGAAAAAAGGGGCAAGGAAAGGGATTTTTTCTCTTGACATATAAGAATATTCTTATATACTTAACTCATGGAAGCAAAGAATATGGATAAACTTCATTTGTGGGCCGAAAAACTGAAAGCCATGGGACATCCTGTCCGGCTTGAGATCCTTTTGGATCTCTATCACGGCTCCTATGACTTGAAAAGGATCATGGAAAAGTATCGTGTGAGCCAGCCGGCGGTTTCACAACATCTCTCCATCATGCGCCGGCTCGGGATGATCCGCTGTAGTCGTGAAGGAGTATCCATGTGTTATGCCATCCTGGATGATGATGTCAGACAATTTATCTCTCTCTTAACAAAGGAGGTCTCTCAATGAATATTACAATCTATTCCACTCCGACCTGCACCTATTGCAAAATGGTGAAAAGCTACCTGGAACAGAAGAAGATCGCTTATACCGATTTCGATGTCTCCAGAGACCAGGCTAAAGCCCAGGAGATGGTGCGTAAGTCAGGCCAGATGGGTGTTCCCGTTGTAGATATCAACGGCAAGATCATCATCGGATTTAACAAACCTGAGATCGACAAAGCCTTAGGCCTCTGATCCCCCGGGGGGAGGATCCCTCCCCCCTTTTTCTTTTTCCCCTCCCTGAAATCTGTTGCCAGACCCCCTCCCCGCTGATATACTGAAAACACAGTTTTTTCGGTTAAACAGAGGGAGGATTTCATGTCTGCACGTCTACCTTTGCTTATATTGGACTTCGGTTCCCAATATACCCAACTCATCGCCCGGCGCATCCGGGAAGAACATGTATATTGCGAGATTCATCCATTCAATCTCCCCCTGGAACAGATCAAAGCCATGGACCCCGTGGCTGTTATTCTATCCGGAAGCCCCTCCTCCGTGATCAATGAGGGGCCTCGTTGCGACAGCGGTATCTTTTCTCTGCAGATTCCTATTCTCGGGATCTGTTACGGCATGCAGCTCATGGCCGACGCCATGGGAGGAGAAGTCGTCCAGGGAGATAAAAGAGAGTTCGGATCTGCCCGGCTCCGGATCACCCACCCCGATGACCCGATCCTGAGAGGGCTGCCCGATGACAGCACCGTTTGGATGAGCCATGGCGATAAAGTCAAAAGCCTCCCTGAAGGATTTATGGAGATCGCCCGGACTGACAATACCGAATTTGCTGTGATGCGTCATACAGACCGTCCCCTTTACGGGGTCCAGTTTCATCCTGAAGTCATCCATTCGGTCTACGGAAAACAATTTTTAAGAAATTTTCTCTTTTCGGTGGCCCATCTGAGTCCAGACTGGACCATGGGTGTCTTCATCGAAAACACTATCCGTGATGTCCGCAAACAAGTCGGAGACAAGACTATCATCCTCGGGTTGAGCGGTGGTGTAGACTCTTCTGTGGTGGCCCTTCTCCTCCACAAAGCCGTGGGAGGCCAGCTGGTCCCGATCTTTGTCAATAACGGGCTTTTGCGTAAAAACGAAGCCGATCAGGTCATCACCACCTTCCGGGACGCTTTTTCCATGAACCTCCGCTTTATCGATGCCTCACATGATTTTCTTGCCGGGCTGGAGGGAGTCACCGATCCTGAACAAAAGCGCAAGATCATCGGGCGCATCTTTGTGGAGATCTTTGAGCGCGAAGCCCGCTCCATTCCCGGAGCCGAATTCCTGGCTCAGGGAACTCTCTACCCCGATGTCATTGAAAGTGTCTCCTTTAAAGGGCCTTCTGCTACGATTAAATCCCACCACAATGTAGGGGGGTTGCCTGAAAAGATGGATTTAAAGCTCATAGAGCCGCTGAGAGAGCTCTTTAAAGATGAAGTCAGGGAGTTGGGACGGGAGCTGGGACTCCCCGACGAGATGGTTAACCGCCATCCCTTTCCCGGGCCCGGCCTCGGGATCCGGGTCATCGGCGAGATCACTGACGAACGTCTTCAGGTCCTCAGAGAAGCCGACGCCATTGCCATCGACGAGATCAGGGCCGCCGATCAATATGACAAGATCTGGCAGGCTTTCTGCGTCCTTCTTCCGGTTCGCTCCGTGGGAGTCATGGGAGACGAACGCACCTATGAAAACACCATAGCTGTCCGCATGGTGGAGTCCCTGGACGGGATGACAGCTGACTGGGCTAAAGTCCCCTATGACCTCCTTGGCCGTATTTCTAACAGGATCATCAACGAAGTCCGCGGCGTAAACCGTGTCGTCTATGATATCAGCTCCAAACCCCCCGCGACTATCGAATGGGAGTGATCTCTTCTTTATATGGCTCAGACCCCCTTTGTCCACCTTCATAACCATTCGGAATTCAGCCTTTTAGACGGAGCGATGAAATTCGACCAGCTCGCTGACCGTTTGCAGGAGCTGGGTATGTACTCATTTGCCCTGACAGACCACGGCAATCTTTTCGGAGCTGTCAAATTCGTAGATGCCATGAAAAAAAAAGGCATTAAGCCTATCCTCGGCTGCGAAGTCTATATCACCGAAAAGAGAAAGTCCCGGGACCGAAGCAAACACTATCACCTCATCCTTCTGGTCAAGTCAAAAGAAGGATATAAAAACCTTATTAAAATGGTCTCCCGCTCATACATCGAGGGGTTCTATTATAAACCGCGGATTGACCATGAACTTCTGAGAGACCATGCATCAGGCCTCCTGGCCATGTCCGCCTGTCTCCAGGGAGAGATCCCCCAGAGGCTTCTTGCCGGAGACCGGGCAGGGGCCGAGGCCCGGGCTTCCTTTTACAAAGAACTCTTCCAAGACGGCTTTTTCATAGAGCTCCAGGACCATGGGATCCCTGAAGAAAAGGAGGTCCTGCCCGAACTCATCTCACTGGCTACCCGCCTGGATATCCCTGTGGCCGCCACCAATGACACACATTATCTTTTAAAAGAGGATTACGAGGCCCATGACGCCCTCCTCTGCCTCCAGACGAAGAAGACCTTCGATGACCCCAAAGAGGAGCGGCTCTCTTTCCCCCGGAACGCTTTTTATTTGAAAGATTATGAGGAGATGTCAACCCTCTTTTCCTATATCCCCGAAGCTCTTTCCAACACACTTTATATCAGTGACATGTGCCACTACGCGCTTGAAGACGAGCTCGACCACGACGGCAACACCCATTTCCCTCATTTTGAAGTCCCCGAAGGACATGACCCTGATACCTACTTGAAGGAGCTCTGTTATGAAGGCGCCCGGGCCCGTTACCCCGTCATCACACCCGAGATCCAGAAAAGGCTCGATTACGAGCTGGGCATTATCCGCGATATGGGCTACTCCAGCTACTTTCTCATTGTCCGGGACTTCATCCAATACGCCAAAGACCACGATATCCCCGTGGGCCCCGGTCGAGGCTCCGCCGCAGGCAGCATCATCTCCTATACTCTCGGGATCACCGGCCTGGATCCTCTGAAGTATGATCTCCTCTTTGAGCGCTTCCTTAACCCTGAGCGGGTCAGCATGCCGGATATCGATGTAGATATTGCCGACGTGGGACGTCAGGAAGTCATCGACTATGTGACAGAAAAATATGGAAAGGAAAAGGTCTGCCAGATTGCGACTTTCGGGACGATGAAAGCACGGGCGGTCATCCGCGATGTGGGGCGCGTCCTCAATGTCAACCTCTCCAAGATCGATAAGCTGGCCAAAATGATCCCCCTTCAGGCAAGGAGCCTGGAGGATTCTGTCCGAAACGACCAGGACCTCAAAAAACTTATCGAAGAAGATGATGAATATCAGAAAGTATACGCCATCGCCGTCCGTCTGGAAGGGCTTTCGCGGCACGTCTCCAAACATGCTGCAGGAGTGGTCATCGCCCGGGACGCCCTGGAAAACATCGTCCCCCTTTATAAGGATAAAGACGACAATATTACCACACAGTTCGATATGGTGGATGCCGACCGGATAGGCCTTCTAAAAATCGACTTTTTGGGACTCAAGAACTTGTCCATCATCGCTGATGCTGTCCGCCGGATCAAAGAGACCCGGGGAATCGACGTGGATATCAATAAGTTAGACCTGGATGACCGCGCTGTCTTCCAGATGCTGGGAGAGGGAAAGACCTTCGGGATCTTCCAATTTGAAAGTTCAGGCATGCGGGAATACCTGAAAAAGCTAAAACCAGAACGTCTGGAAGACCTCATCGCCATGAACGCCCTTTACCGTCCCGGGCCTATGAGCAATATCGACACCTATATCATGCGTAAAAACGGCCGTGAACAAGTCCGTTACCTTTTTGAACCCATGGCTGAAGTCCTGGACGAGACCTATGGAGTCATCGTCTATCAGGAACAGGTCATGCGGCTCTCCAATCTCATCGCCGGATTTACCATGGGGGAAGCCGACAGCCTCCGTAAAGCCATGGCTAAAAAGAAACAGGCCCTCATAGAAGAGATGGGGAAAAAATTCATCCAGGGAGCAGTCAAAAAGGGACACGACCCCAAAACCGTGGAAGAGCTCTGGAGCTATATCGAACGTTTCGGCGAGTATGGCTTCAACAAATCCCATTCGGCCTGTTACGCCTATGTGGCTTTTCAGACCGCTTACCTCAAAGCCCATTACCCTCAGGAGTATCTGGCTGCCCAGCTCACCAATGATTCCGGAAACGCCGAACGGATCGACCTCGGGATTAAAGAGTGCCGTGAACTGGGGATCCAGGTCCTTCCCCCGGATATCAATACCGGTTTTGCAGACTTTACTCCCGAAGGCGACTCTATCCGTTACGCCTTGGGATCCATAAAAAATGTCGGCCGGGCCGCCATCGAGTCTATTGTGGAAGAGAGGCAGAAGAACGGCCCTTTTCAGTCTGTATCCGATTTTTTCAAACGCATCGATTACCGGCAGGTCAACAGAAAGGTTTTGGAATACCTTATTTACAGCGGAGCCCTCGATTCCCTGGGGAGCAACCGGAGAACCCTCTGGGTGGAACTTGACCATCTTATGGAGGTGGGCAGAAAGATCCAGGAGAATAAAGCCAGGGGCCTGGTCTCCCTTTTTGAGGAATCCGATGAAGTCGATGAGATCCATCTTCCTGAGATGGAAGAGTGGAGAAATTGGGATAAATACAGACATGAAAAAGAGGCATTGGGAGTCTATTTCAGCGGCCACATGCTTGAAGATTATACCGGCCTTATCGCCCGGCTGAGCGACACCGATGTCCGCACACTTTTTCAGCTCCCGGTTTCCGAGCTCAACTCCCGGTCCTTCACCCTGGGAGGGATCTTCAGTGCCATATCCCGGCGCCTTTCTAAAGAGGGGAAAAAATATGTGACCGGCACCTTCGAAGACATGACCGCCGAGATCCCCTTCATAGCCTTTAACGGAACAGCCGAAAAGTATGCCGGCCTGTTCGAAGAGGAAAAACTTCTTTTTATCACCGGCCGCATCATCATCGACGAGTTTGAGACGGACTCTGAAGACAACACGGAAAAAAAATCTTTGAAAATACGTATCGATGAAATCCAGTCCCGGGAGGAGCTCTATGAAAGCAGGACGAAAGTCCTCCACCTGCATCTCCAGTCGCAGGAAACCGCTCGTGGCCTTTCCGAAAAGCTTCTCAATCTTTTTCTCGAGTTTCCCGGGCCCTCTCCCGTCCTTTTTCACGTCTTTCATGATGACCGGGAGATCATTATACGCAGCGATTCCCAGTATACCGTTTCTCTTGAAGAAGCTTTTTTAACCAGCCTGCGCCGGCTCATCGGCCGGGAACGTTACCATATAGAACTGAAAAAATAGGAGGTACCTATGCGTTCTGTAACTCTTCTTCTTCTTCTTTTCGCTCTTGTCTTTTCTGCGGGAGCACAATCTTTTACGCCTCTTCATACGCCTTCAGGGACAGACATCCTTCTCTTTCCCTCGGCTTATACCGGCCAGAAGGGACAGTATGAGATGCATATTGAAATGTCTCCTTTCCGCACTCACGCAGCTGTCTCCCTGACAAACCGGCTTATGCTGGGTGTCTCCTACGGAGGAGAGAATGTCATCGGGAATGAAGAGATCGACTGGTATCCCAGAGTCGAGTTCCTTATAAAATATAACCTTTTTGAGGAGCGATACGCCATGCCGGCTCTCTCTGTGGGTTACTCTTCCATCGGATGGGGTAAATATATAGATGGATTGGAACGCTATCTGATCAAATCCCGCGGGTTCCATGCTGTGGCCAGCAAAGAGATGAATCTCTTCGGAGGAATGGTCCTTCACGGCGGGGTCAACTACACTACCGAAGCAACCGACCTTGAAGAAAAAGACGGCATCAATATCTTTTTCGGAGGAGAAAAAAAGCTTAACGAAGAGCTTTCGCTTCTGGCTGAATGGGATCTGGGGCTGAACGACAACGGAGAGACCTGCCTGGGTGACGGTAAGGGATATTTTAACCTGGGAGCCCGCTGGACCTTTGTCCCCGAATTGATCATTGATTTTCACCTGATCAACCTCTTCGGAAACTTTAACACCGATCCAGAGGACGGAGTCATGATCGGGGAAGAGTATAATAAGATCGCCCGGAATGTCACTATCACGTACCGTGCTTTCTTTTAATGCCCTTGAATTTTGGCTCCACATAAGATATAGTAAACATTAAGCTGATGAGGAGGCCTATGTTTTCGAAAAGAAAGACCAAGATCATAGTCTCGCTGGGTCCGGCGTCCTATGACGAGTCGATCCTCCGAGAACTTATCAACATGGGGACAGACCTTTTCCGGATCAATTTCTCCCACGGCGATTATGCCACCTACCGCAAGCTGATCAGAAAGATCAAAGACCTATCCCCTGAGATGCCGATCATGGCCGACCTCAAGGGCGCCGAATTACGGACATCCTGTCCGGGACCCCTCTCTTTCAGCAAAAATGAACTTCTTGTGCTCCGCTTTAAAGGAGATCCCTCTTCTGACGGTGAATTCAGCCTGACCGGCGTGAGTCATCTGGAAGATTTGTTGAAGCCCGGGGTACGGGTTTTGATCGATGACGGAAATGTTGAGCTTGAGATCACCGAGGTCTTTTCCGACCGGGCCCGCCTCAAAGCCCTTAATCCGGGAACCGTCCTTCCCGGGAAAAGCGCTCATTTCCCCGGGGTCGATATCCCTTTCCCCCTTCTTACAGACAAAGACAAAGGAGATATCGCTTTTTCCCTTGAGGAGGGGCTGGATCTCATCGCTGCATCCATGATCAAAAGCGACAAGGAAATTAAAGCGATCCGGGCTATGATCCCGGATCATGTCTCCCTCATCGCCAAGATCGAACACCCCATGGCCGCTCAGAACATCGATGCTATCACAGAGGCCGCCGACATGATCCTCGTGGCGCGTGGCGACCTCGGAGTCCAGATGCCCCTGACAGCGATACCCGTCATACAGAAGAATATCATCGCTGCAGCGCGGAAAAAAGGAAAGCCGGTGATCATCGCTACGCAGATGCTGGAATCCATGCGGGAACACCCACGCGCGACCCGTGCCGAGGTCACCGATATCGCTACCGCGATCTACGATTCGGTAGATGCCCTTATGCTGACCGGAGAGACTGCTGCAGGACGTTATCCGCTTGAAGCCGTCCGGACACTGATAGAGGTGGCTGTCACCACAGAGGCTGATATCGACTACAAGACCATGAAAGATAAGATCCCTATGGATAAGATGAACATCAGCGATGCCATCAGCTACGCCTCCATCGAAGCCGCCGTCTCCCTCCAGGCCAAGGCAATCATCTGCTTTACCTCATCGGGAACCACAGCCCTCCGCGTTGCAAAATTCAGGCCTCCCATCCCCATTATCTCCTTTACGCCGAATTCACATGTCTCAAAAAAGCTGGCAGGGGTCTTCGGGACCTCTACCATCACAACCTGTTTTTATGACAATACCGATGAAATGATCGAGGAAGCCAGAAAGATCCTGGTCCATGAAGGGATCGCCCACCCGGGAGATATCTTTGTCATCACCGCGGGGGTCCCTCTTGGAGTCAAAGGAACCACAAATATGATGAAAGTAATCGAAATATGAGGAGCGATTGTGAACGAATATAAGTTTTTTATCATTTCCCTGGGAACAGCTCTCCAGAACGGCCTTTATTATACTTTTTCTCATCCAGAAACAAAAAAAGCCATCGAAAGGAATTTTTCTTTTGCTGACAAGATCTTTCAGCAGAAAGACCGCCTGATCTTGACCATGAGCGGAGAAGCGGCCTTCGTCAACTCAGAACTCATCCGCTCAAACCCTCACGTCACCGAGTTCCTCTTTAAATTTTTCTCCGAACGAAGCTATTCCGGAATCGCTCTGCTCAAGGGAATCACTCTTAAGGAATACGAGGCTTTCATCCAGATCCTTTCGGATTCCCGGGGGCAAGACCTCGCTGACGTCGACCGGGCCCTGACCTCCTACAATGTAGATCACGCCAAGATCATCTTCTATCAGCCTCGGGTGGGTGGAGGCGGATCGGGAACAGGACCAGGGGGAGGGACAGGCCCGGGAGGACCCGGAGGTGCAGGAACCCCGTCATCACAGGCCATCAATCCGGCTGCATTCCCGGGCAGAGAGCTTCTCGCCACAGAAGGAACCGGCCATTTTGTGGGATTGGGCGGTTCTTTCGGATCCCAAACGACGGAAAAAAAAGCAGAGGAGGAGACGGCAGCTCCGGCCTCTGAGCCTGAACGTCTCATCACAGTAGAATTAGACGAGGAAGATATCGCCGCTATTCTTGACAACCGGATGATGGAAAAGGATCTGGAAGAAAAATACGGGCTTGTCCCTTTTAACCGTCTCAACTCCTATGAAAGGGCCCGACGTTTCGGGACTCTGGCGGCCCTTCCCCTCGACACCCTGGAGCACCTCGATCTATTCGCCCTCTATAAGGATACCGTGGACTCAAAAAAAGAGGATGTCCTCCAGCACTTTAACTGGCTTTTTGAATACAATATCGGCGATATCCGGATAGAGGTCAAACACCGCCTTCTGGAAGAAGCCCTTTCCCTCTGCCGGGATCTTCCTTCAGAGGGATTTGCCCGTTACGCCCGCATCTTCTCCGTGATCCTCGGATATATCTCTGCTCATCAGGAGGAATGCACCCCTCAATGTTTTTCCCTTCTCTCCGAGCTGACCTTCCTTTCCATGAAACGGGCCGTTTCCCTTGAAGACCTCACTTCTCTTAAATCCTGGATCCCTGCTGTCATCGAATCGAAGCTCATGGACCATTTCAGCAAAAAAGATTTTTTTCATGTGGTGACTGAACTCATAGGACTACTCAAAAAACTGATGAAAAGCCCGGACCGCTTCCAGGTGGAGACCCTTCTCCTCCAATGCGACGAACTGGCCATCACTCCGCTCCTCACTTCCCTGATGGATGAGAAGGACAAGGATATGCGCCGGAACATCATCAATATTCTGGTCAAAAGCGGTGACAAAGCAGTCCCCTTCCTGAAACGCATGCTTCGTGACAACCGATGGTACGTCGTCAGGAACGGGATCAAGATCATGGGGGAGATCGGGACGTTCAATGACCTCTCAGCCTTTGCCCCCCTCACCGAGCATAAAGACCCCCGGGTCCGGGAAGAGTTGTCCCTGGCCCTGAAGAATATCCGTCACCCCCAGGCTTTCAACCTTCTGCTAGCTCTTATCCGGAAAGAACCTCTCCCAGATACCAAGACAGCCATGATCCCCGGGATCTCCGCTGTGGCTGACCAAAAGGGGATGCAGCTCCTCTTTGACAGTATGAAGGATCTTTATAAAAACAGCTCTTTTGCTCCCTTCTGCGAAGAAGTCATCCGGGAAACAGTCTTTGCAGCCAAGACTCATCCTGACCTGTCCGTAAAACTCTTTTCTTTCCTGGAATGGGATCACCCTGTCACTCTCTTCAAGGAGGACCACGTGCTTCGCCTCAAAGAGTTTCTCATGGAACAGTTAAAGCAGTCAGCACCCGACTTTTTCCAGGATTTTTCACGTCGGATCAGCCAGAGTGACAACAAAAATGTCAAAAAACTGAATAAATAAGATGGAACGAGCCTGTCCAGCATGCGGCGCACCGGTCACGATCACCCGTTATCATACCGCCGTCTCCTGTCCCTGGTGCCACAATACCCTCTATCCGACACCCGGAGATGCCCTGCTTTTTTTCCAGATACCTTCCGCACTTTCTCCGCTTCGGGCGAAACAAACATTGATCGGAGCCTTGAGGGGCCGCGGTCTGCCCATGGATGATTTCACGATCACCTCCCAGTCAACGCTGAACATCCCTTTTATGAAGACCCCTGAAGGAGCATGGGCTCCGTGCGGAGAAGAATCCTTTTTGGAACTTAAAGGATATGTCCCGCGGGCTGACCGGGTCATCCCCCTGGAACCCGGCGAAGCCCCCTCTCTCCATTTTGAAGGACCGCAATCACCCCATTCCCTTTTTCTTATTCCCTTCACCCTCTTCACGGAAAACCTGGAAGGACATCCCGTCAGGATGCTTATCGACAACGTCACAGGAGGACTTTACACCGCGGATCTCCCCGATCATCTTTCCCGCCTGCGGGTCCGCCAAAACCGTATCGTCTTGCTCTTTCTCATCCTAACGTCCTTTGCAGCAGTCTTTTTTCTCATGAAGTCTCCTCTTCTCCTGCTGCTCTCTCTTGCCGCTCTTTTTTTCTTTGGGATGGCGCTCCTTAAAGGAGGTTAAGTTGCTTCAGATCGATATTATCCGCTGTCCCCGCTGCAGCGCAGACCTCGAACTGTCAGAATATCAATGGAATAAAAAGATCGAATGCCCCTATTGCGGAACGCCCATCCGTGCCTCTCATCCGGAAGAGGTCCCGGAAATCTGGTTTCACAATAAATTGACATCTGAGATAGCCGCACGAAAGATATCTTCCTTTCTCAGGGAGCGGATATCCCCCTCCTCTTTTCTTTCTCATGAACTCTACTATGTACCCTTTTATCAGTTAGAGGGGATCCTGGCCCGCCTTTTGCTTACCGGGGAGAAGAAGAGGCTGGATCTCTCCCCTCTTTCTTTGGTGCTGCCTGCTGCCCGGCCGGCGTCCTTTCCTTGTCCGGAGAACTTGAAGATCGACTCCGGGAGATCTCTCTACGGATTCGGGTCTCTTAAACCCTTCTCTCTCACCCCTCCGGCGGAGGGGCGGATCATTCTTCCCACCCTGCCTTTCCCCCGGGCCGACCAGACTCTTATGGCCCTTTCCCGTGATACAGACGAGACTCTTTTCCGCTCGGGACTTGACTTTCACACAACCCTCCTTTTTTACCCCCTCCACGTGACCGAATACTCCTTTCAGAGCCAACGCTATCTATTCATTCTGGACGGAGTATCAGGAGAAATCCTCTACGGGACCCTGCCGGCACGTTTCCACATACCGTTTCTTTTGACAGTCGGGACAACCCTCTTTGCCGGGGCCGCAGCAGGTTTCACCGCCCTCCTTTTCAAAGCTGCTTTTCACAAAGTCACTTTTCAAAAGACCTCTTTTCTCATCTTCCTTCTCCTTCTGGCCCCTTTCGTTTTAGGCAAGGGCCTTATTTCTCTGCTCAAGTTCCTGACCCGCTACCTTCATGAGACAAAAACAGTTTTTACAGACGGAAAGGATTTTTATGACCATGCGATCTGACCGGATCCAATTTGCCCTGATACGGACTTTTGACTCGGGAAATATCGGCTCATCCTTCCGCGCGCTCTCTAATATGGGATTCCGCCGCCTCTGGGTCATCGATCCTCTCCATTATGATGAAGAGATTGTCGGAAAGATGGCTGCCGGGACAAAAAATGCCCTTCACCGGCTCATTACAGGCCGCTCCCTTGAAGAGTTTGCTGCTGAAGTAGACCATATCTATGCTCTCACTGCGCGTCCCCGGAAAGAGTATCCGCAAATCTCGCTGCCAGAACTTGCCTCTTCTCTGAACGAAGCTCCGGAGACACGTGCCGGACTTCTTTTCGGAAATGAGACAAACGGGCTCAACAATGAGGAGCTACGCTATATCTCGGCGACCGTCTCTATTCCTACGTCCCCGGCTTACCCTTCCCTGAACCTTGCCCATGCCGTTCTTCTCACGGCCTTCTCCCTTTCCCCGCTGACATCTCCCTCTTCTGCGGCTCCTTCCTCAAAAAAGAACGGGGCAGATGCCCTCAAAAAAGAAGAACTCTTTGAAAACCTTTTTTCCCTGATCTCTTCCCATCTTTTCCAAAAGGAGATCACCGCCGATAAAAACAGGACTCTTTTACGGAATACCATTCAGAAATGGCCCCTCTCCCTTCGGGAATGGTCGTATCTCAACCAGGTCTTCCTTGCCTTGAAGAAACGCACTGCTCATCCGGAGAAGCTCCAAAACAACTGATATTTATTAGGAAACTGCACCTGCATTCCTAATCATATTAACTTTCCCTTGCAAAATGTGATAATCCTATTATAGTTCAACTAAGGAGGATGACCATGACCATCAAGATCGGACTAATCGGCTGTGGCCGGATCAGTAAAAATCATTTTGAAACCTTGAAAAACCTGGGAGACGCTGTCCAGCTGACAGCTGTCTGCGATATCGTCGAAGAGAGGGCAAGTAATGCAGCGCAAGCTTTCGGGGTCCCTTTTTATAAAGATTACAGGGAGATGCTTGATAAAGTCCCCATGGACCTGGTCAGCATCTGCACCCCTTCAGGCCTCCATCCGGCTATGGGAATAGAAGCAG
The DNA here is from genome assembly GCA_016937175.1 of Candidatus Mcinerneyibacteriota bacterium. GTDB lineage: Bacteria > Macinerneyibacteriota > Macinerneyibacteria > Macinerneyibacteriales > DSCS01 > DSCS01. Next base: position 35,771 of record JAFGWL010000001.1, on the reverse strand, counting down.
CCAAAAGAGGGATTCATGTTCTCAGCGAGAAACCTATGGCCGTCCGGCTCGAGGATGCCGAAGCTCTTATCCGGACTTGCGACCATCATGGCGTCCATCTCTTCGTAGTGAAGCAAAACCGTCTCAATCCCGGCGTCGCCGGGCTGAAAAAGGCCGTGGATGAAGGCCGGTTCGGAAAGATCTACTTCCTTAACACAACCGTCTTCTGGACCCGTCCTCAGGATTACTACGATATGGCTCCCTGGCGGGGCACATGGGAGTTCGACGGCGGCTGCTTTATGAACCAGGCCAGCCACTACGTGGACCTCATCCAATGGATCGGGGGGCCTGTAGAAAGCGTCATGGGACAGACGGCCACATTAGCCCGGAAGATAGAAGCCGAAGACACTGGAGCAGCTCTTCTGAGATTTCGCAGTGGAGCCATGGGTGTCATCCAGGTCACTATGCTGACCTATCCAAACAACCTGGAAGGGTCTCTCACCGTTATCGGAGAGAAGGGGACGGTCCGGATCGGGGGAATGGCCTTGAACAATGTAGAAAAATGGGAATTCGCCGATTCACAACCTGAAGACAAGGCCATCTGCGAATCCAACTACACCCCGCCCAATGTCTACGGATTCGGACATCTTCAATACTATAAAAACGTCCTCCAAGTCCTGAACGGAGAGGCAGCGCCTTCTACAGACGGACGGTCAGGCAAAAAAAGCCTGGAACTGATACTGGCCATCTACCAGAGCAATATGGAAAACCGCATGATAAGCCTCCCCCTGAACTACCCCCGTTAAAAGAAAGGATGACTATGGCTGTTCCCTTTTTTACCGGTGTCCGTGAATACCAAAGAAAAAAAGGCCTTTTTGATAAAGCTATGGAAGAGGTCCTCCTCCGTGGTGATTATATTCTGGGGCGCGATGTCTCAGCTCTTGAAGAAGAGGTCGAGGCCTACCTTGACGTCCCTTATGCTGTAGGCCTGGCCAGCGGATCTGATGCCCTTCTCCTGGGACTCCATGCGTTGGGAGTCGGCCCGGGGGATGAAGTGATCACCTCCCCCTTTACCTTTTTTGCTTCTGTCAGCGCCATTACACGCCTGGGAGCAGTCCCTGTCTTCGCAGATATCGACCCAGAGACTTTTAATCTTGATCCCGTCCGTGCTGCGGAGAAGATCTCTCCCAAGACAAAGGCAATCCTTCCCGTTCACCTCTTTACCCAGACTGCCGAAATGGGACCTCTTCTCTCTTTGGCCGAGCAAAACGGGTTGGCTCTGCTGGAAGACGCAGCCGAAGCCTTCGGCATGTCCTACCGGAGCCGGAAAGCCGGGACCCTGGGAGACATCGGGATCTTTTCCTTCTATCCCACTAAAACCCTGGGGGCTTATGGTGATGCAGGGATGGCCGTCACACATTCGGAAGAACTGGCACAGCGTTTACGGTCTTTGCGTCGCCACGGGGAATCCCGGCGTTATTTTCATAGCGAAGTCGGATATAACAGCCGTCTCGACACCCTGCAGGCCGCAGTCCTCCGCGTTAAACTCCAGACCATCGACGAGGATATACAGGCTCGTGCTGCAATTGCATCTTCCTATAATACAGGCCTGAATAACATTCAGGAAATACGTTTACCTGTGATTAAGCCTGAATGCGATCCAGTATATTATGTTTACTCTCTTATAACGTCATATCGTGATGATTTAAAGAGTTATCTGGATGAAAAAGAAATCGGCAATGCGATCTATTACCCTCTTCCGCTTCATCTTCAGGAGTGTTTTTCTTTCCTGGGGTACAGCGAGGGTGACTTTCCTGTAGCAGAGCAAACAGCCCGGTCGATCCTGGCCCTCCCTATCTTTCCCGACATGACAGGGGAAGAGACGGAAGCCGTTATCGAGGCTATCCGTACGTTTTTCAACACATTAGGTTAAACCGGGAGGTTTTCTATGGACCGAATCGACAGACAGATCCTGAATATCCTGCAACTCAACGGGCGCATCACCAACAAAGCCATCGCCGAACGTATCGGCCTTTCTACCCCCGCCGTTCTGGAGCGGATCAAAAAGCTTGAAAACAATGGTTTTATCAAAGGGTATAAAGCGATCCTCGACCCGGAAAAACTGGGGAAGAAGATCACGGCTATTATGGCTATCACCATCGACCGAAAAAACATGGAGTCTTTGGACAAGATCAGAGACGCCATTATTTCCTGCAAAGAGATACGGTCCTATTACTTTACCACAGGCAAATACGATTTCATCCTTAATGTCTCCATGGACTCGATCACAGCACTCGAAGAGTTTCTCATGAAAAGGATCTCTTTTATCATTCCGTCTATCCGCAATGTGGAGACCTTTATCGTTCTATCCACAGAGGAGGATATGGGTTATGACATCTCCGTCGAAGAATAAGACTTGTTTTGCTCTCCTAATCGTTTTCTTCCTTTTCTCTTTTCCCCCTCACCTTTTCGGGGGAGGAAAAAAGGGAGCGATCTACCAACCGGATATCACGCCCTTTTTATCCATCCACCCCCTCCCTTCCGGTGAGGATCATCCCAAACTCGAATACAAAGGGCTGTTTCAGGGACACCATATCTTCGTATCCCCCGATCAGAACGCCCTGATCTTTTTCGACAAAGAGAACATGTCTCAAAAGCAATATTACTATTTTATCCGGGGACAGGAAGAGGGACAATTATCCCGGCTCTCTCTTTTTACGACCAGCGGTTCTGCTTTCTGGTTCGCCGATCAGGGAAACCGCATCACCAGATTTCAATTCAAAGAGGACTCTTTCCATTACGAAGGGACCTCCTATGTTCCGGGTATCCGCCAGATTTTGAATCTTTTTATACTGGGCAAGGACCTCTGGGTCTTCGGCTCCACCATTGACGGTGACTTTTCGCTCTTGCGTTGCACACATTTGGGCAGTCCGGGCGAAGTGGCCTTTACTTCTTCGCCGCCGATTCCCGGCAATATCCTTTTTGGCCGTGATACTGAAGGGAACCTCCTTTATACTTTTCAATATGACTCCACCCTTTATCAAATCAAAGGACGCCGGACAAAGACGTTTGAAACATCAGAACCCATTACGGCTTCTTATAAAAAGAACTCTATCCAGAAAAACGGGGTCGTCTATGACCTGGGGCAGGTTGGCCCCTACCTGTTTGTCACCTATTGGAGTGTCAACGGAGGAGGGACATTGGAACTCATCCGACTCAACGACAAGGCCCCCTACGCGAAAATCCGCTACCCCCTGGGATACGGTTACTACAACGACGGCAGCCTCTATATCTACCGGCACAGTTTCCAGGATAAAAAGCAGCAGGCCTTCATCGTGGAAGTCCGCCTGCAGGACCTCGTCTATCCATGAATTGAAAGGAGCTAATTATGATCAAACTAACACTTCCCGACGGAGGCATCCTTGAAGTCGAAAACGGGGCCACCGTCCTCGATGCAGCGGGACAGATCAGCCGCAGCCTGGCCAAGATAGCCGTGTGCGGTGTATCCGACGGTAAAATGGTCGACTTATCCACAGCTCTTACCCGGGACACCTCCTTACGGATCGTCACAGAAAAAGATCCCGAGGCCCTGGAAGTCCTGCGTCACACCACGGCTCATATCATGGCTCAGGCCGTTAAAAGGCTTTTTTCTCCTGTTGCCGTGGCCATCGGCCCGGCTATCGACAACGGCTTTTATTATGACTTCGACCTTGACCATACCTTTTCCGATGAGGATCTGGCCACCATAGAAAAGGAAATGCGGAATATAATCAAAGAGAACATCCCTATTACGCGAAGGACCCTCTCTGCCCGGGAGGCCCAGGATTATTTCCACGAAAAAAAGGAACCCTATAAAGAAGAACTTCTACGGGACATTCCCCCCGAAGAACCCATTTCACTCTACGAACAAGGGGATTTTTCAGACCTCTGCCGCGGCCCTCATCTTCCTGCAACGGGGCGTGTAAAACATTTCAGGCTCCTCTCTGTAGCAGGAGCATATTGGCGGGGAGATGAGAAAAACAAGATGCTGCAAAGGATCTACGGTACAGCTTTCTTCTCCGGAGAAGCCCTTGACGACCACATCAGGGCTATGGAAGAGGCCAGGATGAGAGACCACAGAAAACTGGGAAAACAGATGGGCTTGTTCCATATAGAACCCGATTTCGGCCCCGGACTCGTCTATTGGCTTCCCAAGGGCGCCTTTATCCGCAGAAAACTCGAAGACTACCTCATCGATGAACTCATCCGCGCCGGCTATTCCATCGTCAACACACCCCACATCTCAAAGTCCGACCTCTGGAAGACATCGGGGCATTGGAACTTCTACCGGGAAAACATGTTTTCACCCATCACTATCGACGAGGAAGAGTATCTTCTCAAACCCATGAACTGCCCCTTCCATGTCCTTATCTTTAAAAACGAGACACGGAGTTATCGCGACCTCCCTGTAAAGACTGCGGAATTCGGAACGGTCTACCGCTACGAACGCTCCGGGGTACTGCACGGCCTCATGCGCGTCCGGGGTTTTACTCAGGATGATGCTCACATCTTCTGCCGTCCCGACCAGCTGCACCAGGAGATCATGGACCTTATCGCTTTTACAAAGAGAGTCCTCCATGTCTTCGGTTTTGAAAAATTCGATGTCTACCTCTCCACTCGCCCTGAAAAGTATGTAGGCGAGCTTGAACAGTGGGATATTGCCACACGCGCCCTGGAAGAAGCTTTGAAAGATACCGGGCTGGACTATACCGTCGATCCCGGCGAAGGAGTCTTTTACGGCCCCAAGATCGATATCAAGATCCGCGACTCCCTGAACAGAAGCTGGCAATGTACCACGATCCAGGTAGACTTCAATCTTCCTCAGCGATTTGACATCCACTACATCGGAGATGACGGAGAGCCTCATCGCCCTATTATGATCCACCGGGCGCTCATGGGTTCCCTGGAACGGTTTTTCGGGGTTCTCATAGAGCACTATGCAGGCGCCTTTCCCGCATGGCTTCTCCCCGTTCACGCCAAGATCCTCCCCATTGCCGACCGCCACCTTGATTACGCCGGCCGGATAAAAGATGCGCTCTCAAATTCAGGGGTCTATGCCGATATCGACTCCAGAAACGAAAAAGTGGGGAAAAAGATCCGTGACGCCCAGGTCACCGAGAAAGTCCCCTACATGCTCATTATAGGAGACAAAGAAGAAGAAGAGAAGACTGTCTCTGTCAGATCCCGCACGGGAGAAGACCTGGGATCTTTCACTCTCGATGACTTCACCCGCCTCGTCCTAGACGATATCCGACTTAAACGTTGACCAGGGGGGCGGGCTTCCCGCCCCCCCTTAACTGTTTCACGTGAAACATCTTCTTCAGACTTTTACATTGCGCCCCTTTTTAAAGGGTGTTATCATACATTTCGCGGGGTTTCACGTGAAACATAGTTTATTTTCAGGTGGTGATTTATGGGACGTGTCATTTCAATAGTCAATCAAAAGGGCGGCGTGGGAAAAACGACCACAGCGGTGAATATGGCCGCCTGTCTGGCCGTATACGGGAAATCCGTCCTGCTGGTCGATGTTGACCCACAGGCCAATGCCGTCAGCGGTATCGGAATCAACAAGGAGAGCATCGCCGTCTCCATCTACGATGTCCTGATCAAGCATGAGGCGGTAGAAAATGTTATTATGAAGACAGGGATCAAAAATTTGGACCTGCTTCCTTCACATGCTGATCTGAGCGGCGCTCAGGTGGAGCTTGTCGGTGTCATGGCCCGTGAGATGCAGCTGAAAAATATCCTGGAGCCCCTGAAAGAAGACTATGATTATATTATCATCGATTCTCCGCCCTCTCTGGGTCTTCTGACCATCAACGCTTTGGTGGCTTCTCAAGGACTGATCATCCCCATTCAATGCGAATATTATGCTTTGGAAGGAGTCGCACAGCTCGTCCATACGTTTAACCTTATCAAAAAGAACCTTAACCCTCAACTTTACATCCAGGGGATCCTCCTGACCATGTTCGACAAACGCATCAATCTGGCTCAGCAAGTCGTTGATGATATCCGGGCCTATTTCAAGGAGAAGGTCTACAATACAGTCATTCCCCGCAACGTAAAACTCAGTGAAGCACCCTCGTTCGGACTTCCCATTATTTTCTACGATATCAAATCAGCCGGCGCGACTTCATATATGCAATTTGTCGAGGAGGTACTCCATCATGAAAAAGAAAGCGTTAGGTAAGGGCCTCGGCGCTCTCATCCCCGATTCCGAGCCCTTTTCAGAGGGGGGGGAGAGCCTTTACGTGGAAGTTCCGGCTGAAGCTGTCAAACCCAACCGGTTCCAGCCCCGAAACCTCTTCCACGAGGAGGAGATCCAATCCCTGGCCGATTCCATTAAAGAAAACGGCTTGCTCCAGCCTGTGACGGTGCGCCGGTCCGGGAAAGACTCCTATGAGATCATTTCCGGAGAAAGACGTTTCCGGGCCATGCTCCGCCTGGGCTATAAAAAGATCCCCGTCATCATCAGGGATATCACAAACGAAAGCCAGATGCTTGTCATGGCTCTCATCGAAAATCTCCAGCGGGAAGACCTTAACCCCATCGAAGAAGCCCTGGGTTACCAGCGGCTCATAGAGGAAAACGGATTGACCCAGCAGGATGTGGCCCGTGTAGTCTCTAAGAGCAGGGTTTATGTCACCAACACCCTACGCTTGCTGAAGCTGGAGCCAGAGATCATCAAAGCCATTGAAGACGACAAGATCTCCGCCGGCCACGGCCGGGCCCTCCTCTCTTTTGAAAATTCCTCCATCCGGCTTAAGCTTCTTAAGGCTGTTACCGAAGAGGGGCTCAGTGTCCGGGAGCTTGAAAAAATGGCCGCTTCCAAGAAAGAGGTCTCCCGCCGCCCCAAGTCTTCCTCCCCTGCCCAGAAGGATCCCGGAATCGAGTTCCTGGAACACCGTCTTCAGGAATATTTCGGAACACGGGTCTCCATCACCCATACCCCCTCAGGAGGCTCCCTTTCTATCAAATATTACTCCGAGGAAGACCTGACCCGCATCCTGGACCTGCTCAATATCGAGGTAAATGAATGAAATACTGGACAAAAAAGATCTTTTCCCTTCTGCGTAACCCCCGTTTTGCCGGAGACCTGCTCCTCTCTCTGGGAGTCCTTCTCTGGTTCTATCTCTACTATTTTAACGTACTTCTGGCCGGGTACCTGGCACAACTCCCCTACAACCCGGTAAACGATGAGCTGCTTAATGCTCTTCCTTCCGTCAATCTTGATTTTATCGCCTCCAACTACATCTACCTTTTATTTGCAGTCTTTACTGCCTGGGTCCTCGCCAGGGAACCCCAGCGGATGCCGTTTTATATCAAGCTCTTCACGCTCATGTATTTTTCCAAATTCATCATCCTCCCCACAACGTCTCTGACTTACCCGGCCAATGCCATCCATGAAACGTGGGACCCCATCTATAACGATCTTTTCTTCTCCGGTCACACAGCCTTTCCTTTTCTCTGTTATCTGATCACAAGGGACAAGACTAAATATCTGCGTTACTTTTTTCTCATGTCCACCCTCGTCGAAGCTTCAGGGGTTCTCCTGATGAAGATCCACTATGCCATCGATGTCTACGCGGCACCGTTTATCACATATGGGATCTATAAAATGGGCCACAATCTTTTAAGGAAAAACTACAAGGCTTATGACCTCCTTCTGCCGGAATCTTTACGGGAGTAAGATAAAAAGCAGTGCCCCCTTGAACGGACCTGGGGGAAGGTCTATACTATAGTATATGAAACTCATCAATAATCGGTATTCCATCATCTCCAAGATAGGAGAAGGCTCCATGGGTATTGTTTACAAAGCCCGGGACCTTTCTCTCTCCGCCGATGTCATCGTCAAGATCATAAACTTTGATATGCCGGAGACCCCGAGCCTGGAATACTTCAAGCAGGAGTTTCAGATCCTGCGGTCTCTCCGCCATCCCAACATCGTGGGAGTCCACGATTTCAGTGCCATCTGGTCCGTCGACGGGCATCTGGTCCCCTCCCAATACTACCTCTTTTCTATGGATCTTATCGATGGATGGGAATTTCTTGAGGGACTCCGCTTCGTCCTTGATGAAAAGGAACTCTTTCGCATAGTCGGAGAACTTTTCTCGACTCTAAATTACATCCACTTCAACGGATTTCTCCATAATGACATCAGCAGCAGGAATATCTACATCACACAGGAAGAGCATACTGTCAAATTTCTCGACTTCGGAATCTCGGAAGTCCTGGAAGGGAGTGAATCTCTCATCCGGATGAAACGTGCAGGTGACTTTGCCGACCTTATCCATCTATTAAGTCAATTCTCTGATGACAAATTTCCCGCCTTCTCATCCTTTCTTAAAGAAGCACGGGAGACAACCGATTTTGAACAGGGCCATGAATTAGAACAGCTGTTCGATATCTTTAATGCCCACAGCCCCGGTTCTCCCCTACTGCCCGCTCATCCCAATGTGGATCATTATTATACAGTCAGTACCCTTGGATTAAAGAAACATTTCGCTCCTGTCGGTGAGTTTCTAAAAATCCCCCAGGAGAGGAATAAGGTCCTTTTCCTGGCGGGAGATATTTACAGCGAAGTCATCCCCGTCTTTTATGAAGCCCTTGAGATCCTGCAGCTGGAGACTCCTTTTTTGATCCGTTTCAAGGCCAACACGATCATGGACACTTTGAACACCCTGATCAAAGATTTCCAGCATATCGATGTGGAAAACAAATACCTTGACCCTGAGGCTCCTGAGATCAAAAAGATCCTGGCCTGGGATGATTCCGTCCTTATGGGGGACAGTAAATTCATCGTCTATAACCGTCTACTCACGATCCTCCAGTCCCTTTCGGATAAATACAGATTGACCATCTCTGTCACCTACATAACATCCAAACGGGAAGAAATCGCCTCTTTCCTCCTTTACCTCATGAACGGGCTTAAAGGGAACAACATCACCTGGATCTTCTTCGACCTCACTTTTCCCCTGGAGTTCCGGAAAAGAGTCCTTCAGGATTCCAACGCCATCGCTTCCTTTACCTTTGAAACCCTTCCCGAAGAAGTCTTCCGGGATGCTGTACGTCAGATTTTCCTCCTTCCCAGGACTCTCGACGGATATTACGTCCCCTTCTTTGAAGTCCTGTACCAGAAGACCAAAGGCAAATGCGCTCTTCTGGCCACCCTCTCCCGGGCAGCCCTGGAAGAAGGACTTGTCACCTATTCCCGGGGCCGCTATCAATTCGACCCTGACAGGATCATTGAATACCCCTTCTCCTTTTCCTATGACAATTTGTGGCATCAACGGGTAGACCGTCTTTCCTGTGAGGAGAGGATCATCCTTTCGACCTTGGCCTTCTATGAAAAATATATTCCCTGGGAAGACGCCCGCCTTCTTTTCAGCGACATCCCCGATCTTGAGAAGAGGTTCCACAACCTGGTCAAAGAAAATCTTCTGATCGTCACAGGAGGGAAGACTCCCGTCTTAAGCATCAAGGGTCAGCTTTTTGTCACTTTTCTTCTGGAAGAGTACCCGCCTCCGGAAATCTACGCCCGGAGAACCATCGCATTTCTTTTGGATAACCCCGATTCTTTCGCCTCCCTCGAATCATTCTCTTTTCTACTGGTGAAGATGAAAGACATCAAAGAAAAGATGCCCCGCCTCTTTTGCCGTTTTAATATCCGTTTCCTCAAACGTTATGCACGCGAAACCCACCGGCCTGAAGTCCGTCAGGCGGTATCTCTCCTGGAAGAGACGCTTCCTCTCCTTCCGCACTGTGAACTCTTCTACCGTGGCCGTGAAGCCCTGGGCCTCTTCTACTATTATGCCAACAAAGATGAGTTGGCTTTAGAGATCTTTAAATCCATTGATGCAGATAAACTTCGTCATGACCATCTGTTGAGTTATTACCTCAATTACAGCAAACTCCTTTTCTTTCTAAATGAGTATGAATCTTCTCTGCGCCTGTGCCGGAAAGGAGCTCTTCTTTCCAAAATTGAGAAGAATACCGATTTCCGTTACTATTTTCTGAACGTCAAAGGAATGATCTATTCCGGGCGATACAAAGACAGGCATGCTCTTGGCCTTTATGAAGCTGTCTATGGCTATCTTCTCCGGTTTGGGATCAAAAAAGAGCTCTCCAATTTCATCATGAATTATTTCAACCTCCTTATCATTACAAAAAAGCATGCCCTTCTCAGACAACGGGGAAAGGAGGTCTTGAAACGCCTCAAAGGGGAACCCTATCAAGTGAATAAGGCTAAACTGCATGCTCTTTTACAGATGGCTCAGTCATACCTGTCCGACGGTAATTATTCCATGGCTCTGGAGTATTTAAACAAAGCCTATGCTCTGGCAGAGACGACGCAGAGTTATGAAGAGATGATCTCCATTTTAAATTCCCGCGTCGTAGCAAAGTATTATATCTATTTTGACAATGAAAGGGCCATTGAAGACCTGAAAGAGACCATCGCCATTGCAAAGAAACATCAGGCGGCAGCCCTCGCCGATTCGGCTTTTTTCAACATTGTAGAATCCTATCAGGACTGCGGCCGTTTCGAGGAAGCCCTCGAAGCCTTCAGAGACTATGCCCGCTCCGTTATCGCCCCCAATCACAAGAAGAGTATCCCGGGATATCTTATCTTTCTCTCCAGCGGAGCCCGTCTCTATATGCGTACAGGACAAAGGAGGAAGGCTTTTTTCTTTCTGAGGTTGTTTAGAAAATATTCCCGCCGTTCCGAACTTATTAATAAACTCCGATGGGAAAGCCTCTATCTCACAGATAAGGCCTACTATTACTTTTGTACAGGAAAGACCCTGCGTGAAGTAGACGCCCTGGAGTCCTACCTCTCCCGACAAGAGGCTGAAAAAGACAATGTCTCAGCTCAGGCTCCTATTCAGGAGACGCTTGAAGTGATGTTGAATCTCCTCTATGCCTATCACCGCCTCGGACGACAGGGAGACAAAAAAGCCTTGTGGGAGAAACTAAACAGACTCTATCCCGATGCCAAAAATCAGGAGAAAGAGTTTAATTGGCTTTTTTACCAGGGTCTTGTCGAGGAAGAAGAGAAAAAAGCTGCATCTCTTCTTGAAAAAGGCATGCTGGCTGCTATACGCAAAAAGGATTTCAAAAATATCGACCTGATCGCACGGGAGCTACTTTCTCTTTCGGGCACCAACAAAGTAAAATTTTATAATGTCGCCCTTCTTCTCTACTTTTCTCTGAAGATGGTCCATGACAACCTTTCTCCGGACCTTCGCCGGGGGTGGATGTCCCTGGAAAATATCCGGTCTGCGACCGGGGAAGTCGCTGCCGTCTTCTCCTCTCTTCCTTCGTCACAAAACATCCTTTCACAGAATACCGATGTTGTGGTTAAAAAAGTACAGTCATTCCTTTACCGGGATTTTACAAAGGACAATATCCGGAAAGCTCAGGCGCTGAACCGTTCTCTCTGGTCTTCCGACTTTAAAGATTCTGTCCGACTTATCCTGCTCTTTTTAAGGAAATATCTCCTGGTGGAAAGGATCATGATCTCCCTTAATGACAGCCATGGCTCTTTCGGAGAGGTAAAATCTGTCAACTCCCGACTCTACAGCACCCGGGAGACTTGCGACGAGACCCTGGTCCAGAACTCTTACATCAATGGGGATTATGTCATCAAGAAGGAGTACTCATTCGGATCCCCCCTGACGTCTCTTGTCATCCCTCTCATCAATCCCACCAAAAAGAGCCTTTCTTACCGCCGCGAAAAAAGGATGAAGAGTATCTCTTTTTCCGATATCTATCTGGGTTATATCTACGCCGACACGAAACTTCCCCTTTCCAATATCACCCCCTCTTCTGTCGATGCCATTAAAGCCTATACCGAACTGATACAGATGATCATCCTCTATAACCAGCTTCATGAAGACATTATTCTGGATAAGACCACATACCTTCTCACCCGTCATGCTTTTTTAAAGGAGTTGAAAACCCGTCTGCGACACCAAAAAGGGCCGGAAAACAAGTGCGCCTTTCTCATGATCGATATAGACCACTTTAAGAAGGTCAATGACCGTTACGGACACCAGAAGGGCGATGAAGTCCTTTGGAAAATCGCTTCTCAGCTGAAAAAGGGGATCCGGCGCAACGACCTCATCGGACGCTACGGCGGAGAAGAGTTCATCGCCGTACTGTTCAATATGACCAGGCAGGACGCGGAAAAAAAGACTGAAGAATTACGCCAATCCATTGAAAAGATTAAGATCTTGCAGAATATGCCCATTACTGTCAGCATAGGGTGTGCCATATACCCGGATGACTCGGAATGGATCAACATTCTGATCAATCAGGCCGACTCTGCTCTTCTTGAAGCCAAAAACCGGGGTAGAAACCGCTCTCTTTTCTGGAACAAAGCGTTGCGTTCCCAATCCCACAAAAAAGACTCTCTCTACGGCATCATAACAGACGATTTTTCCCGTTCTGAAAATATGGTCCGGAATCTTCTTGAGTTTTTTGATATCACGTCCGAGAATCCTGCCCTGATTTTTGAAGAGATGATCAAAAGGCTCATCATCGCTGTTCCCCATACTCATTATGCCTACCGCTTTACCGCGATTTCCGGAGAAAGTACGGAAAACATCCAGGAAAACTGTCTCTTCGACCCTGAGGAGATCTCTTCTCTCGACCCGGGGTATCATATTCTGGCGAATTGGCGCTACCTGAAAGAAAAGACCGGCCCCATTCATTACGACCTCATCTTTAACTTCAGAGAAGATTTCGGAAAAGGGTTCATCATCTTTTCGTCTCCGACGACAGAGACAGAATACAACGAAGGCCACTATAATCTTGTGGACAAATTCTATCAGATCTTCCGCTGCAAGCTAAAGCCCTAAATAGACAGGATCCATATCAGCCAGAAAACGGGATCTCATCTTCCGGCTTCTTTTTTTTATCAGGAGTACTGTCCTTCTGAGATCCCCGGTCTCCCGGGATTTCAACAGGAGAAAGGCTCTGTAGAAATCAGCGCGCCGTGGAGTCTTTTCAAAGGTTTGAAAAAAGGCCGTAACCGAGGATCCTGTCAGCCGGTTCAGCGCCTTTTCCAACTCCAGACATTCCTTTTCCAGCTCCTCCTTGTCTTTATTCTCGAAAATAACCCGGCAGAGTCGTGTAAATGGTGGGTAGTCCAACTCTTTTCGATAAGTGATTTCTGAATTGAAAAACATCTCATAGTCATGGTTCAGGGCACTTTGTATAACATAATGGCCCGGCATCCATGTCTGGATCAAGGCTTCTCCCCGTTTTTTCCCCCGTCCTGACCGGCCACAGACCTGGCTGATCAGCTGAAATGTTCTTTCATTAGCCCTGAAATCAGGAAGATTCATCATAGCGTCGGCAGAAAGGATTCCGACAAATGTCACATTTTCAAAATCAATTCCCTTGGCTACCATCTGGGTCCCTATGAGAATATCGGCCTTTCCTTTTTCAAAATCGTTGAATAATATTTTCGCAGTGTCATGACGCCCCACAGTACTCCCGTCGATTCTCATGACGGTAAACTCCGGCAGAAGCAGTTTGACCCTTTCATCCACCTTTTCCGTCCCCATTCCACTTTCCGTGAAGGTGTCGTTTCCGCATCGGGGGCATCGGACCTCATCTCGCGAGAAGTGCGAAGAGCAGATGTGACATTGAAGAATATGACGCCCTTTATAATAGGTCAGGAGGTGAGAGCAGTGGGGGCATTCCAGAGGGGTTCCGCATCGGCTGCAGATGAGGGCGGTATGATACCCTTTTCTGTTCATAAAAAGGATCGATTGTTCCCCCCTCTCCTTCCTTTTACGAAGATGATCAAGCATGGCTCTTGAAAAAGGGTACGTCTTACCGCTGTCGAATGTCTCCGAACGCATATCCACTATGGTGACCCGGGGAAGGACGGCTGTATCATAACGTTCTTTCAAGGTATGGAGTTTGTATTTATTGAGAAAGGTGGCATTGGTGTAGCTTTCCACAGAGGGAGTGGCACTCCCGAGAAGGACAGGGATACCTTCCTCTTTTCCCCTGTATACGGCGGCATCCCGCCCATTGTAGCGCGGGTTTTCGTCCTGTTTGAAAGAGCTTTCATGCTCTTCGTCCACGATGATCAGGCCCAGGTTCGGAGAGGGCGTAAAGAGGGCGGACCGGGGTCCTATGAAGACCTCTCCGGCTGATTGGAACGCGCGGTTCCAGGCCTCGTACCGGTCTCTTTTCCCCATATAACTGTGCAGGACATTGACCCTTTCTCCCAGGGCAGCTTCAAGGCGGTGGGTCAGATGAGAAGTCAGGGCCACTTCCGGGACAAGGTAAAGGACATCTTTTCCCTTTTCCAAAACCGATTTCATAAGGTGAAGATAGACCTCTGTCTTGCCGCTTCCCGTGATCCCGTGGATAAGGTGAACGGAAAACCCTCTCTCTAAAGTCTCAAAGATATCCCGATAAGCCTTTTCCTGTTCGCCGGTCAGAGTCTTCAAGTTGGGAGAAAAGGGAAGATGTTTTTGCTCTGCTTCGTTGAGAGTGTCCTCCCGGATAGTGATAAGTCCCTTTTTTTCCAACGCGCGTATGGCCGATGAACGGCCGAACTCTTTCAAGGGCAGAGATCCGCCCACAGCAAGGACTCTGTCCAGGATCTCCCGCTGCCGGGCTGCCCTGGCAGGGATCTCCGGGCACGTTTCAGGGCCTGTATAGACGATGATACTTTCTTTTCTCTTCCCGTCCCGGATGGTGACTTGACTGCGGATGATCCCCTTCTCCAGTAAAGTCTCTATGTCACTCTCATCCCAGAGACCTTCTTTTTTTAATTTCTCAAGCCTGATGCCTTTTTCGGACACGAGTTCTTTGAGCCGGGGAACGGCCTTTGAAAAGAGAGGGCCGGGGAGAACGACTTCATGATGTGCTACTCTGGCCGGCGCCGGATAGACGGTATGGAGCATCCTGCCGTATGAGACCAGATAATAGTCCGCCATCCAGAGTGCCAGTCGAAACAGGCTGTCCGGGATGACCGGGGTTATGATCTCCAGGATTCCCTTCAGCACAGTAACCCCTTGAGGCGGGTCCTCTTTCAGGCTCAAAAGATACCCTCTTTTGATCCCTCTTCGGAAAGGAACCAGGACACGGGCTCCGCGAAGAGCCGCAGGAATCTGTTCGGGTGTCAGAGAGTAGGTAAATGAACGGCCCTCAATATCGGGAAAGACGATCTCGGCAAACACCTTTCACCGACTCCCCTGATAGCGCTCCATTAAACGAAAGAACTTGCCCTTGTCTTTTTCAACATCTCCGCTTGACATGAAGACAACCGGGCCGTGAGCTTCTCTTTCCGCCCGGGGGGAAGATCCCAGACACCGGATCAGATGAAGGACGGTCCCTTTGTTTCCGTCGATGACGTCAGCATAGGGAGAAAAAAAAGAAGCGATCTCATTTTTAAAAAAGGGGAAATGGGTACAGCCGAGGACGATAGTGCCGTAGTCTTCTCTCTTCAAAGAAGAAAAAGCCTCTTGCAGATAGGCTCTGGCCTTTTCTCCCCGGAAATCTTCTTGTTCCACCAGGTCCACCAGGCCGGGAAGCGGAAGTGAATCCACCTGCCCTTCGCTGTCCAGGCGTGAGACAAGATCTGAATATTTCTCCTGGGAAAGTGTCAGGGGAGTAGCCAGGACAAGGACGCGCCTTCCGCTGACTTTTTCGTGCTCCAGCGCTGGTTTTACCGCCGGTTCCATTCCGATAACGGGAAAAGGGCTGACTTTCCTGAGGCTTTCAATAGCCACACTCGTTGCAGTATTACAGGCTACCACAAGCGCTCGGGGCCGCTCCCGCTTAACAATGGTCTCCACAGCGCTGATCACCAAAGAACGGACCTCTTCGGCTGTCCTCTTGCCGTAAGGGACATGGCCTGTATCTGCGTAATAAAGAAATTCTTGTCCAGGGAGAAGCGTCAGAGCCTCCCGGAGGACGGTAATCCCCCCCATCCCGGAATCAAAGAAAACAATTGACATACTCCTCCGGTCAAACGGAGAGGGTGGGATTCGAACCCACGGTACCTAGCAAGAGGTACAACAGATTTCGAGTCTGCCGCCTTCGTCCACTCAGCCACCTCTCCTTAATACCAGGAACCGCATGACGTAGGGCATATCCTCCTGGCGGGGATACTCCGTCACATTATAAAAGAGATAGATCAGGGAATAGTATAAAAAAATATGGAGCGGAAGGAGGATGGCCAGCCGTATTGCATTGACCGCAGTGAAATGGGCAATGACAGAAAGCAACCCGTTCTCCCCTTTCAGAAGGAGAGAGGCCCCCATCCAGTTTCCCAGTGTCCTATCTCCCCACTGGAGGAAAATCCACATAATAAGGAAGAAGATGCCAAAAAAGACATACGTCCCGAAATTTTCCCGCAATATTATGAAGGCTTTTTTCAGCGAGGTAAAGTATTTTCTCCTTTCCCGGTAGAGGAGGATAAAAATATTCCAGCGGACTGCAAGAAAGAGGATGATGATAAAATAGTAGAGTCCTTTCATCAGATAGCTGTTGACCGTGCTCCAGCTGCTGCCTGAAGCGATCCGTCCGAGAAAAGGAAGAGCCGTCATCCCAATAAATCTCATAAAGTTGAGATAGATCAGGTCAAGTGCTGTCATGAAAAGAGCCGGCCGGATGAAGGGAAGAGGGTTCTCTCCGGCGCAATCAGGATTTTTATGGAGTTTTCTGATAAACAGATATTCAAAAAACCGGTCGATGAGGATCAGGAACGCCCAAAGAGAATAGTATGTCCATGCTCCCAGAGAGAACTTGCTCAGCGGTACCCGTGTGTCGATAAAGACAAAAAAGAGAAGAGTCGTGAGGATAACCCATTGTAAAAAACTCTTTTTTGAGAAAAGACGTTCTTTCATGGCATGAAAGGCCTGGACAATGGAATAGAGTATAAGGTTGATCATAATCTCTCCACATAAGGGCTCTTCACGCCCCGGGTTAAGTTTCTTGTATCGAAGAGAAGGGTCTTTTGTCTTATCAGAAAATCGGCGTCATAGGTGTCATGGTCTGTGATAAGAAGGAGAAGGTCTGCTTTTTTGATTTCATCTTCGGTCAGCTCAACGGAAGCGTATATCTTTCCCTGGTGCCGGAAAGAGGGGACAAAGGGGTCATTATACGATATTAAGGCCCCGTTTTTTTCCAGAATCGAGATAATGGTCAAAGCAGGGCTTTCCCGCAGGTCACCGATATTCTTTTTGTAGGCGGTCCCCAGGATCAGGATACGGGCTCCGTTCATAGGTTTGCCATGCCTGTTCAACATTTTGAACACCCGTTCTACCACAAATTCAGGCATATAATTATTGATCTCACTGCTGGTCTCGATGAGACGGGTGTGATAGTCATATTCCCTGGCTTTCCATGTCAGATAAAAGGGGTCGATGGGAATGCAATGGCCTCCGATGCCGGGCCCGGGATAAAATGTCATATATCCGTAAGGTTTTGTGGATGCCGCCCGGATGACCTCCCAGATATCGATGCCCATTTTGTCACAGAGGATCGCCATTTCATTGACCAGTCCGATATTGATGTTCCTAAAGGTGTTTTCCAGGATCTTCTCCATCTCCGCCACTTTGGGGCTGCTTACAGTTGTCACAGGGGCATCAAGGACAGAGGTATAGAAGAGGCTGGAGAGTTCACTGCATGAATCGCTCATCCCCCCTACGATCTTCGGGGTATTGGCTGTCTTATAGACGGGATTTCCGGGGTCTACACGCTCCGGGGAAAAGGCCAGATAGAGATCCTCCCCCACGGTGAATCCCTGTTTGCGGAAGATGGGAGCTACGACCTCTTCTGTAGTACCCGGATAAGTGGTGCTTTCGAGGATGACCAACGCTCCCTTTCGGGCAGCCCTGGCAATATCCTTTGAAGACCTCAAGACATAGCGCTCGTCTGGCTGCTTGTATTTGTCCAGAGGAGTAGGGACGGCAATACAAATCACATCACACTTGCCTATCTCCGCATAGTCGGTGGTCGCCCGGAGCTTTTTTTTACTGATCCTTCTTCGTAACTCCTCTTCATCGACATCTCCGATATAGTTTTCGCCTCTGTTGACCATCTCAGTTCTTTTTTTCTGTATGTCGAATCCAATAGTCTGAAATCCCTTTCCGGCAACGGCTACAGCCAGGGGAAGGCCCACATAGCCCAGGCCCACAACGCCGACTATAGCGGTCTTTTCTTCTATCTTTTTTTTCAAAGCTTCTTTATACGAGATCACTTTTTCCCCTGCCTTTTTTCTTCCAGGAGCTCCATGAGTTTGAATTCCACGGTCATGGCCTGTATTCCCGTCAAAAGGGCCAGATAGAATCCGAAGCGTCCGTCCCGGAAGGCTCCTCTTGAGATATATTTATCCAGAAATCGGTGCCAGAACCGCCCGACCGCCCTCCGATAGGCTTTCCTTCCCGTAACACCGGGATCCTCCTCCCTCTTCTGGAAAGCCAAAAGCGTTGTATAATGATTCATCTTATCTATGTATTCTCCCACCGTCCTGTAGGAGTAGTGAAGCATGGGCTCTTTCAGGCGTCCCACGGATCCGTCTATGAGTATCTTTTCATGGACATGGCGTTTTAAGGTCATCTTTCCCTTTTCCTTATGAAACAGCCTCAGGCTCCGTCCCGGCCACATATGTCTCATCTCCTGTCCGAAGGCGAAAGTCCTTCGGGGGATCTCATACCCGTAGCAGGCCGGAGTCCCTTCCGAAAATAGCGTTCTGATCTCCTCCTGCAAGGCCGGAGTGACTCTTTCGTCAGCATCGACCATAAGGACCCAGGGATTAGCGCACTGCTTTATCCCGAAATCCCGCTGCAGGGCAAAGCCCGGCCAGGGATTGACGATGACCCGCGCCCCTTCCTGTTCAGCCATAGAACGCGTCTTATCCTCTGACCCGGAGTCTATGACAAGGATCTCATCACAAAAGGCGACACTCTTCACACATTCGGTGATATTATCCTCTTCGTTTTTTGATAAGATCAAAGCCGAAAGTTTCATCCTTTTCCGGTCACCTTTCTGTAAGCCTCCAGCATCTTCTTTCCGGGAGGATCCTCTTTTTTACGTTCTTCCGTCCATGTCACACAGTTTCTTTTTAATCTATCATACTCTTCCCTGTGGGTAAAGAGGTGAATGACCGTGTCGGCCAGCTGATGGGAATCCCCCGGGGAGAAAAGAAGTCCGTTCCAGCCGTGTGTGATGACCTCAGGTATCCCTCCGATGTCAGAAGCGATGACAGGAACTGAATAGAAGAGAGATTCCATCACACCGGGTGCTATACCTTCATTTTCTGTGGGGAATACAGAAAGGTCCATGTCAGCGTAGAAATCCCATATATCTTTTCTGAAACCCGTAAAGACCACATAGGGTTCCAGTTTCATTTCCTTTACCATCCCTCTGATAACGGGAAGATAAGGACCCTCTCCTACAATAAAGAATTTCACCGTCCCTATTTTTTCAATGATCTCCGGGATAGCTCTCAGGAGGTGACGATGCCCTTTATTGTCTACAATCCTTGTTATGGTCGCGACACATCTCTCCTCCGGCGAAATCCCGAACTCCTTTCTAATTTTTCCAGGTGTCCCCCACTGTTCAGGGTAATTGAATGTCAGGATAGGCTCGAATTTCTCTTCTTTAAATCCCTTGCTTTTCCCCAAAGACCGGATCATCGTCTCTTTGATACTTCTGCAGCTCGTAATGGTATAATCAGGCGAACGGACATACATAAATCGGCTCAGAGGAGTGTTTTTGACCTCAAAATCCACGTGCCTTGTGTGGATCAGTTTGATTCTTTTTCCCAGAAGGGCTTTGACCAAAGACCCCATCCAATGGTCATGATGTGAATGGGTATGGAGTATGTCCGCCCTCTCTTTGAGAACCACCCAGATGATCTTCACCAGGGTCATTAGATCGGCATCTCCTAAGAATGGAGCCGTATAGAGGCGACCCGGAAAATAGTCCCGAACTTTGACGTCTGGGGGAGAGACCAGGACCATCTCATGCCCCTGACCTGCGATGTAAGAGGATATATTGACATATCTCTTCTGCCCGCCCCCGTATTTTCTGAATGCATCCAGATGTACGACTTTCATGTCTCTCCTCAGGACAGGCCGACAGGAAAATATTTAAACAAATTGCGGATTTTATCATCACCCGAGTAGACGTTTCTCAGGTCGAAAAAGAAGTCACCCTTCATACTCTTTTTCATCCGTTCCAGATCCATCCCCCTGAATTGATTCCATTCTGTGATCAGGACCACGGCGTGGGAATTTTCTACCGCCTCATATTCATCACGGCAGTAGGTGATCTTTTCTTTCCATTCTTCGAGCCGCCAGCCGGCTTCTTTAAATCCCTTGGGACAGAAAGCCCTGATCCGTGCTCCTCTTTTGATGAGTTCGGGAATGATCGTCAGAGAAGGGGCTTCTCTCATATCATCGGTATCCGGTTTAAAGGTCAGTCCCAAAACAGCAATCTCTTTCCCTTTAAAATCTTTCATGTTCTTTTCAATTTTTTCCACCATCTTCATCTTCTGGCGTTCATTAGCTTCGATGGCCGCGTTGACGACATAAAGCTCTATATCCTCCTTGCGGGCAATATCCACCAATGCCTTGGTATCTTTGGGAAAACAGCTTCCTCCGTATCCCGGCCCGGCGTGAAGGAATTTAGGTGATATACGCCCGTCCATTCCCATGGCTGATGCAATATCCTGGACATTGGCTCCGACCTCTTCAGCCAGGAGAGCCATCTCGTTTATAAAACTGATCTTAACGGCAAGAAAAGCATTGGAAGCATACTTTATCATCTCCGCTGTCTCGATGTCAGTAAAGACAAAGGGAGTCTTATTCAGATAGAGGACCCGGTAGACCTCCTTCATGACTTCTGCAGCCCTTTCTGTCCTGGTTCCTATCACGACTCTGTCGGGATGGGTGAAATCGTGCAGGGCCTTTCCCTCTCTGAGGAATTCAGGATTTGATACCACATCAAAGTCCAATTCAACGCCTCTCTTCTTCAACTCATTTCTGATACTCTCTTCCACTCTTTTCCCGGTCCCTACCGGGACTGTCGACTTATCGACGATGACCTTATAGCTGTTCATGTAACGGCCTATCTGTTCAGCGACATCCAGGACATACTTCAAGTCCGCTGACCCGTCTTCTTTGGGAGGTGTCCCTACGGCGATAAAGATGACATCACACTCTTCGACGCATCTTTTCATGTCGGTAGTGACATGAAGACGCTCTTCCTTTAAATTTTTTTCAAGTATTACATCGAGTCCGGGCTCGTATATGGGGGAATGCCCTTCTTCTATTGTCTCTATTTTTTTCTTATCCACATCCATACATAATACAGGAAGGCCGAAGTCGGCCAGGCAAACCCCTGTCACCAACCCCACATATCCCGTTCCAACGACTCCAATTTTCATCTTTTTCTCCTTTTAATAGTGATAAAAGTCACGGCACCATCGTACAAACCTGTCCAACCCCTCTTCTATGGAGATCCCGGGAGCATATCCCAGAAGCTTTCGGGCTTTATTAAGATCAGCATAAGTACAGTCGACATCTCCCGGAGGCTGGGGCTCTCTGCGTAACCGGGGTTCTTTCCCCGTCTTCTGCGCAAGAAGTTCCACAAGCTCCTGGAGGGAGACTGTCCTGCTCTCTCCAAGATTGATGACTTCACAGACTTTACTGTTCCTTTCCACCCATTCCAGGGCCAGCACGGTTCCCTGTATAATATCATCGATATAGGTATAATCCCTTTTCATCGTCCCATCTCCGAAAAAAGGTATCTCCTTCTCTTCAAAAAGAGCCCTTGTAAATTTATGTATCGCCAGGTCCGGGCGCTGTCCGGGCCCGTACACGGTGAAATATCGGAGAAGAGCGATATCCATATGATAGATATTATGATAGACCGAGGCAAAGAGCTCTGTCGCTTTTTTGGTGGCTGCATAGGGAGAGATCGGATTGTCTACGGGCATATCCTCGCGGAAAGGGACCTCTTTCGTGTTTCCGTAAACAGAAGAAGAGGAGGCGATCACTATCTTTCCGATGCCTTCTTTCCGGCACACATCCAGTATGTTCAGTGTCCCGGCAATATTGACATCCTCGTATAGTCTGGGGTCGGCGAGGGAAGGACGGACTCCGGCCATGGCTGCAAGATGTATCACGGCATCGATTTTTTCCCTCTTAAAGAGACTCTCTATGGACTTCTCATCCCTTATGTCAGCCAGTATAAGGGAATAGCTCTCCGTTTTCCTGGTTTCCTCGATAAGGTCTTCAAGGGTATCAATTTTACTTGTCTCTCTGTTCAGGGTTCTTAGTACATTGTGGATCTTATAAGAAAGAGGATAAAAATCGCAAAAATTATCGACCACTGTCACGCGGTCTCCCCGGGCCAGGAGAAACCCTGCCAGGTGAGAACCTATAAAACCGGCTCCTCCTGTAATACAATAATTCTTCATAGAGACCTCCTCATGGAGGATAACAAAATTTAATTCGATGTCAATATTGGAGAAATGGATAAGGGGAAGCCTGAGACTCCCCCGCAGCAACGGAGAGGGTGGGATTCGAACCCACGGTACCGGTTAAGGCACACACGAGTTCCAGTCGTGCCGATTCAACCACTCTCGCACCTCCCCAGTATGGCGGAGAGAGTGGGATTCGAACCCACGGAGGCACCCTTTAGTACCTCACACGATTAGCAATCGTGCGCCTTAAGCCTGCTCGGCCATCTCTCCGGTTATGTGTTCAGCGGAGGAGGTAGGATTCGAACCCACGGTGCCTTGCGGCACAACGGTTTTCAAGACCGCCGCTTTCAACCACTCAGCCACTCCTCCTTTGCGAAAAGGTATCAAAGGTAAGCCCCCATGTCAATAGTATTTTTTGAGTTCCGTTTACTACTCTTCTTTTATCTACTCTTTTATTTAAAAAAGTAGTAGTAGTAGTGTCTGTGTGTTTGTGAAAAAAGAAGGAAAGAAAGAGAGGATCAGGAAGTTAGAGGAATTATGAATGTGTCTTTTTTTGTGGGCGGGGAAGAGAAAAAGGAAAAAGGAAAAGATGAAAACAAAGGAGACACAAAACAAAAAGAAAAGGACACAAAAAGAAAACATTACATCTTTTGCCGATAAAATTATCAATGTGAATTTTTTGTGTTTTTGGTGTCAAGACTCTAGCCCTTTTTTTTGATTTATATAGTTAAGTGGTTGTTATATAGGCAGATAGATTGTTTTTAGAAAAGGGTAGGGGAGTACTAACAATGTTTGTAATTAAAAATTGTGTTTCTAAATTGTGGATATACTACAAGATATTTTATGCTGAAAAAAGACTTGCAGAACCCCGCAGGGCGTATATCATAATTTGAAGAGAGTCGTCCGGGAGGGAAATTTTGAAAGGTTCGGTTGGTTTCATTGGATCATAATCTGAGAGAATACATCATGGATCGTCTGTCCGAGAAGATGGACAGAGCAAATCTTGAAAACCTCTTTCAGTCTGTCCATGTCAATCATGTGGGGCAGACCGTCTCCTTTGAGTCATATGATGAGATTTTTCTTCACAGGATCCGCGTCCTTTTCGGCGAAGAGCTGGATTTTATCCTGCGTGAAGGAGTCGGCGGGAGCGTCGATGTCCAATTCAATATCGTAGACCGTCGGGTGGAACCTTTGCAGGGCGAGAAGGGTTCCGGACAAGTCCTGAATTTTGATAAAGAGTTTTCATTTTCAAATTTCATCATCGGACGCAGTAATGAGATGGCCTATTCCGCCGCACTGGCTGTAGCGCAGAGTTACGGCAAATCTATCTATAACCCCCTTTTTATCTATGGGGATTCCGGCCTGGGAAAGACACATCTGATGCAGGCGATAGGGAATAAGGTCTTTCAATACGATAAAAATGTCAAATGTTCTTATGTTACCGCCGACCAGTTCCGGAATGAACTCATCGAAGCCATCAGGAACAGGACCACGGAGTCCTTCCGGGATAAATATCGAAACGTAGATGTCCTCCTTATCGATGATATCCATGTCATCGAAAAGAGTGAAGCCGTCCAGGAGGAGTTTTTTCATACTTTCAATGACCTCTATAAATTAAAAAGACAGATCGTCATCACAAGCGACAGGCCCCCGGCCGATATCAATATCGAAAAAAGGCTCATCACACGCTTTGAATGGGGTCTTGTCACAGATATCAGAAAACCGGAGTTGGAGACCCGGGTGGCTATCCTCAGGAAAAAGGCCGAAGACATGGGGGTGGAGATCGATCCTGAGCTGATGTTCTTCATAGGAGAGAATGTGACCAGCAACGTCAGGAAGCTGGAAGGTTGTCTGCGCCGGATAAAATTCTACAAAAAAATATCCAATAACATGGAAAAACTCGGGAAAAATGATATCACGGCCCTTCTCTCTGAATTTTTCGACAACAACCTCAAAGATATGTCCGTGGAGAATATCAAAAAACAGGTGGCTCTCTACTTCAACATGACGGTCAAGATGCTTGAAGGGAAACGGAGAAACCAGGAAGTCGTCCTGCCCCGTTTCGTCGCCATGTATCTGAGCCGGCGCTTTACAAATGATACCCTGCAGGCTATAGGACAGTCGTTCGGAGGAAGAGACCATGCTGCCGTCATAAACGCCTGCAATAAGATCGAAGGACGCATGAAAGAGGATATCGTCTTTCGTAATGAAGTGGATAAAGTGATCAGTTTTCTAAATAACGGAGGTTTCAAATGATGAAATTCACGTTGAAAAAAAGTGAAATCATAAAACCGATGAATATTGTTCGAAATATCATCAACACAAAATCCATGAAACCTATCCTGCAGAATATGATGATACAGCTGGACGGTAGCTCCATGACCATGGAGGGGTCCGACCTGGAGGTGGGTATCCGCTATCGTGTGAACGGGGTAGATGCCGAGACTCCGGGAAAGACCACGGTCCCGGCGGAGAAATTCGTCAAGATCATCTCCGAGTCTCCCGAAGAGACAGTCGTTGTCATGGTTGAAGAGGACAAGGCCTACATCGCTTCCGGAAGTGCGAAGTTCGAGATGTCGGTGATCCCCGCCGATGATTATCCTGAGTTTCCCCATTCCGAAGAGCCGGCGACTCTCACTGTCCCCTTTGAAAAACTGAAAGAGATGATCGCCAGGACGATTATAGGAACGGCCGTGGACGGGGCCCGGTATGTCTTCAGAGGGATCCTTTTTGAGTACGAGGAGGGAGTCCTGAACCTTGTGGCCACCGATTCCCACATTCTGGCCAAGGCATCGGCAAAGCCGGCAGCGGTCTCTGTGGAAGAGGGGACACGTGTGGTCGTTCCCCGTAAGGTCCTGGATGAGATTCAGAAGATCGATTATGAAGGGGATGTGGTCATCTCCTTCGACAAACAGCATATCCGTTTTGATATCGACCAGATCGTCCTTGTATCCAGGCTTATTGACGCTAAATATCCTAAATACGACAAAGTGATCCCCAGTGTCAATAACAAAAAGGCGCTTGTCCCCAGGCTGGGTCTCCTTGACTCCCTGAGGCGGGTATCGGTCTTCGTCAACCGGGAATCGGGCCGGGCTTCTCTGCAGTTTGGACAGGGAAAACTCAAGATCAGTGCCCGCATGGCGGATATCGGTCTGGCTGAAGACATCATCGCGGCCCAGTACGAGGATGAGGAGATCCGTATTGATTTCAACTATAAATATATAAAAGACGTCCTTTCCACCCTGGAAGATAAAAATATCGTCATGACCATGTATAACAATGAAAGCGCTGTCCTGATGACTCCGGAAAACAGTGCGGATTATCTCTGGGTCATCATGCCCCTGGTCATGCTTGACTGATGGCGGGATGAGCCTTCAAAGCTTAGAACTGTATCAATTCCGTAATATCAAACGGGGGGAGATGGATGTCTCTCCCCGTTTCAATATCATCGAGGGCCCAAACGGATCAGGGAAAAGCAATGTACTGGAGGCCCTCTACCTCTTTTTCAACGGCAAAAGTTTCCGGAAGGCCCGGGGACGTGATATGATCCAATGGGGAGAGGATTGGTTTCGTCTCGTCCTGCGAGAATCGGGGGCTGCCCATGAGAGGTTTCTCTTCTACGACAGGGAGAAAAACTTCAAATACGGGATGGAACAGCAGGAACTGGGATATTCGGAGTTTTTTATGCAGGTCTTTCCCTTTCTCGTCAGCCGCGAGGTCTTTAACATCTTTTATTTTTCCTCCGGAGAAGTCCGCCGGTTTTTCGACACTTATATCCTTTTTTTTTATCCCCCCTACAGGGAGTCTCTGCTTCGCTTTAACCGTGTTTTACAGGAGCGCAACGCTCTTCTGAAATCCCGCTCGTTCAGCCGGAAGGAGCTGGAGATCTGGGATGAATACTTCTGCCGTTACGGCGAAGAGGTCACCCGGGCCCGGGCGCAGTTCATAACAGAGATCAATGAAGCCCTTCCGGCTACCTTTCAGCGTCTTTTCCCGGCTGTCCGGGATGCCCGGATCCGCCATGTGCCTTCTTTTGACGAGGAGGAGTTTTTCAGCTCACGAGGAGAGGACAGAGAGCGCGGCTATACCACGGTGGGGCCCCACAGGGACCGCTATACTCTGTCTATGAACGCAAAGGAGATGTCAACTCACGCCTCACAGGGACAGATGAAAAGCTTTGTGCTTTCGCTCCTTCTGACGCTTCTGGATCTCTTTAACAGCCGTTCGCCCAAAAAAGGGATCCTCCTCATGGATGATATCTTTGAGGAACTGGACCACTCCAGAAGAAAGGGCCTGCTTGAAGAGATCATTCGTACAGAGAGCCAGGTATTTTTCACCATGGTGGAAGGAAAACAGCCCTTCGGCTCCGGGAGCCGGACTTTTCACGTCAGGGAAGGGGTGATCACCCATGCGTCCGATCTCTGATGTGATCCGGAAGATCATCAAGGCGGGAGAGGCCGAACATCTTGACGAAATCGAAGAGGCCTGGGCCCGGGTGGCCGGAGACAAGGCCGCCCGGCATTGCCGGCCCCTTTTTCTGGTCAAAGGCAGACTTACGGTGGTCTGTGATTCGTCAGCGTGGCTTTTTGAATTATCCGGAAGAAGGGGAGAGCTTCTGACCCGGCTCAGGCAAACTCTTGGACAGGATAGGGTGAAGGGAGTATACTTCAGGCAGGGGGAAGGAGGGGAAGATGGAAAAGACAAAGATCCTCATCGTGGAAGATGAAGAGAAGATCGCCTCCATTGTCCGGCAATACGCCGAAAAAGAGGGTTATGAAGTGCGCGTTGCCGGAGACGGGAAAAAAGCTGTCAGGGAATTTGAGTTTTTCGATCCCCACCTCGTCCTTCTGGACCGGATGCTTCCCGAAAAAAGCGGAGAAGAGGTCCTGGCGTGGATCAAAAGACGTAAAGCTGTCCCGGTGATCATGGTCACGGCCAAGGGCCTTGAGCCGGATATTCTCGATGGATACGGAAGAGGCGCTGATGACTATGTGACAAAACCCTTCAGTCCCCGGGTCCTTATGGCCCGGATCAAGGCACTCCTTAAGAGAAGTACTCAGCCTGCATTCCGGGAAGTCCTCAGGGCCGGAGAGGCAGAACTCCATCCTCAGGACCAGACCTGGCGGAAAAGGGGGAAAAAAGTCTTTCTTTCTTCCCGGGAGTTTGAGATCCTCTACCTTCTTGCGAGTCATCCGGGACGCATCTTTTCGAGGGAGATGATCCTGGACCTCGTGTTCAAAGAGGATGAGGAAGCCTTCGACAGGGCCGTAGACTCGCACATCAAGAATATACGCAAAAAGATCGAACCAGACCCGTCGCATCCGATTTTTCTGATAACGGTCTACGGGGCCGGGTACAAATTCACGGAGGGGCCATGACAACGCTGAAACGGATCCTTTTTGTCCGCTTTGTCCTTCCGGCGGTTGTGGGGATCATTTTCCTCTATGGGGCCATGATGATCTTCATGAATATAAGGTACAAAAATAATGTCCTGGAGCGCTTCAAACAGGATCTGCCCATGATCAGCCGTGTGATATTTTCCCAGAACGGGTTTTTCCGGCCCATGGAGAACCGGGGCCGCATGCATCGCCCGCCTGAGCCCTGGAGAAGAAATATCGGAATGGTCCTGCGTGACCGGGAAGGCAATGTCATTCTCCGGTACC
The DNA here is from genome assembly GCA_016937175.1 of Candidatus Mcinerneyibacteriota bacterium. Taxonomy (GTDB): domain Bacteria; phylum Macinerneyibacteriota; class Macinerneyibacteria; order Macinerneyibacteriales; family DSCS01; genus DSCS01. Next base: position 7,625 of record JAFGWL010000001.1, on the reverse strand, counting down.
CTTCCGGCCTCGATCCGGAGAAGGCGAAAAAGATCAATGAGACCGCTTTTTTGGATAAGGATACAGGGAGGACACTGGATTATTATCTTGTGAACCGGAATTTTTTGACACCGGTGGAGACGGCTTTTATGAGACAGCTGTGGCTCTTTGCGACAGGCGTCGTCCTGCTGCTGAGTGTTCTCTATCTCTTTGTCGTCGTCCGTTTCTCAAGAAAGATCCTTCGCCAGAGCCATGAAAACGCCGGGGAAGTTTCCCGTCTCGCCCGGGGAGATTACGACCTTCATCTTCAGATCCCCTATGAAGAGCTGGCCCCTTTCAAAGAAGGGCTGGAAAAAATGGCGGCCGAACTCCGTGAACAGGAGAGGGCCAAGCGTTCGTTTATGACCAATCTCTCCCATGATATGAAAACACCCCTGACCATTATCAGAGGGATCGTCGAGGGGATGAAGGACCGGGTCTTCCCGCCGGGAGAAGAACGCTATGATGAGTTGCTTGAAGAGGTCTCCCTAATGGATACCTATATCGATCGGATCAAAAGATATGACCGAGCCGGTGAACTCGGGAAAGGAGAATCTATCCTCAAGCCGGTTGTCCTCTCGTTTCAGAAAAGGTACCGGCCTCTCATGGAGATCACCCTGGATGTTCCCGAAAAGCTCTCCGTCCCCCTGAAACAAGCGGAACTGGAGACGGTCCTGGACAACCTCCTGTCTAATGCCTATCGCTATAATTCGAAAAAAAAGAAGATATGTCACATATCAGCCAGCCGGAGAGGCACGTCTCTTCGGATGACGGTTGAAGATAACGGAGACGGGGTCCCTCCCGAAGAGCGGGAACGTATCTTTGAAAAATTCTACAGAGGGGATAAAGCTCGTCATTCCGACGGTAGCGGTTTGGGCCTTTCCCTGGTCAAAGACATCATCACAGAATCAGGAGGGACAATCCGCGCAGGAGAATCCGACTACGGGACTCTCCTGGAGATCATCTTTTAAGGAGGGACATGAAACAGAATCGAAGGAAAAAACCCGTTTGCGGGCCTGGCTGCGTGATCGGAAAAGAGGTCCGTATCGGGCACGGATGTACTATCGGAGCCTGCGTGGTCATCGAATCAGGGACTGTCATCGGAGACAACGTTCGGATCGACTCTTTTGCGCACCTCGGGAAAGAGACCCTCAAGAGCGTCAACAGCGCGGTGACCGGGGAGGAAGAGACAGAGCCCCTTACGGTCGGAGACGGAGTGCTCATCGGGACCGGCGCGGTCCTTTACCGCGGGGCAGTCATCGGAGAAAGAGTCCTTATCGCTGATTACGCCACGGTCCGGGAACACGTCTCTGTGGGAAAGGGAAGTATCATAGGACGCGGAGCAGCTGTGGAAAACAAAACGGGCATCGGGAGATTCTGTAAAATAGAGACGAATGCCTATATCACCGCCTATTCAACCATAGGGGATTTCTGTTTTGTCGGGCCTTGTGTTGTGACATCCAACGATAATTATGTGGGGCGGACAGAGAAGAGGTTTCTCTGCTTTAAAGGCGTGACTATGGAAGAGGGGGCCCGTATCGGAGCGGGGGCCGTTGTCCTCCCGGGAGTGACTTTGGGCCGGGACGCCCTTGTGGGAGCCGGAAGCGTCGTTCTGAAAGATGTCCCCCCCCGGGCCGTGGTCGCGGGGAACCCTGCCCGATTTATAAAAGAGGTTCCCGAAGAGCAGCTTCTGGAACGCCAGGGTTGGGAGGAGAAGAAGTGAAGAGGGCGTTGTTTCTCTTACTGGGGATCTTTTTGGTTATAAGCACGGCGTGCAGTTTGGAAGGGGCCGGTTCTCCTTTTTACGCCTTTGCCCGAAGCCTTGCCGAAAAATATCATCTGCCGGCTTACCGGTATGCCCTTCCCTGGAGCCGGGAGAGGACGGCTCTCTTTATCCGGCAGGCGGAGTCCTGCAGAGACTCTTTTTCATCCCGTGAAAGGGTGTTGTTGGAGAGATACAAGGATGCCATCTTCTCTCCGGAAGAAGACGGGGTGCGCCGTGGGATCGTCCATGTGCGAAGCGGGGAGGGGCAAGCTATACTGACATTTCAGGGACGGGGAGGGTATATTACCGGTGAGAGGATAGAAGGGACATCTTCGAAACTGGATTATATTCTCTACACGGGCGGGATCCGGGCTAAAGCTTCTCTGGGAGCCTTTGACATGAGTCTGTCCTTTAACGACGAGACCATGCACGGGGACCTGGGAGACTTGCTTCAGGAAGAGACAAGATCCTATTATGATGAAACAGGACAATGGCGGGAAGAGAGGGTCTCCTACCTGGACTTCTTTGTCAAAAACAGGGGGTGGGGTTGGGTCAATCTAAATGATGATGCCTCTGAACTCTATTTCGACCGCGCCGATGCTATTCTGTCTTTTCAGGGCGGAGGTTTCTCGGCAGCTGCCGCCAAAGGAGTAAATGTCTGGGGTCCGGGCGAAGATCACAGGCTCTTTCTTTCAGGCCATGCCACATCCTATACTCATGTCCGCCTGACTTTTGACTGGGGCCCTTTAAGTCTTGTCTCGTTCACAGCCGGCCTCCGGAGCGGAGAGAAGGAGGAAGAGAGCCTGATCCAAGAGCCCGGGGCCGACCCCAAAGACCGTTTTCGCAGGAAATACCTGGCCGCGCACCGCCTGGAACTTGACTTCGGGGGACGCCATCATATCGCCTTCCAGGAAGGGGTGATCTATGCAGATAAGGGAGTTCAGCTGGGCTATGCTATCCCCTTTAATTTTTTCTGGAGCGAACAGCATTATGAAGGGGACCGGGATAACGTGATCATGGGGGCTGACGGACATATCACTGTCTCCGACCGTATCATCATATACGGGGAGATCCTTCTGGACGACCTCAGCGTCAGAAAGCTTCAGGATTTCAGAAGGACAAAATCGGCCTATACTCTGGGATCTCGTTTTTATCCCTTGTTCTGGGAGGATTCCCTCGTTTCCCTGGCCTATACCCGGATCAACCCTCTTGTCTATACCCATCGTTATAACATCGATAACCATACCCACTACAGCAGCCTGCTTGGCAGCGCCCTGGGGCCCAACAGCGACGATTTCCGGGTCTCTCTTGAGTGGGGGTTGTCTGAGGTCTTTGATGCGAAAATGGAAGCCTTTTTCACTCGTTCCGGAGAAAACTATATCGATGAGGGATTGAATTACATCAATGTAGGGGGAGATGTGGAGCGGCCGGATCTTCTCAGCTCAGATGTCCCCAGAGACTATGCCTTTCTCGGAGGGGTCCGGGAAGAGACCCGCGGAATCGCCTTTTCAGTCAAAGGCTTTTTCCAGGCAGGGGGAAAGACCCTCCCCCGAAGCCGTATCATTTTGGAAGGGGGGGTGACTTTTGAGACGTGCCGTTATCAGCGCCCCGGTGACCTGGGAGAACCTCTTTCCGGAGAAGGGGCCTCGACAGAAGCTTTTTTAATGGTGGGAATCAACTATGGAAATTGAAAACCGGGAAGAGATCCTTTTTTCCGTCCGTTCCTTCTTTAACGCCTATCTTCTCTGGCTGAGAGGCATCCCCGCAGGACTTGTCCCTGTGGGACTCGTGATTGCAGCTGTGGAAGTCGGGTCTCCCGGAACGCTTATGGAGATCGCCCGCAGCAAACATCTTCAGGCGCTTCTCCCCCTCTATGTCTTGCTGCTCGGGGCTCTTTTCCTTCTTCCGGGGTACCGCCTTGGTGTTTTGAAAAAACGCTATATCATGTCAAAAGCGGACTTTTACCGGGATCATGTGACGGTTTTTACGGGGATCCCAGGGCAAAACAAGTTTGAATTGCCCGGATCGTTGATCAGAAGAATTGAGATAAAAAGAGGGCCCGGCCAGAGGATGGCCGGGCTCTGTTCCCTTGTACTCCGGGGAAAGGCTCTCATCGTGAGGGTTCCGGATATCCCCTATAGTCCTCTTCTGCCCGGTTTGACGGAGGAATGGGTCAGGAACGCGGATGCTCATCCATAAAGGGATAGGTATGGGAGAGCGGCGGGTTGAATGTCTCCTTGATGGTCCGGGGGCTGACCCAGCGCAGAAGATTGAGTTTGCTTCCTGCCTTGTCGTTTGTCCCTGAGGCTCTCGATCCACCGAAGGGCTGTTGCCCCACCACAGCACCCGTAGGTTTATCGTTGATGTAGAAATTACCGGCTGCATAGCGCAGCCTTTTTTCTGCCCGGTCGATTGCGTCGCGGTCCCGGGCAAAGATGGATCCTGTAAGGCCGTAGGGCGATGTGGAATCGCACAGGCCGAGGACACTGTCAAAGTCATTATCCTCATAGACATAGACGGTAAGGACAGGCCCGAAGATCTCTTCTTCCATAGTGAGAAAATGCGCATTTTTGGTGAGGATGACGGTGGGCTCGATGAAATACCCGGTTTCTTTGTCACCCTTTCCGCCGAAAAGGATCTCTGCATCATCAGAGTTCCTGGCTTTATCGATGTAAGCCATAATGGAATCGTAAGACTTTTCGTCAATGACGGCATTGAAGAAGGCCCCGATCCTGGTGGGCGGTTCAGGGGTGATATTGTCCAGCATGGCTCCCATGGCTTCGAAGACGGGACGGGACAAAGAAGAGGGTAGATAAGCCCGCGAAGCTGCGGAACACTTCTGCCCCTGATATTCAAAAGCACCTCTGATCAGGGCTGTGGCCACCTGATGGGTATCTGCCGAAGGGTGGGCGATGACAAAGTCTTTTCCCCCGGTTTCCCCCACGATGCGGGGGTAGGTCTTATATCGTCCGATGTTTCCTGCGATGACGGACCACATATGGTTAAAGACCCCTGTGGACCCGGTAAAATGGACACCGGCCAGGTCAGGGGACTCAAGGACGATATCTCCCACAAGACGACCGGATCCGGGAATAAAGTTAATGACGCCGTCCGGGAAACCCGCCTCCTGAAAGATCTTCATCAAAAGATAGTTGGAGAGGACCGATGTCGAGGCTGGTTTCCAGAGGACCGTATTGCCCATAAGGGCCGGGGAGAGGGGAAGGTTCCCGCCGATGGCCGTAAAGTTAAACGGGGTCACGGCAAAGACAAAACCTTCCAGTGGCCTGTGGTCTGTCCTGTTCATGGAGCCGTTGGCCAGGATGTAGGGCGGCTGTTCACTGTAGATCTGGGTCATGTAGTAGGCATTGAAGCGGAGAAAATCGGCCATCTCTGCAATGCAGTCGATCTCGGCCTGGTAGATGTTCTTGCCCTGTACCAGCATGGTGGCGGCATTCATCTGATAACGATATTTGGTCGTCAGTAGTTCTGCGGCTTTCAAAGCCATGGCTGCCCGGTGGGTCGCAGATACTTTCTCCCACTCTTTGCGGGCTTTCATGGCAGCCTCTATCGCCAGGAAGATCTCCTTTTCGGTCACCTGATGGAAGACCCCCAGGCTGTTTTGATGATCATGGGGCTGGACAAGCCGTTCAGTGGATGCTGTCAGGATCTCTTTTCCTCCTATGATCACAGGGATATCCCATTTTTGTGAAAGCATCTCATCCAGAGCTTGCTGAAGAGCTGCCCTCTCGGGAGAACCCGGGGCATAGTCAAGGGCAGGTTCGTTTTTTGGCAGGGGGACAGAAAAAAGCGCATGAGTCATTAACATCACCTCCGTTATGTTTATTCGTGCATATCGTTGAGACATGGTATCCCATTTAAAGGGGATGTCAAGGGAGGAAGCCTCCCTTGACACACTTTTTTATTGACTATTTAAGATACTTATCGAACCAGCGGAGAATATGGTTCAGGCGGAGGATGCGTCTGTCTGTCCGGCCACCCCGGGACAGGCCGTGGGGCTCGTCAGGAAAGCGGATCATTTCCGTATCGACCCCCAGGTATTTCAAAGCCACATAGACCTGCTCCCCTTGCTCTATATCGCAACGGAGATCGTTTTCACTATGGATGACCAGGGTAGGGGTGGCAGCGTTTCCTATGGTGCTCATAGGAGACTGTTTCCAAAAATTCTCATGATCTTCCCAGGGCGGTTTACCTCCGAACTCCATCTGGAAAGACCAGTTGACATCACTGGATCCCCACATGCTCAGGAGGTTGCTTACGCTGCGCTGGGTGACAGCGGCTTTGAAACGGCGGGTATGGCCGATGATCCAGTTGGTCATGTATCCGCCGTAGCTTCCGCCGGTGACCCCCATACGTTTTTTATCGATGTAAGGCTTTTTTTTCATGAAATCGGCAAATGTCATGAGGTCGTCATAGTCTATGCTTCCCCATTGGTTGCAGATCGCCGCTGTATGGTCTTCGCTGTATCCCCGGCTTCCCCTGGGATTGCAGAAATAGACCACATAACCCCGGGCGGCCAGAACATGGAACTCATGCATGAAGTGATACCCGTACTGCATCCGCGGCCCCCCATGAATCTCCAGGATAGAGGGATATTGTTTCCTTTGGTCGAACCCGGGGGGCTTGAGGATCCAGCCCTGGATAGAGTGGCCTTGAGAAGAGAACCAGACCTCCTCGGGTTCGGAGACATTGCGTTTGGATAGGAAGGGATTGAGCTTTGTCAGGACTGTTGTCTTTCCTGTTTCCAGGTCTGTCAGGGCCGCCTGGTTGGGGTCTGTGACTGTGCCCGAAAAATAGGCTGCTTTTTTCTGGGCTTTGTCGAAAGAGAGCCCGCCTACAACGCCTTTCGGAGCAAGAAAGTCGCGGATTTCTCCTGTGGAAAGAGTGATCTCTTTGACGACATTCCTTCCGTGTTCAGGGACGGGAACAAAGAGCGCCGAAGAGTCGTTCTTCCAGACCGGACGGAAAAAGGGAGCTCCGCCGGTATCGTTGAGGGTCAGCGAAGCGATGGTCAGGTCGCAGCCCCGGGTGATGTCGACCGGTTCTCCTCCCTGAGAAGGCATGATCCACAATCCCTGATTCTTCCACCAGGGCTCTTCGCCTATAAATCCCACAAAAGCGATTCGCTCTCCGTCAGGAGAGGGAGAGGCCCAGGATTTCAGGCCTTTGAAATCAGTGAGTTGAGTTGTCTGCTTCCCGTCTAAAGAGATCCGGAAGAGCTGTTCGTCGAAGGGGTTCAGCGCCGGCTCAGTTGTCCTGTTCGAGGAGAAGAGGAGGGATCGGGAATCGGGCATCCATACGGGATCCTCTTCATGGAAAGAGCCCCGGGTGAGCTGCTTTGTCTTTCCGGTCGCTGGATTGACGACCCAGATATGCCATTTGTTCTCGGGAAGGAACCCTGCCCCGTCGAATTTGTAAAAGAGTGAAGTAATGTGTCGTTCAGGGATTCCCAGTTTTTTCTTCTGTTCATCCCCTTCCCGTTCAAGGACGGAAGCATCTGTTTCACGGAAGGCAAAGGCCAGCCATTTGGCATCAGGGCTCCAGGAGAGAGAAGCAAAGGAACCCTTGAGATGGGTCAGCGGGCGCGCTTCCCCTCCGTCGGAGGGAAGAAGATAGATCTGGAACCGGCCCTCTTCGGCGCGGTCGGACAGAAAAGCCAGGAATCGTCCGTCGGGGGACCAGAGGGGCGTATGGTCTGAGGCCCGACCGAAGGTGTATTGGCGCTTCTTTCCGGAGCGTGTGTCAACCATGAAAAGGTCTGAGATCTTCTTTTCGGTTTCTTTTTCCGTTCGAAGCCGTGAGTAAACGAGTTTTGAGCCGTCCG
>JAFGWL010000058.1 GCA_016937175.1 Candidatus Mcinerneyibacteriota bacterium | reverse complement strand
CACTTCCGAAGAAGTTTTCTCGCTCGACTTGCATGTGTTAAACGCGCCGCCAATGTTCGCTCTGAGCCAGGATCAAACTCTCATTGAATATAATCAATTAAGTTAATCCACTCATTAAACTCAAATTTATCTTTGAGCCCGACATTTTCTCTCTTCACTATGTGCTTCAACAGGCTTTTACAAGCCTACGTCCCGTAGGGGAATCGAACCCCTGTTGCCGGGATGAAAACCCGGTGTCCTAGGCCTCTAGACGAACGGGACTCGTCTGTCATGAGCCGCGTTGGATTCGAACCAACGACCCACGCCTTAAAAGGGCGTTGCTCTACCAGCTGAGCTAGCGGCCCTCCCCAAAAAAAAATGCCGCCGCTTTGCTTCTTTCGAGCTCAGCGCCAACGAAAAGGAGTATAGTGAAGTCACCGGGGGGTGTCAAGCACTTTTTAAAAAAAAAGAAAATAAAAATCCGGGTTATTCGTCTCTTTTAACTTCCAATATGTCTATAAGTTCGGCAGGTTCCAGCCGGAAGCGGGATCCTTTCCCCTCATAAAACCCGTGAGCCCAGATCATGTGGATATGAAGATCGGTATAAGTCACCTCTTTTTTGGTCTTTTTATTCCGAACCGTTGTATTTACTTTCCCGAAGATCCCCGGATCACCGAAGGGGCAAGGCAGCTTCCCGCGGACAGCATCCACTTTGACCTCAAGCTGTTCACCGACAGTGACAAACTCTCCCAGCCCTGCTTCCCCTGCCTGTTTCAGCTCCAGCATGCGGCGGGCAATGGCCTCGTGACTCATCCCCAGGCGGCGGACCTCAGCATCATCATCTATTAGAATATCTACGAGTTTTCGCGTATCCGTTCCCAAAAAACCTTCCAGGGTAATGACACCCCGCCGCATGCTGGCCTGAATCTTATCCATCTGGACTGTCTGTTTCATGCCTGACTCCTCTCATGCAAATTTATCATAATAGATACGCTCTTCGGGAATTCCTTTCGCTGTCAGGACTTTAATGCAGGCTGCGATCATTCCGGGGCTGCCGCACAGGTAAGCTTCGGTCTCTTCACCCATGTCCAGGCGTCGGTCGATAACATCGGTGATGAGCCCTGTCTCTCCGCCCCAATTATCTTCTTCTGCAGGTTCTGAAAGGGCGGGGATATATGTAAAATCGGACAATTGTCCTTCAAATGCTTTCATCTCCTCTTGTAAAAAGAGGTCTTTTGTAGTCCTGGCACCGAAGAAGTAAAGAGCCTTTCGCCCGATCTTCTTTTCCGCCATATCCGAAAGTATGGATTTGATGGGAGCGTTTCCCGACCCTCCGGCGATAAAGACGATCCTCCGGGTTGAATCACGCAAGAAGAATTCGCCATAAGGCCCGTTCAACGTCACCGCGGCCCCTTCCTTCAGATAATCATGGACATAGGTCGTGCAGATCCCGTTGGGGACACGCCGGATCTCCAATTCCACCAGGTCCTTTCGGCTGGGAGCCGAAGAGACAGAGTAGGCCCTGTAGACAGGCTCGTCAGCCAATTCATACTCGGGTGTCTCCAGCTGTACATACTGGCCGGCCTTGAAGGAGATCTCTGCAGGCTCCAGAAGACGGATGGTGATCTCCTTAATATCATACGTCAGATCCCTTATCCGGGCCACGACCCCCCTAAATTGCTTCACATTAAAGAGTTCCTCAGGGATCTCGATCTTCATATCTTTTTTAATTTTCAGCTGACAGGAGAGGCGGATACTGTTTCGGCGCTCTTCTTCGGACAGATGAGGAAGTTCCGTAGGCAGGGTATCCCCCGCTCCCTCCAGGACCCTGACTTTGCAGAATCCGCAGGAGCCCCGGCCTCCACACGCGGAAGGAATGAAGATCTCCTCACTCATCAGTGTGCTCAACAGAGTGCTCCCCCCCTGAACAGTTAACTTTTTCTCATCATTAATGGTGATGGTCACTTCGCCGTAATTGGCAATGGTCCTGTCGGCGATGACCATAAGCAGAGAAAGCACTGCTGATATGGCCGAGAGGATTCCCACAGCTTGAATCAGTTCGTTCAAAATAGGCCTCCCTTATCCCAGGGTGATCATCCCTGAAAACCCCACAAAAGCCATGGCCATGATCCCGGCAATGATCAGTGTTATCCCGGCGCCCTCCAGCCCCCTCGGGATCGGGCTTTTGGCGATCTTCCTGCGGATCCCCGCCATGGCGATGATGGCCAGCATCCAACCCAGGCCGCTCCCAAGGCCGAAAGCAAATGACTGAAGAAAGGTATATTCCCGGATGACCATAAAAAGGCTGACCCCCAGGATTGCACAGTTGACGGTGATTAAAGGCAAAAATATCCCCAATGCCGCATAAAGGACATCGGATACCCGTTCAATGATCATTTCCACGATCTGGACAAAAGCGGCGATGACCACGATAAAGACTATATATCGCAGATAGACAAGATCCGGAACCAGAAGGTAGTGGTAGACGGCCCAGTTGATGGCGCTTGTAAAGGCCATGACAAAGGTCACCGCTGCTCCCAGGCCCACCGATGTCTTTACTTCCCGGGAGACGGAAAGAAAGGAGCACATCCCCAGATAGTTGGTCAGGAGGATATTGTTGGTAAAGATCGCTGCAAAAAAAACGGCAAAAGCTCCCAGAAAAGTCATGCTTCACCCCGCTCTCTGAAGACGATCCCTTTCATGATCCAGATGAAGAGAGCCAACATGAAAAAGGCCCCGGAGGCCATGACCATCATGGTCCATTTGACCCACCAGTCTCCCAGAATCTGGATCTCCCAGAGAGTACCATTCCCCAAAAGCTCCCTGACGATGGCGATGGAGACCAGGACATAGGCATATCCCAGTCCTGAAGCGATACCGTCCAAAAAGGAGGGCCACGGAGGGTTGGAGATGGCAAAGGCTTCCGCCCGTCCCATAATAATACAGTTGGTGATGATGAGTCCCACATAGGGGCCAAGCTGTTTTGAGATATCCCACAGATAGGCCTTCAGAACGATATCGACGATAATGACAAATGAGGCAATGATCAGGACTTCGGCCATCATCCTCACACGCGACGGAATCGCTTTGCGAAGAAGGGAGATGGTAAGATTGGACAAGGCTACGACAAAAAGCAAACCGGCCACCATGACAACGGTGTTTTTGACCCTGTTGGTCACAGCTAGTGTGGAACAGATCCCAAGGATCTGAATAAAGACGGGGTTGTTTTTGAACAACCCGTCCCGGAACAATTTTTTCGTATTACCTTTCATCGCTCCTCCTCGGGAACAGTTCTCAGCATCTCGATGCTGCTTCGGATCAAATCATTCAAAATGGACTGGACCGCAGCAGAAGTCGATGTGGCCCCGGTCACAGCCTGGAAAGAGTTTACAGAATCCCGGCCTTCCTCACTTGTCACAAGTGCGATAAAAGGGCCCACTTTCCCCTTGAACTGACTCTTAAACCACGCTTCGGTAATCCGTCCGCCCAGGCCCGGAGTCTCATTCTGTTTCAGGATATCAAACCCCGTGATCTCCGTCAGGCCTCCGTTGTACCCCAGCACTCCTTCGATCTCACCCCAAAGCCCCGGCCCCTGGAAAGGGAATACATAGGAGACAGACCCGTCCCGGCGCAATACTTTATAATATAATCCTTTGCCTTCTGGGAGCTTCTTCTCTTCCACAGAAGAATCATAATGAGCTATGAGAGCTTCGGGGCCTGAACGGCCTGTTTCTTCTCCTGCTGCGTGCAAAACAGCACTTTTGAAATCATAACTCTCATTGACCCTGATCCGCGGACGTGTCTTGAGAAAGAGAAGGGACAGTACAGTGATGAAGAGCGCTGTCAGAAAAGTCATAAAAACAATGGTATAGAGGCTTTTCCCCCAGGCTCCTTTCTTCTCAGGCATGAGAGCTCTCCTTTTTTTTATTGGCTGAAAGGGCATAATCGATGATAGGAGCGAACATATTTCCCAGGAGAATAGCAAACATGACCCCTTCGGGCCAATTGGAGAATACCCGGATGAGAACGGACAAGACACCGATAAGGATCCCGTATATCCACCGTCCCCTGTTCGTCTGGGCTGCTGAGACAGGGTCTGTGGCCATGAAGAAAGCTCCCAGCAAAAAACCTCCGGCCAACAGCCCCCGCAGGGGATCAAAAGTCAGGCCTGCCAGCCACAAGCTGCCGTTCATCGCCAGAAAACCCAGCAGGACCCCGGTGACAATACGGTAATTGGCGACTTTTTTCCAGAGGATATAGATCCCTCCCATAATAAGAAGGAAAGCCGCCGTATCTCCCAGGCATCCTCCTGTGTTCCCTAAAAAAAGATCCTTCAACGCAACGGAGCCACCCGAAGCAAGAGCTCTGAGAGGAGTGGCTTCGCTGATACTGTCCAGAGTAAAACGTACCAGGCCGGCGGGGAAAGTCCCGTCGGGGTCAAGCCAGGCCCCTTTCCCTGTCATCGCGTTACCGAAATTGATATAGAGGAAAACACGACCCACCAGAGCGGGGTTGAAGACATTGCGTCCGAACCCGCCGAAGGCCAGTTTTCCGAAGACCAGGCCGAAGATGATCCCCAGAGCGGCCATCCAGTAAGGCAGTGTAGGCGGAAGGGAAAGAGCAAAGAGGACACAGGTGACAAAGACCGCCTCGGTGACAGGCTTATTATAAAACCTGTTAAAGATATACTCTGTTAAAAATCCGAAAAAAGTGACGACAAAGAGAAGCACCAGGCTTCTCCATCCGAAATAATAGACAGAAACGGCCACCGCGGGGGTCAGTCCCGTAAGCACAGTCCGCATAGGCTTCTGCTTCTGGATGATCTTTTTTCCTTCTGCCATCCTGTCCCCCTTAAAAGAATGAAGTTTCCTCTATTTTATCAGGGGATTGTAATGATGTCAAACAGTATGGAGAAGGTGTGGGAAAAATGAATGGAAGAGTATCCTGAAAGACTCGGGGGCTTGTCAGAAAATTCGCATGTTCATTCCGATGATTTTCTGAACCGAAGAAGGCTCACTGAAAAGATACCCAGGCTGAGAACAGCAAGAGCCGACACCGGAGCCCAAAGCTGCCGGATCCCCGCTCCTCTTAAAAAAATACCCCTGATGATCTCCAGATAGTGTTTAAGAGGCAGGAGGGGTGTCACAAGTTGAATCCCCTCCGGCATATTGCGGACCGGAAAAATAAACCCCGAGAGAAAGACCATGGGTGTTATGATAAAGAAGACAGCGGTAAGCATAGCTTGTTGCTGGGTCTGGGAGATCGTTGAGATAAAAAGCCCCAATCCCAGCATACTTAAGAGATAGAGGAAGGAGAGCGCCAGAAGAAGGGCCAGGCTTCCTTTCAAGGGTATCCCGAAAAGAAATACCGCTGAGCCGATGACCAGCAGAATATCGATCATTCCGATGACTGCAAAGGGTATCAGCTTCCCGAGGATGACTTCCCAGCCTTTTACAGGGGTCACCATCACCTGTTCCAAAGTCCCCTTCTCTTTCTCTTTCACAATAGCCAACGATGTCAGGGTCATGGTGATGATCATGAGGACAAGCCCGAGGATCCCCGGAACCAGAAAGTGCCGGCTTTCAAGACTTTGGTTGAATGTCACACGCATCCGGGGCACAACCTGCCCCGCCTTATGAGTCATGAGAGAAGTAAGTGGGGGTTTTCTCGATCTTTGTACAAAGCTTTTAGTGACCTCCCCGGAGTAGAAGAGTCCTGAGGTCGCCGTATTGGTGTCTGTTCCGTCCACCAGAGCGGCCACTTTTGGTGACTCTCCCTCCAGAATATGAGATTGAAAACCCTCTTCGATGATAAGGGCCAGGGCGGCTTCCCCCGTGTCAAGGCGCCGCACAAGTTCTTCACGGCTCTGAAGAGGGCTAAGCACTTTGAAAGCTTCACTCGCCTGAAAAGCATCAATATAAGAACGGCTCATCGCGCTTCCGTCCTGGTCCCAGACAACTGTGGGAATATGCGAGATATCGAAGCTTGCGGCATACCCCAGGAGGATCAGTTGAAGAAGAGGAGAGAGGATGCTCATAGCCAGCATCTTCGGGTCTCGTTTAAACTGCAGGAATTCTTTTCTGATAAAGGCAAAAAGACGCGTCATTTTCCCTCCTATGATAAACGTGATCTGAGCTTCCGGATACTGATAAAAAGAAGGCCTGCGGCCATCAGGGTCATCACGGAAAACTCGCCCCAGAATGTCTCGAAACCCACGCCTTTGATATAGATATTCCGGATGATCTCAGTGAAATAACGGGCAGGGACCAGATAGGTGATTCCCTGTATAAATGGAGCCATATTGCGGATCGGGAAGACAAAACCAGAAAGCAGCAAGGTGGGGAGGACGGTAAAAAGAACAGACAGAAGAAAAGCGAATTGTCGTGTATCGGCTATCGCCGAGATAAGGATCCCCGTGGCGACACCCACAGTGAGAAAGATTGCCATACTTAAAAAGAGAAGAAGCAGGCTGCCCTTGACGCCGACTCCGAAAATCAGATATCCAAAAGCCATGATGGCAAGGGCACTTCCCAAAGTCAGAATCATATAGGGGACCACTTTCCCCAGAATAAGCTCCATAGACCCCAGGGGGGAGACGATGAGTTGCTCGATGGTCCTTTCCTCTCTTTCCCGGACAATGGTCAGCGATGTGGAGACCACTGTGATGATCATGAGAATATAGACGATGAGTCCGGGAATCAGAAAGACCCGGGAGCTGAGCTCGGGATTATACCAGACTCGAGGTCTGAAGTCGATCCCTGCTGAATCCGGAGCCGTTCCGGCCCTCTCACGGTTGAAAAGCGATATGATATTCTCCGCATAGCTCATGGCTGCTGTAGCGGTATTGGTATCCACTCCGTCAAAAAAAAGGCCGACATCACTCTCAATGCCTTTTCGAAGGTTGTGACTGAAGTCCCCGGGGATATCGAGGATAAGCACACTTTTCCCCCGGGACATGGCATCAAGAGCCTCTTTCTCGTCCGGCAAGAATCGTCGGACCTTAAAATAGCCCGATTGTACGAATTTATCGATCAGAAGCCTGCTTTCAGCGCTCTGTGACCGGTCAATCACATCCATGGGCACCTCTGTGACATTGAAGTTGAGGGCGAAGCCGAAAAGGACCAGCATAAAGAGGGGGATAATGACAAGAAGGCTGAAGGAACGCCGGTCTCTGACGATATGCTTCATCTCCTTTTTTACCACCGCTCTGATTCTTCCCATGATATTCTCCTTATTTGATGAGCCTGATAAAGACATCTTCCAGGGTAGGGTCCACAGGCTCCAGAGATTCCACAGGGATCTCTTCAGCGCTCATCTTCTCTAAGACCATCTGTTTCAACTCCTGCTCCGGAAGATCCGTTAGAATGTTTATCTTGATCCCAAGGAGAGAAGCTCCGGAAATATCCTGAAGGGTTTTCAGAATATGCACGGCCCTTGCGGGCTGATCTGTCTCCATCTGATACATTTTTTCGGTAATGACCTCTTTTTTGAGCTCTTCGGGAGCTCCGGCGGCTATGATCCGCCCTCTATCCATCAGCCTGATCGAATGACAATATTCCGCTTCATCCAGGTAATGGGTCGTCACAAAGACTGTCACACCCCGATGTGCGATCTCCTGAATAATTTTCCAGAAATTTCTTCTGGAGACGGGATCGACACCGGCTGTGGGTTCATCGAGGAAGATGATCTCCGGTTCATGAAGAAGGGCTGTCCCCAGGGCCAGCCTTTGTTTCCACCCTCCCGCCAGGGTAGAGGTGATGCGCCGCTCCATCCCCGCCAGGCCGGCCCACTCTATGACCTCCCTCCCCCTTTTTCCCAATTCCCTGGCTGATAATCCGTACAATCCGCCGAAAAAAGAGATATTCTCCATGACAGTGAGATCATCATATAGAGAAAACTTCTGGGACATATAGCCGATCCTGGTCTTGATCATCTCTGTGTCTGTCATGATATCAAATCCTGCTACCTTTCCTACCCCCTCAGAAGGGCGAAGAAGGCCGCATAACATCCGGATCGTAGTCGTCTTGCCGGCACCGTTGGCTCCCAGAAAACCAAAGATCTCTCCTTTTCGTACCGTAAAATCGATATGGTCTACGGCTGTAAAGGAACCGAACCTTTTACAAAGCCCTTTGACGGTGACAGCTGATTCACTTCTCATCTTTCCAGGACTCCCATGATATTCAAAAGCCTGAGCCGGGCCAGTTCTTTGTCCACAGCTGCATTCAAGACACGGATCTGAGCCTCGGTATAGGCCGCTTCAGCATCCAGGACATCGGTATTGACAGCCATTCCTTCCAGATAAAGAGACCTTGTCATTCTGAAATTCTCTTCTGCTTCTTCAAAATTCCGCCGGGCTGCTTCAAGTGTCAGCCCCTGTGCCTCATAATCCCGGTAATGAGCCCTGACATAGCTTTCCAGGTTCCGCCGCAATTTTTCGTATATCAGGATGCTGCGTTCTTCGGACAACGAAGCCTCTGTAACCCGCGCGAACCTCTTCCCTCCGGAGAAGAGATCAAAAGAGAGTGAGAGCCCCGCTTCCCAGCTTTCCTGATAAGTATCCAGGAGAGGCTGCTGAGAAGAATTTGGCTTATCGTAATGATACGCAGCGACAAAGGCGACCTTGGGAGAAAGATCTCCGCGAACCATCCTTTTCTGATAACGGGCAGCCTCTACGGCAAAACGAGCCTCCCTGAGAGAATCATTGCTTTTCCCAGCTGTTTCCACGCATAGACTCTCCGAAGGAAGGTTCCCGGCTATCTCTTCTACAGAAGAGACTGTTATGATCCTCTCTCCCCCGTCCAGGCCCAGGATATTCTTAAGCTGAAGGGCCGTCTTTTCAAGCCGGTTTTTGTTTTCTATGATCTCCAGGTCGATTCGGGAAAGACGTTCTTTCACTCTCAACAGATCCACTTTGGTAGCCAGCCCTTCGTTGTAAAAAGTCTCCACATCCTTCATATGTGCAAGGACAAGTTCACGTGTTTTTTCCAGGGCCTTTTCCCCGTTGTCCAGTTTTGCCATGGACCAATAGAGCTCATGGACCCTCAAGGCAAGATCACCTGCCGTCTCCTTGAGCCGGCTTTCTGATATTTTAATTCCTGTACGGAAGAAAGCCTTTTTGCTGACAAGTGTCCCTCCGGCAAAAAGAGGCTGGACAAGGGTAATACTGTTTTTCTGCAATCGATCCGTCTCGGGTGCAATGACTACCTCTTCTGAGGAAAGGGGCAGAGAAAGGGTATACGCCTCTTTTTCATCGGTAAGAAAGAGGGAAGACTCGACTGTGATCGACGGCCAGAGATCTCCAGCAGCCTGCCCGGCCCGGGCTTCACTGATCAGGACATCCTTTTTCGCTGCTTGGTAGCCCAGATCCCGGTCAAAGGCCCTTTCAAGGGCCTGACGTATTGTCAGTTCTATCGGCTCCGCCGAGATCATAAAGACAGAGAAGATGAAGACTGCAAGACAAGTGATAAACCGTTTCATTGTTCTCCTCCCTTATCGAGATAGTTGATAAAGACATCTTCCAATGACGGAGAGATATAGCGGCCCCCGCGGCTGTAGACCTTCTTTTCCTTAAACTGCGAGATGAGGCTGCGGGCATCAGGAGCTTTATCCTTCAGAAAATAGAGATGAAGCCTCTCCCCAAAGCTCTGGACATCCCGGATCCCGGGCCATTTTTCGAGTATTTCTCCGGCATCCTTCGAAGGTGACGGAATCAACTCAAAGACCTCATAGGGGAACCGGCTCCTCATAAGAGAGGGATGATCCACCGTGAGGAGTTTCCCTTCGTTCAGAAAAGCCACACGAGAACAGCGTTCAGCTTCATCCATGTAGGGCGTCGTCATAAATACCGTCACCCCCGTCTTGAGAAGCTCGGATAGGATCTCCCAGAACTCTCTGCGCGAGACAGGGTCAACCCCGTTTGTGGGTTCATCCAGATAGACGATGGAGGGAGAGTGGATCAGGGTACAGGCCAGGGCCAGCTTCTTTTTCATCCCGCCTGAAAGGGCCCCGGCTTTACGGTTACGAAAAGGGGCCATCCGTGTAAAATCCAGCAGCTCCCGGCGGCGACGGGGAAAATCCCTGATCTGATGGATCTCAGCGAAAAAGGACATATTTTCTTCCACAGTGAGATCGCTGTAAAGGCTGAATTCCTGAGAAAGGTATCCAAGACGGGATTTGATGGACTCTCCCCCTGTTTTTAAATCCTCTCCCAGTTCAGCGGCCTCTCCTTCATATCCTTTGAGGATCCCGCAAAGGATTTTAATCAGCGTGGATTTCCCTGCTCCATCCGGGCCGATCAAACCGAACATCTCTCCTTCGCCTACATCAAAGGAGACGCCGTCAAGCGCCTGTACCTCTCCGTAACTGAATCTGAGGCCTTTTATGTCAATGACTGCTTTCATCATCCTCCGCCTTAACGGGGATAATGATGTCACCATTCATCCCCTTTTTCAATTTCCCGTCGCTGTTCTCTACTTCAGCCTCCACCTTATAGACGAGGAGGACCCTCTCGTCTTTTGATTGGACATTCTTTGGGGTAAATTCCGATTCCCGGGCAACTGTCGTGATCCTCCCCCGATAAACCGCATCCGGCATGGCGTCAGGGATGATCTCCACCGGAGCTCCGACGCGAATCATCTCCAGGTCCTTTTCCGGTACATAAAACCTGATATCCAGGGTACGCAGGTCAGCAAGGCTCAGGACGATACTTCCTGCCCTGACATATTCTCCTTCTTTATAGAGGATCTCCGTGACCGTCCCTTCCCGGGGAGCTTTGACAATGCTGTCTCTGATCTGTTTTTCCAGGACAGCGGCCTCTTTTTTGAGCCTCTCTGCATCCATCAGGGCTCCCTGAAAAGCGCTTTTTGCTCCCACATAGGCGTTCTCTGCTTCATCGTACCTGGCTTTAGACAGAGTTCCCTCCTGATAGAGACGACTGACCCGTTCAAAATTCACCTCGGCCGTTTCCAGGTTCTTTTCAAGCCCTTTGATCTTTTCTCCAAGTGATGCCAGAGCAAACCGCGCCTGGTCCCGTTGAAGAGAGAGAAGTTCATAATCCACAGCCAGAAGGTCTTCTCCTTTTTTGACTTGTGTTCCCTCTTCTACCATTATTTCGACGATCCTTCCGGTTCCCAAAGCGCTGACATCAACCTCTTCAGCCTCAAATGTCCCCGAAAAGACAGCATTCCCAGACCCCGCACATCCTGATATCAGGAACAGGAGCGCTGTAAAGAGTAAAATACCTGTGGCCTTCATGCTTCCTCCTTCTCTATTTCCCTTTTTCCATGATCCCATTCATGAAGATGTCAAGCATCAGCGGAGCCAGCTCGGCAAGAGAGCGGCTGCTGGAACGGATAAATTCAGAATCGCTTATGAGACGGATATTCTGATAAAGCATCTCCATGACAAAGGGAATATCAATGTTATTTCTGATGAACCCCTGCTGCTGTCCCTGGCGGAAAATCGGAGTGACCCCTTCGATAAAACTTATATGCCTCTCCTCATCGATCATTCTCCACAATTCCCTTTTGTTTTGCTGCAGGTCCTCGATCAGTCTGTCACTGAGTATCCCTGTGACATGAGTGATGATCCGCATAAGGTTTTGAAGCTTATGGAGAAAGTCCGTATCTTCTTCAGCCAACCGTCCTATCTGAAGACGGATATCGTGGATGAAATGAAGAAAGACCTCTCTTTCAAGCTCTTCTTTTGAAGAAAAGTGGTTGTACAGTGTCTTCTTGCTCATCCCGGCATAAGAAGCTATCTCGTCTGCTGTCACCCGGCTGACAGTATGCCGTATAAAGAGATCCGCGGCGGCAGCTCTGATCTTTTCTTTTGTCCTTAGCTGACGGTTCATACCCCCTCACTTTCACGTTTTACACTATATACGTATATTTAGTTTCCTTTTGGATTATAGGGACACTTCCCTTGATGTCAAGGGGGGATTCTGCTTTTTATTCAATTTTTCCCGGGAAATCCGTTAAAAGGTAAACCCTTCAGAGAAACCGCTCTCCTGCACATAAAGGGCATCCGTTGAGAAAATCCTTGAATGACATGGCTCTTTTACATTCCATCTGCAGTTCGGTGATATAAAAGACCCCCTTCCCGCAGGCGACTTTGATCCCCTTATCGGGATCCACCCCCAGGATCGTCCCCGGGGCAGCATTGTGTTCTTCATCCGCAGGACGTCCACCCAGGATCTTTACCGTCTTCCCTTCCAGAGTCGTAAAAGCTCCGGGCCATGAAAAATATCCCCGCACATAGCGGTCGATCTCAAGGGCTTCGCTTTCCCAGAAAATACGGGCATCCTCTTTTGAGATCTTCACTGCAAAGGTCGCTTTTCCCTCTTCCTGTGGGAGAGGGGTGATCTCATCCATGGAATTCAGTGTTTCTGAAAGAGCTTCGGCTGAAAGGCGGCGCAGTTTATCCCAAAGCGAAGAAGCTGTCTCCCGCTCGTCCAGTGTGATCTCTTTTGTGAGGAGAATATCTCCGGCATCCCACTCTTCATTCAGCCTGAAGACGGTGACCCCACTCTTCTTTTCTCCATTGAGAACCGCTGCGTTCACAGGCGAAGAGCCCCTATATTTAGGCAAAATAGAGGCATGGGCATTGACAGCTCCCAGAGGGGGGATATCGAGGATCTCCCGGGGGATCTTCAGGCCGTAAGAGACAACGACGATACAGTCCGGGGCGATCTCTCTGCAGCGGGCAGCCTCAAAGGTTTCCAGGCGGGAAGGCGTGAAAACGGGGATACCGTGCTCCGCAGCCCAGGCCTTTATAACCCCTTTTTTGACTTTCATACCCCGGTGGGCCGGCTTGTCAGCCTT
>JAFGWL010000013.1 GCA_016937175.1 Candidatus Mcinerneyibacteriota bacterium | reverse complement strand
CTTGTCAACGCTGGAGGAGATCTCCTGGCCAGGGACCTTGACGGCTCAACACCGCTTCACAGGGCGGCTTGTTTCAACAAAAATGCGTCTGTCATCAGGGCCCTGATCCAGGCCGGATCCGATGTGAACGGGCAGGACAAGTGGGGGAACACACCCTACGATATCGCCGTGAAAGAGGGGAATGAAGCGGCGATGGAGGTGCTGAAGGAAGCCGGAGCAGAAAGAACACGATCTAAATAAAGGTGAGAAGTCCCAAAGGAATCACTAATCATTTATAAATAGCAACGCTTTCTCTCTTGTAGAAAACATAAACTCTATCAAGACGATCAAAAAAGAAAAAATCCATTTCTAAAATCAGAATATCATCGATATCTGTCTTGCTTGGATTAAAAAACAAAACTGTCATGAGAAGATCTAAATGCCGCTTTTTTCAATCATAACCTTGACAGAAATACAATATGTGGATATAATATCAACATATTGGAGGTGAATATGGAAAAAATATTATTGACGTCGCAGTCTGTATTTGATTTCAATGATATACAGAATCTATTGCCGGAGTACAAATATGTCCGCAACAAGATCAGCCGGCTTGTCCAGAACAAGTATCTGATAAGGTTAAAGCAGGGGGTTTACCTGAAAAACCCTGAGATCAGTGGGACCCGGTATTCTCTGGAATATCTGGCGCAAATGCTTTATCACCGGTCCTATGTTTCCCTTCAATATGCATTGCAGCTTTACGGGATGATACCGGAAAGTGTTTATGAAGTCACAAGTGTAACAGACAGGGCCAATAAGGTGTTCGATACTTCAGAAGGGCGGTTTTCGTACAGGTTGCTCAAGCCGGAATATTACAGAGTAGGTGTAACCCAATCACATGATCCTTACAACTGTGTTTTTGAGTTAGCATCACGGGAAAAGGCTTTGGCCGATCTTTTATATTATGAGAATAATTTTCACAGCAGATCCTCTCTCTATGACTATATCATCAATGGACTCCGGATCGAAGAAGAGGATATTGCAGCTCTGGATCCGGATCTTTTATCAAAGATCGCTGAAGCGGGGAAGAAGAGAAACCTGGATTACCTGACAGAATGTGTCAGGGATGCGGCATGAGTGGTGAAGTAACCTCTTTATTGAAAAAATATCCATTTGTTCAATTGAATGATAGAATAAATGCACTTAGAGAAGTCATCCAAATCATTGCTTTGAAGGGGCTGGAAAAATCCGATTTTTTTGATCATGCTTTATTCTATGGGGGAACAGCTTTGAGAATATTTTACAATTTGGATCGTTTCTCAGAAGATCTGGATTTCTCTTTAATGCGACCCAATGACGCTTTTCAGTTGACCCCGTATATTGACGTCATTTCACAAGAGCTTCACAATCATGATCTCAATTTTGTTGTTAACTATAAGGAAAAAAAGAAAAAGACTCATATCATCCAAGGAAACGTCGAGGGTAATTTACAGGAGAATATGAGGGCCGCTGGTTTGATAGAGCCATCTGATAGGGCATTTGATGCAGGCAGAAAGCTGAAAATCCGAGTGGAAGTCGATACAGCTCCTCCTGATCAGTTTCAGACAGAAATCATGAGGCTTCCGGGTTTTTCTAAAACAAGCATCAGATTGGCAACTTGCGAATACCTTTTTGCAGATAAAGTCCATGCTTTTTTATGCCGAGGCTGGGGACAACGTGTCAAAGGGCGGGACTGGTATGACTTGATCTGGTATATTGAACATGGTGTTTCGCTGGATCTCCAGCATCTGAAAGCTCGGATGAAACAGACTGATGATATGATAAAAACTTCTCTTTCCAGAGAGGACCTCATCAAAATGATTCAAACGAAAATCAAGAGCACTGATATTGAGAAGGTTAAAAATGATATCAGGCCTTTTATCAAAGATGCTAAAATTCTTGATAAGTGGAATGAAAGTTATTTTATCAAAATGACTGAATCTATAAAAACAGAATGAAATTATTCTTGAATATGATTCAAATGAACTTCATGCTATACTTCTATAAACGATGTTTTCAGAAACGGAGGCAATATGAAAAAGGCTCTTTTGCTTGGTGTTCTCCTGTGCGGTTTCGTAACGGGTGTCTTTTCAAGAAATATCTTTGAGGCCGCTAACGACGGGACGCCCGAAGAGGTGAGGGCTGCCATAGGACGGGGCGAAAGCGTGCATGCCCGTCTTGATGACGGACGGACGCCTCTCCATGTGGCCGCCGCCAACAACAGAAACGCTGCTGTCATCTCGGCGCTTATCAGGGCGGGAGCTGATGTGAAAGCCGTGAACCGATATAAATGGACGCCTCTCCATGAAGCCTGCGGGTTCAATTCCAGCCTTGAGGTTGTTAATGTCCTTCTCCTGGCGGGATCTGATATCCACGCCCGGACCCAATACGGAGAGACGCCGCTTCATCTGGCAGCGGAAAGCCAGGAAAATCCGGAGATCATAGCGCTTCTTCTGAAAAACGGGGCCCGGGCCAATGAAGAGAACGAATACAGCTGGTCACCGCTTCATACCGCAGCGGCCTCCAATAAACACCCTGAGATCATCACTGCCCTGGTGAAGGGGGGTGCTGATGTCAATGCTCTTGATGTCTACAACTGGACGCCTCTCCATGCAGCGGCTGATGAGAGCGAGACACTTGCCGTTTTCCTGAAACTTGTTGAACTAGGGGCTGACCCTCATGCTGAGGATGTCTACGGCTACACACCCCTGGATTATGCCCGGGACAACGAAGCTCTGAAAAGTGCCGAATCCCTTATCACGATTCACAAGTGACAGAGAAGGCAAAAAAGGCTCATATCATACAAATCGATGTCTTTTCACTTTAACCTTGAACAAACCTTCAAGGGGGAGTATAGTAACTCCGGTGAAAGATGAATTTAAATTTAGCGGTTTTTGAGGACAATTATCAACTATATTATCAACAATGTATTTTTTAATAGATCTTCAATTCAACTCAAACATTCCTAAAGGAGAACAATGAAAAGCAAATTAACGATTACCCCGTTAGGGGGGTATGGAGAAATCGGAAAAAACATGACTGTCATGGAGAACGAAAAATCCATGATCATCATCGATGCAGGGATCTCATTTCCCTCGTCTTATTTCCCCGGGGTAGAATACATCATCCCCGATATCACCTATGTGACAGAGAGAAAAGAGAAACTCAAAGGGATCTTCATCACCCACGGCCATGAAGACCATATCGGAGCTTTGCCCTATATCATCGAGGAACTGGGGTACCCGACCATCTATACCAAGAAACTGGCCCGGGAGCTGATCAAAAAGAAATTCGATGAACATGGTATCCAGTACAACAAATTCGTTCTCGTGGACGGGAAAGACCCTGTGAAGGCAGGGGATTTTTCTGTGCAGTTTATCCACGTGAACCACAGTATCCCTGATTCATCGGCGCTCTTTATTCAGTCCGGGGGCAAAAAGATCTATTTTTCCGGGGATTTCAAGATAGATTACACCCCGGTGAGCGAAGACCTCATCGACCTCAAGCAGATCTCAAAGATCGGGGAGAAGGGTGTGGATCTCATGATCGTGGATTCCACCAATATCGAGACTCCCGGCATGACGGGATCGGAGACGGCTGTAGGGTTCGAGATGGAAAAGATCGTCCAGAATGTGAAAGGGCGCATCTTTATGGCGACCTTCGCGTCCAATATCAGCCGTCTGATCCAGATCCTGGATATTGCCAAGAAATATAACCGGAAAGTCGTCGTGGAAGGGCGCAGCCTGAAAAACATCATCGAGATCGCCGGACGCCTGGGTTATATCAAGATCAAGAAAGGGGAGATCCTGAATATCAAAGATGCCGAAAAGACACCGGATGACCAGCTGCTGATCTTGGTGACAGGAAGCCAGGGGGAGCCCATGTCTGTTCTGCAGAGGCTCTCTCTCAATATGCATCCAAAATTAAAATTGAAAACCGGCGATACGGTTATGATCTCGGCCAAGATGATTCCCGGAAACGAGATCCATATCAACAAGATGGTGAATCAGCTCTTCCGGAGCGGGGCACGAGTCTATTACGAAAACGTCTCCGAGATCCATGTCTCCGGACATGCCGCCCGGGAAGATATAAAGATGATCGCAGCCATGGTCAATCCCAAAGCCATTATCCCGTTCCACGGCGAGTATAAGAATATGGCCATGCTGAAGCATGTCTTTACAGAGATGGGCTATAAAGAGGACCAGATCATCCTGGCCGAGATCGGGACTCCTGTCTATCTGGCCGGGAAGAAGGCTTACGCAGGGAACCACAGAGTCCCCAGCGGAAAACGTTTTATTGAGAATTACGACGAGATCACCGCAGACGAAGAGCTTATCACTCAGCGTAAGATCATCGGCCAGGAAGGGGTCCTCTTCCTCATCTACGATTATATGGTCGAGACCGGGGACATCATCATGGGCCCCGAAGTGGCCAGCGCCGGGCTTCTGCTCAATGAGGACCATGTTACCGAGATCGGGCAGCGCCTTCAGGATATCCTCTACTCCATGGATGAAAAAGAGCGTAAAAACCGCGAGTATGTCAAAGAAGCGGTCAACCGCCGGATGAAGCGCTTTCTGAAAAAGAAACGCTCCAAAGAGCCCATCGTCATCTCTCATTTTCCGGAGTGGGGACGTGAGTGAATTTCTCAAGATCCTTCCTGAAGCAATAATCCAGGGGCTCACGGAATTTCTTCCCGTGAGCTCTTCAGGACACCTCGTCCTGGTGGACAAGCTCTTCGGCCACGGGGGGATGACTCTGATGACAGGAGCCATGCTCCATCTGGGGACTTTGGGAGCAGTCATCGTCTACTATTGGAAACAGATCGTCGCTTTTCTTCAGGGTCTTTTCAGGGGTGCAAAAGAAAGCTGGCACTATTTCCTCTGCCTGGCTCTCTCGACCATAGTCACGGGGGCAGTCGGAATTCTTTTCGCCTCTCAAGCTGAAGAGGCTTTCTCCTCCCTCCATTTTGTCGCCTTTATGTGGCTTATCACGGCCGTGATACTTTTCCTCACAGACAAACGAACAGAGGATACGCGCCCTCTGACTGTGGCAGCAGCCCTTTTTATAGGCCTGGCCCAGGCCGTGGCGATCTTCCCCGGGATCTCGCGTTCGGGGATCACCCTGGCGGCGGCTCTTCTTTTGGGGTTGAAGCGTAAAGAGGCCCTTCAGTATATCTTTTTCATCTCCATTCCCGCCATAGCGGGAGGAGCTCTCTTCTCCTTTAAAGACGGATGGGAGCGAAGCGAGAACTTTGTCCTCCCCGTGCTTCTTTTTGGAGCGATGGTTGCGGGGATCGTGGGCTATTTCTCCATCAAACTCCTGGTCGCTGTCACACAGAAAGGGCGCCTCCGGGCCTTTTCCCTCTACCTCTTTATCCTTGCCTTTTTGGTCCTCCTAACCTATACTCTATAAGCTATGACAAGAAGGAAGAAATCCCGGAAACAAGCGCAAAACTCGACGGGTGATATCAAAAGCATCCTGTTTATCGGGTTCGCCGTGCTTATTTTTTTGGCCCTTGTGACCTACTCTCCCCAGGACCCACCTCAGGGCTCATCCGGCGAGAAGATCCAGAACTTTATCGGCCTTATGGGGGCTTACCTTTCCCATTATCTTCTTCTTTTTCTGGGTGATCTGGCACTGATCATCCCCTTACTCTTCTTTATCGGCGGTATCAATGCCTTTCTGGACCAGAAAATACTCGCCGGGCGAAAAGGAGCCCTCTTTGTGGTCGCAGCCGCGGCCCTGGTGATCCTTCTTCAGATCAACAGCGTCCGCCTCTTCTCTCCTTTGGAGTGGGGAGGGGTCTTTCCCGAAGCCGCCGGAGCTTTTATGCTCAGGTTTACCGGAAAAGTGGGGACGTATATTATCCTGGCTATTCTTATCATGTTTGTGCTGCCTGCTTTTATCCCTGTATCTCTGTTTAAAAGGGGGCTTTTGCTTCTATTAAGTCTTTTCAGACATGAGAGGAAGAAGCCTGAAAAAAGAGAAAAGCTTAAGCCGGAGCGTCCCGTGAAAGAGCGGACAATACGTCCCCCGAAGGGAAAAAAGGAAAAAGAGAAAAAAGAGCCCAAAACACCCGGGGAAGAGTTTGTCTATCATGTACGTTATTTCAAGGGAGTAGACGAATCAGAAACTCCCAACGAAAAGGAAATCGTCCCCGGAGAGGCCAGGCGGGATGAACCCGTCCATTCGGGGTTTGAGCAGGATGTCTCTGATATTCCCGATGCCGGCCCGATACCGCCTACAGACCTTCTTTCCTATCTGGTCCAGAAACAGGAAGAGGAGAATGTTCAGGAGATCGCCGACCTTCTGGAAGACGCTTTAAACGAATACGGGATACAGGGACGGGTGGTGAACGTGGAGACGGGGCCCATGGTCTCTCTCTATGAAGTGGAAGTGGAGAAGGGGATCAAGGTCAACAAGATCGTCTCTCTGGACCGCGAACTGGCCCTCACCCTGAGCAAGACCAATATCCGTATCATCGCACCTCTGCCCGGGCGGGGGACAATAGGATTCGAGATTCCCAACCAGAAGCGCCAGTTCGTCTCGTTGCGAGAGATCATCGAGATGGACGAATTTCAGAACTCTCCGTCGCCGATTACTGCGGCCTTCGGCAAAGGCACCAACGGCAAGCCTGTGATCCTGCGCATCGACGAGCTCCCTCATCTTCTCATCGCCGGGGCCACCATGTCGGGCAAGAGCATCGGCATTCACAGCATTATAACAAGTATTCTCTATAAAGCCACTTATGAAGAAGTCCGTGTCCTTCTCATCGATCCCAAACGGCTGGAGTTTCCCTATTACAACGGGATACCCCATCTTTTGAGTGATGTCATCGTGGAGACCCATGAAGCGGTGAATGTGCTCAAATGGGCTCTCTATGAGATGGAACGGCGTTACAAGTTCCTGGCCCATCACGGCTACCGGGATATCCAATCCTTCAATAACGCTAATCCCGGAGAAAAACTCCCCTTTATCCTCATCGTCATCGATGAGCTTGCCGACCTCCTGGTCACTACGGGCCAGGATGTGGAGCAGTCCATAATACGTTTGGGGCAGAAGGCCCGGGCCATCGGAATCAACCTGATCCTGGCCACCCAGCGGCCATCGGCGGATATCATCACCGGCACCATCAAAGCCAACTTCCCCGCGGTGATCGCCTTCAAGACCGCCTCCAAGATCAATTCCCACATAATCCTGGGAACCCACGGGGCGGAGACATTGTTAGGAAAAGGGGACTTCCTCTATCACAAAGTGAACGGCGAGATCGTCCGCGGACAGGCCTCTCTGGTCACAGTTGAGGAGATCACCCGAACAGTGCAGTATCTCCGGCGCTTTAAAGCAAGGGATGACGAGTATAAGGAGATGTTTGAAAAGGATAAGGAGATCACTCTGGAGATGGATGACAAGGACGAGCTTTTCCCCGAAGTGATCCGGCTCATCTACAACAACCTGCTGGATGACCAGAATTCCATTTCCACCTCCTTCATCCAGAGGAAGTTCAGTATCGGATACAACCGCGCGGCCCGGATCATCGAGACCCTGGCCGATGAGGGGATCATCGACACCGAGGGGGGCTCCAAAGGGCGTCAGATCCTCGTCGATGTGGAAACGCTGAAGGATTATATATGAAAAAGATTCTCTTTACGATTTTTACGGGAGTGTTTCTCCTGGGAGCCTTCGTTTCGGAGGCCTCAGGCGATACTCTGGACCGTTTTATAACTTCTCTCCAGGAGAACCCCACCATGCGAGCTGCTTTTACACAGAGGACCTACTCCTACCTGGGTGAACTCCAGGGGGAGATGAAGGGGGTGCTCTGGTTCAGGCCCGACAAAGAGTTCCGTGTGGAGTATACCTCCCCCCTCAAAGAGGTGATCATCACCAATGAAACGGGTTATGTGGACTATATCCCTGAAGATGACGAGCTCATCGAAGGGGGGCTGGATGATTTTATCTTTATCTCACCCTTTGCCATTTTAAAGGAGGCCCGGACCCTCTTCACCGTGGAAAAGAAGGGAGAGGAAGCTTATGTCCTCACATCCAAAGGAGAAGAGACAGGTGATATAGAAAAGATTTCCCTGACCTTTGACGGGCGCGTGAAACCGCAGAAGATAAGCATTAATTTCTACAGCGGAAGCATCGTATACTACTCCTTTTCCAGTTTTGAGGCTGTGAATTACAGGAAAGCTATTTTTGACCTCAATTCCTACTCAACCTTTCTGGCCCAATAGAGATGAAATACCATATTGTAACGCTGGGATGTGACAAAAACCTCGTCGATTCAGAAGAGATCGCAGGACGCCTGGACAAAGCCGGGGCTCGCCTGACAACGCAATGGGATGAGGCCGATCTGCTTCTTATCAATACATGCGCTTTTATCGACGCAGCCAAAGAAGAGAGCATCGAGACTATCCTGGAGTATGCCCAGCTGAAAAAAGAGCGGGGCCTCAAGATGCGTATCGCTGTCATCGGATGTCTTCCCGAACTCCATAAAGAGGAGCTTGCCCGTGAGATCCCCGAAGTGGAGGAGTGGATCACTCCCGCCGGTTACGGAGAAATTGAAAAACTGGCAAAGCAGAAGAGTGTCCCGGAAGAGAAGGGGATAAAGGGCTTTATAGGCCCCTTTACACATCGGATTCCCCTGGACAAGGCCCACTTCCGTTATCTCAAGATCTCCGATGGCTGCGACCTTCCCTGCAGCTACTGTACCATACCCAGGATCCGTGGGCCTCTGAAGAGCCGTACACTTCCCGATATAAAAGAAGAGCTGGACAGGTTGTCCCGGGACAAGCGGATCAAGGAGATGATCCTTGTCTCCCAGAGCACCTCTTTTTACGGAAAAGACAACGGGGCTTCTCTGAAGGAGCTCCTGTCGCTGCTGGGCCGCTATGATTTTCCCTGGAAAAGGCTCCTCTATCTGGATATCCGGGGGATCGACGAAGAATTTCTCAAAGCCGTTGCAGACAACGGGATCCTTCCCTATTTCGATATTCCCCTCCAGCATGCCAATGACGAGGTGCTCCGCGCCATGAAACGCGGCTACACACAGAATGAGGCCCTCTCCAAACTTGACATGATCAAAAAGATCTTCAGTGACCCCGTTCTGCGGACTACTTTTATCGTCGGGTTCCCCGCCGAAGGTGAGGCTCAGTTCAAAGACCTGCGTGATTTCGTGGCGAGGGGCTATTTTGACAAGATGGGTGTTTTTGCCTATTCAAGGCAGAAGTTGAGCTCGGGAGCTTCCCTGGGAGACCCGGTGAAGGGGCATGTCAAAGAAGAGCGAGTGGAGGAGATCATGACCCTGCAGCGGGAGATCAGCGCCGGGAAGATGGCAGACCTTGTAGGACAGGAGTTTGACTGCCTGGTGGATTATACCGGAGAAGAGGGGAGGATCTGGAGGGATGCCCCGGATGTTGACGGAGTCGTCTTTTTCAATAATAATAGAGCCCTTGAAGGAGAACTTGTTCCGGTGCGGATCACCGGAAGTTATGAATATGACCTGGAAGGAGAGATAACATTATGAAACGGCTTCCCAATGTACTGACTCTTTTACGGATCATCCTGGTCCCGGCGTTTGTCTGGTTTTTTGCCCAGGTGAACACCAACAGGACTTACGGGTACATCCGCCTAGGTCTTTTTGTCTTTAAGTCCCTCACAGACTTTTTTGTCGGCTGCCAGGCCAGGAAATATCAATGGGTGAGTGATTTCGGTAAGATCTGGGATCCCTTCGCCGACAAACTCCTGGTCTATTCGGCTCTTTTCCTGCTTGTCTGGCTGGGCCGCTTCCCCCTTTGGGCTGTCCTGGTGCTTCTGGTTCGGGAGATCTATGTGACCCTTCACAGGGATGCGGCTTTACGCAAAAAAGTGGTCATCGCCGCGGTCTGGAGCGGCAAGATCAAGACCGTGGTCCAGCTCTCTGCCATTATCGCGGCCATGCTGAATATTCTGACGCGTGACAGCTTAAGAAACCTGGATATTCTTCTCCTCTATGCTGCTCTGATCCTCACCGTCTACTCGGGAATCGATTTCTATATCAAAAACCGCAGGATCGTCACGGGAAGAGAGTTTTTAGACCAGGTCAGCCGCTTTTTCCTCTCTCTCTTCTATCTGGGGCATATCAGGCTGGCTCCAGGTACATGGGGAAGCCTGGCTGCGGTGATCCTCTGGGTTTTCTGGGGAGTCACTCATATTAATGTCCTGACCTGGCTGCTTCCGGCTCTTTTTATCCTCGGGCTGATTCTTTCCAACCGCTCAAAAGATCTTTACGGAAGTGATGACGCTTCTCCCATCATCATGGACGAGTTTGTGGCTCAGTTTATCCCGCTCTTTCTGGCGGGGCGGAATCTGTGGCTTGTCGGGGCTTCCTTCATCCTCTTCCGGATCTTTGATATCTGGAAACCCTTTCCGGTATCTTTCTTCGATAAGATGAAAAACGGGGTGGGCATCATGATGGATGACGTAGCTGCCGGCGTGATGTCCGGAGCCCTTATTTTTGCCCTGTTACAGGTGATAAATTTTGGGTAATGTCCCCTTGATAAAAAAAGGAGTGTTGCTATACTTGTAAAAATTGGTGGAACCAAGGAGGTCGATATGAAAAAAGGATTGATCATAATGCTCGTGCTCCTGTGCGGCATTACGTTGCTTTCAGCCCAGGAAGACAACATGATTCAACAGTTGGACAAGGGCGAAATAGATTGGACGGAGCTTGTCATCAGAGCAGTGGGCATCGGAGCCCCCAACCCCAATCTCCCTGCAGCAGCCCAGAGGCCTGCTGCGAAAAGAGCCGCTTTGCAGGATGCACAGAGGAATCTACTGGAAGTCATGCAGGGTGTCCACGTGACATCCGAGACCACGGTGGAGAACTTTATGCTCAAGGATGATGTCATCAAATCCAAAGTGGAAGGTATCCTGAGAGGATACAAAGAAGAGAAGATCAAATACATGTCAGACGGGACTATAGAAGTCGTCCTGAGCATCGCCATAACCGGCGACCTGGCGAAACTCATGCTTCCCCTTTACGATACGCCTAAAGATGTTCCCAAGGTCGGGGAAGGTGTGACATCATCTGCCGATGCAGCTTATACGGGGATCATCATCGATGCCCGGGACTATACGCTGCTTCCCTGTATGTCTCCCCGTGTCTACACAGAGGATAACACCACGATCTACGACGCTTCTTATGTGGATCCCGATTATGCGGTGAAGATGGGCGTCGTGGGTTATGCCAAGAATCTGGATATGGCCAAAGCCGATGAGCGTGTCAAAGGGAATCCCCTGGTGGTCAAAGCAACAGGTGTGGCCGACAACAGCATGGATCTTTACATCTCCGGTGCTGATGCCGCCAAGATCACAAATGATGCCAATCTGCTGGACCAGATAAAACGCTGCAAAGTCATTCTTTTGCTGCAATAGGAAGGACGGGGGATCGACATGAAACGTTTTTATGCTGTCATTATTCTGCTTGCTGTGATCCTTGTGGCCGGATGCGGCCCCGAGAGGAAACAGGAAAGCATCATGGATACACCTGAATCCCATTATAAAGAGGGGATGAAGTATATCGATGCCGGTGAATGGGAAAAAGCCTTCAACGAGTTCAACCTGGCCAAGAGCCTGGATCCCAAATATGCCCCGGCCTATGAGGGGATGGCTTACGCCTACCTCGGGGAAGAGAAGTACAAACCCGCCCTTAAAATGGCTGAAGAGTGCGTCTCCAAAGACTCCAAGTACTGGCCCGGCTACATCGTCATGGGGAAAGTCTCCCTGGCCATGAACGAGCCCAAAGACGCCCTGAAAGCCTTTATGAAAGCCTACAAGCTCAATGAGAATTCAGAAGTCACCACACGTATGGTGGGCTATGCTCAGTACCGCCTGGGAGAATATGAAGAAGCCCGCAACTGGTATACCAACGCCCTGAACATCAAAGCCAATGATCCCCAGACCATGAAGTATCTCAACGAACTGAACGAGATGCAGATGGCTGTGGCCGGTATGGGAAAAGCTGCCCGGCGTATCGCCATGAGCCCCGCCATCACAAGGGCGGATGCTGCTGCTCTCTTCGTGGATGAGATCGACGTGGAAGACCTCTTCAAAGAGGAGGAAAAACAGGGTTTCCAGGAGTATGGAGCGGGGAATGTCCCTGAAGAGGAGTTTTCTCTTCCCGATGTAAGCACCGATCACTGGGCCTACTCCTTTATTTCCAAAGTCGTGGAAGGGGGCATCATCGACCTTTATCCCGACGGGATGTACCATCCGGAAAGAGCCATCACCAAAGCCGACTACGCTGTCTTCATCTCCCGTATCATCATGAAGATCGCCAATGATCCCAAGATGGCCACTCAGTTCATCGGGACACCGTCACCCTTTTCAGATGTTCCCGGGAGCCACTTCGCTTTCAACGCTGTCATGATCTGCACCAGCCGCGGTATCCTGGAGACCAATATCACAGGGACCTTCGGAATCGATGAAAAAGTTCCGGGGCGAAAAGCCATCATGGCCATTAAAAAGCTCAAGACGATCCTCAAATAAGTCCCTTCAGGGGCCGCATGAAGCGGCCCCTTTTTTTTATATCCCCTGATGAAAAACTTCCGATCTGTGCTACACTGAGTTATGGAGATTTTTAAGATGAACGGGTTGTACGGTGTGGCGGGTTTTCCTGTCCTTCATTCCAAAAGCCCTGAACTCTTTTCTCTCTTTTCTGGAGAAAAGGGCCGTTACGGGCGTTTTTTAGCAGCGACAGAAGAAGAACTGCGCATGATCCTTACTCATTTCCCCTTAAAAGGGCTCAATATCACAAGCCCTCTCAAGGAAACGGCCCTGAAATTGGCTGACAAAAGCGACGAGGCTGCACGAAACGTCGGTGCAGCCAACCTGCTTATAAGGGAAGAGGGGCTCTGGAAAGCCTGCAACACTGATTATGCAGCTGTGCGGGCTTTCATCCGAAAGAGCGGAATCCCCAAAGGATGCCGTGTGCTCATCGCCGGAGCCGGCGGGGCGGGGAAAGCGGCGGTCCTTGCGGCCCTTCACGAGGGGATGGACGTCTTTCTGGCCAATAGAAGTACTTCGCGAGGGGAAAAGACTGCTGATTTGTTCAAAATACCCCTGATAAGATGGGAATCCTCCTGGGAAAGCTTCCGACTGCTTATCTGCGCTCTCCCTCGTCAGGCGGATCCTCTGGCACTTCATCCGGAATTTAACGGAATAATAATCGATGCAGCCTATCCCGGCTCTGAAACCGCTCTCAGAGGCCTCAAAAGGGGCTTAAAAACCTTCCGCGGAGAAGAATGGCTCATAGAGCAGGGAAGGGCTTCTTTCGTCCTGATGACCCACTCAGGGCCTTTAACCGGTGATCCCGGGAAAGAGGGGCTGCGTTCTCTGAAAAAAGGTAAACCTCTGATACTCACTGGATTTATGGGAACAGGAAAGACAGCACTGGCCCGGGAGCTGCAAAAAGAGGGGATGACTCATTTTTCCACAGACGATGAGATTGAGAAGAGAACGGCTCTCGACCGCCACGAAGCTTTTTCTACCTTGGGGGAAAAGGGATTCCGCGCCCTGGAAAGCGATATCGTCAAACGGGGCGAGCTCTTTTCCTATGATGTCATTGATTCGGGGGGCGGACTCTGGCTGGATCCGGTAAACAGGGAAAGGATCCCTCCGGAAGCCCTTGTCCTCTTTCTGTGGACGACACCGGAAACTGCCCTCAAGCGGGCTTCTGACCGACCTCTGTTAAGCGGGAAAGACAAGGAAGAGATCTTCCGGCTCTATGAAGCGCGGCTGAGTTCCTATTTCTCCCTATCAGACCTTATTTTAGCGACAGAATCGCTTTCTGTCCCGGAAGCGGCCGGACGCGTCAAAGAGGAGATGAAGCTGTCTTTACAAGAGGGGGACGAGATTGGCCGTTGACTTTTTTCAGGTGACGACTAAACTTTTCGGTAAGGTGGAATATGATTTTTAAAACCGATTATCTTATCATCGGAAACGGCATCGCCGGATCTCTTCTGGCCCTGGAGATCGCTTCAAAGGGGCAGGTGATCCTGTTGTGTAAAGAGGGCCCCGAAGAGGGGAACAATACCTATTACGCCCAGGGCGGGATCGCTGCAGTCCTTCCGGGAACGCAGGACAGTGCCGACAAGCATATCCGGGACACCCTCGTGGCCGGAGACGGTCTCTGCGATCAGGATGTGGTGAGCCGTATGGTCGGCTGCGGAGCGCCTGTCATCGAAGCCCTGACACGGCACGGTGTCCTCTTTGAGAAATCGGGTTCAGAATACCGGCTTTCCCGGGAAGGGGCCCATTCAGAGAACCGGATCCTCTTTTATAAAGATATCACAGGGCGGGAGATCCAGAGTAAACTTCTGAAAAAAGTGCGCCAGCATCCTAACATCATCTTCATGCCCTACCATTTTGCCATCGACCTGATCATGGAATATAAGATGAAGTCGGTAAAATCAGAGAGAAAAAGGTGTTGGGGCGCCTATGTCTACAATAAACAGAATAATGAAGTCCTGGCTGTGGGGGCCCGGAAGACTTTTCTGGCTACAGGCGGCGCCGGCAAGATCTATCTCTACACCTCCAACCCCGATACAGCAACGGGAGACGGGATAGCCATGGCCTACCGGGCCGGGGCTGTTATCCGGAATATGGAGTTTATGCAGTTTCATCCCACGACGCTCTATCACCCTTACGCCAAGAATTTCCTTATCTCAGAAGCGGTCCGGGGAGAGGGGGGGATCCTCAAGGATGAGAACGGTGAGCCCTTTATGCACCGGTATCATCACCTGAAATCCCTGGCGCCCCGGGATGTCGTAGCCAGGGCCATGGATACCGAGATGAAACGGTCCGGGGCTGACCACCTCTATCTGGATATATCCATGAAGCCCAAAGAGTTTATCACCGGCCGTTTCCCCAATATCTACAGTAAATGTCTGGAGTACAACATCGATATCACCAAAGAGATGATCCCCGTGGTCCCGGCAGCTCACTACACCTGCGGCGGGATCAAAGCTGATATAGACGGGCAGACCGATATAGAGAACCTCTATGCCCTGGGGGAGACAGCCTGCACAGGATTTCACGGGGCAAACCGGCTGGCCAGCAATTCTCTTCTGGAAGGGGGCGCCATGGCCTTAATGGCCGCCGAAAGCATACACCGCGGAGAAAAGGGGGACCCTGTGCCTGAACTGGACCCCTGGGAATCTCCCACCACCCCCAAACACGAAAATGTCTTCATCAACCATAACTGGGATGAACTCCGGCGGACCATGTGGAATTTTGTGGGGATCGTGCGATCGGACAAGCGCCTGGAGGCGGCTCTGAAAAGAATCCATCTTATCCGGGACGAGATCCGGGAGTTTTATTACGCCAACCCTCTCTCGGTGAATCTCATCGAGATGCGCAATATTATCATCAACGCCCTGATCACTGTGCGTTCGGCCCAATGGCGCAAAGAATCGAGGGGGATCCACTATATGATAGACTATCCTGAAAAAAGCAAGGCTTTTCAGGACCGCTACACCGATTTCACCAAAAAGGAGCTGGAATGAGACTTCTAAAGACCTTTCTTTTCCTTATCCTGGCCTTTCTTGCCGCCTGTACCTATACATTTCGTAATACAAGGCTGGAAGGAGTCAGGACCCTCCATATACGCCCTGTGGAGAACAAGACCATTAAATACGAGTTGGGGGACCTTCTCTACCGCTATCTGAATGATTCGTTTATCAATGACGGGAATCTGTCCCCGGAAAGCGAAGGGGACGCCGACAGCATCCTCGATGTGAAGGTGAAGGAGTACCGCAAGGAGACCGGGTCCATCGACAGCGCCGGAAACCCGACGTCAGTCAAGATCACTATCCGCCTGGGATACACCTTCTCCCAGGGAGAGAAGGTTGTGGAATCAGACGATGATTATAATTATGAAGCCTTTTACGAGTATGATATCAGTGTAAGTGACTCTGTGCTTGTGGAGAGAACAGCCAAAGCCCTGGCTTCAGACCTGAGAGATACGGTCATGGAAGGGTTCTGATATGACCTTTCAGGAGCTTTTAGGCCGTCTGGAAAAGGGGACGCTCCCGCCCGGGGCCTATCTGATCGTTTCCGCTTCTCCCTACTATGAAGCGGCTCTGAGGGAAGCCCTCTCGTCCCGAGAAAGCGAAGAAGCCGTTGAACTTCTCTCGGGCGACGATACGCCCCCGGACTTTTTGAGCGATGAACTCTCCTCACGGGATATGTTTTCAGAAAATAAGGTCTATTTCATCAAAAGGTCCGAAAAATTTACAGGGAATACTTTACTGGAGGAGCCTCTTCGCCAGAGTGCCTCAGCCGGGAAGACTGTTATTTTCTACACGGAAAACGAAACAGCCACCAAAAAAAAGCCTTTCAGCGCACTCAAAGGGGAACAGGTCATCAAGGGGCCGCGCCTCTATGAAAAGCAGATTGCCGATATCGTACGGGAGCGCTTCAGGGCGCGCGGCATATCCCTGTCCCCCGAAGCTCTTCAGTGTTTTCTGGAGATCAACGAGAACTCCATCGTCATCCTCCTCCAGGAAGCCGATAAACTTATCCTTTTTCTGGGAGACAAAAAAAAGGTTACCCGTGAGGATCTGGATCACTTTTCAGGGACCTTCGCAAAATGGACGGTCTTCGATTGTCTCGACAGGCTCCGGGAAAAGAAAAAGAGAGACTTTTTTACGTCTCTTCTCCCTTTGATCCGGAAGATGGACACAGGAGACCTTCTGGCCGTCCTGACACTCCTTTTTAATGAAGTGAAAAAAATGCTTCTGGTCCACGCCTACAGAAACGAATCAGGAAAGGCCCTGGCCGCCCGGATCGGAATGCATCCCTATCTTATGCAGCTCAAGGATTATAAAGCAACAGCGCTGCGCCATTCCGAAGTGGCGCTGAAAAAGACACTGACCTCGTTTTCAGATGCGGATATCGCCTTTAAACGAGGAGAAGACCCTTATATCGTCATCCGGAAACTGACCCGGTATCTCTGGGAATAGGTTTCTTTTATGGCTCGCCCCTCCCTTTCGCCTGTGGAGAAAGGGGTTGACGGTGACATGAATTTTCACTATTCTCACACAAATGAAAAAGCTTCTGATCTTGATTCTCTTTTTTGCTTTTTGGAACCCTTTAAGAGCTGAAAAGAGTGATATTTCCGTTCTCTCTTTTCCCTATTCGGTCCGGGCCCTGGGGGCGGGAAATTCCTTCGACCCGGAAGGCCGGGCCTATACAGGGAACCCTTTCTGGGCGGACGGGAACCATGCCTACTTCTCCACCTCTTTCCTCCCGGCTGATATAAGGGTCCACTATATCTCGGCTGCCTGGAGGGAGTACTTTGCCGATCTCATCCACTATAACTGGGGGGAGATCGAAGGACGGGATGAATGGGGGGAGATCACAAGGGATTACCGCTCCCGGGATACAGCTTTCAGCCTGGGATACAGAAAGCTGAAAGGACCTTTTCGCCTGACAGGCTCTTTCCGTTTCCTTTTCCGGGAAAACGGCCCTGAGAAGAAGACCTTCTTCATCCCGGCTCTGGCCGCCGGCTGGAAAGGGGATGCCTTCATGGCCGGGGGCTCTTTCGAAACCATGGGAAACGAGAGCCGTATCAACCTCTACGGGGGGACTTCCTGGCGTTTTCTGACCCTGACTGCCCGCTGGGAGTCAACGCAGGGCGAGAAGACTCTCCACGGAGGAGCCGAATGGGCTGTCAGCGAAGCCTTTTCCCTGGTGAGCGGATTTAATGAGGAGCATTGGACCGGAGGGATGGTCCTCCGGGCCGGGATCTTTATACTGGAATATGCAACACAGATAGATGACGGGGAGTTAATGGCTAATATCTTCTCCCTGAGCTACAGATTTTGAGGTGAAAGATGAGTATTGACAAAATAAGGAATTTTTCCATTATAGCCCATATCGACCACGGCAAGTCGACACTTGCAGACCGGATGCTTGAGTTTACCCAGACTGTCTCCAAACGGGACATGAAGGAGCAGTATCTTGATTCCATGGATATCGAACGCGAACGGGGGATCACAATCAAATCCCAGGCTGTACGCATCATATACAAAGGCTACCGCCTTCATCTCATCGATACGCCCGGGCATGTGGATTTCTCCTATGAGGTATCCCGGGCCCTTACGGCCTGCGAGGGAGCTCTTCTTGTGGTGGATGCTTCCCAGGGGATCCAGGCCCAGACCCTTGCCAATGCCTACCTGGCTGTGGACCACGACCTGGTCCTCATCCCGGTTCTGAACAAGATAGACCTTCCCGGAGCCGATGTTGACAAGACCACAGAGGAGCTTGTGGGCCAGATCGGCTTCGACCCCGATGCCGTTATCCCTGCCAGCGCCAAGGAAGGGATCGGGATAGAGGCTGTTTTGGATGCCATCATCGAGCGGATCCCGGCTCCCACGGGAGATTCAGAAAAGCCTCTCAAGGCCCTTATATTCGACTCCCATTACGACTCCTACAAAGGAGTCATCCTCTACGTACGTATCTTCGACGGGTCTGTACGTAAAGGAGACAAGATCAAGCTGATGAGCACAGGAGCGGTCCACGATGTCCTGGAGACAGGGATCTTCCAGCCTGTGATGAAGAATGTCTCCGAACTGGAAGCCGGAGATGTAGGATATATAATCGCCGGGATAAAGACCATCAGCGACGCCAAAGTGGGAGACACCATCACCCTGGCAGCCCGGCCCACGGAGAAGTCCTTGCCCGGATACCGGGAGATCCTTCCCATGGTCTACTGCGGGATGTATCCCGCCGACAACGACAAATATCCCGAGCTTCGTGAAGCCCTGGATAAACTCCAACTCAATGATGCCGCCCTTATGTTTGAACCCGAGACTTCCCAGGCGCTGGGATTCGGGTTTCGTGTGGGGTTTCTGGGCCTTCTTCACATGGAGGTGACCCAGGAGCGTCTTGAGAGGGAATTCAATATGGATCTGGTTATCACGACGCCAAGCGTAGTCTACAAGGCCTTTATGAAAGACGGCTCTGTGGCTGAGATCCACAACCCGTCCCAGGTGGATGAGACAAAACTGGAATATCTTGAAGAGCCCTATGTCAATGTGGAGATCCTGCTTCCTTCGGAATATATAGGAGCGGTGATGAAGCTCTGTATCGACAAGCGCGGGATCCATAAGGGGATGACCTATCTCACTGAAGAACGGGTCATGCTCAAATACGACATGCCCCTGAGCGAGATCATTTTTGAATTCTTCGACCGCCTGAAATCCCTGACTTCGGGTTACGCCTCCTTCGATTATCAATATTGTGGGCACAGGAGAGGGGAGCTGGCTAAACTCTCTATCCTCATCAACGGAGAACCCGTGGACGCTCTTACCGTGATCGTCCATAAGGAGCAGGCCTATCACAGGGGGATGGGAGTGGTGCGAAAACTCAAGGAGAATATTCCCAGACAGCTTTTTGAAGTGGTCATCCAGGCAGCCCTGGGCTCCAAGATCCTTACCCGCTCCTCGGTCAAGCCCCTGCGCAAAAACGTCACAGCCAAATGCTACGGCGGCGACATCACACGGAAGAAGAAACTCCTTGAAAAACAGAAAGAGGGGAAAAGACGCATGAAACGGGTGGGAAAGGTGGAGATCCCCCAGGAAGCCTTCCTCTCTGTTCTGCAGGTGGATGATGATAAGTAGAAGGTCCTTCCTCTTTTTTATCCCTTTTCTTTCGTTTATCGTTTTATCGGGCTGCGGACGCTCAGAAGAAGTCTGGCGCTATGACCTGGGGGAGACGCTGAAGGTCCAGACCGTCCCCCTGACCCTTCCGGAACACGGTCTTGTGATCACATGGAAAGTCCTTATCACCAAGGATGAGACAGCCGAAGGGCGCTATGTGATCCCCAGGGTGCAGAGGATCAAACCGGGTATCGCTCTGGAGCTGGAGCAGAAACGATTTAAGGCGGTCCTTGTGGCCCTGGAAGAGGACAACGGAGAGGTGCGCTGGGAAACAGAGCCCCTGGGAGAGTCAGACCAGAACCTCTCATCACCGGTCTATCACGGCGGATCCGTCTTTGTGGGGTCTGATACAGGCCGGGTCTACGAGATCGACGCTTCTAACGGAGAGATCCTCTGGAGCGAGGATACGGGAGGATGGGTTACCGCGGCTCCCCTGGTTACAGACCGGTTTATCGCTGCCGGGAATGAAAACGGGCGCCTGGTCTGCTGGAGCCGGGAGGATAAAAAAGTCCTGTTTGAAAAGCATTTCTCCGGGGGGTTTCGGGACAGCCTATTTCTGACACCCCACGGCTTTTTCGGAGCTTCAGGGAATACACTTTTCCTCCTTGATGAGAGGGGCGCTCTTTTCAAAAGCTGGGAATCTGATGATAAATACATCGATTATGACGGGATCGAAAAGAAAAACGCTCCCATTACATCGCCTCTCTTTGTAGAAGGCAGCACAGCGCTCTTTGCCACCCGGGGGGATTATCTCCATCTTTTTGACATCGCCGCCTGGGAGGACGAGCTCCGGGTCTATGAGGCGGGGTTGACTCCTGCCAGGCCTGTTTTTTTCGGAGATACCATCGCCGCCGGGACTGAGACGGGCGTGGCCCTATTTGACCGTATCACCGGAGAGAAAAAAGGCGAGCTTAACACCGATCACCGCTGGATGGATTTCGACCTGAAATTCCGGAAAGGGGGCGCTGTCAACGGAGGTTTTCTTCTCCACGAAGGGATCCTCTATTTCGGCTCCTACGATTATGCTCTTTACGGATATGATACAGCCACATTTGAACGCCGGTATAAGTTTGCCATCAAACACCATATCGACCGTACAACGCCGGCTATGGGCAGCAAATATCTCATCTTCGGGGCCGACAGCCATCATCTTTATGCTGTGAGGCCCTATGAGCCTTGAAAACGGGCTCTATATCCATATTCCTTTCTGCCGTCGCAAATGCGATTACTGCGCCTTCTACTCTGAGGAGAGTTCGTCTGTTCCCGACTCCTATCTGGATGCCCTGATCCGGGAGATGGAGGAGAAGGGGGGAGATGCCGCCGACACCCTTTATGTGGGAGGGGGGACACCCTCTCTTCTTTCCTGCAGCCAGATCATGCGGCTTATGGCGGCTACAGAACGTTTTTTCCCGGGCACCCGCCGGGAAGTCACCATGGAAGTCAACCCTGAGGATATCTCACCTCAGAAGCTCTCCTGTCTCAAAGAGGCCGGGTTCAACCGTCTCTCCGTGGGTGTGCAGTCCTTTTCTGAAAAGAAGCGGCGATATCTGGGACGGCGCTCTGTGTCTGATATGGAAGAACGCCTTCTCCTGGCCCGGGAGGCCTTCGACAACCTCTCTGTAGACCTGATCTTCGGAATTCCCGGCGAGGATGTCCGAGAGGAGGGGGAGGTGTTGGGCAGGATCGATCCCGATCACATCTCATGGTATGACCTCAAGGTAGAGGAGGGGACACCCCTGCAAAAAAGGATCGACAGAGGAGAGGCTGCTGAAGCCGGCAATGATGAAGAAGCCGAGTCCTATGCAAAACTTGTGGCTGAATTGGAAACAAGAGGCTACAGGCGATATGAGATCTCCAATTTTGCCCGTCCCGGATATGAATCTCTCCATAACCTTAAATATTGGCACTTTACTCCTTATATCGGCCTGGGAGCAGGAGCTTCAGGGTATACAGGAAGAGAGATGACCCGGAATCCTGATGATCTGGCTCTCTATATGAGCGGAGAGGGAAGTGCGCGGCAGCGTCTCGGCACAAAAGAGAAGAGAAATATCGAAGTGATGATGGGCCTCCGCCTGGAAGAGGGCATCACTCTGACAGAAGCAGAAACCGGGATCCTGGAACACTCCCTGGGGGAGCTGCGAAGCTTTTTAAAACTGGAGGGGCGGCAGCTGTCCCTTGTCCCGGACGCCTTTTTCATCTCCAACACCCTAATTCTGGGAGTTTTGGAGCGTTTGGGGCTCTAAAAAAAGATTTGACAAAAAGGTTTAAGGATATATTGTAATTATCGGATGAAAACTTAACAAAAACAGGAGGTAACTATGGCAAAAAGAAACGTATTGATTCTCGGCGCAGCCGGAAGAGATTTCCACAACTTCAACGTCTTTTTCAGGGACAATGAAGATTATAACGTGGTGGCATTCACTGCGACTCAGATCCCCGGAATCGATGATAAGAAATATCCTGCTGAACTGGCCGGAAAACTTTATCCCCAGGGAATCCCGATCTACCCTGAAGAGAAGATGACGGACCTGATCAAGAAGCACAATATCGATGTGGTGGTCTTTGCCTATTCCGATAAAAAGCATATCGACGTCATGCATAAATCATCCATCGCCAATGCAGCCGGAGCCGACTTCTGGCTCATGGGCGGAAAGACGACGATGATCAAATCCAGCAAACCCGTGATCTCTATCTGCGCAACACGGACAGGTTGCGGAAAAAGCCAGACGACACGCCGTGTTGTCAAGATCCTTCAGGCTATGGGCAAAAAAGTCGTTTCAATCCGTCACCCCATGCCTTACGGCGACCTGGTCAAACAGAAAGTCCAGCGTTTTGCCTCTATCGAGGATCTGAAAAAACATGACTGCACCATTGAAGAGATGGAAGAGTATGAGCCCCATATCGCCATGGGCAGCGTTATCTATGCGGGTGTCGATTATGAGGCTATCCTGCGCGAAGCGGAAAAAGAAGCCGACGTCATCATCTGGGACGGCGGAAACAACGATTTCCCCTTCTATCAGCCTGACCTGGCCATCGTCGTCGCCGATCCCCACAGGCCCGGAGCTGAAGTGAGCTATTATCCCG
This sequence comes from Candidatus Mcinerneyibacteriota bacterium, assembly GCA_016937175.1. Lineage (GTDB taxonomy): Bacteria > Macinerneyibacteriota > Macinerneyibacteria > Macinerneyibacteriales > DSCS01 > DSCS01. The sequence continues at coordinate 64,351 of JAFGWL010000013.1, read as the reverse complement.
GCGAAGCCAACCTCCGTATGGCCGATGTCATCGTCATCAACAAGATCGACACCGCCGACCTGGAAGGCATCGAAGAGGTCCGTGAGAACATCCGCCTGCACAACCCCAACGCCATCGTCGTGGACGGCGCTTCTCCCATTTTTGTGGAGAACGGTCATGAGATCGCCGGAAAACGTGTCCTCGTCGTGGAAGACGGCCCCACACTTACCCATGGTGAGATGCAGTACGGAGCCGGCGTCATCGCCGCTATGAAATACGGCGCTTCCGAGCTTATCGACCCCAGGGAGTTCGCTGTGGGTTCCATTGCCGAGACCTTCGAGATCTATCCCGAGATCGGGATCCTCCTTCCGGCTATGGGTTACGGCGAAGATCAGATGAAAGACCTGGAAAAGACGATAAATAAGAGCGATGCCGAGATGGTCATCATCGGGACACCCATCGACCTGCGTCGGATCATCAATATCAAACAGCCTGCCGTCCGCGTGAAGTACGAACTTCAGGAGATCGGCGAGCCCACTCTGGAAGATATTATCACCAAAAAGATTAAATAATATCTTTCCCCGGGGAGAGAAATCCTCTCCCCGGGCCTCTTTGATTTCTCTTGTTAAAGACCATGTTTTCACTATAATGATGGAGCAACACGCCAGGCTTTTATTTTTTGGAGGTAAGACATGTCAGAGAAGAAGAAAGTCGTCATCGCCCTGGGCGGGAATGCTATTATCCGCAAAGGGCAAAAGGGAACCGTCGCCGAAGAATTCGCCAATACAAGGGCGTCTCTGGACGGGATAATAAAGGTCATCAAACACGATTACAACGTCGCAATTACCCACGGGAACGGTCCCCAGGCCGGAAATATGATGCTTCGGGTCGAAGCCGGGCTTTCCAGAAACGTGCCTGACCGGCCCCTTGGTGTCATTGTGGCCGATACAGAAGGCGGAATGGGATATATGATAGAACAGTCCCTGCAGAACAGGCTTGCCAAAGAGGGGATCGAACGGGATGTGGTCACCATCCTCTCTCAGGTGGTCGTGGATCCTCAGGACCCCCAGATGCTTAATCCCTCAAAGCCCGTGGGCCCGTTCTATACTGAAGAGCAGGCTAAAGGGCTGATCAGTGAAAAGGGCTGGAGCATAGTGGAAGACGCCGGGCGCGGATGGCGCCGGGTGGTCCCTTCTCCCGTTCCCCAGACTGTGGTGGAAAAGAATGTCATCAAACGCCTCATTGAAGAGGGTGTCGTCGTCATCACAGTAGGCGGCGGCGGGATCCCTGTCTACTATGAAGAAGACGGGACCCTTGAAGGGGTGGATGCCGTTATAGACAAGGACCTGGCCAGCGCTGTCCTGGCTCTGGAGATAGGGGCTGAGATACTGGTCATTTCCACAGGGGTGGAAAAAGTCGCCCTGGGTTTCGGGACTCCCCAGGAGAGGACATTGGACAGGATGACTGTGGCAGAATGCAAAAAGTATATGGAAGAGGGGCACTTCCCCAAGGGAAGCATGGGCCCCAAGATCAAAGCCGCCATCGATTTTATTGAAATGGGCGGAAAAAAGGTCATCATTACTCTCCCCGAGACCATTGAAGAAGCTTTAGAAGGCAAAACAGGAACCATTATCGAATAAAAATTTAAAGGAGGAATTATGGCTTTCAATCTGAAAGGAAGACATCTGCTGGCTTTAAAAGACTTTACCCCTGAAGAGATCGATTTTCTCATCGGCCTGTCAGAGACCCTGAAAAAGAACAAGTATGCAGGCATCAGGACAAAAAGCCTTGAAGGCAAGAACATCGCCCTTATTTTCGAGAAACCCTCGACTAGGACACGCGCCGCTTTTACCGTGGCCTGTGTGGATGAAGGGGCACATCCCGAATATCTCGGGAAAAACGATATCCAGCTTGGGAAAAAAGAGACGGTCAAAGATACAGCCCGTGTCCTGGGAAGGATGTTCGACGGTATAGAATTCCGCGGCTTCAAGCATGAGACCGTGGAAGAACTCGCACGCTGGGCGGGAGTCCCCGTATGGAACGGATTGACTGACCAATATCATCCCACACAGATCCTGGCCGACTTCCTTACCGTCAAAGAGAATTTCGGACGCCTCAAGGGGATCGTCTTCGCTTATGTCGGCGACGGACGCAACAATATGGCCAATTCTCTGATGATCGGCGCGGCCAAGATGGGTATGGACTTCCGGATCGTGGCTCCCAAATCCCTCTTCCCTGAAAATTCCCTGGTGGATTATGCTGAAAAGATCGCTGCCGAGACAGGAGCCTCTATCACGATCACCGATGATGTGGATAAGGGCGTCAAAGACTGCGATGTCCTCTACACAGACGTCTGGGCCTCCATGGGTGAAGAGGACAAGATCCAGGAGAGGATCAACCTTTTAAAACCCTACCGGATCACCATGGATATGGTGCGCAAGACAGGGAAAGAAGAGATGATCTTCCTCCACTGCTTGCCTTCTTTCCATAATGAAGATACAGACATGTCCAAAGCCAATCCTGAGATCCAGGAAGTGACCGATGAAGTCTTTGAAAGCAAGCATTCCAAAGTCTTCGACCAGGCGGAAAACCGCATGCACACCATCAAAGCCGTGATGGTGGCGACTCTGGGAGCCTGAGGCTCTCATGCCCTTTAGCGGGGGAAGTCTAGTTTCCCCCGCCGAGGGCGGATGATGATTGACAAAGGAAAGGGCTTCTTTTATTCTAATGATGGGGGTTTTCAGTGAATAAAAAGAAATGGATCATTCTTATGGTATGTGCGGTTCTGCTGATCGCCGCTCTTATCCTCTTTGTCGTGAGGCCGGGAGAGGGAGAACTGCTTCTGGAAGGGAGAGGGTTCACCCTGAGCACCGGGGAGTTTTCCTCTTATCTGCGTGACCGGGGGATCGATGAACAGAAACTCACCGAATCCCAACGCAGCGAGATCATCAGGGGATGGCTTCGCAGCCGTCTTATCCTGCTGGAGTCTTCAAACATGGGGCTTGAGAAGGGGAGCGCATCCTACCGCTCCATTGAACGGAAGGTAGAGGATTACAGAGAAAACCTTGTTGTCGCTGAAGCAATCCGTCAGTATGTCCAAAAAGAGGTCACCGTAACCGACGATGAAGTGAACCGCTATTATCAGAATCGAAAAGAAGAGGAATACAGAGCAGAAGAGGGGATGGCCTGGCTTGTCGTCATCTTCACACGGAATGAAGAAGAAGCCCTGAAAGCCATGGAGTCAGTCAACGATCAGAAGATGGATCCCGCAACTTTTTACAGCGAGATAGAGACTTCGGGTTTTTCCGATCTGGGGTATCTCCCCTTCAATGACCTGGGAGACGATATACGGGAGGATATCCTTGCAGCCCCTACAGGGAGAGCCCTCAGGCCCGTGCGTTATGAGGAGGAGGGTCGGACCTTTTATTATGTCTTTGTCGTCCGTGATAAGGTCTGGAAAAATGACTTTTTAAAGCGTGAAGCCGTAGCCGGAGAGATCCGCGAGGCTATCCGTAAGATCAAGGGAAAAGAGGCTTTGGAGGAACTTCTCAAGCACCTGCTGGTTAAATATAGAGTAAAAGGATTCGAAGGGACATTATGATTCTGTCAAAAGGGAAAATCATCGCTGTTTTGACGTCACTGGCTCTTCTGGCCGGCGCCTGTTCCCGCAGCAGTGAAGAGATCAAGAGAAATGCCATCCTGGCCAAGATCAATGACAAGATCGTCACCGTCGGTGAGTTCGAGGATTTTTTCGCCTTTAGGCTGGGGGCTGCGACTCAGGGTGTCAAGGAAGCCGATCTTATCCAGCTCAAATATAAGATCCTCAATGACTATATCGACGAGGAGATCATCCTCGAAGTGGCGAGACGCGAGAAGATCGAAGTGAACGATTATCAGCTGGAAGAGGAGTTGAGGAACATCATAGGCCAATACGGCGAAGAACATTTTCAGGATTACATCAAAAAGGCCGGGCTTACCCGGGACAGATTCAAAGAATTTCTCAGGCGTTACTGGCTTATCAGGCTTGTGGAGGAACAGAAGGTCTATAACAATATCAATGTCACCAACAAAGAGATCCTGAAGTATTACGCTGACAACCAGGATGATTACACCCATTCGGAATCCATTGAAGTGAAAGAGCTTGATTTTGCCACTTTGGAGGAGGCCAATGCCGTCACCGAACGGCTGAAAGCGGGTGAAAAGTTTGATGATATCTATGTCACCCTGACCGGACAGCTGGATGAAAGCGGGACCCGCATCTATACCCGTGACGACCTGCCTGAAAATTACGCCAAGGAGCTCTTTGCCCTGAGGACAGGGGGCGTATCACAGATCCTTGAAGATGAATACGGACGTTACCACCTCTTTAAAGTGGAAAAAAAGGTCTATGCCAAAAAGATCAGCCTTTCAGAGGTGGAAGCTACTATCAAGCAGATCATTTTACTGAAAAAAAGAGAGCTCCGGTATGACCAGTGGATCAATTCTCTCAAAAAACGGAGTTATGACATTACAATCAATGAAAACTATTTTAAAAGGTAAGGAGTGTTGCATATGAAACACATCATCGGATGTCTTACGGTTCTTCTCATGACAGCGGGATCGGTTTTGGCCCAGGGAGAAGGTTATTCCGACGGAATCGCCGCCCGTATCAATGATACGGTCATTCTGAAAAGTGAAGTCAAAGAAGCTATGATGGGCAACCCGGACCAGAGTATTGAAGAACAGCGTAAAGTGCTGAAAGAGATGATAAAGAACAAAGTCCTCTACATGGAAGCCCTTGAGAGCGAAGAACTCGTCGTAAATTCCGATGATATCGAGAAGCGCCTGGATGCCATGATCGAAAGGATCCGGGAAAACCTCGGAGGAGAAGCTTCTTTTAAAAAGGCCCTCAAGGAGGAGGGGCTGGATGAAAATACCCTCCGCTCCATCTACAGGCAGCAGATAAAAGAAGAGATGTACGTCCAGAACTATGTCGCCACTGTGATCCGCCCGGGGATATCCATTTCCGACGATGAAGTCAAGGCGGCCTACGATGAGAATTCCGCTGAGTTCAAGACTCCAGAAACATTTACCTATACCATCGGCTATCTTCCTCTGGCTATGACTGACGAAGACGAACGGGCCATAATGATGAAGCTGGCTGATATCCGAAAAAGTATTCTCGACCATGAGACGACTTTTGAAGAGGCCGCCAGCCGATACTCCCAGGGCCCCACAGCTCCCAAGGGAGGCGATCTGGGCCTTATAGGAAAGGGGATGATGGTCCCTGAGTTCGAGGAAGTCGCCTTCAATTTGAAAAAAGGGGAGATATCACGCCCCTTCAAGACAAAGTTCGGCTATCATATCGCCCTATGCCGTGATATACAGGGAGAGAAGAGAGCCATCAGCCATATCATCCTTCTGCCGGCTGTGAGTGAAGAGAAGCGCAAAGCCTTTGAGAAGAACGTAATGACCGCCTTTGAGAAGAAGGGGATGGAAGGGATAAGCGAATGGGCCAGCCTGAGCGGTGTTCAGCTGATACCCTTTGAGGAAGCCAAAAAAAGAGAGATAAACACCATCATACTCGATATTCTTAACAGGCTGGCACCCGGCCAGATCTCACCAGTCAGTTATATCAATAACGGGCTGACATTTATCTATCTCGATCAGCACCAGGAAGCACGACAGATGGCTTTTGAAGAGGTCCGGGACTATGTGAAAAATTATGTCTACGGGCAGAAAATTCAAGAAGAGATTGAAAAACTATATGCTAAATTGCAAAATAAATATTATATAGAGATATTGATATGAGAACTGATAAGTTTTTGCAGCTATCAAGGATTTTAAAACAACGTTCCACCGCCAAAGAAGTCTGTGAAGCGGGACATGTCTGGCGGCTTCAGGAGCCCGACGGTTTTGTCACTTTGAAGGCTGCCTCTGAAGTACACGAGGGAGACAGGATCAGGATCCAGGCCTATAACAAGATCCTGGTGGTGGAGATCAGCGAGATACCTCAGACCAAAAACGTCTCAAAACAGAAGGCTTCTTCTCTCTACAAGACCATTTCCGAGGAAGTCGTTGAAGGCTAAGAAGAGGTTCGGGCAGAATTTTTTAATCAATCCTCACTGGCTTAAATCTATAGCCGAGGCTGTTTCCGGATTCGACGGGGATGCGCTGGTGGAGATCGGCGGTGGGACCGGGAACCTTACACGGGAACTGGCCGGCCTCTCGTTCCCCCGATTCGTCGTTATCGAGATCGACCGGGAGCTGATCCCGGTACTCAGGGATATTTCCCCCGGAATAGAAGTGGTTCAGGGAAATATACTTGACATTCCCCTGGATTTCGGAAAAAAACAGGTCATTGCAGGCAACCTGCCCTATTATATAACAAAGCCTATTCTCAACCATCTTATCCGCTACAGGGAATCCATAGCCGGCGGCATCGTCATGGTCCAGAAAGAGGTGGGGCTGGCCCTGACAGCTCCTGTCCATTCGGAAAACTATAACGCCTACAGTGTCTTTCTCCGTCTTTTCGCCCATGTGGAAAAGCTTTGGACGGTCAAAAGGGGAGACTTCCGTCCGGTCCCCAATGTCGATTCGGCCCTTCTGAAGATAACCATGAGGCCGGTATCTGAAACGCTGTTCAGTGGAAAAGAGGCTGATATCCTGTTCCGGGCCTTCCGGGAACGGAGGAAAACTCTTGTCAATAATCTCAAAAAAGAGTATAACAAAGAAGTCGTCATAGAGTTTTTACAGTCCCTGGGAAAGAGCCCTGATGCCCGGGCCCAGGAACTGACCGTAGAAGAATTCAGCAGGCTTCTTGGATGCTTGAACAAAGAGGGGGGGAACCTGTGATCTGGGTACATGATATCAATCCGGTCATCCTTCATATCTGGGGGCCCCTGGCCCTGCGGTGGTACCCCATCGCCTACCTGCTGGGTTTCCTGGCAGCTTACCTGGGAATGAGACTTCTTTCCCGCAAAGGGATTCTTCCCTTCACGCAGCGGGATGTGGACGACCTGGTCTTTTATGCAGCCCTCGGTGTGATCATCGGGGGGCGTCTCGGATATGTGCTCTTTTATGACCTGAAAGCCTTTTTGTCCCATCCGCTGGCCATCTTCAAGGTCTATGAAGGGGGGATGTCCTTTCACGGCGGGTTTATCGGCGTGCTACTGGCTGCCTGGCTCTTTGCCCGGCAGAGGAAGCAGGGACTATGGACCATTTTGGGCAGCATGGCTCTTTTTGCTCCTGTCGGGCTCTTTTTCGGACGTATCGCCAATTTTATAAATGGTGAGCTCTGGGGTAAACCCACAGACGGGAGCTGGGGCGTGATCTTCCCTATGGCTGGGATCAGCCCGCGCCACCCGTCTCAGTTGTATGAAGCCCTCCTGGAAGGGGCGCTTCTTTTTCTCATTCTCATGCTGACACTCAGAAAGACAAAGAATATCCCCCTCATGGGGCCGCTCTTTGGGATCTTTTACGGCCTTTTTCGTTTTCTCGTGGAATTCTGCCGAGAACCCGACATTCAACTGGGTTATCTCCTCTGGGGGTGGGTGACCATGGGGCAAGTCTTAAGCCTCTTTGTCATTCTTTTCTCTCTGTTTGTCTATCTGGTCTTCATCAAAAAGAAGGAGGAGGCGACATGAAGAAATGTGATGTTGAAATATTCATGGGTAGTGATTCCGACCTGAAAAGTATGGCCAAATGCGCCGAGGTCCTGGATGATTTCGGGATCTCTTATAATATGTATATCCTTTCGGCTCATCGTACCACAGAAGAGGCCCTGGAACGGGTCGCCACAGCCGTGGAGAGGGGAGTCCGGGTGATCATAGCAGGAGCAGGGAAAGCGGCTCATCTTCCCGGCGTCCTGGCTTCCAAGACGACTCTTCCTGTCATCGGCATTCCCATGAAGACTTCAGACCTGGGAGGCGTGGATTCCCTCTACTCCATAGTCCAGATGCCGTCGGGAATACCCGTGGCCACTGTGGCCATCGGAGATACCGGAGCCAAAAACGCCGCTCTCCTGGCTGTACGTATTCTTTCTGTCTCTGACAAAGAACTCAGGGGCAAGATGGAGGATTATCAGAGGAAGATGCGCGATGATGTCCTGGCCAAAAATGAGAGACTCCAAAAAGAAGGATACAAAAATTACCTCAAAGGATAGAAATGAAACACTTTAAAGATGGCCTTCTGCGCATACTGCTGCGCAAAAATGTCTACACTCCCAAAGAACGCCTCGAAACACTCTCCATGGCTGTCAAATGGCTCTATCAGTACACAGCCCTTGATCATCAGTGCGACGATGAAGAAGAGCTGAAGAAGGCCCTCACCTTGTTTTTCAGGTCACTTATGGATTATGGATATATCGGCCGTAAGGACTGGGTAGACCTGAAAAAAATTATGAAAAAGGGGCGTGAGAGACTTGATATAATCCTCAATGGAGATACATTTAAAATAAGCGGTGATGAAGGAGAGTTATTGGAATTGTCCGGAACGATCTATGAGCATGTCATGGAGCAGAGGATCCATAACTACCTGACAGGAGAGAAGGGGGAGGCTGAGATCGCCTTTAAGGTCAAGATCCCCCAGATGGAGGATCCTCAGGACCCTGATGAAGAGGATGAGCCTGTGGAGATCGAGAATATCGTAGGCCTTCAGTTTATCTACTGGCTTCCCCAGCATCTGGATGTCGACCCCGTGGTCATCTATCCGGTGGTCTCCTTTCGTAAATACAAAGGGAATGGGAAAGACCCTGTCCATGAAGTCAAAGAATTCGCCCATGGCGCCGAAGCTCATATGTGGGTCTTTACCATCGAAACTGAAGACAATACAGAGGAGATCGCCCTCGATCTCAATGATCCTGATATCGTCTTTATCGAGGGGAAACATATCGCCCGCTTACCGAACTCCAATCTGAGGATCAAATAATGAAGTTTGTCGAAACCTCAGGTGTCACGCCCTTTACCAGAGCCCTCTTCCAGGGGGAGCCATACACTGTGGTCAATCCCTACAAGGGATGTCAATACGGCTGTTCCCACTGTTCTGCCCAGATCCCGACCAAGACAGCCTATCCGGGCTACAAATGGGGAGAGATCGTTGAAGTCCGGAAAGATATTCTGGACTCGGTGGAGAAGAACGCAAGCCGGTGGGCCGGGAAAAAGGTCTATCTCTCTTCTCTGGGAGACCCTTATCAGCCTGCTGAAAAGAAGTACAAGATCACCCGGGGATTGCTGGAGCGTTTGTCTGATATCGACTGTCATGTCCGTTTGATCACCCATTCAGACCTTGTCCTTCGCGACCTGGATGTCCTGAAAAATATGAACAATGTCCATGTGGGCATTTCCCTGACCACGACAAACGACTTCCACGTAAAGCTCATCGAAGGAAAGCTTCCTTCGTCGGATGAGAGGGTGGAGACTCTCTATGCTCTGGGAGACAGCGGAATCACGACTTTTCTCAACATAGACCCGTTTCTTCCTGAGATCACACCTCTTTTCCGTCTGATTGACCTTTTTAACGATGATGTCTCCTTTTTCCGTATCGCCAGCCCCAACTGGAAAGCCAACATCGTCAAAAAGAATCTCTTTGAATTGCTGAAGATCTATGAGCCGGAGCTCTTTGTCCGGTATCAGACCATTTACCTGAAGAATGGGAAATACTACGACGAGATACGGAAAAAAATGAATAAGAACGAATCTTCCCGGTCCGTGGAGATCGACATTACCATCTAAATATTGAATTGTTCACAAAAAAAGAGTATACTATGAGATAAAGGGGGAAGTATGATAAAGAATATTTTGTGTATTCATGAAAATGAGTACTTTGTCAAAGCACTCTCAAATATCCTTTTGCGCCATGACCTTTTTGTCTCGGGGTTCGATACCATGGAAGAGGCGGGTTCCTTTATAAAGGAATACCGCGAAAGCCTGGATCTGGTTATCATCGGCGGGCCTTTGAAAGACGGGACAGATACCACTGAGATAGCCCGTTTTCTGCGCCATGACCTTCACGTAAGGGCTCCCATCATGGGGCTGGCTCCATCTATCAGCAGGGACCTTCTTAAAAAAGCAAGGGAGTCGGGGATCAATATTTTTCTCCCTGAAAAGATCAAAGAGAGCGAGCTCATGAAACATATCAAGGTCTTCGACCTTCTCTGGAGTGAACCCAAGCCCGCTTCCATTCTTCTCATCGACGAAAACCCCCTCCGTCGTGAAAGACACCTTTTTGAACTCCGTGGCGGCAATTTCACAGCATGGGAGACATCGGAAGGCCTGAAAGGGGTCATGCTGGCCGAAGAGAATAACCCCGACTATATCGTACTCAGCGACAGCCTCACGGACAAAGACTGCTTTGAAGTGAGCCGGGCCTTGAAATCCAACCGCCTGACAAGTCATATACCCATCATTCTCCTGACAAAAGCCCTTTCAGCTGAATTGAAGCGTAAAAGCCTTATGGCAGGTATTGTGGACTTTTATGTGGAAGATGAGAAAAGCAGCGCCTTTCTCTGGTTTATCACTGAGATCGTGACAAAAATCAGCGAAAAGAAGTATAAATCAGCTCTCCACTTCTCAAATTTTCCCATTATGATCCATACAGTCAATTATATCCTTCAAAAAGAGGGGTATCATGTGTTGAATACATCTCAGTGCACTGAAGCGGAGAACATCATCAATGAGGGAAATATCGATGTGATCCTGTGCGATATCGGAACCAGCACTCATTCATTCCCCATGCTCCAGAGGTATGCTCTTTCCCGTGAGAAGGGGCAGTGGATCCCCATCGTGCTCATAGCCGGCCCCGGCGATATGGAAGAGCTGCTCTACGGCCTCCAGGAGTTTGCCGATGATTTCATCAAGACGCCCTTCTTCCCCGAAGAGCTGATCAAGCGCATCAATAACCAGGTGAAGATGAAGGAGACAGGGGAGTATATCTTCAACCAGAGCCAGAACCTCAAGATGCTCTCCATCACAGACTTTCTCACCGGAGCCTATAATCGGAATTACCTAAACGATACCCTGGACAGCTTCATCAGCCGTTATAAGCGTAAAAAAAGGATGTTCTCAGCCCTGATGATACAGGTAGAGGATTTCAGCAAGATCGTCTCCCTTTTCGGGAATCTGACCGGTGACGAGATCCTGAGAAAGGTGACTGCCATCCTGGAACAGACCCTCCGCCCCACCGATATGATCTTCCGCTTCGGAGAGGACGATTTCATCGTCCTTCTGGAAGACACCCCCGAAGAGAACCTGAGGATCGTAGCCGAACGGATCTTAGAGAAGTTTGAAAACACCATGCTGAGCGAAGAGTCGGGGAATTACCACCGGGTGAACCTCCTGGTAGGGGCTCTGGCCTATTCGGGAGAAAGCCGGGAAGATGTTTTGAGCAAACTGGACAAAGAGATCGAAAAAATGAAAAAGGCTTATGAATAGATCCTATTTCGATGAAGAAGAAGCCTTTTTGGAGGCTGTCGAACAACGATACCGCCTGAAACAGGCAGATGAGTGGATATTCCAGAAATATCTCTATGATTTTTTAAAGATGACAAACCTTCCCCTCCCGCTCCGGGAAAGACTTGCCGGCGGTTGGGATATTATCCCTCTGAAGGTTGCGGACAGGCAGAGATCAGGGGACGGATCCACGGCCAAGACTCTCTACGAGACAGCAGACGGCCTTTTTGTGGAATCGGTCCTGATGGGTTACGAGGACCGCAAGACCCTGTGTGTCTCCACACAGGTGGGCTGCCGGAACAAGTGCCGCTTCTGTGCCACGGGGACCAGGGGCCTGACAAGGGATCTGACCGCAGGCGAGATCATGGGCCAGATCCTCAATGATTCCCCGCTGACAAATATTGTCTTTATGGGGATGGGAGAGCCCCTGGATAATCTTTCCCAGCTGATCAAGGCTCTTCGTCTTCTAAACCATCCCGACAAGATGAATTTCGGCGCCCGCCGGATTACCATTTCCACAGTGGGTATCCCCGACGGGATCAGGGCTTTGGCGGACGAAAACCGTCAATACGGCCTTTCCTGGTCGCTTCATGCGCCGACAGACGATTTGCGCTCTACTCTGATCCCTGTGAACAGACGCTATCCCATAAACGAGGTCATGGCGGCCATGAAAGAATACGGACGACGTACAGGCGGGTCTTTGACGCTGGAATATATCCTTCTCAAGGGTGTCAACGATGCACCGGAACTGGCCAGGGCAACGGCTTCCCTTGCGCGGATGCTGAACGCCAAGGTCAACCTGATCCCCTATAATGCACACCCATATGCCGATTATGAGCGGCCCGGAACTGAGGCCGTTCAAGCGTTTTCCGGGATCCTTCAGGCTGAAGGCCTTGTGGCCACGGTGCGGGAAAGCAAAGGAAATGATATCGACGCGGCCTGCGGGCAGCTGGCCGGACGTCATCACTAAGGAGGTTGAACCCATGGCTGTCTTTACCGTTTCACGTACTTACGGGCTGGATGTTGAGGAGATGATTCAGGAATTTGCCGAAAAGAACAATTTGGATATTTTTTCCCATGAGCTTCTTATGGAAGTCGCCAAGTCGGTTCAGCAGCCCCTGGACAAAATAGAAGACCTCTATTCCATGGATTCTTTTAATTCCTTCAAGATCTTCATCGCAGAAATGCTCCAGTCCATGGCCGACTCCTCTTCCCTTATGGTCACCGGCTCTCAGATCGATGCCCCGGTCTATTTTCCTCTCTTTTTCCCCACTCTTCACGGAAAGGAAGAGGAGAAGAAGATCGAAAACAGGAAATCCTATACTGATCTCATGAAAAAAGTCATCGAAGACCTCTATCGTAAAGGTGATGTCATCATCATCGGACGAGGTTCCCAGATCATACTGCAACCTTACCCCGATGTGATCCATTTGCGTTTTGACGCGTCCCTCGAGTATCGCGTGAAGAAAGTGGTTGAAAAGGAGGGGATCCCGGAAAATGAGGCGGAAGACAGGATCAAAAAGATCGATAAAAAGCGGAGAGACTACATCGATTACTTTTACGGAAAGAAGGTTGACTCCCCGGAGCTCTATGATATGATAATCAACGTTGAAAGGCTGAGAGGAAAAGCCCTCGGCAAAGTCCTGCAATCCTTGATATAAAAGGGGGATGAAGTCCATGAAAGAAGATCTCAAAAAAAGAATTGAAAAAGCGAAAGGGATGTTCCAGGAAAGGCTGGAGTATCTGATTCGTGATATCAATATGATCGAAAAAGATGTAGCTAATATCGGCCAGGACCTGTCCGCATTGGAACAGGAGTTTGCCCAGGTCCGGCAGAGCCTGTACCTTTCGTCACCTGAAGAGGGTAAGATCAACGAAATGACAGACAGCCGTGAAAAACCTTTTACATAAGATCTTCTCGCTCGGGATACTTCTCTTTTCCCTTTGGAGCCTGAGTCACGCTGCTTTTTTCGACCGGCCTTATTATACACGGGATGAGATCCCTCTTTTTTTCACCGATACAGGCACTTTCATCACCGTTTCATATAACGGGAGACCCTTTGACCCTTTCGAAGGCTCTTCCACTATCCCGCTGGCTCCCTGCAAAGGTGATAAGGAGGGACTGAAAAGGGCTTATATCCCTTTAGGGTTCAATGCTCCCCGGGGAGTCTATACGGTGCTTCTCGACGGTGATGAGCACCGGAAATATCACTTTCTGGTTACGAGACGCCCTCTGCAGCCTTTGCCTGAACCTCTCTTCATGTGGACTGTGGAGAACGGAGGGCGCTACGATCATTTGGAAGCTGACTTTCTCAGAGAGCCTTCCTTTTCTGCTGAACATATCGACCGCTGGATAGAGAGGACGGGGTTCAACACGCTCTATTTCATGATCGGACAGACGAATTCGTCCCTGAAAAGTGTCGATGAAGGAAATCCCTGGATCCCGGGGCCGTTGAAGACATGGCGGGGATTTGCCCGTCATCGCCAGGCCTCCTACAAAGGGGGTTACATCGGAAGTTATCTCTCTTTCGGGAACGGAAACAGAAAACTGAAGCAGTATCGCTTTTCGAAGGATTTTGATGATGACAAAAAGAGGATCTTTACCAACAAATTCATCTCAATAACCGATTCTCAAAGAGAAGCCGATATTCTCAAGCTGGCGAAGGAACTGGATGAGAGCGAAGATATCGATTTTGTGGGGCTTGACTATATCCGCATGGGCCCCGGAGGATTTGAGCATTATCAGGAGTTTGCCGACATCTTCGGGATAACCCTCCCTGGGGGAGAAGAAGATGAGAAGATCGCATATGTCGGGTCCCATGTCCGCCTGGGTACCATCCCCGATCTGAGGGAGAAGTGGCGTTATTTCAGAGCGTACAAGACAGCCCAGGTCATCAGAAGGGTGAGCAAAGCTGTAAGAAAACCTCTTTTTGTCTTTACCCTGGGATGGGAGCAGGGCCATTCACACGGCCAGGATCCGGCCATGTTCTCCGATGCGGGAGCCGATGTCATCATGGTGATGTTTTATGAAGCTACCTATCTCCAGCATGACCAGATGATGGAAAGTTGGAGGGATTATCTAAAAGAGGCGGGGCCTCTACAAGTCCTGGCCGGCCAGGATGTGGATGTGGTCCTCAATGATGCAGCGGACCCGGCCCGTCAGGGGCCTGAAGAGATGCTCCGGCGGTATGAGGATAATATCAGAGTCCTCTATGAGCGGGGACAACTTGCGGGATTTTTCCTCCATGACCTGGTGAGGACCTTCAACGGACGCATATTACCTCACTATTCAGAAGAATGGCTCTTTGCCGCCGGGACGGTAAGGCAGCGTTTCCTCGAGAAGCGTGGGAAGGCTCCGGTCTCTTCGTCCCTGAGAGAAAAAAAGGGGGGCTTCATCTGGAGCCTTCATAACAATACTGACCAAAAGGCCCTGATCGGCTTTATGGATATCTTCCCGGATCTCTGGAAACCCTTTTTGTTGGACGGAGAAGAGATCCCTCCCAAGGGAACACTTGAAATACATCTGCCTTACAGGTATAGTAATACAAGATTGAAGCGGAACTATATTTCCGTCTATGCTCGTTTGAGCGACGGAACCCGGATTACAGATATGCTCTATTATCCCGTTCCGTATAAAGGAGGAAAAGGGGATGAATGAGAAGAAAAGTGTCCTCATCGGCATCACCGGAGGGATAGCGGCCTACAAGATCGCCACTCTTGTCCGGCTCTTTAAGAAAGCTCATTGGAACGTTATCGTGGCCATGACAAAGAACGCCATGGAGTTTATCACCCCGCTGACTTTTGAGACTCTTTCGGGGAATCCGGTTATCACCGACAGCTTTGAACGAAGCCTTCCCGTCTACGGTTCCATGGAACATATCTCCCTGGCCGACTCCATCGATGTCTTCGTCTGCGCTCCCGCTACGGGGAATATCATTGCCAAAGCTGCGGCCGGCCTGGCGGATGACATCCTATCCACGACGATCCTTGCCCTGAAAAAAGAGACTCCAAAGATCATCTGCCCCGCCATGAATGTCCGGATGTATGAAAATCCGGCCACCCGGGATAATCTCGAGACATTGAAGAAGAGAGGGTTTATCATCATAGAGCCTGATGCCGGCGAACTGGCCTGCGGAGTAGAAGGGAAAGGGCGCCTTCCCAGGGAAGAGGTCATCTTTGCTGTCACTGAGAGGGAAACCTCCGGCAAGGCGCTTTCAGGGAAAAAGATCATCGTGACATCGGGAGCCACTGTGGAATCCATCGACCCGGTTCGATATATCACAAACCACTCTTCCGGGAAGATGGGGCTGGCTGTGGCCGAAGAGTGCTGGCGCCTGGGAGCCGATGTCCTTCTGATCAGCGGTAGGGATGCCGTTCCAAGCCTGACAGTACCCCAGGAAAGAGTCACGGGGGCTTCAGAGATGAAAGAGGCCGTCTTGCGCCGCCTGAAAGAAAAGGGAGCCGACCTTGTGGTCATGACGGCAGCAGTCGCCGACTACACTCCTGAGAAGACGGAGAGCCGAAAGATAAAAAAAGGAGAAGGGGGATTGACCCTTTCATTGAAAAGAACCCCGGACATCATCTCTGAGATCAAAAAAACGAGCCAAGTCCCTGTTATCGGGTTTGCCGCCGAATCGGACAATGTCGTGGAATATGCCCGTGAAAAATTAAAAAAGAAGGGATTGTCCCTTATCGTCGCCAATGATATCACCCAGAAAGAGGGAGGATTCCGTTCTGATTTCAACCATTGCTATTTTGTCTCAATGGAAGAGACCCGTGAATTGAAACGGATGTCAAAAAGGGATATTGCCGGACATCTGGCCGGAGAGATCGTCCTTTTGTTCAATAGGGGCCGCTGATGGGCAGACGAGCTGTAGACAGGCTGATCGATTTTCTCACTGAACAGGGATTCATCAGCTCCATTTCCTACAGAGAGGAGATGAGCGATGAAGAACTTCTCTCTGCCGCTCTCTCCCGTTTACAGGAAAATGTCCATTATGGGAAGTCTTTTCGCCAGATCCAGTCACTTTATGACCTGATTCCGGGCGGAGGATCAGGATACCGGGAAGCGGGTGCCGCTGTCGAGAAAAAAGCCCTGGAACTATTTCCTGCCTCTTCATCTCTCATGATCTCCTGCGAAGACACAGACTGCGATGAAGCATGTCTTTCCCATCTGGACGACCGGGTCTCAAAACATTCATTCCATCAGGCCTTAGTCTCCAAAGGATATTTCACCTGGGCCACTAAGGATGTGTCCTTGCTGGCCATGGCTTTGAAAAGTGGGAGTGAGATATCTCATATTCTCCTCCTCCAGGGGAAAAAGCCGGACATGACGGCAGCTCCTTTTGTAAAGCTGGCTTCCCTCTTCTCTTTCTTTGCTTCAGCGGCTCTGGATAGGGGACGCGCTTACGACCTTCTGCAGCAGAATTCAGACAAAGATTTCAAAAAGCAGTTCGAAGAGGAACATGAAAAGCTCAAAAAGACAGAGAACCTTGTCCTGCTCAGCCAGTTTACGGTCGGTTTGAACCATGAGATCAATAACCCCCTGGCTGTGATCAAGGGAGCTCTCTATCTCATGAAAAAGAGCGAAGCTGCCGGAAAAGATGATACCGTCTTAAAGAATATCGGACGGATTGAGGAAGCGGTGTCTGCGATTTCCGAAATCGTGCAGAATCTGGAGATCCTGAAACGTAAATATAAGATCAAAGAGTATCTGAAAGATGTCCATATGGTCGATTTTTCCATAGATAAGCCAAAGGAGGAGTAAAATGATCCGCGACAAAGAGAAGGATTATTTTGATGAGGTCATAGCACGGCTCAATGAGAGGATGGAGTATCTCAAAAGAGACATGAATCTCCTGCTTCGCAACTTGAGCGATATCAAGGACAGTGTGGTCCAGCTGACCGGCGAGATCGAAAAAGTCACAAAAATCAAAAACTAGGAGGGCCTATGTCCTATTTCAAGGTCACCGGCGGGCGTCCCCTGAAAGGGCCTATAAGGCCAGCCGGCAATAAAAACGAAGCGCTTCCTGTCATCGCTGCATCCCTTCTGACTCCGCACGATATCATTCTGGAGAACGTGCCCGATATCAAAGATGTCCATGTCCTTCTTGACCTGATCCGGTCCCTGGGAACAAGCGTTGAGCGGCTGGGCGCAAATGAGTGGAAGATCAATGCCTCTTCTCTTGACTCAAGCGACCTTGATGAAGGGCTGTTCAAACAGTTGAGAGCCTCTCTGACTCTCATCGGGCCTCTTCTTGCGCGAAAAGGGGAGGTGAGCTGCCCTCTTCCCGGGGGGGACAGGATCGGGCGGCGGAGGATAGATACTCATCTTTTAGTCATGGAACAGCTCGGCGCAAATCTGGAGCATGATGAAAAAGCAGAAAGGCTCCACTTTTCAGTCTCGGGAAAAAGCCTTACAGGAGCCTCCATCCTGCTGGATGAGCCCTCTGTGACAGCCACGGAGAATGCCGTCATGGCTGCGGTCACGGCCCGGGGACGTACGGTCATCTATAACGCTGCCTGTGAGCCTCATGTCCAGGGACTCTGTAACTTTCTCAACAGCTTGGGGGCCCGCATTGAAGGGGCAGGGACAAACCGTATCACCATCGAAGGCGTCCGAAACCTTTCCGGAGGCCGGTACCGTATCCAGTATGATTATATCGAAGCGGGGAGTTTTATGTCTCTGGCGGCTGTAACCGGCGGAGAGATAACCATTTCTGACGTCTTCAGGGACAATGAAGATGTTTTTGCCGTGATCTCATCAGGGTTCAAACGCCTTGGGCTTCAATTCTCAAAAAAGGGAAAAGACCTCTTTATACCCGGCTCTCAGAAGATGAAGATCAGGCCCGATTTCAAGGGAGCGATCCCCACCATCAGCGACGGGCCATGGCCTCTTTTCCCGGCCGACCTCACTTCGGTCATCATCGTGGCGGCTACACAGGCTCACGGAAGCGTTATCGTCCATGAAAAGATGTTTGAAAGCCGCATGTTCTTTGTGGATAAACTTAAGTATATGGGAGCTCAGATCGTCTTGTGCGACCCCCACAGAGTCGTTATCATCGGGCCTTCTCCTCTTCTGGGGAGCGAAGTGGTCAGCCCGGACATCAGAGCGGGGATCTCTCTTCTTATCGCGGCTCTGGGAGCTCAGGGGATATCGGAGATCCATAATATCATTCAGATCGACAGGGGCTATGAGCATATAGACACGCGCCTGCAGGGTTTAGGGGCAGAGATCGAACGAGTCGGGGAGTGACAGGGTGAAGGTCGTCCGGGGTGCCGTTAATATTCCGTCCAATACCGAAGAAGAGATCCGAAAGGGGACACAGGAACTTTTTGCCGCCGTTCTCAAAAAAGCGTCGATAAAGCCCCGGCAGATCCATTTTCTTCTCATCAGTGCTACTCCAGATATCACTGCTTCCTATCCTTGCGCTGCCATCAGAAGTCTGGGGTTTGAAACACTTCCCCTGCTGTGCGTCCAGGAGATGGGTGTTGAAAAGAGCCTTCCTCTGACCATAAGGTTTCTCCTCACGGCCAGGGGAAGAGACAAGCGTTTTTTCTGTTATCTCCGCGAGACTTCCCGGCTCCGTGAGAGCCTTACCCTTTGAGGGGGTGGCGTAGCAGGCTATGAAAAAGGATGCAGCACTCATCGCCGGCCGGGAGTCTCCTGATTACAGCTTTTTGAAAAGAGTCCTCTGGGATCGGTTTGATATTTATGCTGCAGACCACGGGGCGGATGTCTGTCAAAAGCTCCATCTTGAGCCCCTTGCCCTCATCGGAGATTTTGATTCTCTCAGAGATTCATCTCTTCTGGAGGGGAAGAAGCCCCTTGTCATCAGGCTGCCCGTCGAAAAGGATATTTCGGACCTCTTTTATGCTCTGGAGTATATACGCTCAATAGATTCATATGAGACGATCACTCTTTTCAACGCAGACGGAGGCCGTACCGATCATTTTTATTTTAATCTTCGGGCCGTGGAAAGGTTCGGCCCCCAGGTCAGGATGGCCACATCCCATGGCCTTGTGTCTCTATTAAATCCGGGCGAGACTCTCCGGCTTTCTGTCCTGAAGGAGACTCTCTTTTCGCTTCTCCCTCTGGAGCGTTCATACGGTGTGACCATAAAAGACGCCCGTTATCCCCTGGACAGTGTCATTCTGGACCCCGATACCCTCTCTTTGAGTAATGTCAGCGGAGAAAAGACAGAGATATCCTATACAGAGGGACGGATCCTGCTCTTTATATCAGGATTCCCCGAAGATTTCCCTGTAAAGGGGTGAGCCGGGGGAGTCAAGAATTGAAAGGTAATCTTTGATCACAGGAAAAGGGTATTTACGCTTTTTCAATTGAAAATCGAGTCCCGCGATCCCTGTGAATGAGATCCCGCATTCACAGGCCGCCTGGTAATCGCTATGTGTATCTCCGAAAAAGAGGATGTGGTCCGGTGTTACAGAAGAAAAGGCGAGAAGGGCCTTACGGACGGCTTCGATTTTTGTCAGGCAATCATCGCCGAAACCACCGACGGGATCTTTCAAAGAAAAAAGGGCCGAGGAGAGTTTAAGCATAGATCCCGCCCTTGTATTCCCTGTAGCTAATCCCAGAGAGAGGCCGATATTCAAGCAATGGTTTAACATTTTGCGCGCACCGGGAATAACCTCCCATTGATAGTTTTCAGATGTCATTTTCAGGGCTTCTGTGAAGAGGAATGTGAACTTTTCCCAGAGATCTTGAGAAAAAGTAATTCCGGATTGTCGGCAGAAGGCTTTGAAGACACCCAGATCTGTGGCGCCACGCAGGGAAAAACAGAACTCTCCCCTCATCAGATCGGGAAAAAGTGAGAAGAGAGCCTCGCAAAAGGCCTCACGGCCGGCATGATTTACTTTGATCAATGTACCATCGATATCAAACAAAAGAAGTTCTTTCATAAAGATAATATACACGAAGAAACGAGGGATGCAACCTTGACAATGAAAGAAATGTATATTATACTATACAATATATAATATATGTTACAAAGGAGGCTTTATGGACGGTGAGCGGATCAGGAAATATCGTGAAGCGGCGGGATATACCCAGGAAAACCTGGCAGCGGAACTGGGCATCAGCCGTCAGACTGTAGCCCTTATCGAAGGAGGAAGGTACAACCCTTCTTTGAAGATCTGCCTGAAGATGGCCCAGATCTTCGGCCGCTCTCTGGATGACCTTTTCGGATCCGGGGGGCGAGACCCTCTGGAGAAGGAGGAGGCCTTTGCCGTTGTCGATATAGGCAGTACAGCCACAAAAGCTGTCCTTTTGACTAAAGAGGGCAATAGATGGGTGGTGGCAGCCGATTCCTATGTAAAAACCACAGTGGAAGACCCGGATAATGATGTCACCATAGGGGTAACTGCGGCACTAAGGGAGATCGATTCCCGGTACAAGGGGAAGAAGATCGTCACATCAGCCGGAAAGCCGCAAATCCCGATGCTGGCCACCAGTTCAGCCGGCGGGGGACTTCAGATAGCTGTCTTCGGCGTCTCTTCCACCGACACCGGAGAAGTGGCGTCTCAGGCGGCTAATGGAGCGGGAGGAGTCATCCTCAGGCGTTTCACCATCGATGACGAGCTTCCTGTGATAGAGCGCATGCGTTTTCTCTACGACATCCATCCCGACATGATCCTTATGGCTGGGGGGATCGACGGGGGGAATATCGCCGGAGTTGTGCGTCTGGCCGAGATACTGGCTCTTTCGGAGCCTACTATGAAATATTCCCGTCAGGAAAGGCCTCCTGTTGTCTATGCGGGAAATACCAATGCCCGTGGACTGGTTCTGAAGACTCTGCAGGGATTTAATTGCCATGTGACAGAGAACCTCCGCCCTTCGCTTGAAAAGACCAATATCTTTCCCGCCCAGGCCTCTATTCATCATCTCTTCCTCAACCATGTCATGGAAAAGGCTCCGGGATACCCCAAGCTGAAAAAATGGGCCGGAGACCATATCCTGCCGACTCCTGTAGGTGTAGAGAAGATCCTCTCTCTCTATGGTGAGATGAAACGCAAAAACGTAGTCATGGCCGATATGGGAGGAGCCACCACCGACCTGTTCTCCAATATCATCGGAGAATATAACCGGACCGTAGCAGCCAATATCGGGATGAGTTATTCAATAGGCCAGATCTTCAAAGAGGCCGGGGAAGAGGCGGTGGCGGGTCGCCTGGAAGCACCGCTAAGCGCTGAGGCGGCACGCAGGTACTGCGGAAACAAGATGCTCTATCCCACCCGCCTTCCTCAAGAAGAGTGGGAGATCGAAGTGGAACAGCACTTAGCTGTTCTGGGCCTGCGTCTTGCCTGGGAGCAGCATCAGAAGACTAATTTCCGGATTCTGCGTGTAGGGTTTCTTGACCGGAGGAGACGGGACGAGAATTTCGATCCCTTCTCTGAGATCCTTTCAATAAGAGATACACCGAAATCCTTTCAGTTTGCCGATATCGACCTGTTTATCGGATCCGGAGGCGTCCTTTCCCATACCCGCCAAGATGCTGAAGCTGTTCATATGCTTCTGGACGGATTCCTCCCTGAAGGGATCACGACTCTGGCAATAGACAAGGGCTTCCGCAGCCCCCATTTCGGTATCCTAAGTACGCTCACACCCACCGAAGCCCTGGATGCCTTTGTCGAGTCGAGCCTCAGGGAGATAGCTTATGTTTTGGCTCCCACCGGGAAGGTCTACGATGAAAAAAAGAGCGCCCTGACTCTCATCCGGGAAGAGGGGGCTGTCTCTACGGAAGTCGCATGGGGTTCTCTGCTCTTTTATCCCCAGGGGCTCAAAGCCAGAGTTATCCCGGCCAAAAACGTCTCTCTGGACAAAAACGGTAACGAAGTCACTATCGATTCCGCTCTTCCCGTGGTCATAGACTGCCGGGGGCGGGGGCGCTTCTTCAACGGGAAACCATTCACTTCCTATGTCACTCTTTATCAGGGGGAGGCAGAACCCGGCGAGGAGGCTCCTCTCGAACATGTCTCTTTGGAGCAAGATATCAAGGCTGATGTCCCCCGCAGGATGCCCTACAAAGGGGAGGTCCTGGTAAAAGCAGGAGACGAAGTCCGCCCTGAGACCCCCGTGGGAGAAAACAATATGACTCCTCCGCGGATCTTCATGGTAGACCTCAGAAGGCTTCTGGGATATGACATCAAGGCTGAAAAAGAGGAGCTTCTGGCAGGTGTCACGGTTCGGGAAAACGACATCGTCTCCACCAACCAGACAGTTTTTGACGGAAAGATCGGGAAAAAACATCATGTTTTGAAGACTCCTGTCCGCGGACGTGTCCTGGCTGTAGAGGAGAACGGGATCATTGTCCTTGAGGAGATCCAGGACTACTCCACAAAACCTGTGAAAATCCCCCTGGCTTCTCTTCTCAATATCAGGCCGCGGCATATGAAGGGATATCTTAGTGTAAAAGAGGGTGATTTCATCGAAAAGGGAATGCACCTTGTTAAACTGTCTTCAGAGACTCTTTATATGCGGGAATCTCCCGGCCTGAAAGCCCCGGTTACAGGAATCGTGAAAAAAATAGACCATGAAGAGGGAAGTGTGACGATACAGTATGATTTCAAACCTCTCATCACCTATGCCTTTGTCCGGGGGCGTGTCAAAGAGATCCTTCCGGGCTATGAAGTCATTATAGAGGCAAAAGGACACCGTCTGACGGGGCGCATAGGGTTCGGGCATGAGCATTGGGGAGAAGTCGTACCCTGGGAAGTAAGCGAAAAAGAGGGGAAGATCCTCTTTTTGAACGGAGAAGTAACGCTGGACCATCTTAAGGCCTGCCGGGAAAAAAGCGTAAGAGGGCTTGTCGCTCCTTCCATGGTCCTCTCTGACTGGCGCACTTTCATGGGGGAAGAGCTGGGAAGCGCCATCACCGGGGATGAGGGGCTCGGGTTCACCCTTCTCCTTACCAGGGGATTCGGACAGGGTTCATTCAACAAAGAGACACGCGCTTTCCTTGAGAAGTATTCAGGAGAGGTAGGCAGCATCAGCGGGCGGACACAGATCAGAGCCGGGGTAATCCGGCCTTTCCTCCTTATCAACAGCTGACCATCCTTCGTTGACTTTTCCAACGGCCTGTGATATGATTTCGGTGGGGTCAGAAGGGCCCCGCCGTTATTTAAACGAGGGAGGGCTCATGGCTGTTTCAATCCAAAACCATACACTTTCCAACGATTCACCGTTTTTTCTCATCGCCGGCCCATGTGTCATCGAAGGGGAGAAAATGGTGCTCGATATTGCCGAGGATCTTCAGAAGATCTGCAGGGACAGAGGCATATTTTTTATCTTCAAAGCCTCTTTCGATAAAGCCAACAGGTCATCAATAGAAAGCTACCGCGGGCCCGGCCTGGAAGAGGGCCTCCGCATCCTGCAAAAGGTCAAGGATGAGCTTGGACTCCCGGTGGTCACGGATATCCATACAGAGGAACAGGCCAAGGCTGCTGCACAAGTGGTCGACATGATACAGATTCCCGCATTTCTCTGCCGTCAGACTGACCTTCTCCTGGAAGCGGGAAAGACCGGGATCCCCGTCAATATCAAAAAAGGACAGTTTTTAGCTCCCTGGGACATGACCCATGCCGCTGCAAAAGTGGCCTCTACGGGAAATGAAAAGATCCTTCTCACCGAAAGAGGAGCAAGTTTCGGTTACAATAACCTGATCACAGATATCCGCTCTCTGGTCGTGTTGCGTCAGATGGGATATCCGGTTGTTTTCGACGCCACCCACAGTGTCCAGCAGCCTGGCGGGCTGGGAGGGCGAAGCGGGGGAAACCGTGAGTATGTATTTCCCCTGGCTAAAGCCGCTCTTACCGCCGGTATCGCAGGACTCTTTATGGAAGTACATCCCGACCCGGACAAAGGACTCTCCGACGGGCCCAATATGGTCTCTCTGAGAGACCTTCCCGCTATGCTGGATTTTTTCAAAAAACTCGATACCCTTGTCAAGGAGGAGAGCCTGTGAAAGAGGCGGCCCGGCGCGTTCTGGATGTGGAACTGGAGGCTTTGAAGAGACTCTACGACAGGATCGACAATCGCTTTTTTCATGCAGTGACTCTGCTGGCCTCGGTCAAGGGAAGCGTCGTCATCACCGGGATGGGCAAATCGGGGCTCGTGGGCCGAAAGATCTCGGCAACCCTGGCCAGTACCGGGACTCCATCATTTTTTCTTCATCCGGCGGAAGCTTCTCATGGCGACTTGGGTATGATCCGCCGGGAAGACTTGGTCATCGCCATCTCCAACAGCGGGGAGACAGAAGAACTCATCAAGATACTGCCGACTCTGAAACGCATGGGCGTCCCTCTCATAGCTATTACCGGGAAAAAGGAGTCTACCCTGGCCCGATACAGCGACGAAGTCCTTGATATCTCTGTGGAGAAGGAGGCCTGCCCCCTGAACCTGGCCCCTACAGCTTCCACGACGGTCACTCTCGTCCTCGGAGACATGTTGGCTATCACCCTTCTTGAAGAGAAGGGGTTTAAAGCTGAAGATTTCGCCCTCTACCATCCAGGAGGAGCTTTAGGGAAAAAACTTTTGCTTACCGTGGCCGATCTCATGGTCACAGGAGAAGCCATCCCGAGGGTCTCGCCGGAGACGCCGCTGAAAGAGGCCATCTATGAGATCTCCTCCAAGGGAAAGGGGATGACCACCGTTGCAGATGATTCAGGACATCTTTTGGGCATCTTCACCGACGGAGATTTCAAACGTTTTCTGCAGACCCATGACTCTCTCAATCAAATCCTTATGAAAGATATCATGATCCGCCACCCCAAGACCATCACTGAGGATAAGTTAGCTGCTTTTGCCCTCAAAAACATGGAAGACTACAATATCACCTCTCTTGTGGTGGTGGACGATTCCGAGCATATCGAAGGCGTTATCCATATTCATGACATTCTCAAAGCGGGGATCTTATGACATTTGAAGACCAGCTCAGAAAGATCAGGCTTATCATCTTCGATGTGGACGGCGTCCTTACCGACGGCTCTCTCTATATGGATGACGAAGGAAGAGAATATAAGGCGTTCCACTCCCGCGACGGGCTGGGGATGAAAATGCTTCTCTCGCGGGGGATCGTCCTTGCTATCGTGACAGGACGAAAATCCCGCCTTGTAGAAAAGAGGGCCCGGGACCTGGGAATCACAGAGGTCTATCAGGGGATCAAAGACAAACTCTCTGTCTATGAAGAGTTGAAAGCCAAATATCATCTTCAGGATGAAGAGACAGCTTGTGTGGGAGACGATATCCCCGAGTTGGAGGTCTTCAAGCGTGCAGGTATCGCTTTTACCGTGTCCGATGCCCACGAACTCATGCTGCAGGAAGCCGATTATGTGACAAGCCTTCCCGGAGGACGGGGAGCGGCCCGTGAAATCACCGATCTTATTATGAAGGCCCATGACTGGGACCCTTTTATACCCTGACATCAACGAGGAGGAACAGAGATGAAAGAGCTGCCAAAATATTACGGCGGATTGGATTCAGAGAAAAAATGGCAACGTTTCTGGGAAGAGGAGAATATCTTTTCATACGAAGGGAAAGGGGATAAGCCCGTCTATTCAGTAGACACTCCTCCCCCCACGGTCTCGGGACAGCTGCATATCGGCCATGTCTTTTCCTATACCCAGGCTGAGATCATGACGCGATACAAACGCATGCGGGGTTACAATGTCTTCTATCCCTTCGGGTTTGATGATAACGGGCTTCCTACCGAGCGCCTTGTGGAGAAAAAGCTGAAAAAAAACGCCTCCTCCATGGACAGGGAGGAGTTCATCTCTCATTGTCTTGAGGTCTCTGCTGAAGTAGAAGCGGAATTCAAGGCTCTCTGGCAAAGCCTGGGTTTCTCGGCTGACTGGAATCAGCTCTATTCCACCATCGATGAGCGTTCACGCCGGATCTCCCAGCGTTCGTTTATCGATCTCTTTGAAAAGGGCTATGTGGTCCATAAGGCTACCCCGGCGCTCTATTGTCCCCATTGTCGGACTACTGTGGCCCAGGCTGAGACAGAAGACAAAGAGTTCGATTCGGAATTCGTGGATATCGCCTTTACGCTGGAAAACGGAGAGGAACTGATCATCTCCACCACGCGCCCTGAACTCCTTCCGGCGCTGACCGCTGTCTTCGTCCATCCGGAAGACCCCAGGTATAAAAAGGCCCACGGGATGACTGTCCGCCCACCGCTTTTTGATATCGATGTGACTATCCGTCCCGATGACAAAGTCGATCCGGAGAAGGGCTCCGGGGCGGTCATGTGCTGTACCTTCGGCGATTCCACCGATGTGGAATGGTATCATACCCACAACCTGGAGCTGCGCCAGGCCATAGACGAAAACGGCCGCATGAATACCCTGGCGGGTCCCTACGAGGGGATGAAGATCAAAGAGGCGCGAAAAGCCATCATAAACGACCTGGAAGAGGGCGGTTTCGTACGCGGGAAACGCCATGTCACCCATCCTGTAAACACTCATGACCGTTGCGGGCGGGAGATGGAGTTTATCGTTAAAAAACAGTGGTTTATCAAGATCCTCGAGCATAAAGAAGAGCTTATCCGCTTGGCTGATTCCATTAAATGGTACCCTGAATTCATGAAAGAGCGTTATATACATTGGGTTTCCAATCTCAAATGGGACTGGGGGATCTCCAGACAACGTTATTTTGGAGTACCGTTCCCCCTCTGGTACTGCGACGATTGCGGGGAGCCTGTTGTGGCCGATAAAAGCTCCCTTCCGGTCAACCCCCTGAAAGATGGCCCGGGAAAGCCCTGTCCGTCCTGTGGAGGGACCTCTTTTGTCCCCGAGAGAGATGTCCTGGACACCTGGGCCACCTCGTCGGTGACGCCTCAGATAAACGGGAAATGGGGCGAAAAAGACGACCGGATGAAGGAGATCTTCCCCATGGACCTGCGCCCCCAGGCACATGACATCATCCGCACATGGGCTTTCTATACCATCGTCAAGTCCTATTACCATCATGGAGTGCCACCCTGGAAGAACATCATGATATCCGGGCACAGCCTGGACCCTCAGCGCAAAAAGATATCCAAATCCAAAGGAAATGCAGGACAGACTCCCCAGGCTCTGGTAGCTCAGCATTCAGCCGATCCGGTCAGGTACTGGACGGCAGGGTCGCGGTTGGGGATGGACACTTTTTTTTCAGAAGATGTCCTTAAAGACGGGCGTAAACTCGTCACAAAACTCTGGAACGCCTCAAAATTCGCCATCATGAACCTGGAAGGTTATTCAGGCGAAAAAGGGGGGAGCCTTAACAGTGTGGACCGCTGGATCCTGGAATCTTTCCGGTCCACGGCAGGAACGGCCACCGAATATCTCGAGCGCTATGAATACGGCCTTGCACTTCAGTCCATCGAGACTTTTTTCTGGAAAGACCTCTGCGATAATTATATCGAACTGGTGAAAGGCAAGATCAAGGAAGGGACCCGAGAGGAGAAAAAGGGGAGTCAGTGGGCTCTTTTTACAGTCCTTTACGGGGTTCTGCGCCTCTTCGCTCCCTTCTTGCCTCATATCACAGAAGAGATCTATCAACTCTATTTCACTGACTTTTTACCCGAAAAGTCCATTCATCTGGCCCCCTGGCCTCTGCCTGAAAACTATCAGGCTTTCGACGGAGCAGCTGAAGAGGGAGAGAAAGTCCTCAGATATGTGGAATTTATAAGAAAAGCTAAATCAGAACATAAACTTTCTCTGGCTCATCCCATCGCATTACTGGACGATGAGGGATATGCCAAAAAGGAGTTCGAAGAGGGGGTCCTCCGTCAGATAGATTCTCTTCTGAAGGTTGAAAAGCGGGCGCCGGTTAAAGAGCCGGACGCCAGGTGCGGCGAGGGAGACCTTCTCATGGCCATCAAATGGGGGGAGCGTTAAGCTCCCCTTTATTTTTTCATTAATTCAGCTATACTGGTAAAGACTTTTATGCTTTTTAGCAGAAAAGCGGAGACAGAGTAAAAGGGGCCGGAAATGAGTCGTCTGAAACACGATAAAAAGCAAGATCAGAGGGAAGGCCGGAAGGGGGAAGCTCTTCTTCTTGCTGCAGGCGGAGTCGTTGTTTCTTTTCTGGTCCATATGGCTTTCTTCTTCTCTCTTCTCAACAGCCTTCTTTCACCAGGAGTCCTGAACAGCTCACTTGTCTCCCGTTTTTTACCCCTTTCTGCAGGATCGTCCGTTTCCCGACTGCCTTTTTCCCTGACGTTAAAAGACCTCACCCTTTCTCTTCCCCGGGGAGACCTTTCGGCAGGCCGTATTCATATCCGGATTTCTCCCTTCGCTTTCTTTCGGGGGCTTGTTGAAATCGAGTCGATATCACTGGAAGATGTCACCTTTTCCATGAAGGAGGCCTCTTTTTCAGATGGGCGAATAAAGGAAAGTGTCCCTGGAGGGAAAGAGGAAGAGACACCTCTTGAGAAAAAGCCTCTGATCCCCGAAAAGATACCCCGTTTCCGGGTCAGGTCTCTTGATGTCAGGAATCTTCGCCTTCTTTATCAGGGGAAGGGAGTCTCTCATTCCGGCTCGTTTTCCCTTGAGGGCGCTGTTGAAGCTCCTGACGGGACATTTCAGGGACTTACAGGCTATTTCAGACTCCGCACTAATGATAACAATGTCACGCTGGGTAACGGACCGGACAGGCTTTTTCTCCCCTACGGAGTATCCTTACAGGCGGCTGTCTCAGACGGCTCTCTGGCTTTGAAGGAGGCTGTCTCTGCCAGAGAACCCGAAAGAGAGGTGACCCTGACACAGAAAGGATCCTATCTTCTCAGCACAACCAGGAAGAGCCTGACAGCAGGAGACTTTACTGTGGCTGTGAACCAGTTGACATTGGCCGAAATACGGGGAAAAATCCTCTTTGATGATGCGATGAAGTTTGAGTCCCTCTCCTTCAGCCGTCTTTTTTCGGACATTGACCTGGACGGGCTCACCAGTATCCTCCGGCGGGCTATTCCCGGCTTTCCCCCGGTCTCTGTAGAAGGTTACATCCGGACCCGGGGAGAAGCGCGGAAGGAGACGATGAGAGGCAAGGTGATCCTCCGTATCCCTTCGGCATCAGCCAGCGAAGCCTCTTTAAAAGACGCTCTGGTGACCCTGTCATTGGGAGGGACCCCTGAGAACCTGGAGATCAGCGCCGAAGCCGAGATCGCTTCTCTTTTAGTCTCCCGCATGACAGAGCCTTTGAAGAATATCCATCTGGCCGTGAAGGGCCATCTGGATCCGCAGCGCATGACAGGAGCATGTACCCTGGAAGATTTCTCCTTCTCCCTCTACGGGGGAATGCTGAAACTTCGGGGTAATACCCCGGACCTGGATTCATTGCAGCTTAACCTCCAGATGCGTGATTTCACCTTTTATAACTATTTTGATATTCCTCTTTATGCAAAACTGAACGCCCTGGCAGAAGTCACCGGTTCCATTTCCAAAGGGTTGACTCTGCTGATCTCGGCAGGAGCCCAGGAGATCGATTTCCGGACTGATTTTTCGCCGGTCAAGATCCCCAAAGTCAGCATGGGAGGAGGGCTCATCATCGCTCCTATGCAGAAGTATCTTTACTGCGATAACTTTTTTTTGAAACTGGGGAAGAACAACCGCTTCCTTGTAAACGGCTCCCTGGAAAAGTGGGGGGAAGAAAACATCAATCTGACTCTCTCCCATTCCAAGATCGATATCCCTGAACTCATCTCCTTCGCCCCGGGACTGCCGGCAATCGAATCAAAGGGGACTGTCAACTTCACATTGGATCTCTCAGGGACCCTCGCTGCCCCGTTCATCAAGACAGACAACACCATGGACGGTGTATCTCTCTCTTATCCGGAAAAGAAGATCCGGTTGGAGGAAATCGACGGGAGGCTCTGGTTTGAAGGAACTCAGAAAAAATGGAAGGCTGTCTTTGACTGTTCAATGGGATCTCTCCAATACGACAGGGATATCTCAGTCACGGGCCTGACTCTTTCGCTTCCCTACTACTTCGGGCCATTCGCCCCCGGGGAGTTGAGGCAGGGAGAAGAGATCAATTTCAGGATGGAGAAGGGCGGTTTTCAGCATTTCGTCATCAGAGATTTCGCGGCTTCTCTGAGCGCTGTCAATAAAAAAGCCTCTGTCCACACTTTTTATGGCCGTTTTCTGGATGGCCAGATCGGAGGGGCTCTTTCGGCCGACCTGGACGTGTTGAGTTACGATATTCAATTCAATGCCATCGACCTGAACATCAGAAAAGGGACAGGCAAAGGAGGAACCTCTCTTCTCTCCATGGTTTCCCGCTTTAAGGGTAAAGGAACGGAAGTGGAAGGATTCTGGGATATTACAAAGATCGACAGCGATGTCCTGGACAAAGCTCTCCTCTCTCTCGACCCGGACAAGAAAAACCCCCAGATACAAGGCATGCGCAAGAAGCTTAATATGGTAGGGGTAGTACCCAAAAATGTGCTGGTCACCACATCCAACGGGTTTGTCAACATCCATCCCACCTTCGGATTCCGCCGATCCAATTTAGTCTCATTCGCCCTGGGTTTTCTTATAGGAGGGCTGGATGTCGAACCCATCAGGCGTATTCCTCTGGACAGTATCCTCAAAGAAGCAGGTCTTGTCTTTTAAGAAAGGAGTGTCATGAACAAAGCCGTTCTTCTCATCTCATATCTCGCCGCGGGGCTGGCTATTGCGGGGTGTTCTCTCTTAAGCCCCAAGGCGAAGATCGAGATCACTCTGGTGGGAGAGAAGACCTCTCTGGAAAACCAGGTTCTGGGCAACTACTCCTTTATCGGGGCTGATCCTATGCTGCTTGTCTCTGTCAGGGCTCTCCCCGATGATATCGCCGAGATTTCCGATGAAAAAAGGAGATCTCTTTTAGCCTATCAGAACAGACTCTACAATAAAGACGACTATCAGCGTTTTATGGATATGAAGATCATAGGGGAGTCCAACAGCGGGTATGTGGAGATCAGGGATTCCCGACGGCTGGATGAGGACAAAGAGCTTGCCCGTCTGGTCGACCGGTTTTTGCAGGAAGAGAACCGTGACCGGAGGATCATCTATAACCGCATTATCAGCATCACCCAGGGATTAAGCGAGAATGACCTGGGAAAAGTGGAAGAGATCTTTGCTCATAAAATGCATGACGAGGCCAGGCCAGGCTGGCTGATTCAGGACGCCTCGGGCAGCTGGAAGGAGAAGAGTGCACCGTAAAACGTTTCTGTTTCTCCTCCTGATTCTTCTGGGAGCCGGAGGATGTACTCTCAAAAGCGGACTCGTGCAGGAGATGCCTCCTGAGGGGCAGATCGATGTCCAGCTGGGGGGAATAGAATCTGTGCGTTTCTGCCCGGAGACAGGGTGTCTCTACTATACCGTTATCGACAACAACAACCGTCAAGTCATCAAATATGATTTTACCGCACAAATGAGCGAGGCTCTTTTTTCAACATCTTATGAAGAGAGCCTGGAAGATACTGACAGCAGGGGAAGCCTGCTTGTCACCTCGGACCAGTATGATGTCCTGGGGGACATCCTGCTTCTGCAGGGAGGAAAGATGACAAATCTGGGCAGGCCTTTCGTCCGGGAGATGTCTCCCCGGTTCTCTCCCGACGGCTCCCTGATCGCAGCCCTGTCGCGCGAAGAGGGAAAGACAGACCTTGTCATCTTAAGCCGTGAGGGGAAGGAGGTCTATCGGTCTGAGTTCTCCGGCGCGGAAGACCTTGCCTTTGGAGAAGGGGAGGTCTATCTTCTCAGAGACAGAGAGATCCTGTCCGTGGAGACCGCCACCGGGAATATCCGGGTTCTGAAGACTTCTCCTTTGCCCAAATCAGACCTTTTTTATGATCCTGTCACAGGGAAACTCTATTATCTCTCCTATCCACTGGCAGAAGATGTGCCCGGAAGGGAAGAGAATCTGCAGACAGCCTTTCTCACTTCATCGGAGGAGGGCAGAGAGCATTATCTCTTTGGAGCAGAAGGACTTCATAGTTTTACGCTTTCAAGTGATACCCTTTTTTTTACAAAGGGCCCGAAACTCTCCTATAAAAGCAGGGAAGACCTTGCCTACAGTTTTTCTTCGGTCTACCATTACAACAATTACCTGGAGCGGACAGACAAGCCAGAGGAGATCCTCCCTCTGGCCGAGAAAGTCGTCTCTCTCTTTTCGCCCCGCGAATCACTTCTTTTTTTGACACATTATATCAATAAGCTCCTGGAAACAGGATACCCGCGTCTGGCTGAAAGGGAGGCGGATAAATTTTCCTACCTGGCCGAAGGGACTCTTTTGAAACCTCTGGTCACAAAAGAAGATATTGCCGGGGCTCCCTCTCTTTATGAAGAGGGGATGTCTGAGCGCCTGATTTTCCGTCTTTATGAAGCCGGTGAGCATCGCGCTGTTTTGGAGACGTTTTCTACACTGGAAAACAGGATCCGCTCCACCGGGCTGAAAAACAAACTTTCCCTCTTAGCTGCCCGCTCAGCGCTGATGACAGGCCGGAAAACCCCGGCACTCGGACTCCTGGAAAAGATAATCAATAACGCCTTCTACCGTGACCGTTACGTGACCGAAGCTGTGAGCCTTTATCTGAAGGTGAGGGCGGAATACAAAGCCGGGAGCGGCTATTCCCTCAATATTCTGAGCCGGATACGGGATGAGAACCCTCCCGGCTCCACTCTCTTTTACGGAGCCACAGGGGCACTCATGGATTCTCTCCTTGTAGTCGGAGACTATGCCGGCGCACTTCAGGAGTGGCATAAGGTCAAGGGCCGGGAAGATGAGAACCGGGAGATGCTCTATCCCATCCTGCTTGAGATCTACAGCCGTTATGAGACAGAAGAAGGGATAACAGCCTTTTCAAATATTCTCACATCAGGCTATAACGGCGTCTATTATAAAGATATCGTCTCCTTTCTGAGGTCCAGGGCTGTAGCCGTGGCTGAAGAGTATGAAAAAGAAGAGGACCTTCTGAAGGCACGAAAGATAATCCTTCTTTTGAGGGAGGCCTTGCCCGGGGATCTGGAGATCAACCGGGCCATGATCCGGCTGGATTACCTCCTGGGAAATATCATGGAGACAGCAGGGCGTTATAAAGCCCTATACCTGGATCATCCGGAAGACCCTCTCATGCAGTACCTTTACGGGTTTGCCCTGACCTATGTGGGGACATCCTACGAAGTGCGAGGGAGAACTGACCTCACCCTCGCAGCCTATGAAGAGGCCCTGGATCTGGTCGTAAGCTCTGTGGGCCGTCGTCCCCAGGAGGGGATCATGCATCTGACCCTGGGATGGCTTTACGAGGAGATGGAGCGTCTTGGACAGGGGCAATACCTGGAAATGGCCCTGGGAGAGTACAAGACAGGCCTGGCCCTGGCCGATACAGACGATAGACTTCTCAGAGGCTATTTTGAAAAGAACATGGCCAACATCTACTTCAAACTCCGGATCTTTGACAAGGCGCTTGACTATTATACCGCCATGTCAGGAAAGATACCTCCTTATCAGGGACGTCAGGAGGAAAAACAGTATCTGCTCCGCTTATCCACCATCCATTACAATCTCAATCAATATGAAGAGACAGCCTCCTTCGACCGGAAACTTTTGACTCTCTATTTGGAAGACCAGGATATCCGGGGGCAGGATTATATTCTCAAACATCTTGGAATGGTCACTTCTCTTTCAGGAAAACATCTGGAATCTGTCCGTTACTTTGAAAGGGCTCTTTCCCTGGGGCTTTCGGGAGAAGACCCTGTCCGGCAGGTCCTTTATCACAGGAATATCGCCTACAATGCCCTGTTGGGAGACGATACCGACAAGGCTCTTTTTCATGCCAAAAAGGGGTTGGACCTTCTGCAGGGGGATCAGGCACGCAAAAAAGAGGGGGGAGGCCTCCTGGATATAAGCATTGCCATGGCGCTCTCAGGAGCTCATGAGACCGGTGCTTACCGGGGATTTACCCCGGAGATGGAACGGAACCTTCTTCTTTCCATCATGGCTGCGGCCTCCATGAACAAAGGGGAGATGTCAGCAGCCGTGGACCTGTTCAAAGAAAAACTCGCTGTTTCCGACAGCCCCTATGCGGATATGGTCATCACCAATAATTTCGCTTCTCTCTATTATCGTATCGGCAATGATCAGCTCCTTCAGGAGTATCTGGACCGCTCTTTGGAGATCTCACGTGAGAACAAGTTCCAGAAGGGGCTGCTGATCAACGAGCTTTCATCACTCTTCCTTAATATGGACTCATCTCCGGATCCCCTGGGAATTTTGGAAGGCATGGAGGAACGGGTGAAAGCCATCAGGGATCCGGATCTGCAGGAGCTTCATCAATGGATGATGATTCTGGCTTTTATGAAGACGGCTCCCCGGGAGGAGTCTTTCTCCACCCTCAGGGAAGCTGTAGACAAACAGGAGAAGGATTTCAGGCGCTATGAGAAGATCCGTTCTCTCCTCCAAAGGCCCGGAGTGAGTCCCGCCATGAAGCGTCTTTTTTACCTTTTCCTGCACCGGTTTCTCGGAGACGACGTCCTCTCTTCTCTTATGAGCCTGCAGGGAGAAGATGTTTTTCTTGATTTTCTGATCAATATAGATGCAGCGCTTTTGACAAGGAGATCTTCTCCCGAATCATGTTTCGAATTCCTTGAAAAAGCATCTGATTCCATCAATCGGGCCGATGATAAAACAGCTCCCCGGTTTGCAGCCTTTTTCAGGGACAAAGGCTATATTCCCTTTCAGCTTCTGGAAGATGCCGTAACGGAGAAAACCGACTTCGATCGTCTTGTGCGCCTTTTGTCCGGGTTCGAGTCCTTTGAAGAGAGGATACGCTACCTTTTCTATAAACCTGAGCTCTTTTCCCAGCTGGATACGGTGAATCTGGGCAACTATTTCTACTATCTGGGCCGTGAAGACCTTGCAGAAGCATCCCGCTACGCGGAGAAACTGGATCAACGCGCCAGACTCATCTCAGGTATCCCCTTCCTGAAAGGGGAGAGCCTCCGCAGGATGCTCTCTCCCGATGATATCATCGCCTACCGGCTGGAGAAGAAATTTCTTCTGCTTACACGGGACAGAGCCCGTATCGAGCAGGATATTCCGCCGGATGCCACTTTTATCATAGACCGCAAGGCTGATTCGTTCCGCTCTTCCGCCTATAATGCCTTTTCGCTCTCCCAGCTCTATCTTCTCTATGAAGGACGTCATATGCCCCGGCCGTGGTCCTTGTCAGAGGGGAAACCCCTGATCGAGGAAAGCAGCGGTTATTTCCGTCTTTCCGGGAGCCTGGAGAGTGACCAGGTCAATCCCTATGCCAGTAAGGCAGGAGACTATACAGGGCTGCAGTTTTTAAAGGAGGGCCTGACGGTGGACGGCTTGTGGGTCGATGAAGCTGAGGTTACTTCTCCGATTTCTATGCGGCTTTTTACAGATATTTTGATCTATGCAGGCCTTAACACAATCAAGATAGGGGAGATTACCTTCTCCTACAGGGAGATGACAGAAAAACAGTTTGCTTCCTTTTTGTCTGAAAAGACAAGTGAGATCGACCGCAGGGCTTATCTCTATTACAAAGAGGGGCATTACAGCCGTTCTTTCCGGGAATTGGCCAATTTGATCCCCCTTTTAAAGGCCCGAAAGGATACAGCCACCCTGACAAGCCGCCTCTACCTCATGATCACCATCGCAACAGACCATCTGAGGGACCCGGAACTGATCCGCCAAGAGTTGAAAGAGTATATATCCCTGAAGGGGCTGCCTGAATCGGCTTACGAGAAAAATCTGGCCATCCTCTATGAGAGAACGGGATTTTACAGCCGCGCCATAGCCCTCTACAAAGAGGGGCGGATCCCCGGTGACCAGACACTCCAGCTGGCCTCTCTTTATGAAAAAAACGGCCAATACGAAGAAGCTTCAGAGCTTCTGAACCTTGTCAATACGGAAGAAAGCCTGATCAGACGGGCTGTGATCCACTATAAGTACTTCAATGAAAATGAAAAGGCAAGGGCTCTTCTTGAAAAAGTCCGTTCCCGGGACAAACAGCAGACTGTGGAACTCCTCAAGGGGTCCATCAGCCTGAGAGAGGGGGACTATGAGACGGCTAAAGCTCTGTTTCGGCCTCTCACGGAATCTCCGGAGCGGAATATCAGGATCAATGCCGCCATCGGCATGGCCAATCTTCTCTTCAAGACGAATGCCTATCATGAGTGTCTGGATTACATCCGCCGTACTTTGCAATCCCTCCCGGAAAAAGAGAACCAGGCTGAACGAGTCATTCTCAAAAACCTTCTCTCCCTGGCTCTTCTGGAGACGGGAAGTGAGCATCTGGCTCTTTCAGAGATAGATGGCGCGCTGGAAACAGCCCGCCGATACAATATCGTGGGGGAGACGACGGCTCTCATCATCAATAAATCCCTGATCCTGAGAGAAACGGGACGCCCGGAAGAAGCGCTGGCACTTCTTGAAAGTGAGCTTCCTGAAGCTCAGGCACGGAACAACAGCTATCTTTTGAAAGGCCTTTACCGTCATCTGGCCATTACCTCCTATCAGATCGGGTCATCCGGGCAGGCGCTTCTTTATCTCGGGAAGATGAAGGATCTTGGCCAGTTGACTCCTGAAGAGTCCATGTATGCCTCCTACTACACAGGGCTTGTGACAAAGGATATACCCATGCTGGAGAAAGCCAGGCAGGAAGCTCTTGACATCAGGGATATATCCACGGCTTTGGAGATCGCCAATCATCTCGGTCTCTTTTCAGGCCGGATCGATCACTTTGAAATGGCGGTTTCCCTTTTGGAAGCCATGGCGGAGGATATGGACTCTCCCGGGCTTCAAGTCAAGCTATTGAAAAAATATCAGGGTATCTACCGCTCTCTGGCTGAAGCCTATTTTGATGCAGGACTATTTGAGAAGTCTTTTTTTACGACGGAAAAGGTGAAGCGGATAGCCTTCCTGGTCAATAATCCCCTGGGGGCGGGGCAATCGACCCTGAAGCCTGAGGAGGAAGAGGCCCTTGATAAGTTGAAAAAAGAGCTCTACCATCTCGACCTTCTCATGAAAAACGACGCCAGCATCGTGCGAGAATATGAAGCGAGAAAAGAAGACCTGGACCGTTTAAAACTTGAGATCGCCATGAATCAGAAGGGATCCGCTGACATCCCCGGGGAGCGGGATTTCGCCGGTACGATTCCACAGGGAACCCTGGTGCTGTCTTTTCTTGTCCTTGAAAACCGGACTCTTCTCCTGTCCTGGCTGGACGGAGCCATCAGCGGTTACTCCATCCCGGCGGGAAAAGAGCGCCTGAATGAAGAGGTAAGCCGTCTGCGCGACCTGATCTCTGAAACAGCCGGCGAAGAGGTTATCCGCGGGGAGTCATCGCGTCTGGGAGACCTTCTCCTGCCCTTTGACCTGCCGAAGTCAGGCCACCTGGTCGTATCGCCTTCAGGGGTCCTCAACTATCTGCCTTTCTCTCTTCTTGTAAAAAAGGGAGAGTACCTTATCGACCGTTTTCCGGTGACCTATATCCCGGACCTTTTCATGCTCAGGGAAAACTCCGGGGCAGGGCCTTTCCGTTCGATCCTGGCTGTGGGAAACCCGGACCTGGACAATCCCGACCTGGAACTCTATTTTGCCCAGAAAGAAGCCGGAGAGATCCGTTTTATCTTCGGGCCCATCACCGATATCCTCAAAGGGAAAGCGGCCACAGAAGAGGCGGTCAGAGAAAAGATGGCTTCAAAGGATTATGACATCATCCATTTTGCCTGCCATGGCTACTTTAACCGCCATTATTCACTTCTTTCCCATCTTCTCTTTGCTTCCGGCGGCCATCTGGACGGCAGGTTCGACGTGGAAGAGATACGCAATCTCACCCCTCAAGCCCGCCTGGCGGTCCTGAGTGCCTGTGATTCGGGAGTCGGAGTCCTGGGGGAGGGGGATGAAGTCACAGCCCTGGACAGAGCCTTTATGAAAACCGAAGAGAGCGCGGTCATCTCCTCGCTTTGGCGAATCTCTGATGTGGCTACGGGAATGCTCTTCAAACACTTCTACCGGGAACTTGACAAAGGGACTCCGGCGCCTCTGGCCCTCTGGAAAGCAAAAAAAGAACTGCGCCTTTTCTTCCCTCACCCGGCATACTGGAGTTCCATGAAGTATACAGGGAATTGAGCTCTATTTGTCTTTAAAGAAGAAGTAGTAGGTCAAAGCTGAGATGACATAGAGTGCTATGGTGATGTAGAAGGAAAAAGAAAAGGAATACTCCTCTATAATCCTCCCACCCCAGTGAGCGCTCACTGTCCATGCCCCGTTCCAGGCCAACATGGAAATCGCATTGGTAAAGGGTTGATCAGCCTCACGTACAAGTTCCATCTCAAAATTGCTGCTTATGGGAATATTCATGTTCATCAATGTTCCCCTCAGGATAAAGGCCATCACAGCCAGAGGCAGGTTGTGGGTCAGGGCTAATGTAAGCATAAAGGGAACAGACAAAAGTTCTGTGAGGACGATGCTCTTGATCATCCCGAAACGTCTGGTGAGAAACGGAGCGGCGAGCATCCCGAAAAACATAAAGACCTGGAGAATGGAAAAATAGATGCCGATGGTCTCTGCCTGAAGATTAAAGACGATCTTGAAATAGAGATTCATAAAGGGGATGACCAGCCCGGCGCCCATCCCGACAAAGATCTTCGGGATCATCAGCCGGAGGATTATTCCCCAGTTATAGCGCCGGATCCTTTCTGCGAATCTGCTTTTTATCCGGGGAACAGGCCTCTGTTCGATGGAAAGGAAGGGGATGACGGATATCATGGTCAGAAAAATGGAGGTGTAGAGAGAAAGGCGGTAAGCTTCTGTCAGAGAACCGGCAAGGCCGAGCCCCATGGTCAGTTTAGGCAGAAATCCTCCGAGAAAGAACCCCAGCAGCTGGGAGAACATCATGATGGCATAACTGAGGCTGAAAAGATGGATCCGTTCGGCGGGAGTGCTGTTACGCATAAAAAACGGCGCCACGGAGACCCGGTAGACGGTGATGAACATGGTCGCTGTAAAGGAGAAAAAGAGGATAAACTGGATATCCTGAAAAAAGACCTGAAGCCCGTAGGAGATGGAGGAGAGGAGGGTTCCCAGGATGAGGACATGCTTTAGATGAAACCTCTCGATGATCATGGCTGCCGGGACAGCCACCACGGCGGCTCCCAGGGCTCCGGCAGAGAGAATATGTCCGATCGCTGTTTCCGAATAACCGAAATCTTTCAAGTAAAGGTTAAACAAAAGAGAGAAGACAGACATCCCGAGCCCGTTAAAAAGCCCTCCTACGAGGAAAAAACGGGCATTGGGAGAGATCATCCTGATCTTTTCCAGATATTCTCGTAACATAGTTCATCCCTTTCGCTTTGCGAATTATATAGCCCTTTTTTTCAGTGTCAATGATATTCGTTCAGGAAAGGAAACATTGCTTTTTTGAATGTCCCGCATTAGAATTGAGCCTATGGAATGGCTCATCCGCTGCTCACCGGAGGGAAGGCCTCTGGAAAAAGTCTCCCGTGGCCAGTGTCACGACGGAACAAAGATCCTGCACCCCGTTATCCATCTTCAGATCATTGATAAAGAGGGACGTTTTCTCTTACAGAAGAGAAGCTGCAAGAAACAGATCCAGCCTGGAAAATGGGATACTGCCGTAGGCGGCCATGTCTCCTGGGGTGAGACCTTTTACCAGGCCCTGAAACGGGAGTCTCTTGAAGAGATTGGGTTTTTCCCGTCGCAGGCTCTCTTCAAAACGCGCTATATCTGGGAATCATCCCGTGAGCGGGAGCTTGTCTCCCTCTACATCGCTGATTACAGGGGAGAAACCGTCTGTTTTGATCCGGAAGAGATCGAAGAAACACGATTCTGGGAAAAAGAAGAGATCCTGGAAAAACGGCCCCTCTTTTCGGAAAATCTTTTATATGAACTCCATCATTTTTTCTCTACAGCCACCCTCTGTAAAGATGATTTTTCGCCTTCGGAAACGGGATAAAGATATTGCGCAGAAAAAAACATCTGCTATAATTTAGTGAAAGATTGAAAGGAGGATTTACATGAAGATCGATGTCGAGAAAAAATCCAATAACATAGTGATGATCCGCCCCCACGGGAAGATCGTCAGCGGTGAAAAGGTCATGTCCCTCAAAGAGGCCATCAATAAGGCTGTGGAAGACGGCTTTGTCAAGGTCATCGTCGACTTTGAAGATGTTCCTTTTATGGATTCCACAGGCCTGGGAGTCCTCATCGCAGCGTATACGACACTTAAATCCAAAGAGGGGCAGATGAGCCTGGTCAAGATCACACAGCGTATCAAAGACCTTTTGACCATCACAAAGCTCCTGACTCTGTTCGACTGCTACGACTCGGAGGCCGACGCTTTAAGAGATATGACCCGCTGAACATGGCTGAATTCATCAAACTGCAGCTCCCGTCATCTCTGGATTACCTCGAAACCCTACTGGACTCTGTGGAGCTGTTTCTTGAACGTAATG
The DNA here is from genome assembly GCA_016937175.1 of Candidatus Mcinerneyibacteriota bacterium. Lineage (GTDB taxonomy): Bacteria > Macinerneyibacteriota > Macinerneyibacteria > Macinerneyibacteriales > DSCS01 > DSCS01. The sequence goes on along the minus strand of JAFGWL010000013.1, from coordinate 23,465 downwards.
ATATCAACTCAGACCTGATAGGCACTCTGGTCGCTTCCCTGGCGGAAGCGGCCAGTAATGCCATCATCCACGGAAATCACGAAGAGGCTTTGAAGCCGATCTATGTGGATCTCTCACTGGAAAAAGAGATCATCTCTCTCTCTGTCGAAGATTCCAACCCGGAAGGGGGGGGAGCCTTTCTGGATGAAGAGGCGTTCCAGCTCCCCGACGAGACAGCAATCCACGGCAGGGGGCTTTTTATCATCAAAACCTATATGGATGACGTCAAATTAAAACAGGGGAGCCACGGCTCACGGCTGGTCATGACAAAGAGGTATCGCTGAGAATGAAGGAGCGGGTCAAGCATTTTGTCCTTGACACGAATGTGCTTCTGCATGACTTTCATTCTCTCTTTAATTTCCAGGAAAATTTCGTCTATATTCCCATCGATGTCCTGGAAGAGCTGGACAGTTTCAAGTCCGACCTGGGCGAACGGGGCCGAAACGCACGGCGCGTCATCCGCTCTATCGACTCTCTGAGCAAAGGCGACAATCTCCTCAACGGGATCTCCCTCAATGACGAGGGGGGAAAGCTCTTTATCCTCATTGATTTTGAGACGCCCCTTCCTGAGGGGATCGACCTTCGCAACACAGACAACCGCATCATCATGGCAGCCAGACACCTTCAGGACAAAGGGTACGAAGATGTCGTCTTTGTCTCCATGGATATCAACGCCCGGGTCAAGGCCGAAGCTTTATCCATTAAGGCTGAAGTCTATGAACACACCAAGATCGACCTCAATGAACTCTATGCCGGGACAGGGGAGTACACAGCCGGCCCCGGCCAATGGGAATCCTTTTCCAGCAAAGGCAGTCTGGAATGCCCTCCCGGCCTCTTCTACCCGAACCAGATGATCAATATCACCGCCGAAGGACGGGAATCTCTGGCTTCCCGCTGTGAAGGGGAGAAGCTAGTCCCTCTGAAGAGCCAGGGGATCTATCCCTGGGGAATCAAACCCCTCAACCGTGAGCAATCCTATGCCCTGGAACTTCTTCTGGACGACGATGTCAAACTGGTGACTCTGATAGGCCAGGCAGGGACTGGAAAGACTCTTCTTACACTGGCTTCCGGACTCCACAAGGTGACAGAGGAGCAAAAATACAAAAAAGTCCTCGTCATGCGTCCCATTATGCCCATGGGGCGTGACATCGGCTACCTTCCGGGAAGCAAAGAGAATAAACTGGAAAACTGGATGGAGCCCATTTTCGACAACCTGGATTTTGTCGTAGACGCCAACCATCTGGGGAAAAAGAACAGGGGTTATTTCCTGACATCTGATATAATCGAACTGGAAGCCCTGACCTTTATCCGTGGAAGGAGTATCTCTTCCCAGTTCATCCTCATAGATGAGGCTCAGAACCTGACCCCTCATGAGATCAAGACCATCGTAAGCCGGGCAGGGGAAAACAGCAAGATCATCCTCACCGGAGACCCCCACCAGATAGACAATCCTTACCTGGATGCGGAATCCAACGGCCTGACCTACCTCATCCAGCGCTTCAAGGGGGAGAGGATCTTCGGCCATATTACCCTGGTCAAAAGCGAACGAAGTATGCTGGCCTCTCTGGCCGCTGAAATCCTGTAAAAACCAAGGGGGAATCTTATGCATGTTGAAATCAGACACCCGCTGCTGCAGCACAAACTCTCTCTTCTCCGGGATAAGGGGACAAAACAGAAAGAGTTCAGGGAATTATCTTCAGAGATCACTATGCTTCTGACCTATGAAGCCTTCAAGGATATGCCTTTGTCGAAAAAGTCCCTGGAGACCCCTCTGACAGAGACGGAAGGTTACGAGATCAAAGACGATATTATCATCGTTCCCATTCTCCGGGCCGGAGTAGGGATGCTGGAAGGGATCCTGAACCTTCTCCCCAATGCCCGTGTAGGCTTTGTCGGTATCTACCGCGACCCCGATACAAAACAGCCCGTAGAGTATTATGAAAAATTGCCTGTCAATCCCGTGAATCCCCTGGTGGTCATCATCGACCCCATGCTGGCCACGGGAGGATCCATCATAGCGACCATCGCCCTTCTGCGCAAAAAAGGGTTTGACCGCATCAAGATCATTTCCATCATATCGGCCCCCGAGGGGATCGAAGCCGTGGAAAAGGCTTATGCCGACATCGAGATCTTTACGGGACACATCGATTCTTACCTGGATGACCATAAATATATCGTCCCCGGCCTGGGAGATGCCGGAGACAGGCTGTTCGGAACTAAATAGATAAGGAGTCTGCATGAAAAAGATTATTGTGGGTGTTCAAATGCTGTTTGTCGCCTTCGGGGCGCTGGTCCTTGTCCCGCTGATCACAGGCCTTGACCCGAATGTGGCCCTGTTCACGGCAGGTGCTGGAACCCTGATCTTTCATTTGGTGACCCGTGGGAAAGTCCCGGTGTTTCTGGCCTCGTCTTTTGCCTATATTGCACCTATTCTCGTAGCTACCAAACTCTACGGGATCAAAGGAACACTTTGCGGCCTGGCAGCCGCCGGACTGGTCAAGATGCTCTTCGGAGGTTTCATCAAGTGGCGGGGGATAGGCTTTATCGATAAACTGCTGCCTTCCTATGTCATCGGGCCCGTGATCATGGTCATCGGACTGAGCCTGGCTCCTGTAGCCATCGGCATGATCAAAAATACCCCCGATGCCCCTCATAATATGGCCCTGGCCGGTATCGCCTTCGGTATGACGGTTATTTTTGCTCTTTTCGGTAAGGGCGTGATGAAACTGACTCCCATTTTAGCAGGAATCGCCTTCGGATATGCCGCTGCTATCCTATTCGGAGATATCGATTTCACTCCCATCAAAAATGCCGCCTGGTTTTCCGTCCCTTCCTTTACTTTGCCGGCGTTTAACTGGAAAGCTATACTCTACATCGTCCCTGTGGCCATTGCTCCGGCTATCGAACATATAGGGGACATCATGGTGATCTCTGACATCACCGGGGAAAAATTCTATGAAAAGCCCGGCCTTCACAGGACCATGTTCGGAGACGGGATCGCCACGACAGCTGCCTCTTTTCTGGGCGGGCCGCCTAACACGACCTATTCCGAAGTCACCGGGGCAGTGGCCCTGACCAGGGTATTCAACCCCGTGGTCATGCGCATAGCAGCTGTCACGGCTATTCTTCTGGCCTTTTTCGGCAAGGTAGGGGCTGTCTTGAAGACGATCCCTGCTCCCGTCATGGGCGGGATCATGGTCATCCTCTTCGGAAGCATCGCCGCCATCGGTGTGAAGAATATGATCCAAAACAAGACCAATCTCGATTCCAACAAAAAACTTATTATCGTTGCTGTAATCCTGGTCATCGGGATCGGCGGAGCCGTTTTTGACATCCCCTGGCAGGGGGTCTACGGAATCCTTCTGGCAAGCCTTGCAGGGCTTCTCTATCATCTTATAAAACTGCGCAGAGCTAAAGCAGATTTCAGGATCTCAAGTGCGATATTCATCACTATGGTGACTCTTCTGTTTGTCATCCTCTCCTATGTGGCTGTGCGGTTCCAGATCACCCTTTCACTGGCGGGAATCGGCCTGGCGGGCATCATCGGAGTCTTCCTCAATATGATCCTGCCGGAGGAAAAGGCCGTAGCCACTGAATTCAATGATATTTAAGAAAACAGAAAGGAGGAGGAGATCATGAGCAAGGTGAATCCGTATATTTTTCGCGAATATGATATCAGAGGACTGGCCGACAAGGACCTGGACGATAAGAGTGTCCGTCTTATCGGACAGGCTTTCGGGACCATGATCAAGCGTCAGGGCGGCCGCAAAGTCACTGTAGGACATGATGTCCGCCTCAGCGGCCCCAGGATCAATCCCGTTCTCATCGAAGGGATCAGAAGTACCGGCCTTGACGTGCTGGATATCGGGAAAGTCGCTACCCCGGTCTTTTATTACTCCATCGGAGCTCTGGAAACCCAGGGAGGTGTCATGATCACAGCATCCCATAACCCCCCTGAGTATAACGGTTTCAAGATGTGCAAAGGGGTAGATGCCCTGTACGGAAAAGAGATCCAGAGCCTTCTGCACCTGATCGAAAAGGATGATTTTGAAGAAGGGGAGGGGGGGGTTGAAAGGGCCGATATCGATGAACGTTATATGGAAGATCTGACGGCCCCGTTTAACTTTAAAGGAGATCTGAAAGTACTTCTGGACTGCGGAAACGGTTCAGCGGGGATCTACGCCCGGCGGATTTTCGAAAAGTGCGGGTTTGATGCGGATATTCTTTTTGAAAAGCCCGACGGGAAGTTTCCCAACCATATCGCCGATCCTACAGTGGAAAAGAACATTGAAGAACTGCGCCGCCGTGTCACTGAAGAGAAGTATGATATCGGAATCGGTTTTGACGGCGACGTCGACCGCATAGGTGTCGTAGATGCTCAGGGAAACCTTCTCTACGGAGATACGCTTCTGGGGATCTACGCCGGTGAACTCCTGAAAAGAAGGCCCGGATCTGAGATCGTCTTTGAAGTGAAATGTTCCCAGGGGCTTGTGGAATATATCAAAGAAAAGGGGGGAAATCCGGTGATGTGGAAAGCCGGGCACTCTCTTATCAAAGCCAAGATGAAAGAAGATGACGCACCTTTAGGAGGAGAGATGTCAGGCCATATGTTCTTCAGAGACCTTCATCCCGGCTATGATGATGCTTTTTATGCTGCTCTGCGCCTTCTGGCTATCCTGGAAGAGGAGAAACTTCCTGTACATGACCTGGCAAGCCGTATTCCCAAATACCTTTCTACACCTGAAATCCGGGTGGAGTGTCCGGACAATAAGAAGTTCGAAATAATGAAAAACCTTCATGATTACTTTAAAACCGAATACGAACTTATTGATATTGACGGAATTAGAATATTGTGCGACAAAGGCTGGGCTCTTATCAGGCCGTCTAATACACAACCCGTCCTGGTCCTCAGGATGGAAGCGAATACCAGGGAGCGGCTGGAAAAGATCATGCATGTGGTCTACGAAGCTCTGGCAGAACATCCGGAAATCGATACAAAGAACCTGGAAGAGCTGTTTTGATATTGTTATTATACTAATAACATTTATATTGACAGTTGATTTTTTATTTGATAGTATTGGGAAACATTAAAGGAGGAATATCAATGCCGAAAAAAACAGTTTTTGTACAAGCTTCATTAAAAGAAAACTTCAGAGTGGACTGCCAGGCCGGGACACATACCATGGTCATAGACCAGCCCCAGGCCGGCGGCGGCAACAATGACGGTCCGTCACCCCTTGACTATATCCTTATGGCCCTGGCCGGCTGTATAGCGACGATCGGGCGCATAGTGGCCAAACAGCGCCGTATCGATTTGAAGGGGATCGAAGTCGAGGTAGAGGGAGATCTCAATACCGACTTCCTCATGGGTACCACAGATGAAGGACGCCCGGGTTTTACTGAGTTTCGTGTGAATGTCACAGTGGATGCTCCCATCTCCGATAAGGAAAAAGAGGAGTTTATTCACGAAGTGGACCGTCGCTGTCCCATCTCCGACAATATAGTAAACGACAGCAAGATCGTCTTCAACGTCAAGTAATCCTGTCTCACTATTATCATGAAAGGGCCTCGCATCAAGCGGGGCCTTTTTTATAAAATCTAATGTTTATAAGCATATCTTTTTATAAAGCATTTTCCAACTCCTGTCAGAAAACTGATTAGCCAGACATACTTCTATAGAAAGAATATTTATTTCATTCAATATGCTACTCAACATAACATATATTATAGGACATTGTAGGAATGGTTTTCTCATTTCAGTAGCATCTTATTATAAACCCGGGTCCCCTTTTTCTCCCATTTGACCAGGCTGATAGAATCCGGGCAGATCTCAAGGGCTGTGATTCCATTTCTATAGAGTCCGCATCCGCAGTTAAAATAAAATCCTTCCTGACCCGGACTGTTGAATTTAATATGCCGGTTTCTTATGATCTCTTTAAGAAGCGCACAGAGTATATAGACTTTCTGAATGACATTTTTCTCATTAGTCAAGTTTCTTTTCAATTGCTCAAAATATGATTTTGATGCAAAGGCTGCCCGGTGAGAGTGTCCGCATATGATACGGTATCCCCTTTTCCGGGCCCATTGGTCATGAATATGCTCAAAATCGTGATAAAAGGAGACTCTCTTAAACACCGGCGCTTTGATTATCCCGATTTGAAGGCAAAACGGCTCGATAAGCCGGAATAAACGCACGAAAATTCTCGAAAACCAACTGTAGAGATCGCTTTCTCTGCTTCCTAAATGGCCATGGGTTACCAGAAACGGGACCTTTTCTCCCCGTTTATCTCTAAGAAAGATCCCAGGACAGAGGCCCTGCCAGGGTGCTTTGTCGTCATGGTTTCCGTATATGCGTATGATCTTGTCTCCGAAAAGGCACTTTATCATCCTGAATGCTTTCGAATAAGAGAGCCGGACAGTTTCACTAGAAAACTGCCATAACTCTTCAAAATCACCGTTTATGATGAGATAATATCCATTTTTGGAATAATATTTCAACATTTTGAGAGCAATCTCTTCGTTTTTTCTGAAATTGTCAGCTTTTGATCTGTCTCCTAAGTGAAAATCACTGATTACAAGGTATTTTTCCCCCAAAGGGAGTGACGGGATTCGAGGATCTTTGATCAGGCGATCGAGAGCCGCCTCGATGTATTCTGTAAGGATTCGCTTACGGACTCTCATACGGGAATAAATGGGCATGGGGAGACTCGAACTCCCGACCAACAACATGTGAAGCTGCTACTCTACCGACTGAGCTACATGCCCATAGAGCGAAGAAAAAATGGGCACAGAGGGATTTGAACCCCCGACCAACTGCACGTCAAGCAGCTACTCTACCGGCTGAGCTATGTGCCCTTTGAAGGTAAAAACAGTATACCAAAAGCTTTTTTTTCTTTCAAGTGAAAAATGAAGCTCTCATGGGATCAATTTCAAAATTTTTTCATAAAGCCGGATATTGTCATAAAGGCCCGTAAAACTGAGGCTCCCCTCTCCCAGAGCCCACACAGGAACAGGGCTTCCCGAATGGCCCCCTGTGGCCCAGGAGAAACCGGCACGGCCTGCAAAGAGGCCTGTGAGCTCTTCAAAAAATGCCAGACGCGTGTAGACATCAGTTTCTTCCCTGACATCTTTCCATCTGTTTTTAAGAAGTTCTTCTTTCCCCCTTTCCTTGATATAAAGATAAAAATCTTCACCAAAGAAGGTAATGACTATGTTTTGAAATGATTCTGATGACCCTTTCGTCCTGATGGCCATCATCTCTGAAGAACAGACCTGTTCACGCAGCAGCGCCGGAGAGAGAGACTCGGCTGTCTCAGATCCTAAAGCAAGTCCTCCGGTCTCATGGTCTCCTGTGACAAGGATCAGAGTCTCATCCGGATAACGACGGTAAAACTCAACAGCTTTTCTGATGACACGGTCAAAGGAGATGACTTCCCGGACCACCGTGGCGGCATCATTGTTATGGCAGGCCCAATCTATATTTCCCCCTTCTATGACAAAGAAAAAGGGCCCTTCGCTTAACCGGTCAAGAATCGAGAGAAAGGCTTTTTCCATGATAACGTTAGCAGGGTCGTCGATGGTATAGGGGAACTGCCCCATCTCTTCATCGGGGATCAAAAGAACACGCGCCCGGGGCTCATCAGGCCACTTGATCTCCTCCTTATCAAGTGAGACCCTCACCCTTTTGTCATCCCCTTCAAAGACCCCCGGTCTACCCTCTTTTGCCCGGGGGGTATTCCCCAGAAGGGCTGAACCGGCTATGATCTCCACGGGAGAACGCATCATCTCCCGGGCGATCTCATAATAGGCTTTACGATGAAGTCTTCGGGTATAGAAGGCAGCGGGGGTGGCATGATCTGCCGGGACATTGGTCAGAATCGCTGTCCGGTAACCCTTTTTTACAAAATGTTCTGTGAGAAGCCCTTTCTCCCCGGATGAGAAAAATCCGTTATTAGTTTTAATCCCTGAGGCCATGGCTGTTCCGGCAGCTGCGGAATCTGTAATATAATCATCGGCCGAATGGGTCGTCATGAGCCCGGTCACAGGGAATGAAGTCACAGAAAGCTCTCTTCTGGTTTGAATCGGGTCACTCTTATGATTTACGGCATTGAGATATAGTTCGGCCGCTGCAGTCTGAGATAACCCCATCCCATCCCCTATAAAGAGGAAAATATAACGGGGGCTCTCTGCTCCGGCCCCGAACGAAAGACCGTTGAAAAGAATAATCAAGAGAGTAATAATCACATTCTGTCTGATCCTGCTCATGAGGCTCCTTTTTTGCTGATATTAATCAAAATCGAACACCAAGTTGGACATTGAAGGCTGTAAATGTATCCTGTCCCCGCTTTTGGGGGAAATAGGTCAAAAGCTCTCCCTTGAGAAAGGGTGAAAGAAAAAAAAGCTTGAAGAGCCTGGCCTCAAGAACAGGCCCCAGAGCGGTATAGCGGCTCTCTTCCTCAGCCAGCCCCAGGGTAAAGAGAGAATCGTGGGTTGTAAGCATTTTAACAGTAAACCCTGTCTGAAGCCTCCCCGGCATGAGTCCGTAACTTCCCTGAAGAAACCAGCCGTCATCAATGAGGCCGGCAAAGGCCCCTGCTTCTGCATAGAAACGTTTAATCTCAAGTTCTGCGGAAAGAGAGGGACCGTATGTAAGAAGACTGAATGAAAGCTTGCCGTTCAGCGGACGTCCCGGCGTTAATGAAATGAGGGAGAAAAGAAGAACGAGAAATAAAAATAATCGCATCAGAAATAGTCTGATCATCCTTGTGACCTCCTGTGCTCTTATCTTATCATGTCTGGAGTGGTTTTCAAGCGATCAGCTCATTTTGGAACGGACCATCTTCTCCATCTGGGCGATCCTCTCTTTGGACTGATCCAACTCGTCCTTGAGGCGGCGGGTAGCAGTCATGTCCCGAAAATTCCAGACATAGATCTTTTCTCCGCCTGTATAGGGCAGAAGAGTTCCCTTGACTTCATAGACAGCACCTTTTTTAAAGGCCATCTCCACTGTAAACTCCCTTTCAGAAGCCATGAATGTCTTGAAGATGTCATCGTAGATCTCCGGGTTCTCCAACTTGTTTTTCATGGTGCTCATGGTCTTTTGGGTCCCCTCTTTTTTCATCACTTCTTCATTGATCCCCCAGACATCCAGAAACTTCTTATTGTAGCGCATGATGGCCCCGTTTTTCGAGATCAGCAAGATCCCGTCCTGATAGGCGTCCAGAGTGAGAGATACAGTCTCTTTCATATGATGGTCAGCGGTCGTAAGCTCGTTCTTTTCAATATAGTAGGCAATCTCATGGGCATAAATCTCCATCATCCTCTTTTCATAGGCGCTTAGATATTTTTCATCGTGACGTTCATAACCTACTTTGAGGTTTCCGCGCTCTTTTCCGTTGACCCGTATCGGAGCAATGAAGGAGAAATTATTCGTTGAATAGACATTTGTGAAATTGGAGTATACTTTTTTATCCACTTCTATCTCACAGAAGGTCCTGTCAGGGTACTGGAGGTGCTCCGGGATGATCCGTTTGGCGATCTCCTGCATCATAGCATCGATATTCTGTCCACTGTCAAGGATAGAAAGGAGGTCGTGAAGGCCTTTGATCTCGCGGCTTCTATGGACAAGAAGCTTTTCATTGTCCTCCAGCAAACCGCTTTTCAGGACAAGTTCGTCACGGATCACTTTGTAGCGCAGATGAGAGTCTATCCTGGTCAGGACTTCTTCCAGGACAAAAGGTTTTTCAATATAATCTTTGCCTCCCACCTGGTAGATCTTCTTTTTGTTGGCAATGTCCGATGAGGAGACGATAAAGAGGATGGGGATCTCTTTGGCTTCATCGACTTCAGCCAGCTTCTTCGCCAAGGAGAAACCGTCTTCTCCCGGAAGCAGGACATCGATGATGATAAGCTCGGGAAGATGATATTTTTTTGTTTTGAACATATGGACTTCGAACATCTCAAGGGCCATATCACCGTTTGAGGCCGTTACCGGGGTCAGAGCTGTATTGTCTTTGATGATCTTTTCCAGTAAACGGGCATCTTCAGGATACTGTTCAATGATCAAAAGTGTCTTTTTAACAGGAGCTTCAGCCATCGGACTCCTTCTCGTTTTCCAGGATCCACAATTTCCCGGTGACTATCCCTTCATCCTCCAGCGGAAGAGAGAGAAGGGTATATTCATTACCGTTTTGTGCGGTAACGGGGATCTTATTTCGGCTGTCTTCTTCAAGAAACATCTTCAGGACCTTTTTGACTTCAGGCTTTAAGAGCCCCGAAAGCTCTTCCCGTGTATAGACCCTCCCCTTTTCCTTTGTCAAGTCCCGGGAGATACCGAAAGCTTCCAGAAAAGTCTCGTTGTGGGCTATGACATGATGTGAAACGGAAAATAGGATATATCCCCTCTTTTCCATAAAATCAAGGGCTTTTCTCAAGAGAAAGACATCATAACGTAGGAGAGATTCTTTTTCGAAATGCTCGATCACCCGGGTTATCTTTTCTGCAAAGAGAAAGATAAGTTTTCGTTCATATTCAACGGAGTTTTCCCTCTTCCCGGACTGAAATCCCACAACCAAAGCCCCTTCTTCCCGTCCCTGGATCATCAGCGGGGCTTTAACGGAATATTGCGGAGGCTTTTCTCCTTCGCTGGTATTATGAAAGACTTCTCCCCGGTATTTGATAAAGACCATGGGGTTCCGGGAAGAGGAAAAGGCTCCCGGAATGATGTTTGATACGACTTCACGGAAAAAATCGTCAAGAGAAGATTCTTCCATGCCTTGCTGAAGGATGTGATAGAGACTTCTGAGCTCTTTTCCCCGGATCAGAAAGAGCTCATTATCTTTTTCCAACTCCAGGGAATGATTTTTCAATTCCCTCAGAGACTGCCGAAGATTCAAATGGACCGTGATCCGGGCCAGAAGCTCCTCTTTTGAGAAGGGTTTGGAGATATAATCGCTTCCGCCCGACTCAAAACCCTTGGCAACACTATCCTTGTCAGAAAGGGCTGTGAGAAAAATAACCGGGATATCGGAAAAGCGCTCATCTTTTTTGATCCGGCGGGCCACTTCAAAGCCATCCATTTCCGCCATGAGAATATCAAGAAGAAAAAGGTCCGGTTGACCAGCCTCTCTTTCCAAATATTTCAGAAGAGCCTCTCCCGTGGAAAATTCGTAGACTTCATGGGAAGTATGATGTTTTATAATGTGGGATATCAAAGCCCGGTTTTCTTCCTGGTCATCTAAAATATAGATATTCATCCTTCAATATTTGACCCAAATGGAGCAGAATTCAAGGGTCTGAAAAGATTTTTTAGCGGGATATCCTTTTTTTCAAGGCTTGAGAGGGCCTTTAAGGACCGGAAGTACAAAATGGATGGAAGCGCCCCGTCCGGAAGCCGTCCCGGCCCAGACAAAGCCACCGATGCGGGTGATAATCAACTTGACGATGTAGAGGCCCAGTCCGGACCCCTTATCCCCCTCTTTTGTCGTGAAAAATGGGTCGAATATCCTGGGGGCGATCTCTTCGGGTATCCCCGGCCCGTCATCAGAGAGTGTCACATGGATGGCTTCCCCTGATTCTCCTGTTACATTCTCTGTATGCAGACAGACATGCCCTCTCCCGCCGAGAGCATCCCGGGCATTGATAAAGAGATTCATAAACACCTGGTCGATCTCCACGGGGTCGGCTTGGATCAGGTCGTTTTTTGCTTCAAAGGATGCTTCCAAAATCAGTTTCCCCGGATAGAGGTGGGCGATCATATCCATTGATGTCTGAGCTTTACTGTGAAGGGAGACTACTTCTTTCCGCCCCTCTTCTTTTTTCGCGGATTCCAGGATCTTGGAAGCCAGACGTATTCCTTTTTCAGCGGCGGACCGTATGGCGTCGACCTCCCTGGCCCCTTTGACAGACTCTCCCCGCTTCTTTTCCAGGATCTCACAGTATCCCCTGATGACTCCCAGGGTATTGTTCAGATCGTGGGCGATGGTCGAGGAAAGAAGCCCGATGGTCTCCAGACGATTGTTTTTTTTACATCTCTCTTCATAGAAGCGTATGCGGTTTCCTTCAGGGATGGCCCCGGCGCTGAACACATTCCCTTCATAATAGAGCAAATGATAAGGATTTACTTGTGTATAATAGCGGCGGACAAAGGCTCTGAAACCCTTCTGCTTCTTATGTTTCCCCCTTTTCTTCTCTCTCTCCAGATAAGGAAAGATCTGTTCCCGGAAAAGCTTTTCTCCCGGTTTTACCTGACTTCCGGTAAAAAGGAGAAAAGACGGGTTTGTATAGAGAAAATGATCTCCCGAAAGGATAAAAAGAGGATCGTCAGGGGAAGCGTAAAGAAAAGAAGCCAGGAAGAAGTCGAAAGCTTCCGGCGACAGACAATAGAGGTCTCCCCGCGGGTATCCACTGATGCGGTATTTTGTCCCGAACTGCAAAAAAAAATCGATGAACAAGCCCCCTGTTACCCGGTTCAATTCCTCCCAGATGGGAGCTGTTGTCTCTTCGAATCCATATATATCCCGGGAGACAATGAGAGAAAGGAGTGCGTTTTCTGTCTCTTCTCTCCCCTTTGCGCCGATACAGACAGACGTCCCCGCGCCCGAACCTGCTCCGAAAAAAGCTATGCAAAGGGTATCGATTTCTTTACTATTTTCATTGTCTGTAACAATTTGATATTTCATATTTAAATTACCTATTTTTAACATTACAGGAGAACGGGAGTTTTGCAAGAGATTTTTCTTTTTTTTATTGACAGAAGAAGAGGCTTTTGTATAATTACCCCGTTGCGCCCATAGCTCAACTGGACAGAGCGTTTGGCTACGGACCAAGAGGTTGGGGGTTCGAATCCTCCTGGGCGTATTACCTATTTATGGTATTTCAAGTATTCCTTTAAAATTTCCATGTAACCGGCTTTTTCTGTCGAACTTATCTCTATCTCTTTTCCTCTGTGTCCGGCCAGGGCAGTCAGGTCATCCGCCATCTTTTCCCCGACAAAGATACCTTTTCGGCAGCGGGAACAGCCAAACGAGCCGTTTTCAGGATCGAAATAGCTCCTCTCGGCATTACCGCAGATGCAGTGTTTCGAGATCTTCAGGGGAAGCCCCATCTCCTGCAGAAGAGTGAGAAAGTAGTAAAGAAGAGCTTTATTTTCCTTCTTATCCCCGACTCCTCTAAGTAAAAAGGAAAAACTTTGGTACAGCGCCGGGACAGGCTCATTGTAAGGGATGTTCCTTCGTGTATATTGGACAAGTTCTCCGATCTCCATCAGCACATCGGGATAGAGGGTCAAAGAAAAGTGATCTTTGATCAACTCGGCTTTATTCAAGGTATAGAGAGTGGTGTTTTCTTTTTTGTAATAGTGGATCTCGATCTCATTAAGAAACTCGATGACCCCCAAGAAGGGGCTTTTAGGACGAAGAGCCCCTTTTACCATAAAACTCTGAAGCCCCCCGCTTCTGCTCAGGACATTGAGGATAAGAGAGGTCTCTTTGAAAAGAACTTTTTTAAGGACATAAGCCGTATCCCTGACAAGCATATCTCAATGGAGCCATTGAAGGAGAAGAGTGGCCAATCCCAGATAGATCACGATTCCTGTGGCATCATTGGCGGTGGTCACCAGAGGCCCTGCTGCTATGGCCGGGTCGATACTCATTTTCTCAAAGAGAAACGGGGCAAAACTCCCTATGAGTGAAGCGACAATGATCGCCGAGATCATGGAAAGGCCCAAAATCAACCCCAGAAGAGGCTGCCCATGCCAAAGAATGGCAATGGCTGAGACGATCAACCCCACTACAAGGCCCATGACAGATGCGACACCGATCTCGCGCAGGACTGTGCTTTTAAGCTTTCCGATATTAATATACCCCACGGCAAGCCCCCGAACGACAATGGTAGCCGTCTGGCTTCCGATATTCCCCCCCATGGCTGTGATGACAGGGACAAAACTGGTTAGGATGATGATCTCCTGCAGGGTCCGGTTGAAGGCTGAAAGGATTGCGGCGGAAAGCATGCTCCCGAAGAAAGTGGTAATGAGCCAGGGTAGCCGGAGACGCGCTACACGAAAGACATTTTTCGTATAGAGCTCGTCTTCCACGGTTCCCACTGTCTTATAGAGGTCCTCTGTATGCTCTTCCCGGATGACATCGATGATATCGTCAGCGGTGATGATCCCTAAAAGATGCATTTTATCATCTGTGACGGGAACAGCAAAAAGATCATATTTTTCAACGACTTTGGCAACGGTTTCCTGATCCTCAAAACAGTTGACATAGATGACCTCGGTTGTCATGACCTGATTGATTTTCTCCTCGTCAAAAGCTAGAAGAATATCATGGAGGGAGCAGACACCTTCCAGCCTGTTGTGCTGGTCCAGGATATAGATATAGAGGAGAGACTCGATGTCTTCCGTATTTTTCAGCTGCTGTTTCACGTCACGAACATTGAGTGTATCCCTGACGGAGAAAAAGTCGGTGGTCATAATCCCGCCGGCTGAGTCTTCAGGATAGACAATGAGATTTTTGATATCCCTTCTGTCCTGGCTGGAAAAAAAGTCCAGGATCGATTCTCTTTTCTCTTTAGGGAATTCCAGAAGGATGTCGGTCACGTCATCATCGCTGACATCAGAAAGGATCTCTGCAATCTCTTCATCGCTGTAGTTGTCATCAAGAACAGAGATAAGGACCGGGATCAGGCCGGGGCCTGCATAGGTTAGAAGCTCTCCTTTGACCTCGGGAGAAAAACGGGTGTAGAGACGCATGACCTGATCATCATCCAGCTGGTCGAAGATCTCAGCGATATCCTCCACACGAAACTCCCGGAGAAGAAGTGCCGCCGTCTCATCAGGTGTCCCCTCCTGGAGGATGGAAGAGAGAAAATGGTTGATCTTATCAGGAGTTTCCATTACGGCCCTGCCACTTTATGTCTCGGAGTCTTTCCGTGGAGGACATCCGCGACAGCTTCTCCTACCATAAGGCTCATAGTTTCACGGGCCTTAACAGACCCGCTGCCTATATGGGGCAGTAAAACAGTGTTAGGAAGCTCTAAAAGGCCCTTGTGGACTTCCGGCTCATACTCGTAGACATCCAGGCCGGCTCCTTTGATCAACCCCTTTTTAAGGGCTTTTACGAGGTCCTCTTCACAGATGACAGGGCCGCGTCCTGTATTGATGATAAAAGCCCCTCTCTTCATCTTCTGAAAAGTCTCCCATGTGAACAAATGGCGTGTTTCAGGAGTCAGGGGAAGATGGATGGAGATCACATCCGATTGTTCGATCAGTTGAGAAAACTCCGCGTAACGGACACCCAGGGCCACTTCCTCTTCTTTCGGAAGTGGATGCCGGTTATGATAAATCATATTCATCCCGAAACAACGGCATTTCCGGGCGAAGGACCGGCCTATACGGCCCATCCCCAGGATCCCCACGGTCTTCCCTGCTGTCTCCTCTCCCAGGAGAAGCTCAGGCTTCCACATATCAAAGGCCCCTTCTCTCACATAGCGGTCCCCTTCGACGATCCTTCTCATGACCGAGAGCATCAGGGCAAAGGCGATCTCGGCAGTGGCATTGGTGAGGACATCGGGTGTATTGGTGACGGTGATCCCGCAACGGGAGGCATATTCTATGTCTATATTGTTAAACCCTACGGCATAATTGGCGATGACTTTGACTCTTTTTTTCATGACATCGAGGACCTCTCTGTCGACGGGGTCATGAAGCATTGTGATAAAAGCATCATATTCCCCTCCGTTTTCAAGAAACCACTCCCGGGAGAGAGGTTTTTGTTGCGGATTGACATGAACATCAAACTCTTTTTTGAGGTATTCGATCCCCTTGTTCGGGATTTTAAAAGTGATATAGACCTTATCCATGTTTCTCCTCCTTCCGGATGATCTTCTGAACCACCGGCTGTTTCAAGACCCACTTCATAAGCAATTCCTGATATTGAGCCGGAGAGAGTTTCCATTGACGCTCTTTCAGGGAAGATTCGGCATAGATCCGTGCACTGTAGGCGGTCAGGGCTACGGAGACCGAGACGTTGAAGCTTTCCACAAAGCCTGCTATGGGAATATGGAAAATACCGTCCGCTTCCTTCCTGGCTGTCTCCGAGATCCCGTAAAGCTCCTGACCAAAAACAAAGGCTGCAGGGCGGATAAACTCCATCTCATGGAGCGGTGCCTGGCCGGGGTCGGGATCGGCGACAAGGATCTGATAGCCTTTTTTACGGAGTCTGTGAAAACACTCTTTAGTCGTCTCATAACGGTGAAGGGTCAGCCATTGATGGGCTCCGCGTGTAATATCCTTATTGACGTTTAACCGGTTGATCCCTTCGATGATATGCACATCCTGAAACCCGAAGGCCTCGATACTTCGCAGCCCGGCACTGATGTTATGGACATCAAAAAAATTTTCAAAGACAAATGTAAAATAACGGCTGCGCCGGGAGGCCACATGGGATAGGCGCTGATAACGTTTTGGAGTTATATATTGCAGATAGCGGTTAATGTTCACAGGGTGATTATATCATACCCGGACACTGTATTCAACAAAACTCTTATAGAGTTCATCAGGCGTCTCGCTTTTCAGCAAGGACTGGAGATTATCCTTCTCGGATAAAATATAGGAGACCCTGGAAAGAAGGTTGATATGTTCGCAGGGCTTATCTTTGTCTGAGATAAAGAGGAGGATCAGCCTGACAGGTTTACCGTCCAGAGCATCATACTCCACGGGTTTTCTGAGGAGAAGGATAGAAAGCGTCGTCTCGCCCCACCGGGAGAGACGTCCGTGGGGAACAGCGATTCCCAGCCCTATCCCTGTGGATATCTTGCTTTCTCTGTCCCGGACAGCTTCAATAAGTCCGGATGCTTCCCTGTTCTTTATTGCTGCGATCCTCGAACAGAGGAAATCGATAGCCTTCTCTTTTGAAGGAATTTCATTTTGAACAAAAATCAACTCTTTTGAAACATATTCTTTGATAGAAACCATAATTCTCCTGTTTTGTCCTCTATAGTAAAGTATAACAATGGGAGAAAAACAATGCAAGATATTATTTTCAACGGGGCAGTATTTCGATGGAGTCTCCGGGGAGGATCTCTCCGCAGCGTATCACCCGGGCGAAGATACCCTCAAGGGGCATTACGCAATCTCCGGTAAGATCCCGGATGGCACAGCCTGCGTGACATCTCTTGCCGATCTGTGTCACTTCTAACTCTGCCGTCCCGATCTTCATTCTGGTCCCTACAGGAAGCTTGTGGAGAGGGAGGCCTTCTGTCGTAATATTTTCTGCGTAAGACCCCCAGGGAAGAGAAGCTGTCTTTTCGCTTTTTTCGTAGCTTTCACGGGCCAGAAGGCTTACCTGCCGTCCGCTTCCTCCGTGAGCGTCACCTTCCATTCCATAGTCTGTGAGAAAACGCCCTTTTGGCACAGGGTTCTTTATCTCCCCTACTTTGAGGCTGATGTTCACAGAGATGACTCTCATGATCTATCCTTTTCTTAAAAAAGGGGCCCTCCCGGGGAGAGCCCCTTTTACCATGACTTATGCGGCCTAAAAACCGTGTTCTGACAGGTTCTTATACCGCTGATAACGCTCTTCAAGGTCTTTTTTAAGAAGAGCATCCAGCCTTGTGGCTTCTTCCGGGAAGAGCTTCTCCAGGGATTTATAACGGACTTCATTATTGATTAGTTCGCTGACATCCTTTTGAGGCCCTTTATACTCCAGGATAAAGGGGTTCTTCCCCTCCTCTTTCAGAAGCGGGTTATATCTGAAGAGAGGCCAGTATCCTGTCTCCACAGCCAGTTTTTCTTCTTTCTGGGTGTGTCCCATATCAAGGCCGTGGTTGATACAGGGAGCATAGGCGATGATCAGGGAAGGCCCGTCATATTTCTCAGCTTCAAGCAGAGCTTTCATCAGCTGATTCTTGTCAGCTCCCATGGCAACAGAAGCCACATAGACATACCCGTAGGTCATGGCCATGAGCCCGAGGTCTTTTTTCTTGGTCTTTTTGCCTGAGGCTGCGAATTTGGCAATAGCGCCGTAAGGGGTAGCTTTGGAAGCCTGCCCGCCGGTATTGGAATAGACTTCTGTATCCAAAACAAGGACATTGACATTCTCCCCCGAAGCCAGAACATGATCCAAGCCGCCGTATCCGATATCATAAGCCCAGCCGTCTCCTCCGACGATCCAGATGGATTTTTTTGTAAAGTAGTCTCTGAGCATATAGATCTTATCCAGGAGGTCTGAATCGACATCTTCCATTTCAAGCGCCGCTTCAAACTTTTCTCCCGCTTCTTTCGAAAGGTCTCCGTCATCTTTCTTCTCCAGCCATTCACCGGCTGCAGTCTTAAGCTCTTCGGAAAACTCATCTCCCTCAAGAAGTTCCTTCACCATGGCAGCGAGGTTCTCTCTTTTCTGTCTGACAGCAAGGGCCATTCCATAACCGTATTCGGCATTGTCCTCGAAGAGCGAGTTGGCCCAGGCCGGCCCTTTTCCCTCATCGTTGACGGCATAGGGGCAGCTGGGAGCAGAACCTCCGTAGATCGATGAACACCCTGTGGCGTTTGCGATCATCATGCGGTCTCCGAAAAGCTGGGTGACAAGTTTCACATAGGGAGTCTCTCCGCAGCCTGCACACGCTCCGGAAAACTCGAAAAGAGGTTTCTGGTACTGACTGCCTATGACATTATCTTTAGGCAGGACTGTGTCCCTGACAGGAACAGTAAGTGCAAACTGGTTGTTTACAGACTCTTTTCCGGCTATCTCGTCGAAGAAGGTCATGTCAAGAGCCTGGACAGGGCAGATATCGGCGCAGTTCCCGCATCCGGTACAGTCCATGGGGTAGAGCTGTATTCTGTAATTGAACTCCTTCAAAGCGGGCATCTTAGGTTTGACCGTGTTAAAGGATTCCGGCGCCTCACCCATCTCTTCATCTGTGAGAAGGACCGGACGGATCGCTGCATGGGGGCAGACAAAGGAACATTGATTACACTGGATACACTTTTCTGCGATCCATCGGGGCATCTTGATGGCGATGCCACGTTTTTCAAAACGGGTAGTCGCCGTGGGGAATGTCCCATCAGGGGTAAAGCTGCTTACAGGCAGGTCGTCGCCTTTCTGGGCCAGCATGGGTTTCATCACACTTTCCACGAAATCGGCTTCTTCTTCACTGATATAGGAGTCGCTGACGGTGACATGATCCATCTGTGAATCTTCAGCCTCGGCCCACTTTTTGGTATAATTGACCTTGACCAGGGATTCCACGGCTTTATCCACAGCTGCATTGTTCATTTCGACGATCTTGGCCCCTTTCTTCCCGTAGCTCTTCTTGATGGCGGCTTTGAGGTATTTGACAGCGTCTTCAAAGGGGATGACATTGGCCAATTTGAAAAAGACAGTCTGCATGATCATGTTGATACGCTGTCCCAGGCCCGCTTCATCGGCTATGCGCACAGCGTCGATGATGTAAAACTGAGCCTTCTTTCCGGCTATGGCTCTTTTCAGAGACGCCGGCAGCTTATTTTCCAGCTCTTTTTCATCCCATGTAGTGTTCAAGACAAAGATCCCGCCCTCTTTAAGTCCGTCAAGCAGGTCATACTGATAGACGTAGGACTGGTTGTGGCAGGCGATATAGTCGGCAGTCCTGACTAGATAGGTCGACTTGATGGGCTTTTCTCCGAAACGGAGGTGAGAGACGGTAAGCCCACCGGATTTTTTCGAGTCATAGGCAAAATACCCCTGGGCATAGAGTCCTGTATTGTCTCCGATGATCTTGATGGCGTTCTTATTGGCCCCTACTGTACCGTCGGAGCCCAATCCCCAGAATTTACACTGGACGGTTCCCTGGGGAGCCGTATCGATATCACTGTCCACCCTAAGAGATGTCCCGGTGACATCGTCCTGGATCCCTACGGTGAAATAGTTCTTGGGGGCTTTGGAAAGCAGGTTCTTATAGACAGCCATGACCATGCCCGGGGTAAATTCCTTGGAACTCAGGCCATAACGTCCACCCACCACAGTGATATCTTCTCTCTCTTCGTAGAGAAGCGTGGAGACATCTTTGTAAAGGGGCTCTCCTTCTGAACCCGGCTCCTTGGTGCGGTCCAGGACCGCTACGCTTTTGGCCGTGGCCGGGAGAGCTCTCAGGAAGGCTTCACGGGCAAAAGGACGATAGAGACGGACTTTGACAAGGCCGACCTTTTCACCCCTGGCCGTCAGATAATCGATGGTCTCCTCGATGGTCTCGCAACCTGAACCCATGGCCACGATAACGCGGTCTGCATCGGGAGCTCCCACATAGTCGAAAAGCTGGTAATGCCGGCCGGTGATGGCAGAGAGTTTATCCATCTCTTCCTGAACGATAGAGGGAGTGGCCAGGTAGTAGGGATTGATGGCTTCCCGTGCCTGGAAGAAGATATCCGGATTCTGGGCTGTCCCCTTCAGTATAGGCTTTTCCGGGCGCAGAGCTCTTTCTTTGAAGGCTTCGATGGCATCATAATCCACGATCTCCTTGATATCCTCATAATCGATCATCTCCACCTTTGAGATCTCATGAGATGTCCTGAACCCGTCAAAGAAGTGGACAAAGGGCAGGCTCGACCGGATGGCGGAGAGATGAGCGACAACACCGAGGTCCATGGCTTCCTGGACAGAATTTGAAGCCAGCATGGCTACACCTGTCTGTCGGACAGCATAGACGTCGGAATGGTCCCCGAAGATAGAGAGAGCATGCGAAGCCACAGAACGGGCTGCCACATGGAATACACCGGGAAGAAGCTCTCCGGCGACTTTGTAGAGGTTGGGGATCATAAGCAACAGGCCCTGAGACGCTGTAAAGGTGGCTGTCAGAGCCCCGGCGGTAAGAGAACCGTGAACGGCCCCTGACGCACCGGCTTCAGACTGAAGCTCAGAGACGAGAACCGGCTGGCCGAAGATATTCTTCTGGCCGTGTGCCGCCCACTCATCAGCCAGCTCCCCCATGGGAGATGACGGTGTGATGGGATAGATAGCTGCGACTTCTGTCAGCGCACAGGCTGCATAGGCAGCTGCCGTGTTTCCGTCGATGGCTTTCATGATTTTTTTAGCCATAAATTCCTCCTTTATAAAATCCTTTTACACAATAGTACTGTCCAACCCGCCGGATGTCAACTAATACGTGTATATTTACACGGTTCAGCAGTTAAAATAGAGATCGACCTCCTTGGGGTGCGGCCTGTTTCTGATCTCCAGGCTCTCCTTCTCCTTCAGCCTTATATAGCTGTCGATGATCTCACGGTTGAAAACATCACCCTGAAGCAGAAAATCCATATCCTTTTTCAGAGCCTCCAGGGCTTCCGGAAGGCTTCCCGGGACGTGAACGATTTTTTTTAGCTTGTTTTTAGGCATATGTTCCAGATTTTCCTCATAAGGCCCCATTTCGGCTTCTCTCGGGTCGATCCTCTTTTTTATGCCGTCCAAGCCGGCCATGAGCATGGCTGAAGCTGCAAGATAGATATTACAGGTAGCATCTCCCGGCCTGTACTCCATCCTCTTGTCCTCTTCAGATGTGAAGTTCTTGGGGATACGGATGGCAGCGCTCCTGTTCCCTTTTGAAAAGACAAGGGCTGTAGGGGCTTCAAATCCGGGGACAAGCCTTTTATAGGAGTTTGTGGAAGGATTCAGGAAAGCTGTGATGGCCCTCCCGTGCTTCAGAATACCGCCGATATAATAGAGGGCGGTCTCGCTCAGATCAGCATAACTCCCCTTCTCAAAAAATATATTCCTCCCCTTTTTCTTCAAAAACTGATGAAAATGCATTCCGGACCCGGCCCTGTTGTAGAGTGGTTTGGGCATGAATGTCGCGTGTAGTCCGTGCCTGCGTGCGACCATCTTGATGATATACTTGATTACCTGGCCCATGTCTCCTACCTTCCCGAGGCCGATAGGCTGGACTTCTATTTCGTGCTGGCTGGCGGCGGCGACTTCATGGTGATGATACCGGATCCTATACCCGCATTGCCTGATCAGCTGGACCATCTCTTCCCGGACCTTGAAATAGAGGTCCACAGGGGGATGGGCATGGTACCCGTCTTTATCCGTGATCTTAATGGATCCGGCCATGGCATAATCGGGCTGGTTTTCCATGACATCCCAATTATTCTCCCCTGTTCCCATAAAATAGGCTGCGCCGTTTTCGGCATTTTTATAATAGAGGGAAGTCAAAAGATAGAATTCGAACTCCGGGCCCCAGAGGCTCTCGTCCGCAATGCCGCTTTTTTCCATATACTCCTGAGCGCGATGGGATACTCCCCGGGGATCCATATGGAAAAATTCTTTGGTCTCAGCATCGGCAATACGGCATAAAAAGGAGAGCGTCGGTGTTTCCCAGAAGGGGTCAAGAAACCCCGTATCCATATCAGGAATAATGACCATATCGCCCGATTCCACCGATTTCAACCCCGAAGTGGAAGATGCATCGAACCCCTCCCCTTCTCTGACGATCTTCTCAGTGAACTCTGCTGCCGGAAGGGTGAGGTGACGCATTTTGCCGTTCAGGTCTGTATATTTTAAGTCAACAGTGGTGATTCCCTCTTTTTTGATAAAATCTCTGATCTCGCTATAATCTTTAAACATAGGTCATCTCCTTACTCTTAAATCCATTTGATGGCGTCTTTCGGGCATTTTTCCACACAGATGCCACAAGAAACGCACTTTTCCGGTTCGATCTCGTGGATTTCCTTCACTTTACCCCGGATGGCATCCACGGGACAGTTTTTTGCACAGATCGTACAGCCGATGCATTTTTCAGGTTCGATATGCGGTGGGGTACGTTTACCTTCTGGAAAAAGGCCGGCCAGTTTATCCTCGATGACATGGGTGGGGCAGACTTCGGCGCACTTTCCGCAGGAAATGCAGATATCATAGTCGATGCGGGCCAGATTGTCTGTCACTTTGATAGCTTCCACAGGACAGGCCTTTTCACATTTTTTACAACCGATACAGCCGACTTTACAGATCTTCATGACATCGGCTCCCTTATCCCGTGAGGAGCAGAGGACATCTACTTTCTTTGAAGCCTTTTTCATCTCGATGATCTTTTTGGGGCAGGTATCCACACAGACACCACACCCTACACACTTTTCCTCATTGATGCGGACACTGCCGTTGTCATTGATATCGATGGCATCAAAGGGGCAGGCTTCCACACAGGAGTAATACCCCAGACATCCGTAAAGGCAATCCACATCACCGCCGTGAAGCATCATAGCCGCATTACAGTCTTTGATGCCTTGATATTCAAACCGGTTTCGCATGGCATTGATATTTCCCTGACAGTGGACTACGGCGACTCTCTTTTCGGCCTTGGATGCTTTTTTGCCCAGAATCCCTGCAATAGCCGCTGCTGTATCAGCCCCTCCCGGGATACATCCGCTGATATCAGCTTCTCCCTTGACGACGGCT
>JAFGWL010000057.1 GCA_016937175.1 Candidatus Mcinerneyibacteriota bacterium | reverse complement strand
TGTGGTAGATGCCGCCTTTGTGGGCCGGGGAGTAGGGACACTGGGGCTGGCGGGGGTCTCCCTGGTCTTTCCCCTCCAGATGGCCTACCTGGCTTTATCCCAGTTTTTCGGAATCGGCGGAGGAGCTCTCATATCCATCGCCCTGGGAGAGAGGGACCGTGAAAAGGCGAGCCGGGTCATGGGAAACGTCTGGTTCTCCTTTTTCCTCATGGCGCCTCTTTTGACCGGAGCCGGGTTTCTCTTTAAAAGCCAGATTATCACCCTTTTCGGAGCCACCGGGGACGTGGTCCCCTTTACCGATGACTATCTCTCAGTGATTCTGGGAGGAACTGCTTTTACCGTCTTTTCCATGATCATGAACAATATCCTGCGAGCCCAGGGCTTCGCCCGGGAAGCTATGATCTCCATGCTCATCGGCGTGGTCTCCAATATCATCCTTGATCCCATTTTTATCTTCGGCTTTGACATGGGGACGGCGGGAGCCGCCTGGGCCACGGTCATCGCCCGTTTTTTCAGCGCCTTCTATATCCTCCTCATCTATTTCAAGCCCCGCTTTCAGCTGGTAAGACCGGAAGCCCGGGACATGCTTCCCCGGTTGAAGCCTCTGTTCCGTATTATGAGTGTGGGGCTCTCGTCTCTCTTTCGCCAGTCGGCGGCCAGTATCCTTCTCATCGTGGTCAACAATATCCTGATCCGGATGGGAAGCGAGACAGATGTGGCGGCCTTTGCCGTCATCAACAGGACCATG
Organism: Candidatus Mcinerneyibacteriota bacterium; assembly: GCA_016937175.1. Lineage (GTDB taxonomy): Bacteria > Macinerneyibacteriota > Macinerneyibacteria > Macinerneyibacteriales > DSCS01 > DSCS01. The sequence continues at coordinate 10,946 of JAFGWL010000057.1, read as the reverse complement.
ATGCTGGTCCTTATGCCTGTCTTCGGCCTGGCCCAGGGGCTGCAGCCCATCATCGGCTTTAACTACGGAGCCCGGCGCCTGGACAAGGTCCTGAAATCCGTGACACTGGCTCTTTTTATCGCAACAGGGGTCACCGCCATGGGGTTTGTCCTGGGCGAGTTCTTCCCCCGGGTCCTCCTCTCTCTTTTCTCCTCTGATGAGAGTTTTGTGATGAATACGGCGGTCTACATGAGGCTCTTCACAGCCATGTTCCCCCTGGTGGGCTTTCAGATCATCATCTCCACGCTTTATCAGGCTATGGGGCATGTCCGTCCCGCTGTTTTTATCTCGCTTCTCCGGCAGATCATAATCCTGATCCCGCTTCTTATCCTCCTTCCGTCTGTGTGGGGGATCAGCGGTGTCTGGGTCTCTTTCCCCCTGGCGGATATACTCTCTTTTTCGGTGATCTACGGGATGTTTGCTTATTTTCGCTGTCAGATCCGGGGGAAACTCTCCTATGGGCTGGCGTAGCGGTCTCTTTCTTCACGGAGGCCCGACGGGCCGGCACAGTATAACCGCCCTCATGGGTGCTCTTGAAGAGAGGGGGCTTGATTCAGCCCCTGAAACGGCCTTTGCCCTGGGAGCTTTCGACCTCACAGAGGAGATCCACCGCTTTATCAGTCCAAAACAACGCTGTGCTCTCGGGATCTCCTTTATGACCCACGAAAAGCGTGAAGCCGCCGATTTCGTCTCTCGGCTTCGCAAGGAGTTCGGCTCCTCTCTCTTTATCTTCTGCGGCGGGCCTCATCCTACAGGAGCGCCCCGGGAGACTTTGGAAATGGGTTTTGACATGGCGGTCCGGGGAGACGGAGAGATTCCTGTCCTTGAAATCGCCCGGGCGCTTAAGGAAGGCAGAGAGATCAGCACGATCCCGGGAAGCTGCGTGCTTGAAGGGGGCGTGATGAAGGTATATGCGCCGAGGAGCTCTGACCTGAATGATTATGCTCCCTATGCTCCGCGAAACCGTCTCTATAACGCCCTGGAGATCACCAGGGGCTGTTTCCATCGATGCACCTACTGCCAGACGCCCTCACTCTTTCCGGGGCCTGTCAGGCACCGGAGCCTGGATAAGATCATCGAGGCCCTCACCCTCTACATCCGTCAGCGTGACCGTCCCGCCCATATACGTTTTATCACGCCAAGCGCCTTCTCCTACGGCGCTCAGACAAAGGGTGAAGTCCGTCTCTCTCTTGTGGAAGAGCTTTTGAAAGAGGCACGCAAGGTCCTCAGGAGAGAGGACCGTCTGGGTTTCGGCTATTTTCCGTCGGAACTCCGCCCGGAGCATGCTACAGAAGAGGCCTTCGACCTTATCCTGGAGCTTGCCGACAACCGGCGCCTGGTCATCGGGGCTCAGACGGGAGATAAAAAGCGTCTGGCTGCTCTCACAAGGGGGCACACCCTCGACCATGTCCTCAGGGCTGTCCGGACGGGTGTGAAGAAGGGTTTCCGCATGGATGTCGATTTTATCTTCGGGTTCCCGGACGAGTCAGAGGAAGAGTTCAGGGAGACCCTCTCCTTCATGGAAGAAGTAGGGGGGGCAGGGGGAGCGCTCCACGCCCACTTTTTCCTTCCCCTCCCGGGGACACCTCTGGGAAGCAAAGACCCCACCCCGCTGACAAAGGAAAAGAGGGAGGCTATCAAAAAGCTCATGGCCCGTTTCCCGTTTTACGGCAACTGGGAAAGGCAAGCGGAGTTCTCGGAAGGCCGCAGAAGGGGGGAAAGTCCCTCCTGTGAAAGAACTTGTTAAATCCTGCAGGATACTGTACACTTCCAACGGACAGAGAGGGAGAGATGGAACTACTCAGAATCAAAAAAAGATCAGAGGCCTACCGGGCCGGACTGCGTCCCGGGGACAGGATCCTTACGCTTAATGGCTATCCTGCTGTAGATTTTCTCGATTTTCTTTTTTTCCAGGGAGAAGAGGTCACTGTCACTACAGAAAGAGGCCAAACTCTCACCTTTGTCTATGAAAGCGGAGATCTCGTATTCCCTGAGTTCAGGATCCGTCCCTGTAACAACGACTGCATCTTCTGTTTTGTCTCCCAGCTTCCCCGTAACCTGCGCCCCTCGCTCTATATCAAAGATGATGATTACCGACTCTCCTTTCTTCATGGCGCCTATATCACCCTCTCCAACCTGACAGAGGATGATTTCGAGCGGATAGAACGACTTCATCTCTCGCCCCTCTATGTCTCTGTGCAGGCGGTGAGCCCCGAAGGACGCGCGAACCTTATGCGATGCCGCAGGGATTTTGATTTTGCACAAGCCTTCGACCGGCTCATCAAAGCAGGTATCAGACTGCATACCCAGGTCGTCCTGGTCCCGGGAGTCAATGACGGTCGGGAAATGGAAGAGACCCTTGATTTTCTTCTGAAGCGCGCCGACGGGCTTCTCTCCATCACCCTGGTCCCTGTGGGACTCACCCATCACCGCCAGGGATTGGCCGATATCAGGCCCTTTACAAGGGAGGAGGCCAAAGATGTCCTCAGGCTCATGGAAGCCAAAGAGAAAAGCCTCAGCCGTAAAGGGGAGCTGCCCCTTCTCTGGGCCACAGATGAGTTTTACCTCATCGCCGGAGAGCCTTTCAGCCCCTTCTACCGCGAGGACCTTCTGGACAATGGCGTAGGGCTCTATGCTCACTTCAAAGAGGAATTCGAATCGCTGATCCCAAAGATGAAAAAAGATAAAAAGAAGACAGCTCTTCTCACCGGTATGGACGGAGCGCGGATCCTGGAAGATTTTACCCGGATCCTGGCCGGGAAGGGTATCAGCCGTGACCTGATCCCCGTGGAGAACACCCTGCTGGGGCCTCAGGTCACCGTTACGGGGCTTTTGAGCGGAGAAGATATCATGAAAGCAGCCGACAAGGCGGCAGGATCCTACGAGAAGATCCTGGTGCCGGACATCCTCTTCAATGAGGAGGGGCTGACCCTTGACGGATGGACAAAAAAAGCTATTCTAAAATATAAGAAAAAAATCAAAATCGTCCCGGCAACGGCGAAAGGACTGATAGAAGCATGAAGGACAAAAAACAATTATCCTATGTGGCCATCGTAGGCCGTCCCAATGTGGGCAAATCCACTCTCTTCAACCGGATCATCCGGGAGAAGAAATCTATTATCGACGATAAACCCGGAGTCACCCGGGACCGCCTCTATGCCCACGCCAACTGGGAAGAGACCTGGTTCGGCCTCATCGACACGGCGGGACTGGTGATGCAGGACGAAGATATGTTTGCGCGCCACCTGGCGGAAAACGCCGAGATCGCCATGAACGAAGGGGACCTGATCCTCTTCATGGTGGACGGCAAGGCCGGCCTCCTTCCCGACGACTACGCCATCGCCGATATCTTGCGCAAAAAAAAGAAAAAAGTCATCGTCATTAAAAACAAAAGCGAAAAGAAGGACGATTTTGAGTATTTTCACGAACTCTACGAACTCGGGTTCGAACATGTCCTGCCTTTGTCGGCGGCCTACGGAGACGGCTTTGCCGATCTTATGGACCTGATCCTGGAGATGCTCCCGGTCAAGGCCGAGACCCTTCAATCTCAGGCCGACGATATCATCCGACTGGCCATTGTGGGGCGGCCCAATGTGGGCAAGTCGACTATGCTCAACGCTTTCCTGGGAGAAGAGAGGAGTGTGGTGAGTCAGGTGGCCGGAACCACCCGGGATGCCATCGATGCCGAATTCGTCCGGAACAAGCAGCCCTACCTTCTCATCGATACAGCGGGGATACGGCGGAAAAGCAAGGTAGATGAAAAGATGGAGAGCTACATGGTCATGAGAGCCCTCAAGAACATCGACAGGGCCCATGTCATCCTCTTTCTCGTGGATGGGCAGGAGGGTTTCACCGAACAGGATGAGAAGATCTGCGGCTATGCCCATGAGCGGGGTGTGGGGATCATCCTGGCTGTCAATAAGTGGGATGCCGTGGAAAAGGACGACAAGACCTATCTGAAAGTGGAATCGGAGATCCGCCGCCAGGCGCCTTTCCTCAACTATGCTCCTGTCCTCTTTGTATCAGCCCTGGAAAAGAAGAACCTCTTCAAACTCATCGATACCGCCACGGAGATCTACCGGAGCTCCATGCAGAAGATCCCCACATCGGAGATCAACAAGTTCCTGCGGGACGCGGTGAACAAAAAGGCGCATCCCATCAGAAAACGGCGCCGGGTCATGCTTAAGTATATGACTCAGGTGGGGCAGTGCCCCTTAAGGTTTCTCGTCTTTTCCAATGCCCCTGAGCTCATCCATTTTTCCTATGAACGTTATTTGAAAAACGGACTGCGGGCCCGTTACGGGTTCCACGGTTCGGATATCAAACTCGAATTCCGCGCAAGCGATTCAAAAAGATAAAGGAGGCCAAATCTTATGGAGATTCTTCTTATCGCTGTCTTGTCTTATCTCATCGGATCCGTCCCCTTTGCTTATATCATCGTGAAGCTATTTTCCGGAAAAGATATCCGCCGGTTCGGAAGCGGTAATGTGGGGGCTACTAACGCCTACAGGATCGTGGGCTTACCCCTGGCCGTTGTCACCTTCCTTCTCGATTTTTTAAAAGGCTTTGCCGTGGTCACCTGGCTGGCTCCGGCTTTGAAAGAGGGGAGCGCCGCTCTCATCACCGGGGCCCTCTTTGTCCTTCTGGGCCATATGTTCACCTGTTTTCTGCGTTTTAAAGGCGGTAAAGGAGCCGCTACGGGGCTGGGTGTGGTGACAGCTCTTTCTCCTCTGGGAGCCCTCACGGCTATGATCTTCTGGGTGGTCATCGTCAAGGCAAGCCGGATGGTCTCTCTGGCCACCATGATCGCTGCCCTTTCGGCTTCACTCCTCTCCTTTCTCCTCTATCCCGAAAAGAGGGAGATAAATATTTTCCTGGCGGCCATGGTCCTGTTGGTCATCCTCCGCCATTGGAAGAATATTGTCAGGATATGTCATGGAACGGAAAATAAAGTATAAGAAGAAGTATTACAAGATCAGCGAAGTAGCGTCGCTTCTGGGCGTCCGCACGTCGGTCCTGCGGTTTTGGGAGTCGGAGTTTCCCCTCTCCCCGGCCAAGACTCCGGGAGGGCAGCGCGTCTATACAGTCAATGACATCAAGACCCTGCTCAAGATCAAGTTTCTCCTCTATGAAGAGAAATATACCATCGAAGGAGCCAGGAAACAGCTTGCAGCGAAACAAGGCAAGCTTCCCCTGGAAGAGATGCTCCTGAAAGACACCCTGCAGTATGTGAGAAAAGAACTGGAAAGGCTCCTCCATGACTCTGAACCCTCAAGTTGATTCTTTGCTGGAAAAGGATATCCTCGCTGTCCAGAAACCCCTGCGCTACCTGGGAGGAGAGTACCTCGCCGCCCGAAAGCCTTTCTTCACCTCTCCAGAGGAGGGACTAAACGTCGTCCTGGCATTTCCCGATACCTATGAAGTGGGGATGAGCCACCTGGGGCTCAAGATACTCTATTCCCTCCTCAATAAGCGTGAATCTTTCATGTGTGACCGCGTGTTTGCGCCGTATCCCGATATGAAGGCCCTGATGGAAGAGAAGGGGGTGGCTCTTTTTGCTCTGGAGAGCCGAAAGTTTCTCCGTGACTTTGACGTGGTAGGCTTTTCCCTCCAGTATGAACTAAGCTTCAGCACGCTTCTGGCCATGTTGAAACTGTCGCAGATCACGGTAAGAAGCGCGTTGCGCAGGGATGAGGAGCCCTTTATCGCAGCCGGGGGGCCGGTAGCCTCCAATCCTGAGCCCCTGGCCGATTTTGTCGATCTTTTTTTTATCGGGGATGCTGAGGAGTCCTTTCCCGAAGCCCTGGAGATCATCCGCCGGGGAAGACGTGAAAACCGGAGCCGCCGGGAGATCATCAGAGAGGTCGCCTGCAATGTCCCGGGGGTCTATGCTCCTCTTCTCTACAAACAGACAGAGGCCGGGGGGAGGTATTACCGTTTGGAGCCTGTCGAGGAGGGGATCCCGGCCAAGGTCAGGCGCCGGGTGGCCGACCTGAGCCGCTTCCCTGTCCCGGACACTGTTCCTGTCCCTCCCACAGAGGTCGTCCATCACCGGATCAGCCTGGAGGTCATGCGGGGCTGTTCACGGGGATGCCGCTTCTGCCATGCCGGATTTTTCTACCGTCCTAAAAGGGAACGGCAGGCAGCTGACCTCTGCGGATCCGCCGTCTCGCTCCTCTCTTCAACGGGTTTTACGGCCATCTCCCTGGCCTCTCTCAGTACGTCGGACTATTCGGAGGTGCTCCCCCTGGCCCGGACACTTCGGGAGTACACCTCTCCCCGCCATATTGCTACCGAGATCCCATCTTCCCGCCTTGACTCTCTCGACGAAGCCCTGCTCCGGGAGATCAGCTCCGTAAAGAGAGGGGGGCTCACCCTGGCCCCTGAAGCGGGGACCCAGCGTTTGCGTGATGTCATCAATAAGAATATCACCGACCAGGATATCCGCCAGTCTCTGGATAAGGCCCGCGCCCTGGGATGGCGAGCCGTCAAACTCTATTTTATGATCGGACTTCCCACTGAAACCGACGAAGACCTGGACGGGATAGCCGGACTTGTCAACAGGCTCGTAGGCGAAAAGTGGGCGGTCCGCGTCTCTCTTTCTGTCTTTATCCCGAAACCCCATACCCCTTTCCAGTGGGAAGAGCCCCTTTGGGGAGAAGAGCTCTCCCGGCGTTATTCCTATATCTACAACAAGATCAGCCGGAAAGCCAAAGTCAGCTGGCGAAGCCCTCTGACAGCCCTTCTGGAGGGGATCTTTTCCCGGGGAGGACGCAATCTGACGCCCCTGCTGGAAGCAGCCCTGGAAGAGGGGGCCTATCTGGACGGATGGGACGAATATCTGAAAAAGGAGACATGGAAGAGCCTCGTAGGGCGTTTTGTGTCCGTGGAAGAGGAGATGGCGGAGATAGACGAAGAGGCCTCTCTTCCCTGGGATATCATCGATATCGGGGTGAGGAGATCCTACCTTCTGGCAGAACGGAGCAAAGCCTATAAAGGGGAGGCCACGCCCCCGTGTACCGAAGAGTGCCGGAAATGCGGCGTCTGCGACGACGAGATCCGGGTCCGGGAGGCTGAGCCCTTCTCCGGTTCGGAAACAATGATCCCGCCAAAGGAGCCGACGGAGGCTGTCCGCCTTAAATACCGTTTCTGGTTCAGGCGGACGGGAACCATGCGTTTTCTCTCCCAGAAAGACCTTATCCTGGTGATCCAGGCTTCTTTCATGCGCGCCGGTGTCCCCATGCTTTTCTCGGAAGGCTTTTCGCCCCATCCGCGTCTCTCTTTCTGCCAGCCGGCGCCTCTGGGGATCGCTGTGGAGAATGACTTTTTCGAAGGGGAGCTTACCGCTACCCTGGAGCAGGGCCCGGAAGAGCTCTCCTCCTGTTTTCCCGAGGGGATGGAGATCATCCGGGCTGACGAGGTCACCGACGGGAGCAAAGCAAACGAATTTGTCCTGGAAACGGTCTCTTTCGGGATCACGGAACGCCGGGCAGAGCGTTTTTCGGCTCAGGAATGGGTTTATTTTGATGAAAAAAAAGAAAAATATGTTACAATCAAAGGGATAAAGGAAAAAGTAAGGGAGGAAAGCCGTCTGCTGGTCACCTATGACAACAGAGAGGCCTCTCTGAAGAAAGTAACTCAATATTTGCTGGAAGGGGAGGAAAAACCCTATCCTTTGAACGACATCATAAGAATCGGTTTTCATAAAGGAGATACCTATGAAAAAATCAATTGTCATTAACGTGGAGCGGGGGCAGGAACGGATCGCCCTCCTGGAAGACGAAAAACTCGTCGAATTTTTTGTGAACATCAATGTGGACAAGAGCCTGGTGGGGGATATTTATCTGGGGCATGTCCAGAACATCCTGCCCGGCATCCAGTCGGCTTTTGTGGATATCGGGCGCCCCAAAAACGCTTTTCTCAACATCAACGATATCGAAAATATCGACATCGATGCTGATGAAGTGGACAGCTTCAATACCGAGGCCCAGATCGGGAAAGTCACACGGCACCGGATCGAGGAGATCCTCAAACCCAACCAGAAGATCATGATCCAGGTCCTTAAAGAGGAGATCGGGACCAAGGGCCCCAAGGTCACCACAAACGTCTCCATTCCGGGCAATTTCGCCGTACTCATGCCCCAGTCGCCCAGTATCGGGGTCTCGCGGAAGATCCGCAACAAGGACAAGCGTAAAGTCCTCTATGAGCTGGCCAAAAAGAATGTCCCTGAAGGGATGGGGCTCATCCTGAGGACGTCATGCGAAGACTGGCCCGAGAAGGTCATCGTCAATGAGATCCGTATGCTGGTCAATATCTGGAAAGAGATCCAGGCCAAGTACAACAAAGGAAACAAGCCCGCCATGATCTACCGTGACCTGGAGCCTTCGGAAAAGATCATCCGGGACACCCTGGCCGAGGGGATCGAGACCATCGTGGTGGACGACAACAAACGTTACACCGACATAAAAAAGATCTTTAAAAACATCAAGAATATCAATACACGGATCATCCACTACAGGGAAGACATCCCCGTCTTCGAATCCTACGGGATCGAAGAGGCCCTGGAAAAGGGAATCAGCAAAGTGGTCCATCTGGACGGCGGGGGAACCCTGGTTTTCGACGAGGCAGAAGCTCTGGTGGCCATCGACATCAACACAGGACACTTTGTGGGGCGTAAAAGCCAGGAGGAGACGGTCTTTCAGACAAACATGAAAGCGGCCGAAGAGATCCCGCGCCAGCTGCGCCTGCGCGACATCGGAGGGATCATCATCATCGACTTTATCGATATGGAGCGCGAAGACCACCGGAACAGAGTATTTGAGACCCTGAAAGCCAACCTGAAACGGGACAAGGCCCAGACCAATATCTATCCCATCTCCAATTTAGGGCTGGTGGAGATGAGCCGTAAAAGAGTCCGCCGCAGCCTCAAGAATCAGCTGACCCAGTCCTGCCCCTACTGTGGAGGGACGGGAATCATCTACTCGACATCCACCCTGGCCTTCAACCTTCTGCGGACGCTGAAAAAGGCCTTCTGGCTCACCAATGAGACGGAATTTTTAGTGATCCTCAACCAGGAGATCTTTTACTCCATGATCAGCGAATACCGTGATGCCCTGGAAGACCTGCAGAAAAAGTACAAAAAAAAGGTCTATCTCAGCTATAATGCCGAGTTTCACCATCATGACATCAAGATCATGTCCCTTCAGACAAAAGCGGAGATCATATCCACGCTGAACACCTATGATGATGAGAATGAAGTCCTCTTTTAAGCTAATCCTCCTTCTCCTGCTGGCCGGCCTTCCCGGGATCTCGTGCTCGGTCCTACCGGGAAAAACAGAGGCTCCCGGGGAAGGCGGCCCCTCCGGGGGAGGGTGGCGTGTTCAGAGCATCCTGGCCCTCGAGGGAAGTGTCGCCATGGGCCCCGGGCCAAACATCGCCGTGCTCAAGGGAAGCGAGATCACCCTCTACCGGGAGAATGAGTCTGTCACGCGGATCTCGGGAGCTCCCAAAGGGCGTCTCCAATGGGGGAAGCAGGGAGAATTCCTCTATTTTATCGAATATGATAACTATATCGCCCCCCATCACTGGATGAACGCCGGGACGCTGAAACGCTATTCACTTGCTGACGGGAGCATTGCTTCCCTGAGCGCTGACAATAATGTCACCTTTTATACTCTCGGAGAAGAGGAGCTCTACTATATCAGCCTGGGCTCTCTCTACCGCGGAGTCTCCAAAGAGGGGGCTTTCCGGTTTGAAAAGATCCTCAACGGATTTTGTGTCTCTGCCTTTCCGGCAGGAAACCATATCGCCGTCTACAGAAGGATGGACCGGGAGACTTTGGAAATCGTGGATAAGAAGGGGGAACGGGTCGCTCTTGTAGAAAAGGAATATATTGCAAACAGGCTTCTTCCCGCCTATGTCCTCTCTGTCTCGGACGGGCTCATCTCCCTGGACGCCCGGGGATCGAGGGAAAACTACCGACTGGACGGGAAGACGCTGGTTCCTGTGGAGATCGTCCCGGAAGCAGAGGGATTCATCCCTGAGGAGATCCGTGTGGGGGATACCACCTTCAGCTGGAAGATCGAGGGGAGGCGTTTGACACTCACCCGCCGTCAAAACGGCGAAGAGGCCTACCTTACCCACGTGGAAGGGGTGCGTCCCCTTGAATTCACCTCTTCGGGAGAAAGGCTCATCCTGCGATGGAGCGACGGAGCATTGGTCATCCGCCTGACACAGGGCCGGTAAACGAGATCTGGGACCTTGACAGGATCCCTGTGCGTTTCATCAGGGGCGTAGGCCCGAAAAACGCCGAGAAACTTCTCCGCCTGGGAATCGAAGATGCCGGTAGCCTTCTCTTCCACCTTCCTGTGGCCTATCAGGACCGCAGGACAGCTGTCCCCCTCAGCAGGATCGAAACCGAAAAGAGCCAGTCGCATATCGTCCGCCTGGGAGCCATACGCGAGATGCGCTCACGGGCCGGGCGCAGGGTCGTCCGGGCTGAGGCCTACGACGAGACAGGGCAGATAGACCTCGTCTGGTTTACTTTTCCCCGTTATCTGCGGACCCTTCTCCAGCCCCATAAAGAGTTTCTTATCTTCGGTAAAGCCGAGTTTTTCCGAGGTGTCCCCCAGATCACGCACCCTGATATCACGCCCTGGGAGGAGACAAGCGCTCTTCCCGATCATCTGCTTCCCCTCTACCCCCTTACTGCAGGGATCACCCATGCCTATCTTCGCAAGATCATACGTGAAGTCCTTGAAGGCCATGAGGAGGCGTTCAAAGCGACGTTTCCCCGGGAGATGGAAGAAGCTCTTCCCTATCCCGGCCTGAAAAAAGCCCTTTGGGATATCCATTTCCCCGCCGAAGAGGCCGATGCTCTCAAAGCACGTCAGCGCCTGGCCTTTGAT
>JAFGWL010000056.1 GCA_016937175.1 Candidatus Mcinerneyibacteriota bacterium | reverse complement strand
GGGCTCCATACCGATGTTTTTAAGTTAACAGCGGAGATCATCGAGCTTACGAAAAAACCCCGGGTCCCGTCAGGTCGGCTGGGAACTAATGTGGAGGGGGAGTCCTACGACTTCAACCAAGAGGATATCGGGGAGACATCCTATCGGGCGATCATCGACCTGGGATTGTTGGATGTGGAGGAGTCTCATATCTCTCCCGTGGATGAAGAGATCACCATCGTGGGCGCCAGTTCGGATATGATCGTTTTGGACCTGGGTGAAAATGAACAGAACTACAAAGTGGGTGATCTTGTCGAATTCCATCTTGACTACATGGGGATGCTGCGCGCCATGAACTCCCGTTACATTGAAAAGAGAGTCGTCTCCCCCGTTAAAAATTTGAGCCGTTGTGATACAGTGAAAAGAGTCAAATGATAGAAAAAGATCCTCCCTCCGGTGGACGTTTCTCTTTTCTTTCGTTATACTGAACAAGACATCGGGATAAACATCATCTGATGAAATCCCCAAAGTAAGAGTACGAAACCAAAGGAGAAACTATGTCAGTAAAAAAAACTTTGGCTGTAGTTCTAGTAATGATCTTTACTGTCAGCCTCTCGTCAGCCGATTTGCTCGATCGTCTGAAGGAGAAATCTCAGAAAACCGTTCAGAAAGACAACAAGACGGTTCCGGTTCAAAAAATCTACACACTCAGGGACGGAGAGGAGTTCGTCTACGGTAAAATCGGCCTTTTTGATGACGGCCGTGTGAAATACACCTTGGCTGTGGTCCGCAAGCCCAATAAGGAAAAGCCCATCTACGAAGCCGGTTTCGACCCTTACGAACCCCGCCCCCTGGGAGAGCCCCTTTTGAAATTGAATCCGAACCCGAAACCGTATGAGCAATATGATTTTTTCCTGATTTTCAACGGCGTGAAATACGGCCCCTTTGACCGGATTCTGGATATGGATCAGAATGACCCTGATACCGACGACTGGGTTAGCCATGACGGGAAGAATATCTCCTTTTCCTATGTTGTGAGAGAAAAATATTACCCCTACGTCAACGGATTTCCCGGTGTCCCCTTCTGGACCACAGACCAGGCTCCTGTACATGATCCGGCCTACGGACAGACCGAGTTTGCCATGGAAGTCAGAAGGTATTGCTTCCGGCTCTTCAAGCGGGCAAAGATCGTGCTTGACGACTGGATGTATATGGGAGACCTCCACACTTCTGAAGACGGTTCGCATTTCCTCTACGTAGGGGGCGAGGCGACTCCCGAGGAACGTTATGTCTATATCAACCACGAAAAGAAAGCAGGTCCCTATTATATCGTCTTTCGGGTGGGGTTCATCCCCGGTACAAATGAGTTCTACTGCGCAGGATTCGACAAACAGAGTAACTATCACGAGGTCGTTCTCGGAGAAAAGAGAGTCGCGGTGCCGGACGTGACACAGGTCACCAATTTCCATGTCTCTTCAAAGAAGATCGTCTTTACCTTGGAGACACCCATTCCCGCTCTCAGGGAGAAGATCGGGATCCCCGGAAGGAAATTTGAAATCGTTGAATATGATATCGCATCCAAAACAATCCGCACCTCCGGCCCTTATTTCAAACAGATTACTGTTCGTAAAGCTAAGGGGGACTTTTACTTCTGGACCATCGATGAAAAAGACGATCTTGTCATGATCGCCCCCAGCGGACGTATCCTTGAACGATTCAGCATTTCCGACCCTCTTGCTTTCTGGAGTAGCAGCCGGGTGGCCGTGACTCCGGAAGGGGATTGGTATATCGCCTATAAAAAGCTTAAAGAGGGCGGAGACTATGACAATCCCGGAACCTATACTTATGTCCTGCACAAAAACGGAACAAAGAGGGAGGAGTTTGACGCTGTCTTTGCCATTGCGCCCACGGTGAACGAGAGGATCGGGGCGGTTCAATTTCAGTTCTATGCCGACAAGTCAGTGGGTTCTGTCAAACGGATCTATGTCTACGGAGACAAGGTCATCCGCGGAGAAGGGGAAGATATGGAGACTGTTTATGCTCCCGAAAGCCTCCACTTCTACTCACGGGTCAGGACTCCCGAAATGCGCTTCCGCGTGAACAGAGACGGGAGGCCTGCCGATGATAAGGTCTGGGACGGGATAGCGGCTCTTGCTGTTTCCGGAAGCGGAGATCAGTATGCAGCCCTGGCCACCGAGAAAGCAGGTTTTACCCGGTACTGGATCACGCCGGACCGCCTGGATGCTGACTGGAAACTTGTTGTGAACGGAAAGGTATTGCCCGGCAGTTTTGGAGCTCCTGCCTGGTCGTCTGCTTCTCAAGCCCTTCTGGTGTTGGAACAGAGGGGTACGGATATCGTTCTTACCTCACTTTAAAAACACTGGCTTCCCCTGTCTTGAGAAGCCAGGGGAAGCCCATATCTCATTTTAGTGCCTAATTTTTATTTGTTATTTCAAAGCGTCTAACTCATAAATATTCTACAAAGTAGTAAATCTGGAAACAGAATCATTTTTTTTGTTGTCATATTAAAAGTGTGTCGGGTCTGTTCTTTACCCACCCCTGGCTGCGGCTTCGGGTAAAGACGTCTCATCACAACAAGCCGCAGCCTGTATGAAAGGAGTCTTATGAAACGATTAGGTGTTTTTGCCGCTGTAAGTCTCGTCCTGGCCGTTCTGGCCCCGTCAGCCTTCGGATGTATTATGTTCACCAAAACAGAGCGGGGGACCGTTCTGGTGGGAAACAATGAAGATTCCAAATATACCGAAACCGTGGCCCGTTTCGTTCCGGGTAAAGACGGCAAGTACGGAGCTGTCTATTTCGGGTATTCCAGCCTCTATCCCCAGGGAGGGATGAATGAAAAGGGGCTTGTCTTTGACGGCCTGGCCTGTGACTATAAAGAAGTCAAAGACCAAGAAGGGAAAAAGAAATTTGACGGCATACTTACCCAAAAGGCCATGGAAGAGTGCTCCAATGTCGACGAGGTCATCACACTGTTGGAACAGTATGATCTCTCGGAACTCTCCCGCGCGCAGCTCATGTTTGTAGACCGCCGCGGAGAATCCGTGATCGTCGAAGGAGACACGATGCTCCGGAAAAGAGGCAATTTCCAGGTCGCCACGAATTTCTATCTCTCCTCACTGAAACAGGGAGAACCCATACCCTGTATGCGCTATAAGATCGCATCGGACCTTCTTCGAAAAAATGACGTCACGGTGGACGCTTTTCGTGAAATATTGGCTCAGACTCACCAGGAAGCCAAGTGGGCTGATACACAATATTCCAACATCTATGACCCCGAGCGGCTTTTGGTCTATCTCTATCATTTTCATAATTATGAGAATGAAGTGGTCATGGACCTGAAAAAAGAGCTGAGAAAAGGGGAGCGCGTGGTGAAGATCGCTGACCTTTTCCCGGTGACAGCAGCCTATGCAAACGCTCTTCAGGAGAAGGAGAGGACGTTTGCCAAGTTGATGGAACAGGTCATCCGAACCAAGGGCATCGAGACTGCTCAGGCGTTTTTCCAGGCGGGAATGGAGTCTCCCGGCGATATCGCCCAGTATGACGTCGATAAGCGTGAGATCAATCAGGTTGGATATGCTTTTCTGAAAGAGAAAAAATATCCTGAAGCGATTGCAATGTTTACGATGTTCACGCGGCTTTTCCCCGGGCATGCCAATGCCTGGGATAGTCTCGGAGAAGCTTATTTCCTCTCAGGGAATCTGGAAAAAGCCCTGGAAAATTATAAAATCGCCTTAAAACTGGATCCGTCCAGTAAAAATGCCGCTGAATATATCGAAAAGATCGAAGCAGCTCTCGCCCGGTAACCCCCTCAGAGCCCCCGTCGGCTGTCTGCCGGTGGGGGCACCAAAAGTCTTGATGAACCCTGAAATAGAATCATTCTGCGAAGAAGGAGTTGCCCTTGGGGTGTTCCGCTCTGTTATAGAGAAGATGCCCCGGGATTTACGCCAACAGGCGATGAAATGAGAGGAGAGTCTATGATACGGCCCTTTGTAGTCCTTTATGTGACAGCTTCAGTGGATGGACGGATCACCCTGGAACCCGACAAGACCATGTTTGATATGGACGAGCGTTATAAAGTCCTGGGATCGCCTGAAGAGTGGGTACGATTCGAACAGAAGATAGAAGACATTTATCATCCTCAATTCTGGATGGAGGGGAGCCACATGGTGGTCCGTCAGGGGGAGCCTTTACGAGAGCTGCCTTCTTTTCAAGGGCCCCCCGGGGAATTGTATGATGACTATCTTCCCGCTGAAGTGGTCGAAGACCCAAAAAGGGAGAGCTGGCTTGGGATCGTCGACGGCCTGGGCCGGTTTAGAAACGGATACAAAGGGGAGCCCTCCCGCCCTCTGCTTCACCTGACATCTTATCAGGCACCCCCGGAGTACCTCTATTTTTTGCGTCAAAACAAAACCCCTTACATGGTAAGCGGGCCGGGGCCTGTAGACCTTATGACGATGCTTCAAAAGATCAGAGTCCGGTTAGGGGTCACCTGTGTGGCGACCTCTTCGGGGGGAAGGCTCTCCGGGGCCCTCATGCGCTTGGGGCTCATCGATGAGATCAATATACGAATGAATCCTGTCATCATAGGAGGCTTTAAGACCCCTTCTCTTTTTGATTCTCCTGAGTTAAAACCCGGAGAGTGGCCTGTCTCTCTGGAAAAGATCGGTGTCGAAGCGGAGGGAGATGTGCTTGTATTACGTTACCGGGTGAGACATTAAAGTTTCTTGAAAGCGTCCAGTACTTTTTTGAAAGCAGAGTGGTTCTTATGAAGTTCTTTTGAACCCCGGGTGATTTTGCAGAGGCTTAAGCCCAGTTCAGAGGCGATAGTCCGTTGTGAGACACCTTCATCCAGATATTTCACCAGTTCCCACCGGGAGGAGATGTCAAAGACCTCTTTCTCCGTAAGAATGGAGTTCATAAAATCCTCGATGACCTGAGGGTCTTCAATGGAAGCAAGCGTCCGGGCGATTTCATTCAGTCGATATATTTTCATACCCCTGTCCTTTACATCTCTTATTTTAGTAAAGAACAGGGGATTTGTCAAACAGCGAACACTCATCTCTTCAGAAATCATCCCTTTTGTAATGCTCCAGTACAAAATCGACGTCTTTATCTCCGCGGCCTGACAGGTTGACCAGGATGGATTCTCCGGGGTTTTCGCGTGCGCGCTTCATGGCGTAGGCTACCGCGTGTGCCGATTCGATGGCCGGAATGATCCCTTCTGCCCTGGAGAGTATGAAGAAGGCGTCGATCGCTTCTTCATCGGAGATCGTCTTATAAGCCGCCCGCCCCATGTCCTTGAGGTAGCTGTGTTCAGGGCCCACACCCGGATAATCCAGCCCGCTGGCGACAGAATAGACGGGAAGAGGTTCGCCGGCATCATCCTGAAGGAGATAGGAGCGGAACCCGTGGAGGATGCCCGGGCGCCCTTTTGTGAGCGTCGCTGCATGATCCCCGTCCTTGAACCCGCGTCCTGAAGGCTCCACTCCGATGAGGGATACAGACGGTTCATCCAGAAAGGCGCTGAAGATGCCCATGGCGTTGGACCCTCCTCCGACACAGGCGATGACACTGTCAGGGAGACGGCCTGTCATCGCAAAAAATTGTTCTTTGGCTTCGCGCCCGACTACGGACTGAAAATCGCGTACCATCCGGGGAAAGGGATGAGGGCCCACAACAGATCCGATGGCATAGAATTGGTTCACCGGGTCTTTCAGATAAGCTTCGAAGGCTGCATCAACAGCATCTTTGAGGCTTTGTGTATTGGTAGTCACAGGGATGACATGGGCTCCCAGGATCTTCATGCGGGAGACGTTGGGGTGCTCTTTTTCAATGTCGATCTGGCCCATATAGATATCACATTCCATGCCTGTCAAAGCTGCAGCCGTGGCCAGAGCCACTCCATGCTGGCCGGCGCCGGTCTCAGCGATGAGCTTCTTTTTACCCATGCGGCGGGCTAAAAGGGCCTCCCCCAGGCAGTGATTGATCTTATGAGCCCCGGTGTGATTCAAGTCTTCCCGCTTCAGATAGATCCTGGCCGCTGAGCACCCTTGGGACAAGTTAGAGGCAAAATAAAGAGGGGAGGGCCGTCCTACATAGTGAGTGAGGGCCTGGCTCAGCTCCTGTTGAAAACCGGGATCGCGACGGCACTCCTCATAGGCTTCCGTGATCTCTGCCATGATCCCCTGGAGTACCTCGGGAAGGTAGGCTCCTCCATACTCTCCGAAATACCCCCGGATATCAGGCATCGTCTGTGGCTTCATATAAGCTCCTTTCAGTGTTACTATTTATAGTAACGTTTCTATGAATAGTAACTGCATAAAAAGAGCTGTCAAGGAAAAAGATCAAAGTAGGCCGATTAAGGCCGCTCTCTCAGCTATTAGGAGTGCGTTTCCTGCTGCTCCCCTGACTGTGTTGTGGACAAGAGCCTTAAAACAGATCTCTTTTTCTGAGAGGGCCTTCAGGCGTCCTGTATAGACACTCATACTGTTCTTCTCATGAAAAAGAGAGGGTTGGGGCATATCCGCTGTAGGGATGTATATAACCGGAGATCCGGGAGATGAAGGGAGAGTGAGATAAGGCGCTTCAGAGCGGAACAGAGCCCACTCCTCCCGTATTTTTTCCAGAGTGAAAGGCTTTTCAAAAGATGCCCGGACATCGAGGAGATGGCCTTCACGGACCGGGACACGGTTACAGGAGGCCGTGACAGAAATGGGAGCCGGTCTGAAGCTCTTTCCGTTATAACGGCCGAAGATCTTGGGAAGCTCCTGTTCGATCTTCTCTTCTTCCCCGTCGATGAAGGGGATGACGTTGCCTACGATATCCCAGGCAGAGAGGCCCGGATATCCTGCGCCTGAAAAGGCCTGCATTGTCACTGTATGAACGGACTGAAGGATGAAAGCACGGTGGAGAGGAAAGAGGGAGAGCGCCAGCCCTGCTGTGGAACAGTTGGGGTTTGTGATCAGAGCGCCCTTGTTTGGAGAAACCTTGTTCAGAAGAGATCCGTTTATCTCGGGGATCATGATGGGGACATCGCTATCCATCCGGTGGTTTCTCGCGTTGGAGATGACAAGATGTCCCAGGCTCACAAGGCGGCTTTCTATGGGCCCGGCAGCCGAGGCATCAAGGGCGGAGAAGACAAGCCTGGCCCGGGGCTCCTGATCGCAGGAGAAAACAGGAAGAGCTTCGATGGCAGGATCCGGAGGGGCAGAGAGTTTCCAGGTCACTGCTTCGCCGTAAGATTTACCCGCCGAGCGTTCGGAAGCAAAGAGTTCTGTAAGCCTGAACAAGGGATGTCCCCGGAGAAGTTGGATAAATTTCTGCCCGACAGCCCCTGTGGCTCCCAGGAGAGCGGCATCGATCTTCATTGTAATCCTCCTTTGTCCTTCATCGGAAAATAAAAGGCTTTTTCATTGTGGATCATAAATCCTCCGGTGCTTAGCTCGGGGATAAGCTGAAAGGAGGGCGTCACGGAGACCCCGATAGATCCGGCTTGCAGCAGCCGACAGATCGTCTCCTGGTATTTCAGATCGGGGCAGGCGGGATAGCCGAAACCGAAACGTAAGGATGGGCCCTCTTTCTTTTTTAACTCGTCGTTCAGGCAGGCGGCGGCGGCTTCGGCCAGTTCCGTTCCCAATCCATGTAAGAGGTAATAATCATAGTAAGAATCCTTTTCCAGAAGGCGGGCTTCTTCACGGGCGATTTCCGGACCGGCTGTGACAAGAAAGAGAGTGATATGGTCTCCTTCTTCCCGGAAAAAGTCGGTGATGCATCGATTCTCACCGCTTGTGTCCCTGGGAAAACGGAATGTGGTGACAGGCTTTCCTTCTGAGTCAAAAAGGGTAAGGCTCTCCCTGTCCCGTAAGCAGGGATAAGAGCTGAATACGCCTTTGATGCTTTGGTAGAGTCCTTCTTTTTGCAGAAGGCGGGTTAACTCCTCGTTTCCCGTATCGGGATCAAGTCCTCCCCAGCGGATTTTGAAAAGCCTGCTATTATTCAGGAAGGGAAGAATCGCCTCGACCGGATAGTGGACCTGGTTAACTCTTTCTGAACCCATCCTTTGGTTTAAGGTTTTCCCCCGTTCATTTTTTTCAGCGCAGGATACCTCACACGATTTCGTCGTTTGAGGAAGAGGGTGTTGTCTTAAAAACCGGATAGCATCGAAAGCATCATCAGCTTTATAGACGCCCCCGTTATAGAGAGGGGCCAGATGGTTTTCTGTAAAATCCCTGGTCAGGGCTGCTCCTCCGCAGAGAACCGGCAAGGTCAAGTCGTTTTTTGCAAAGAGGGATAAAACCGTTCCGAAATAAATCGCTGAATTGGCCAAAAGTCCGCTCAGGCCCACCGCATCAGGCTCATGGGTCTTCACGGCATCAATGATCTCTTCTGCCGACCGGTCGACCCCGATATCAACGACACGATAACCGTGATTGCGGAAGATAATGGCACTTAAGTTTTTGCCGATATCGTGGACATCGCCGTAAACAGTGGCCAGAAGAATCGTCCCCTTATGTTTTCGTTCTGATAAATGGGCAGAAAGAAGGTCCAGAGCCTTTTTCGCGGTCTCAGAAGAACGAAGGACGAAAGGGAGCTGCAGTTGATTGGATTCAAAGAGGCGTCCTACTTCTTCCATAGCCGGGATGATAACCTCTTCGATAATATTTTCTGCTTTCTTCGTCTTGAGTTCTTTTTGAACCAAGTCCAGGGATTCCTCTTTACGGCCGTCGATGATGGCCTGAAAAAGAGTGAGTTTTTCTTTCTTAGAGGATTTATTTTGTTCTAGTGCTCCCGTTGCCGTGTCACATAGTCGAAGAAAATCGGTTAAACGTTCAGAGCCAGGCTGCGGAGAGAGAAGGAGAGTCCGACCCAAAGTGATAAGTTTTTCAGGGAAGTGATGAAGAGGCGTAAGGTTTCCGGCGTGGACAAGGGAGGCATCAAGGCCATGTTCCACTGCTGACTGGAGAAAAAGTGAGTTGAGGATTTTTCGTGGGAACGGTTTGAGCCCGTGGGAGACGTTGCTGACTCCCAGGATCGTATTCGTCCGCGGATGACGTTTTTTAAACTCCTTCAGAGCTGTTAGTGTCTCATAGGCTGAATTGAGCTCCGTATCTGAAGCGATGGTGAAGGTCAGCATATCGAAGAAAAGGTCTTCGGGCGCTAATCCATATTCATCGACAGCCAGAGAATAGATCTTCTCTGACTTTTCGATCTTGTCCTGTGAAGTGAGAGCCATCCCTTGTTGATCCATGGCCAGGCAGATCAGGGACGCGCCGAACCTTCTTGCCAGAGTGAAGATCTTCTCGGCCTGCGCCTTATCCTTCAAATGTACTGAATTGATAAGGGGTTTCCCGCTTACCCTTTTCAGGGCTTCTTCCAAAGCTTCGGTGTTGACCGTGTCAAGACAAAGAGGTGTCCCGGCCTGCCGGTTAAGCTCTTCGACAAAGCGCGAAAGATCCCTTACCTCATCGCGTCCGGGGATAACGCAGCAGAGATCCAATGCGGCGGCTCCTGATCTTTCCTGCTCCAAAGCTGTAACGATCATAGAGTCGAAATCATCTTTCAGCAAAAGCTCTTTAAATCTTTTGCTCCCCTGAGTGTTGGAGCGCTCTCCTATAAGAAAGGGGGGGCGGGATGTCTTGATGTCGACAGCTTTGAAGAGAGAGGCCAGACGGGCCTCTTTTAGCGGTTTTTTCCGGAGCTTCAGAGGGTAATGGTCAAGGTCTTTTTTTAAGGCTTGAATATGAGCCGGAGTGGTCCCGCAGCATCCGCCAACAAGCGAGAGCGGGATGATCTCCATGAGCCGTATTATTTCGCTGCTATATTCTTCCGGTGTCATGGAATAAAAGAGATGGCCGTTTTTCACTTCAGGGAAGCCGGCATTGGGCATAAGGGCCAACGGGTAGGGAGAATATCGGCCTAAAGAGGATAGGGCCTCTTCAAGGCCTTCGAATCCATTACCGCAGTTGAACCCGAGATAGAGCAGGTCGAAAGGCTCCAGGACGGTCACGATGGTTTTGATATCAGAACCGGTGATCAGGCGTCCCTTCTCAAGGGAAAGGGAGACAGCAGCAGGGATCTTTTTTCCGTTTTCCAGAGCAGCATCCCGGGCGGCGATGAGAGCCACCTTGACCTGAAGCAGATCCTGACACGTTTCGATCAGGAAATAGTCGATTCCTCCCTGAATTAGGCCTCTGCACTGGGTTTTATAGCTTTCATAAAGGGTATCAAAAGAGACCTGTCCCAGAGAAGGAAGGTAACCCGTAGGGCCGATAGATCCGGCCACAAAACGGGGTTTGGAAACAGTCGATTCTGTATCCGCGCACTTACGGGCTAAAAAAGCGGCGGCTTGATTGATTTCAAAAGTGCGTTCTTCCAAACCGTAATCTCTGAGAGAGAGGGCTGAAGCGCCGAAAGTGTTCGTTTCGATAATATCGCTTCCGGCCAGGAGAAAATCCCTGTGAATCCCGCGGATCAAGTCTGGCGCTGTGATATTCAGGAGTTCATTGGAACCTTTTTGGTTTTCTCCGTTTAACCAGGCCTGGATCGAGGTACCCATGGCACCGTCCCCCAACAGGGTCTTATTCAAAAGCAGGTCTTTCAGTAAGGCCTTCATGTCAGATCCCGCCTTTCCCAAAGGCTGTCTCCAGAAGCCTCTGTGTGCTTTTTCCGCTGCCCATGGTGAAGATATGGATACCGGGCGCCCCGGCATCCAACAGGTCCCGGATCAGACGGGCCATGTATTCTGTCCCGGCTTTGGCTTCTTCTGCCGGTGTGCGTGCTGCTTCCAGTGAAGAGACAAGTCTCTGGGGGATCTCGATATGAAAGGTTCCCGGGATCCTTTTCAGAGATTGTAAACGGGTCACCGGTTTGATTCCCGGAATGACAGGGATCTGAAGTCCTCTTTTCAGCAGTTCGTCGACGAAAGATATGTAGAAAGTTGCACTGAAGAGCATCTGCGTGATGACAAAGTGGGCCCCTGCTTCGATCTTTTCAGACAGATGATCCAGGTCTTTGTTCCGGTTGAACGATTCATAATGTTTTTCCGGATACCCGGCGACTCCAATACAGAAATCGGTGGGGACACCTTTTTCCTGGATCGAAGTGTACAGCCCTTCATTGAGGTTACGGGCCTGTCGGACCAACCCGGAAGCGTATTCGTGCCCTTCGCGGGGAGGCATGAATGTTTTATGCCCCGGGAGAGGATCGCCTCTCACAATAAAGAGGTTGTCAAAACCAAGGTAATTGAGATCGATCAATTTATCCTCTATATCGAAACGGGTGTTCCCGCCGCAGATCACATGAGGGATCGCTTCGATTCCCAGGCGGTGTTTTAAAGCCGAACAGACACCTACGGTCCCGCATTTATTGCTCTTCTGGAGCCTGATGACTTCTCCGTTTTTCTCCTCAAGAACCACATGGGGCTGATGGGTTGTCACATTGATAAAATCGGGGCGAAAGGCCATGAGCTGTTCAGTATGGTCAAGAGCTTCGTCAAGGGAATAACCCCGGGTGGGAGGGACGATCTCCAGGGAGAGGAGCTTACTGTCTCCCTTCCGGATAACATCGGTGACTTTCATGGCTCCTCCCTTCGAGCATAGAGAGGGCATCCGCCGGCTACAGCGATCTCTTCACCGAAGATGAGGATACTTCCCAGAATACGGGGCTCGGCTTTAAGCTCTTCGATTACGACAGTGAGATCGGACCGTGTGTGGATGCGGTTGGCTGCTGCGGTAGCATAGGCGTCAGCCAGGGCGGCTGAATCACAGATGATCACCGCTGCGTCGGCCTTTCCGAAGCTGAGTGAATGCCCCACGCTCCCGGATGAGGTGCAGATCCCCCGGCGCTGTCCGAGGCAGGGAACTGTCACGCCCAGGCGTCCCGAAAGGGGAGACGGGCCGGCAAAGATCCCGACCCTGATCTCGTCTTCGGCCCAGGCGCTGATATCCCCTCCGTTCTCCACCAGGAGTTTTTTCGGGGAGAAAAGGCTGCATAATCCTTCGTTGACACGGTCTGCGATGAATCCGGCTACAGCCGCCATGGGCCCTGTCCCTGCCTTGCGGGAAGCCTCTGTCATGGGTTGAGGAAAGGAAGGGTGGCCCTCAAGCGGAGAAAGGGCTGTCCGAAAATCGGGGGACTCTTCAATGGCTTTCAGGACATCGGACCTGGCCTCTACTGTCAATTCCAAGGCGGCTTCCGGGAGAGAATCATTCGCCGAAGAAGCATCGATACCGATCCACAGGTCGCTTTCACAGGCCACGACATGGTAATAGACAAGACGGTTGTGATCGCCGAAAGAGCGGTAAAAACGGTCTGTATATCTATCCATGGCTTCCTCCTCTGGCCAGGCCGCAGGGGCAGATCTCCCTGCAGAGGAAGCAGCCGGAGCAGCGCTTTTCGTCAAGTCGGATCTCATTGTTCTCCAGAGAGAGGGCTTCTTCGGGGCAGAGAGCAACACAGGCCCCGCAAAGAGCGCAGGAGAGCGGTGTTTTTTCAGCAGCTGTCTCCGCCGGAGGAGCGACGTCATAACTTTCCACAGGGGCGGAGAGCAGGAAACTTCCTTTTTGTATCAAGGTTTTCAGAAGTTCGGCAGACTCCCGCGCCATGGTAAAACTGGAGAGAGGTACTGTGCGGCTCTTTTTCCCGTTGATCTCTACAACTCCCGATACAAGGTCGCTGAAACGGACAAGAGCAGTCTGTCCGTGTGCGGGATCTGCAAAATCACGGACAGCCATTTCGATCCGATCGTTTGTGACCATCACACGGGATGCCAGGCCTGTATCCAGAAGGGGAATGGGGATGCTTACAGAGACGAAAAGCGTGACCCCGTACCCGGGCATGTAGGCCCCTTTGACAAAACGGGGGCTCATGGATCTCATGTCGCCTGTCAGAGCAAGGGTGGCTGCCCCTTCCACTGGGAGGCCGAACCTGTTTTTCTTTTTATGGGTGTTGAACTGCGTCCCCCGTGCCGAAATATATCCCGGGCCGCCGCAGAGAAGGATTCTTGTCCCTGTTCCGATGGTCCTGAGATCGGGATCGTTCATAAGGGGGGAGAGCTCTCCCGAAGTACAATAGTTGATATTTCGGGACCCGGGGAGAAGTGTGCCCATATAGGTCCGAAGAGTCTTCCGAGAAGTATTGACAGCTGCCGCATAATTCTGATAGCAGTTCCTGGGATTGTAAAGATAGGCCTCGTTGATGGTGTTCAGGCTTATGGGGCGTGAATCGGAGGGGGAGGGATAGCAATCAGTGACACTTCCCGTTGCTTCCAGCAGGACGTTCTCTCCTTTGATCAGGGACTCGATGATGTGGGCTCCTCCGTAGGCGGGGTCCCGGACAGATGACTGGGCTGCTCCGATATAGGCGTCGACGGCAGCCAGGCCTGTATAGGCTTCGACTCCGTTGAGACGGACTTCTTTCATCTTTATCGGAGGAGAGGTATGCCCGAAGTTCAGAAACGCTCCGCTGGAACACATGGGAGAAAAAGTCCCGGTCGTGACGACATCCACGGCATCGAAGATATCTTCGGGGGAATGGTTCGCAGAAAGAGCGCTGATCTCAGAAGCTGTGAGAACGACGGCACTGCCGTTAAGAATCTTTTCATTGATCTCTTCAATGGACCGCTGGCGTTTCATAAATAACCTCCCTTGTATTGAAAAAAGCATCATGGACTGTACGGACAGCGTCCCTGCAGAGGGGGCGCTCTACAATGAAATAGGCCGAGACGGGTGAAGCGCCGGCGCAGATCATATGGACGGGGATCTTCTTCTCTGCAAGGGCATTGAAGGCCCTTGCTGCGATTCCAGGGGCCGAGTTGATCCCGTTTCCCACCAGAGAAACCAGGCTGAAACGGTCACTGTAGACGACAGCCCTCCCGGAAGAGCCTTCCTCTCCCAGGATCCGGTGAGCCATGTCCAGGTCTCCGGCCTCTACGAGGATATTGATGGAGGTCTGGGACGTCAGAACAGACTTGATATTGATCCCGCTGCAGGTCAGTTCCCCTGTCAGACGGGCTAAAATCCCAGGTTCATTTCCCACATCGCTTCCTCTCACTGTTATGATACCGATATTGTCTGTGGATGCAATACCTGTGATGATATCTCCCCCGGGGTCACCGGCCTGGTCGATGAGAGTATGCTGGCTTTCCGGGGTGGAGGAGTCTTTAAAAGAAAAGAGCCGCAGGGGGATCTTTTTCACTCTGAGGGGAGGGATCGTCTCGGGATGAAGAATATGAGCTCCGTAATAGGAGAGTTCAGCAGCCTCTTCGTAATTCAAATGGCTTTTTAAGAGAGCTCCGGGGAGTTCCCGGGGGTCTCCGCTGAAAAAGCCGGCGACATCTTTCCAGAGATCCACACTCTCAGCATTAAAAAGAAATCCCAGAGCGGCGGCGGTATAGTCGCTGCCCCCGCGGCCCAGAAGCCTTATTCCACCCGAGGGATGGAGGGCGTAGAAACCCGGGACCAGGGTGACTGATGTTTCCCCTGATGGGGTAGAGAAAAGTGTCCCGGAAAGCAAAAGGTCGATCCGGGGATAAGCGCTCTTTCCGTCGGTGACCAGAGGGATCTCTTCCGGAAGCAGTATAACCGCATCTGATCCCTGCGCTTTCAGGACACTGTGTAGGAGAAGAGAAGAAAGGCGTTCTCCCAGAAGAGGGACAAAGGCCGTCTCTTCCGGGGGAAAGGGGGGCGAAAACATAAGAAGCTTTGTGAGGGCCTCTTCCACAAGTCGGGTAATCTCAGATTCTGTCCGGCTGTTGCGGTCTGGGGGGACAAGACTGTGCAGCAGGTCCAAGTGCTTTTCTTTTTCACTGATGAGGATGTCTCTGATACGGATGGGGTCCCAATCGTGTGAAGAGACGGCTTGACAAAGAGTGGAGGTCACTCCCTTGAGGGCGGAGCAGACGACTATGCGGTGTCCCGGGTAGGCTTGGACGATGGTTGCAGCTTTATAAAGGGAGTCAGCGTCTGTCAAGACAGACCCCCCGAATTTAATAATCCGGTTCATTAGTATCTCCTTTAAACAAAGGCATTTTCTCGAGCCTGATGGAATGAATAAAAAGGCTCGCGAAGGATGCCGAATTCTGGGCTATGTTTTTAAACAGGGGTAACGGGTAAAGGAATCAGGCGATGCTGCACATCACCATGTTGAGGATAAACATTTTGAAAATAAGAAGGTAGTGGCGTGAGAGAATGACAGGTTCTTTGAAACAAGGGCCAGAACTAACGCAGTTCAGATGAATCAAGTTCATCACCTCCTTAAAGTGGTGGGAAGTATTATAATCATATTCTGAAATGAATCAAGCTTTTTTTTCAAAGACAGACAGCCAGGGTCTCCTCCCGACAGCATGAGGGGTCGAAGAGGCCGCTTTCCATGTAACGGAAGCTGTTATCCGCTATCACCAGGACACCCTTTTTCCTTTCAAGCTTCTGCTGATTCTGAAGGAAAGCTGCATAGACGGCTCCTCCGCTTATTCCGGCAAAGATCCCTTCTTCCCTGATCAGTCTTCGGGCAGCCTGTAGGGACTCTTGTCGTCTGATCTCATAGATCTTGTCGATCTTCATCTCTTCATAGAGAGCCGGAGTCAGACTGGTTTTGGATGTCTTGATACCGTCGATGGTCTCGCCGACAGCGGGGCGGACACCCATGATGCGGACGTTTGTGGACCTGGAGGCAAAGAAATCGGCAAATCCCATGAGAGTTCCGGTACTGCCCATGCCGGCTATGACAAAATCGACCTCTTCCTCCATCTCTTCCCAGATCTCACGGGCTGTGGTTTCCCGGTGGATGGCCGGATTGGCCGGATTGGAAAATTGGTCCGGCCGGAAGAAACGTTCCGGAGCCCGGCGGAAGATCTGTTCAGCCATGATAATCGCTCCGTCTGTGTGACGATCTGCCGGGGAGAAAGTGATCTCAGCCCCCAGAGCCTGAAGGATCCTGACACGCTCCGGAGAGACGCCTTCGCTCATGACAATATGGACCTTGATCCCCAGCACAGCTCCTGCCATAGCCAGGCCGATCCCTGTATTTCCTGATGTGGCCTCAAGGATCGTCATCGATCTTTTCAGCTCTCCGGATTCCAGGGCTTTTTTGATCATATGTACCGCAACGCGGTCCTTGATGCTGCCCCCGGGATTAAACCCTTCCAGTTTTGCATAGAGTTCTCCGGTAAAACCGGACCGGTTGATCCGCACCAACGGTGTCTTTCCGATTGTCTCAAGAATAGATTGATAACGCATGATCTCCTCCTTTTTTTATCAATGCGAAACAGTCACGTGAAAAAAAAGAAGGAGGGACATCGATAGGCCCCGGTAGAGAAAAAGAGCCTGATCAAAGAGAGCAGGGTGAGATAGGAAGTCAAAAGAGAGGCTCGTTTCTTCATGGAGAAACAATAGCAGGAGGGTGAATTTTGTCAATTTTTTTTTCACAGACTTGATAAAAAAAGATAATGAAATATGTTAAGGAAAAGAACAGGAGGTAACAGCATGAGAAAATGGATTGTGGTCCTGACAATTGCCGTATTGGCCCTCACCGGGTGTGCGACGATCATGCACGGCAGCCGGCAAAACATCAACTTTTTTTCCACTCCGGAGGGAGCGACAGTGAAGATCGATGGGGTGAATGTCGGTTTAACGCCTGTCGCTAAAGAGTTGTCAAGAAAAAGTGAGCACAAAGTGGAGATCCTTCTCGAGGGATATGAGCCCTTTGAGATGATGATCGAACAGCGTGTTTCCGGATGGCTCTTCGGGAACATCCTTTTTGGAGGGATCCCCGGCCTGATTATCGACCTGGCCACAGGGGGGCTCTTTAACCTGACTCCCGAGCAGGTGAAGGCAGAACTGAGCGAAGCCCAGTTGGCTCATCTCTATAAAGAAAACACGCTCTATGTGGCTGTGACCCTGAATCCTGATCCTGAGTGGGAGAAGATCGGCCAGTTGACACCGACGATCCTTCAGTAGGTCATTCTTTTGCTCAATTCAGAAAGCCCGGACGGTTCTTCCGGGCTTTCTTTTTATAGGGAGACTTTGACAATACAAAAAAAAAGACTATAATTAAAAATCAGGCAGAGGAAAGGAGCCTATATGAGAAAAGGGATGCGTATTCTTTTTTTCCTTGTTTTAACGGGGACTATCTTAGGTTGTGCTACCACAAGCCAGTATCTCACACAGGTCAGGGAGACCTGGCCCGCAACAGCGATGACAAAAGACGAGATGATGGATTACTTCAAGAATAATTTTGAGGCCCTGGATCCCATCGAAGGGGTGTGGGTTATGAGTGAAAATATCCGGTGGGTGAATATCCTCTCAGGTTTAAGAGGAAAGAACGAATACCCAAGGATTTATGTCTTTGCCGTTATGCGGGATCAAAACCAGGATAATACCTTTAACGGGTATATACTTGAATCAGCCATCGAACAGTGGAATAAACACGGACTGTTGAAAGTCTTTTTCCGGAAGATGGCGGTGGAGAATATTTATGAAATGCATTGGTATATGGGTGATTTTAAAGAGGAGATCAAGAATATCAATTTGCATCCCAGTCAGGGAGTTTTCACGGAAGGGCGAAGCTGGGCAGAGCACCCCTATAATTATGAGAGCGAATCTCTCTATCTGAAGCAGTATCCCACGGTAAAGTCAACGGATCTGCCGCCTAAGAAACTACACGAGGACGAAGTGCCTCCTTCTGCAGTGGAATAGGGGAATTTTTATACACAAGAGAGATTTACGGGCCTCTCAGGAGGCCCTTTTTTTAAGAAAGGATTAATGTTTTTGTGAAATACGAAGCTGCATATCATCGGGACGATTCTAAGCGGAGGGCCTTCAATGCTCTCTCCCGACTTGTCTTCGGCCTTGATTTCGAACCCTTTTACGAAAGCGGGTGGTGGGACGATTCCTTTGTCTGCCACACACTCTTTGAAGGAAACAAAGCTGTCTCCAATGTCTCTGTGACGAAGATGCGTTTTATGATCCGGGGCCGGGAGAGGGAGGCCTTTCAGCTGGGAACGGTGATGACCCATCCCGATTACAGAGGAAAGGGATTGGCCCGGGAACTGATGATGCGTATCACAAAAGCCTATGAGGGACAAGCTTCCTTTCGTTTTCTTTTTGCTAACGACAGTGTCACGGACTTTTACCCCCGGTACGGATTCTATGAAAGACCCCGGTTCCTTTTTTCCTGCCCTCTCTCACTATCCGGGGATAGAGCGGGGAAATTCAGGTTACTTAACCTCGAGAAAACGGAAGACCGCCGGATCCTGGAGAGCTGTCTCTCGACCCGCATCCCTGTTTCAGATCTGTTCAGCCTGGTGACGGGAGAGTCCATCACCCTTTTCCACGCCCTCTACCTTTTCAGGGATTCCCTTCTCTTTGATGAAGAGGAGAATGGGATCCTTATCGTCCGGCAGGAGGGGCAGGCGCTCCATCTGTATGATGCCATTTATCCCCGTAAGATCAGTTGGACAGACTATTTTGAGATACTCCCTTTCTCCGGAGCCGGCGAAGCCCTTTTCCACTTTACTCCTGAGACAGCAGGGATTCAGGGAGGTGTGTGGCATACTGCAGATGAAGAGGACGACCACTTTTTTGTGGATGCTCCCCCGGGGCTTCTTCCGGAGAAATTCAGCTTTCCGGCTACGGGGAGGACTTGACTCCCAGCAGGGAAATTGAATCTTCGCTGGGTTTTTGTACTTGTTGTGGCATACTCGTTTGAAAAAAAAGGAGAGGCTGTGGAGAAGAATGTCATCAGAAAACTGATCAGTATCCAGAAGGATGAGATAGAAGGCTACTATATCTATAAAGCCCTGGCGGCGAAGGAGAAGGATCCTTCCAATAAGGCAATCCTTAAGGAAATATCAGATACGGAAAAGAACCATTATGAGGTGTTGAAACGTTACACACAGCGCGAAGTTGCCCCTTCGGCTCTCCGTATTGCCTGGTATTATATCCTGGCAAGGACAGCAGGCCTTACCTTCACCCTGAAGCTTATGGAAAAAGGGGAGGTGGAAGCAGCTGCACTTTATGACGATATCGAAAAGATTATGCCGGAAGCTGCCCGCATGGGGCGGGAAGAGGATGTCCATGAAAAACAGCTTCTGGACATGCTCAATGAGGAAAAACTTAATTATATGGGCTCTGTGGTCCTGGGCTTGAATGATGCTTTGGTGGAGCTCAGCGGAGCTCTGGCGGGTTTTACCTTCGCCGTCCAAAACAGCCGCACCATTGCACTTCTGGGGCTCATCACAGGGATCGCCGCTTCTTTTTCCATGGCCGCCAGTGAGTTCCTTTCCCAGCGGCAGGAGGGAAACCACGCCCGGGCTTTTACCTCAAGCCTCTATACCGGCCTGGCCTATGTGGGAACGGTTATCCTTCTCACGCTTCCCTTCTTTCTTTTTGTCAACCCCTTTGTCAATCTGGTCCTTATGCTGGCTGCAGCCATTCTGATCATTCTGGCTTTTAACTTCTATATTTCTGTGGCAAAAGACCTTCCTTTCAGGCGACGTTTTCTGGAAATGGCTCTCATCAGCCTGGGAGTCGCGCTCCTCTCCTTCGGGATCGGCTGGGCTGTGCGGACCTTTTTGGGGCTGGAAATATGAACAGGGCCGATACGGCTGTTCTGGCTCTTCAGGGAAGTCCGCGTCTGACAGGGAACACAGCTCTTTTGCTTGATACCTTTCTGAAAGGGGTGGCTGAGGTTTTTCCTCAATTCAAGACAGAATGTTTCAACACTGCCGAGATGAATATTGCCCCGTGCCGGGGGTGTTCGGCCTGTAAGGGGAAAGAAGGCTGTTGCATCATCCGTGATGACATGGATCAGCTCTACCCCCTTATCCGGGAAGCTTCTTTTATCATCCTGGCCTCTCCCGTCTACTGGTGGCATATGACTGCCCAGCTTAAAGCCTGTATCGACCGGTTCTATGCCATGGACTTCAGCAGCTTCAGAGGGAAAGGACTGGGATTTTTAGCGACTTTCGGCGGAACAGAGGCCGATTCCGGATATCTCATCGCCCGCGGATCGGTTCTTTCCATGGCCCGGTTCCTGAAGATGGAGTTCAGTTTTTCGTTCGGTGTGAGTACGGGAGAACGGGAGCTCCGGGATAACCCCGATGTTCTGCAGAAAGTCCGTGAAATGGGCCGTTCTCTCTCCCTTACCCTGTAGGGTGGAAGAGGGGGCAGTTTTGACGCTTCGGCCTGTCTCTCCCATCATCCTGTCAGCCAGCCGTGTTACAGATATCCCGGCCTTCTATATGCCCTGGTTTCTGCATCGTCTGCATCAGGGCTATTCTATCCGTGTGAACCCCTATAACAAACGGAGGCAACATATCTCTTACGAACGGGTCAGGGCAGTGGTCTTCTGGAGTAAAAATCCTGCTCCGCTTCTCTCTGCAGTTCCTCTTCTGGAAGAGATGGGCTTGGGTTTTTACCTCCAGTTTACCCTCAACGATTATGAACAAGAGGGATGGGAACCCGGCCTGCCTCCTCTGGAAGCAAGGATAGAGTTGTTTAAAAAGCTCTCCTTGCTTCTGGGAAAGAAGAGAGTCCTCTGGCGCTTTGATCCACTCATCCTTTCGGCGGCACTTTCTGCAGAGGGGCTGGCAGCCCGTCTTCTTACAATAGGTGACCGGCTGGTTCCCTATACTGATCGCCTGATAGTGAGTTTTCTTGATATCTCCCCCTATCGAAGCGTCCGTTTTCGCCTTCAGAAGAGTTCTTTTTCTCTCAGGGTGCCTTCAGAAGATGAGGAACTATTTTTCATAAAATTTTTGAGCAGGGCGCAGCACCGCTGGCAAGACATCAACCCCGAATTTACTATCACGACGTGTGCAGAAGGAGACTGGGGAGAATGGGGGATCGCTCCGGCTTCTTGCATCGACGGCGTTTTGCTTCGCAGCCTTTATCCCGGAGATGGGGATCTTACGTCTTTTTTGGAAAAAGCGAAGAAGGACCCCTCCCAGAGGTGTTCGTGCCGCTGTATCGAAAGCCGTGACGTCGGGGCATACGGGACATGCCGCTATGGATGTATCTATTGTTATGCCCGGTTTAACGACCGACCTTTCCTGCAAGAGAGCTTTACAGCAGAGAGTCTCTCCGATATGATATGATATAGAGTAAAGGAGTCAACATGCGTTATAAGGGATGTGAGTTCATTCTTTATTGTGCTGACCAGGAAAAGAGTCGCTTATTTTACGAAATGATCCTGGGCCGCCCTCCTCTGTTCCATGTACCCGGGATGACCCAGTTTGAACTGGCTCCCGGGGCTCGCCTGGGGCTGATGCCGGAAAAAAGCATCAAAACTCTGCTGGGGGAAGAGGTCTGCAATCCGTCACGGGGTGCCGGGATCCCCCGGTGTGAGGTCTATCTTCTTTTGGAGGATCCCGGGGCGGTTTTGAAGCGGGCCTTGTCGGTTGGGGGGCGCCTTCTCTCGCCGTTGAAAGAGAGAGACTGGGGAGACAGAGCAGCCTATGTTATGGATCTGGACGGCCATGTCCTGGCCCTGGCTCAGCGTGAAGAGAACCAGGGAGGCGAGGGATGAACCGCCAAATCAGAATAGCAGAAGTGCTGCTGCCTGAGACTAAAGAAGAGATCTGCAGCAGGATCCTCTCAGACCTGCCCGAATGGTTCGGGATCCCCGAAGCTCTTGAGCGGTATATCAGGGATTCACGGGAGAAGTATATGGCTGCTGTGCGGGAAGGTGAGGAGTATGTGGGTTTTGTCTCCCTCCACGAACATAACCGGTATTCGGCTGAGGTATTTGTCATGGGGATTCTCAAACGCTGTCAAAGACGGGGGTATGGTAAAATGCTCATCGAAAAATGCGAAGAGGTCCTGAAAGAGAGAAATTTTGTCTTTTTGACCGTGAAGACTCTGAGCAGCGCTCATCCTGATCTCCATTACACACGGACCCGCCGTTTCTATTCCTCCATGGGATTTCTGCCTTTAGAAGAGTTCCCTGAACTCTGGGGGAAGGAGAACCCTTGTCTGATGCTGGCCAAGGTCATCCAATGGCCCGGGACGCTTCCCTGAGGCCTTCTCTCAGAGTGTGATAATGGGATTGCAGGAGATATGCTTTAGAAATAGGATAGAGATATCAGTAAGGAGGGCCTTATGGCAGAAGAGCATCGTTTTATCATAGGAAAGGGGAAAAGCCATGTGGAGCTTTTGGCCCGTATGAGCAATCGGCACGGGTTGATCGCAGGGGCTACGGGAACCGGCAAGACTGTAACTTTGAAAATCATGGCGGAACACTTCAGCGAGATCGGAGTCCCCGTTTTTTTGGCGGATGTCAAAGGAGACCTGGCAAGCCTGGCTGAAGCGGGGGCCATGAACCCTAAACTTCAGGAGCGGATCGATTATATAGGGCTGGAGAAGTTTGCCTTTAAAACCTTTCCCGTCCGTCTCTGGGATGTCTTCGGACGTCTGGGCCATCCGGTGCGTACAGATATATCAGAAATGGGGCCTATTCTTCTGAGCCGGCTCATGGATCTCAACGACGTTCAGGCGGGAGTCCTGGAGATCGCTTTTCGCATTGCCGATGAAAACGGATGGCTCTTGCTTGATCTGAAGGATCTCAGGTCCATGCTTCATTATGTGGGGGATCATGCCGGGGAGTATACTCTGAAATACGGGAATATCACATCAGCTTCTATCGGGGCGATCCAGCGGGCGCTTCTTCAGTTGGAATCAGCCGGAGGAGATCTCTTTTTCGGCGAGCCTTCCCTGGAGATCGCAGACCTTTTGGGGCAGGATATCAACGGGAAGGGGATCATCAATATTCTGGCAGCAGAAGACCTTTTTAATTCTCCCCGGATCTATTCGACTTTCCTTCTTTGGCTTTTATCGGAGCTTTTCGAAGAGCTCCCTGAAGTCGGAGACCTGGAGAAGCCGAAACTGGTCTTCTTCTTTGATGAGGCGCACCTCCTCTTCAATGATACACCCAAGGCCCTTCTGGAAAAGATCGAGCTTGTGGTCCGCCTGATCCGGTCCAAGGGAGTCGGTGTCTTTTTTGTGACACAGAACCCGGTGGATATCCCTGACAGCGTTTCCGCTCAGTTGGGGAACAGGGTCCAGCATGCCTTGAGAGCCTTCACGCCCAAAGAGCAGAAAGCTGTCAACGGGGCGGCGGATACGTTCAGGCAGAATCCGGACTTTGATGTCAAGGACGTGATCACGGAATTGAAGACAGGGGAAGCTCTGGTCTCGTTTCTGGATAAAGAGGGGAAGCCCTCTGTGGTCGAACGGGCTCTGATCGCTCCTCCCAAAAGCGCATTCGGGACCATCACAACAGAAAAAAGAGACGCACTCATCAAAAACTCACCTATGTTTTATAAATATACCCAGACTCTTGATCCGGAATCAGCCCACGAGATCATTCAGAAAAAATATGAGGAAAAGGCTGCTCTGGAAGAAAAAGAGGCTATAAAGAAATTACGTGAAAAAGAGGCGAAAGCCATGGAAAAGCAGCGCCTGGCTGAAGAGAAGGCCAGGGCTAAGGCTAAAAAGAACAGCCCCTTTTCCACAGAACGCATCACGAAATCCTTTATCAGTACGGTAACGGGAACTATAGGAAGAGAAATCGCCCGTGGCCTTCTGGGATCAATCAAACGGGGTCTTCGCTGAGTATAAGAAAAATTGAGGGGAGCGGAAAGGACCCCGCTCCCTCTCAGGTTACATCCTCATTTTTTTGATATTCTCTTTAAGTAGTTCGATATCGTTGATCCAGTCTTCGATATCCTGCTCATGCTCCAGTTCGTCCTGGAGGATGGTCAGTGCCATCTGGTAGGTGGTGGGGTCTTTTCCCAGGGTGAAATCGCAGATCTCCTTATACCTCTGTATGGCACATCGTTCTCCGTTGAGATTCTGCTGCAGGATCACTTCCACATAAGGGTCTTCCGGGCTTTCATATTCACACCTTGCGAGCTTCATCCACTGGGTCGGAGAGAGGACCGGGGTCCCTCCCAGCTGGATGATGCGGTCAGCCACCATGACAGCATGGTTCAGCTCCTCGTCGGCGTGGACCTGGAGTTCAGGTTCGACCTCTGTCCGCATGGGCCCCTCGATGACACGGGAGCCCACCCAGTACTGGTAATAAGCCAACCACTCTTCCGAAAGGGCTTCGTTCAGCATTTTGATCAAGGCCTTCACATCAATATCCAAAATCTCTATTCCTCGTTTACCCATAACACCTCCTTATAAAAATGGGTGATCACATTTGAGTATAGAGAAAAAGAGGGCTGATGTCAAATCTATGAGTGGAGGGACAAGAATAATTGACAAAAAAGGGCAGAGCCTTATAATATATAATTATAAAAACAGAGGAGGGTGTTATGCCTGATGTCATGCGTATTCTCTTGGGATTGAAGATCCTCAGCAGACAGTTTTTCCCATTGGCTGTGATCTGGCACATTCTTTTTTTGATCGGGATCATAGCTTTGGTGGCCGGATGGAGGCCTACCCGCCGGCAGGCCGGAGTGGTGTTGACGCTTCCCATCCTGTCGGTCTCGGTCCTGGCTCTTATCACAGCGAATATATTCAACGGACTCCTGTTTGCTGCGCTCTTTCTGGTTCTTGTGACTCTCAGCGCCCGTATGCCTGAGGAGAAGGTCACCACCGGGTGGAATATTTTTGCTTTGTCCGGAGCTATTATGATCGCCCTGGGCTGGTTCTATCCCCATTTTCTGCCTGTCGAATCTCTTGTCCCCTACCTTTACGGAGCGCCCACTGGGATCGTCCCCTGCCCTACTCTCGCCATTGTCATCGGTTTTACACTGCTCTTTAATGCCCTGAAGTCGAAAGCCTGGTCGCTTGTGCTGGGATTTTTCGGCCTTTTCTACGGACTTTTCGGCGCTATCAGGCTGGGGGTCTCCCTTGATTACGGACTTGTCGCCGGATCGCTGATCCTAATTCTGGTCAAGATCATCAGGAAAGTCGAAAGAGAGTGAGCGTACCATATCTTTTTTAATTGAAGAGGGAAAGATACTGACAGGGAGGCACGATGATCTATCGCCTGGCTAAGCCTGGAGATGAAAAGGCTCTTACGGAGCTTATCCGTAAGTTCCGCTCAGAGATAGCCCGGATGAGAGGGCGTCCTGGCTCCTACACTCCTGAGGAGGCCCGAAGAGAGCTGACGGAGGACTTATCCCAAGAGCGTTTTATCATCTATGTGGCTGAAGAAGAGACACTGAATGGATATTGTGTCTTTAAAGACGAGGAGAGGACCGTCTGGATGGAACAACTCTTCGTGGATCCGGCCTGTCGAAGAAAGGGGATCGCCCGACAGTTTGTCACTATCGGAGAAGCCCTGGCTGAATCCCGGGGACAGGAGACTCTCTTTTTCTGGGTTCACCCTGATAACAGAGTCATGCTCTCTTTTCTGAAATCAACCGGTTATGATGTACTCAACCTTATTGAAATCAGACGCCGGCGGTATGGAGAAACCTGTCCAGACAGGGTAGAAATGTTCGGCCACACTCTCTATTATGGGAAAGGGCCCGGCAATGAAGGAGGCTGATTTATGAAAAGCATGCGGGATATCATCAAGTTTTACGCAAAACAGGGTATTATCACGTCCCCCGGTACTCTAGGGGAACTTTTCAAAGCAGCCCCGGATGATGTTCCCGGAATGGTGTCGCTGATCCAGAAACTATTTATCCATATCCACTGGGCAAGCCGATACGGGATTACTGTAACAGAAGAGCAGAAAGAGCATGTGCAATCCCGGTTTGTCGGGAAGATCTTGAAGACGGTCATGGCTATGGACAGCCGTCCTCTTTCTGAAAAACGCCCTTACGATAAGAGATTCTATGGTAACTGCCGCGATTTCAGTGTCTTTCTGGTCTCACTTCTACGGTATAAGGGAATTCCTGCCGTAGCCCGCTGCGGTTTCGGGACCTATTTCAATCCCGGCCGTTTTGAGGACCATTGGGTAGTGGAGTATTGGGATGAAGAGAACGGACGGTGGATCCTGGCTGATCCCCAGATCGATGACCTTATGCGAGAGAAGCTGGGAATCGGGTTTGATACCCTGGATATGCCCCCGGGACGATTTCTGAATGCTGCTGAAGCTTGGCAGCTGTGCCGGGAAGGACGTGAGGATCCTGAAAAGTTCGGGATCTTTGATATGCGGGGCCTCTGGTTTGTCCGGGGAAACCTCTTGAGGGACCTGGCTGCTTTGAACAAAGTAGAACTCCTTCCCTGGGACGGCTGGGGGCTGGCTGCCCAGTCGGAAAGTGAAATGAGTGACTCAGACTACGCTCTTCTGGACAGGGCTGCAGCGGCGGTGACCGAAGAAAGCGAGGAAGTCTTTACCCTCTATGAGAATGAACTCCTGCAAGTCCCCCCTGTGATCGTCTCCTTCACCCCGGGCGGAGTCCTGCGGGAGAGGATCTACTGATCAGACAGACGAAACATTCTTAAGAGTCTTGTGTCTCATTTTGAAGAAATTTTTCAAAAGGAGGCAGAGATGAAATACCGCGAACATCAGGGTGAACGTTTTTCCGAGATCGGAATGGGATGTTACGGCCTTTCAGGGGCCTACGGGACAGTTGATATCCAGGAATACAAAAAGACACTGGATTACGCTATAGAAAACGGGGTGACCTATTTTGATACGGCCCAGGGGTATGGGTCAGCTGAAGAGATCCTCGGAGAGGTCCTGGGCAAAAGGAGGACTTCTCTTTTCCTCTCAACAAAAGTGAGCCCCGATGCTTCCGGAAAAGCGGATCTGAGGACCGAGTCCCTTTACCGGGCATGTGAGGCCAGCCTGAAACGGCTGAAAACAGATTATATCGATCTTTACAATATTCATTTTGACGATCCGGAGACGCCTGTAGAAGAGACAGTAACTGCTCTGGAGAAGCTTGTCCGTGAAGGAAAGATCCGGCACTATGGAGTGGGGCATCTCCCTCCTCATCGGGTAAAGAGATATATGGAATCAGGGAAGCTCTTTTCTGTTATGGGAGAATACAGTGTAGTCGCCAGGCAAGGCGAGCGGGAGCTCTTCCCTCTCTGCAGGCAATATAAGACCGGGATCGTAGCCTTCAGTGTTACAGGACGGGGGGTTCTGGCCCGGAAACGAGGGGAAGAGTCCTGTTTTGACAAAGGGGACATCAGGGCCATCGACCCTTTGTTTCAAAGAGAAAGGCTCTCATCTGCCCTTCGTATTGCAGATTATCTTAAGGAGATAGCCGGAGATCACGAAATGACACCAATCCAGACTGCCATCGCCTGGGTCCTCAGACGCCCCGGAGTCATATGTGCGCTGACCGGGCCTTCCCGGAGAGACCATCTTCGTGAAAACATACGCGCCTCGTCGCAAGAGCTTCCTCAAAGCATCTGGGAAGAGATCGAATCGTTCCTTGAACAGGAAGAGTCCCGTTTGAAGGAGGAGGGGCATCAGGCTGTCCTGACACTCTTGTCGAAGCCTCTGGACCCTGATGGGGAGAAAGCCTTTAAAGACCTCCTCTATGCGGCAGAAACGGCAGTGGCGCTGGGGTTTTTGGAAGAGTCGGTTCTTATGCCTCTCTTTTACGATCTTTTCCAGACCAGGGCGACCCGGGATGCGGAAGAATGCTCTCGGGCTCTGGAAAGAGTCAGGTTGGAGGTCAAGGGCCTTCTCTTCCCGGAAGAGTGAATGTCAGACTTGTTATTTCCGAAGAGCCGTGGTAGCATAAGGATTACCAAGGAGGTCTTTCATGAGAAGAGTGTTCTTTTTTGCTTTGCTGGCTTCCGTCCTTCTATCCGGATGCGGCAAAGACGATGAAGTAAGTTTTACAGGCCCCACGTTCAATCCCCCCGAGGGGCTCTATAATAACATGATATCCCTTTCCCAGGCTCTTTATATAGAAGCCGGCGATTTTGACCCGGGTTTCGCCGCTCAATGGCTTGAGCCTGTCTTTGAGACGGCTTTATCAGAGATCAGCCGCTTTCTTCTGATCTGCCAGGAAAAGACCTGGAATGATGAAGAGCAGCAATGGGAATTCGAGTTCTATGACGGAGAGGACCATATCATCGGGATCATTGCCCCGATGACCGATTATTATCTGGCAGAGTGGTATACGAACACGGGGGCCCCGGGAGAATACCAGTCCCGTATAGAGTATAATCCCCAATCTTACCAGGGGAGACTCACTACGACGAATATGCCCCAGGTCAGGATTGAGTTCGCAGCAGCGCTCAATGGGGACGGGATGTATATCCTCTCGATCTTTGAAAACAACACAGATCCCTTTTTCCGATATGCCAAGATGTACTATCTCTTCAGCGGACAGGATATCCGCCTTCATGTCTCTTCACAATATCCCGCATCCTATTCCAGTGTCTCAGATTTTATGCTGAATTCGCCGGGCCTTTTTGGAAATGTCCCTCTCTCCTGGGATGATTGGAAAGACCTCGCCGTTCTGCCCTATTACGCTGTCTCACTTATTGCGGGAGACCTGAGTGTCACCCTTTACCCTGCCGAGACAGAATAGGTAATGTCAGGAGAAACGGTGAAGAGAGGGCTGCGGGAATCTGAACTTGCTTTGATCCTGCTGTTATTGCTGATCTCTCCCATTTGCGGAAGAGAGATCGTCCCATCCTTTAAGGATGAGCCGTATCCCGGAGTCGGCTCATATGAAGCCCCGCCCGCTGTCTCAAAGGAAGAAGGAGGGCGCAATGCCCTTGGAGAATGGGTCTTTCGGTTTCTGGAGGGACAAGAGGAAGAGTTTCTCCGTATCAAAATGCTCCACGACTGGGTCTCTTTACACATCACTTACGATACAGAGGCTCTCTTTTCGGGACGGATCCCTCCTCAGGATACAGCCTCTGTCTTAAGAAAGAAAAGAGCTGTCTGTGAAGGTTATGCCCGTCTTTTCCAAGCTCTGGTGACAGCTTCGGGAGCGGAATGTGTTATCATACGCGGAGAAGTCCGTCTGCCTCTCCGTAAAGAGAAGAGAGAGACGCTGAGCCATGCCTGGAATGCCGTGAAGATCAGAAATGAATGGTATCTTGTCGATACTACCTGGGATGCGGGCTTTCTTTCAGGAGAAGGTTATAAGCCCCGCTATTCGACAGCCTATCTCTTCATCCCGGCACACGAGATGATCTCCACCCACCTTCCCGAAGACCCTGTCTGGCAGCTGCTGGAGAAAAGAGTGACAAGGGATGAATTTTTCAGACGCCCCTTATTGACAGGCCCCTATTTTGATTATTTCGACAGGTCATCCCTTGAGGAAATGAGAGAAGGAACAGGTGTATCCAATCCCTTCATCCTCGATTTTATACCTAAGAAAAAGGTCCGTCTCACGGCCCGGATCCATAAAGGGAGGGAGTTCTTTCCAGGAGAGCTGGCCTGGGTGGACGAAGAAGAGGAAAAGCTTTCTCTCACCCTCCTCTTTCCCGAGTCAGGGGTTTTTGACCTTCTCCTCTTTGCCGGAGACCCCGGAGAGGCCAGGATGGAGCTGGCCGGTGAGATCTCCCTCCGCGTAGCAGAAGGGGTATCGTATACCTTCCCGGTAGCTTATCGGGATTTTAATGAACATCAAGGGCGGCTCCTTCTCCCCCGGCCCGGACCGTTAAAGCAGGGGGAGTATGTGACTTTCCGGTTTCTTCTTCCCGGTTACGCCAAGGCTGCTTTCCTGGCTCATGAAGAGATGATCCCGCTGGCCCCGGAAGGGAACGGCATCTTTTCTCTGGGCCTCCGGTTGCCCCGTGTTGAGGAACTTACTTTGTACGGAGCAGAGAGTGAAGAAGCGGGTTCGTGGGACGGGCTGCTTAAATTTTCTCTGGAAAAGCATTGAGAAAGCCCTCTTGCACGGAGATGAAAACAGGGTAGAATAGGGTATTGAGCGAAAGGGGCGAACATGAATCCCGGCGCTTTTGCAGCCATCTTCATCGTATTGATCATCACAGCCCAGAACAACAGGCGGAGACGTCTTCTGGCAGTTCTCCGGCATGCTATAGTGAAAGGGGTGTCTATGGACATGAAAATGATTCAGAACCTTTTAGGAAAAAAGATCAAGGCCCGCTGCATCGATTCCGCGCTGTCACCGGAGATCGGGACCGTGGAACAGGTGGAGGGCAGCTGGATCCTTCTCAAGGACCCGAAAGGACGGGAAAAGATCCTTAAAGCAGAATATATAGCAAAAATTGAAATCCTCCCCTGACTATCCGCCAAGGTGAGAATGTGAAAAAAAAGATCGTTATTGTAGGAGCCGGCCCGGCGGGAATATTCACAGCGCTGGAACTTCTGGATAAGATGCCGGATTCTGAGATCACCATTTTCGAAAAGGGAAGGTCCATAACAAAGCGGGTCTGCCCCAAAAGAACCACGGGAGAATGTGTCCATTGCGAGCCGTGCAATATCACAACGGGCTTCAGTGGCGCAGGAGCCTTTTCTGACGGAAAACTTTCTT
Organism: Candidatus Mcinerneyibacteriota bacterium; assembly: GCA_016937175.1. GTDB lineage: Bacteria > Macinerneyibacteriota > Macinerneyibacteria > Macinerneyibacteriales > DSCS01 > DSCS01. Next base: position 236,078 of record JAFGWL010000056.1, on the reverse strand, counting down.
TAAGTCCCTATGTCGGAGGCCTGGACCAGTATGTGGAAGAAAAGCATCTCCAGGAGCTTATCGATTATACCTACAGCCGCTATTACGAAACTTTCGGAGCGGATTCCAAGACCTATGGGACAGAGAATATGGAAATGATCAGTGATTTGAAACTGAAAGCGATCCAGGCCAACTTGCGGCTTATCGACTATCCTTTGAAACATCTGGGGACAGAACAGGCTTATGAAGTCTATTCGCGGATCCAGCAATATCTTGAAGAGAAAGGGGTCTCTCTGCTCTTTGAGACCAAAGTGGATGATATTTTCGTGGACAAAGGAAGGGTCGGGGGTGTCATTATTCATGAGACGGAGAAGATCCCTGCAGATAATGTCATCATCACTGTAGGGCGCGAGGGGTCCGAGTGGTTCCAGGGTCTTTGCCGGAAACAGGGGATCAGGACAGCTGTCAACCCTGTGGATGTAGGTGTCCGCATCGAAGTGAAGGATGAGATCATGGCAAAAATCAATGAATTTCTCTATGAGGGGAAGCTCGTCTATTATACTGATACCTATGATGACAAGGTACGGACTTTTTGTCAGAACCCTTCGGGATTTGTGGCTGTAGAGCATTATGAAAACGGATTGGCTACGGTAAACGGGCACTCCTATAAGAATACAAAATCTAAAAACACCAATTTTGCCCTTCTGGTGAGCAACCAGTTTGATTACCCCTTCCATGAGCCCATCGAATACGGGAAAAAAGTAGCTGCGTTAGGGAATATGCTGGCTGACGGGAAGATCCTGGTCCAGAGGTTCGGGGACTTTATCCGCGGGAGGCGGACGACCCGTGAGAGGCTTAAACGGGGGAATATCACCCCTACTATGCAGGATGCCGAACCGGGAGACCTGGGCCATGCCATCCCCTACCGGACCATGCTGAACATCAAAGAGACTATCCTGGCTCTTGACAAATTGATCCCGGGACTGGCCAGTGATGAGACGCTCATGTATGGTGTGGAAGTGAAGTTCTACAGCAACAAAGTCGATGTGACCCAAGACTTTGAGACAAATATCGCCAGACTTTACGCGGGGGGAGACGGTGCCGGCCTGACCCGCGGACTGATGCATGCCAGTGTCAATGGGATCATGATCGCCAGGGCAATCGCCCGGAGAGAAAAGATCGATAAATAATGTTGACAAACCAAAAAAAGAGTGTATTGTTAGCGAGTGGAACGGTGTTCTCATTAAAAAGACCGGATCTGTGAGGATCGCGGTTGTGAAAGGTTACTACATGAAAGGTACTGTTAAATGGTTCAACGCGACTAAAGGCTTTGGGTTCATTCAGAAAGAGGACGGAAACGACCTGTTCGTCCATAAAAACGATGTCAGCGGCTTCATTGATGAAGGCGACACCGTTGAGTTTGAAGTAGGGGAAGGCAGAAAAGGCCCCTGCGCTGTTAACGTTAAAAAAATCTGATTTTGCTGCATAGCACAAAATAGATCGTTTCTTTATTTAAGTTTGTCACCGGGGATACTGTTCCACCCTTTTTCTTCCTGTGACATAAGGTGATGGAGTTCACCTGGAAACCGCTTTTTGAAGCTGATGACTCCTGAGACATCAAGCGGAGGCCTTTGTGAAGTCTTTTCTTTTTATTTCTCTTGGCGGAGCCATGGGAGCTGCCGCCCGCTACGGAACAGCACTGCTTTTTAATCTCCTTACCGATCTGAAGTTTCCCCTTTCCACTATCCTTATCAATACCCTGGGGTGTTTTATTTTGGGCGTCATAGAAGGAGTCGCCAGGTTGTATGGAGGCTTTACCACTCTAAATCTTCTTCTTGTAACAGGATTTTTGGGCTCTTTCACGACCTTTTCCCTTTATACGAAAGAACTCTTTTCGTTTTTCTCATCAGGACGGGCAGGATTTGCCCTGGCCTATATTGCAGCCCATCATGCTTCCGCTCTTCTCTTTATCTTCCTGGGATATCTTTCGGGAAAGGGGACAGCGGCCTGGCTAGCGCCTGTACGCTTTTAAAAACCGGATTGAATTTTTCCTCTTGTCCCCTATAATAAGAGCGCAGACAAAGGAGAGATCATGGCTCATCACCACCATCATCATGAAAGCCACAAGAACATCGCCGTGGCTTTTTTTCTGAACCTTGCTTTTACATTTATTGAGATCGTCGGGGGCTTGTTGACAAACAGTATGGCGATTCTTTCGGATGCTGTCCATGATCTTGGGGATTCTGTTACCCTCGGCCTCTCCTGGTATCTGGAACGCTTGTCGCATAAACCGAGGACAGAGCGTCTCACTTATGGCTACAAACGTTTTTCTCTTCTCGGAGCGGTTATCAGCGCCGCTATTCTTCTCACAGGCTCGGTCTTCATTTTGAGTGAAGCGATCCCCCGCCTTTTCCATCCGGAGGATGTCCGGGTGGAGGGGATGATCCTCATGGCCCTCGTCGGGGTGGCGGTGAACGGGTTAGCTGTCCTTCGCCTGAAAGGCGGGACCAAGATCAATGAAAAAGTGGTGATGTTTCATCTTCTGGAAGATGCCATCGGATGGGTAGCTGTCCTCATCGTCAGCCTGGTCATGAAAGTGGTTTACCTTCCCATCCTTGACCCTATCCTTTCGGTAGGGCTGTCTCTCTTTATTATCGCGAAGATCATCCCCAATATCAAAGAAGCCGTTCAGATCTTCCTTCAGTATACGCCCAGAGGAAGCGATATCGCCCTGATCAAAGGGAGGATCGAATCCCTGAGGAGCGTGAAAGAAGCCCACGACATACATCTCTGGTCTGTGGACGGGCTGCACCATATCTTTTCCTGTCATCTGGTTTTGGAAAAGAATATATCCATCAAAGAGACTCAGGGAGTCAAAGAGGATGTCCGAAAGGTCCTCGAAGAGGAGGGGATCACACATCCTACATTGGAATTCGAACTGGCTGATGAAGAGTGCCGGTCCTGCGATTCCTGAGTTTCAGAAGGCTCATTAAACATAAGGCTTGAAAGATTCTTTGACTCAAGGGAAGAAATCCTATAAAATCAGAAGAGTCGAAGGAGTGAAGTATGGGCCCCATTTACGGTTTTATTCAGGAATGGATCGGCATCAGCCCGGATCTCCAGGCTAAGATCCTTTCCACTTTTCTGGTGGGGGTGATTTTCTGGCTGATCCGCCTGATAACCCTTCACATTGTCAACCGCCTGACTACGGATATCAAGGCCCGTTATACCTGGCGCAAGAGCCTGACCTATATCACGGGTGTCCTGGCTCTTCTCATCATGGGCAGTATCTGGCTTAAAGGCATTCAGACCCTGGCCACCTACCTGGGCCTGCTTTCTGCCGGATTAGCCATTGCGCTGAAAGACCCTTTGACCAATATAGCAGGATGGCTTTTCATCATATCCCGCCGTCCTTTCTCCATGGGAGACCGGATCCAGATCGGGGAATATGCAGGGGATGTCATCGATATCCGTGTCTTTCAATTTACCCTCATAGAGATCGGGAACTGGGTGGATGCCGATCAAAGCACCGGCCGGATCATCGATATCAACAACAGTAAGATCTTCACCGATACATTAGCAAATTATACTAAAGGGTTCCGCTATATCTGGAATGAGATCCAGGTCCTGGTGACTTTCGAGAGCGACTGGCAAAAAGCGAAGAGACTCCTTCAGAAGATCGTAGACCGACATGCTGAACAGCTGACTCCGGCTGCAGAAAAGAGTCTTCGGGAAGCCAGTAAGAAGTTTATGATCTTTTACTCTCAGTTGACTCCCATCGTCTATACTTCGGTCAGGGAGAGCGGAGTTCTTCTGACCATGCGTTACATGTGTGAGCCGAGAAAAAGGCGGGGAAGTACGGAAGCCATCTGGGAAGATGTACTCAGAGAATTCAGCCGGCATAAGGATATCGATTTTGCCTATCCCACCACGCGCTTTTATAACGAACCCGGGGAAGGGAAGAAGATACAAAGATTTTCCGGGGAAAAAAGTGAGGATCAGATATAGTGGTAGACGATTCGGGCTTCCAGGACCCGCCTGTCGTTACGTATCTCCCGGTTGACATGCTGTATCTTGAAAAAGACAAAAGAAAAGAGCTCCCAGAAGAGGACCCATCCTCCGATAAACAGGCCTTCTGAGATCAGAACAGCAGCCGAATCATTTTTTAAAAATGACTGAAGGAGAAAAGCTCCGATGAGGAGAGCCGAACCCGTAAGTCCGTAGACCAGAGAACTGTGAAACATCCTACGGCGCTCCCGCAGCTGCTTATTGAGAGTATAGGAAAAAAAATTCTTCATCCCTGTGATGTTTTTTTCTTCGATCTCTGTGTTTTTTACTTTTTTGGGCAGATAGAAATTTATCTGGATCCGGTATTTGAGCGGGATCTCCCCGGAACACTCTTCGATATATTCCAGGAGGTCCATGTCCATATCCCTCCTGTGAAGAGGGGAATAGTCCCATTCATTGTAGAGGTCCCGGTAGTAGTCGAGGCGGATATCAATATGAAAAGTCTTTCGCCTGGCATCATAGCGGTACATTTTTTTAAGCTCATGGAATGAAGAAAACATAAAGATCTGACCCTTTTTTCAGAAAGAATACTCTCTTCCCGGCTCTTGTCAAGAGAAAGGGAGCAGGGCTTCTCCTTGAGAAAAGCTTCAACCACTTCTATAATATAGATTAAGAAGGAGGGTGTATGAAAAGAATCGTCGCACTTTTGGTTTTTTCCGGTGTTCTGTGGGGGATCTCTTCTGCAGCGGACCTGTCCGGCCTCTGGGTCATCAAACAGAGCAAGGGGATCGTGCAGGTCACATCGAAAGACGGAGAATATACCTTTGTCAAAGAGAGCTATTTCAGGGGGGAGAAAGAGACCCGGAAAGGTGTGATCCGGATTGACGGAGCATCTCTTTCCTTTCAATATTCCCTCAGCTTGACCACATCGGGCTCGTTGGAAAATCCCGACTGGATCATAGAAAACAGTATTGAAGACTGGATAAGGGTGAGAAAGGGAGAGGGAGAGACCTCATTTGACCTCACGGGAACCTGGACCTTTCTCGATTCCGTAGTAGAAATCCGTCAGGACGGGGCCCGTCTGACGGGAATACAAAAAAGAAATGATGAGGCAATCGCCGAGTTTGAAGGGTTCGTGGACGGGCGCCTGATCTCTCTGAAGGTCATCCGTCAGCCCAAAAGGATCCACCCCGATTTCCTGGAGCTTGTGATCCTGGAGAAAAATAAACTTCTCTATTCCTGGGGGTACGTGGAAGACACCCATTGGAACCGAAAACTTTGAGAGAGGGGCCCCTACCGGCCTGAGAGAAGATAATTTGACAAAACTGCAAGGGAACTGGTATAATACAATGATTCACTGTATGAAAGTGAGGTGACGGTTGTCCAACCATTTGCGTGGAAAAAGTCAGCACCCTGTATTAGGGCTGAGCCTGGCTCTTACGCTGCTCAGCACTCTGTACATCGTTTTACGGCTGAATGGCTTGGGGCCTCTGACCTGTTTGTGGAGAGCTGATCTCATCTTCATTCTTTTTATCTTAATTATCATTTCTGCAAATACTTTTATCCTGATCAAGTGGATTAAGGGGAGAAGACGCACAGAGGAAGAAGCAGGACTCCAGGGCTCCGACGGCAGAAACCATCTTATCAGTATCGCCCTCACCGGCTATGTCTTTTTTATCGTCCTCTTCTGGATGACCTATCAGAGTGAGTTGAAAGGGTTGAAAAAAATCTTTGACAGGAGAGCCGACCTCCTCGAAGTCTCCCTTCAGGCCAAGGTCAGCGAGTTGTGGAACGGCCTGGCCGGGGTGAAGAATTTTTTTGAAAACAGTGAACAAATCTCTTATCGGGAGTTTACAAACTTTTCCTCCCATCTTCTGAGTAAGAACCCGGACATTCATTCGATCGTCTGGATCGCAGCGGTGCGAGGACAAGAGCTTCCTTCTCTGAGACAAAAAGCCCTGCAGGAGGGGTTTGACTTTGTTTTGAAAGAAAAAGACTTGACCCCGGCCAAGGTTATTCAAAAGGAGTCGGTCTATTACCCGGTTTTCTTTATTGAACCCAAACAAGGACACGAAGGGGTTACTGGACTGAAAACCGAGGAGTTCCCATATCGAAGGATGGTCTATGAGCGGGCCCTGGCCCGGGGCAGCATAACGCTGGTGGATTCCACGTTCCACCCCGGAGAGCTGAAAGAACACGCCGTTGTCTCTTTTATTCTCCCTGTCTATAAGGCGGTAAATACAAAAGAGCTTCAGGGCTTTCTTGAGGGAGTCATCCTTATGGATCAGGTGATTACGGAGATTATAAGCCCAAAGGAACAGTTTTATATAGGAATCGAAGTCCGTGACCCTTACGGGCTCACCGGTTCCAAAACAGTCTTTTCCCGCTGTCCGGCAAAGGCTAGGGAGCCCTTTGTCAGGGAAGATTCCATCAGGGCGGGTGAAAACGAATGGAATGTCCGTCTGGCTGCTGACCGGATGTTTTTTAAAGAAAGCCCTCTGTATATACCTTGGCTTGTTTTTGCAAGCGGCCTTCTTGTAACGGGCCTTCTTCTTCTTTTTTTACGGTTTATCCGGCTTCGGGAAGAAAACAGACAATACAAATCTGAAAAGACGCGCCTGGCCATCCTGCAGTCCATCGGTGATGCTGTGATCGGAACCGATATCGAGGGGCGGGTCATCGAGATGAACCGGGTAGCTGAAAAGCTCACCGGCTGGGCAGCTGATGAGGCTGCTGGGAAACCCCTTGAAGAAGTCTTCCAGATCATCAACGCACGGACAGGGGAAAGAGCAAATAATCCGGTCGAGGATGTTCTGAGAAACGGGATAATCGTGGGGCTGGCGAATCACACGATTCTCATCGCCAAAGACGGCTCCCGCTACCAGATCGCTGACAGTGCCGCGCCGGTCAAGGACCAGAAAGGCGAAGTCATCGGCGTGGTGTTGGTGTTTCGGGATGTGACAGAAGAGTATGCCGTACGGGAAGCCCTTGAAGAGAGCGAGGAGCTCTTCAGGACTCTGGCTGTCTCCACACCGGTAGCCGTGATGCTCTACCAGGAAGATAAATGGGTCTATGTGAATCCGGTCTCGGAAAAGATCACCGGTTATTCAAGGGACGAACTACAACGGATGAATTTCTGGAGTATAGTCCACCCCGATTTTAAGGAATTGGTCCAGGGACGGGGACGGAAACGTCAGCAGGGGGAGGATGCGCCTACAGGGTATGAATTCAAGATCATCCGAAAAGACGGGACCGAGCGATGGGTCCGCCTGGCCGGGACGACCTGTGTCTATAAAGGGAAAAAGGCGGGGTTGATCTCTGTCATCGATGTGACCGATTTCAAACTGGCCGAAGAGAAGATAAATGAGGAGAGGGATAAGGCACAGGCCTATCTCGATGTGGCCGATGTGATGATGCTGGCCCTGGACCGGGAGGGCCGGGTCGTCATGGTCAACCCCAAGGGATGCCGGGTCCTTGAGAGAAGCGAAGAGGAGATCCTGGGTAAAGTGTGGATAGATGAGTTTGTTCCTGGGGCCTACAAGGGAGAGACCAGGTCCCTTTTCCATGATTTAATGGCTGATAAGAACAAAGATGTACGGTATCATGAAAACTTTATTCTCACAGGGACGGGGAAACTACGTTATATAGCCTGGCGGAATGCGCCCTTGTATGATGAGAAAGGAGAGAAGAAAGGGATTCTCAGTTCGGGAACGGACATCACCGAAAAGCAAAAGATGGAAGAGACGCTCCGGGAGAGTGAAGAGCAATTCCGTCTCTTTTTCCATTCAGCTGCCGATGGCATGCTGATTCATACTCCCGCCGGAAAGACACTGCAGGTCAACGACGCCTTCTGTGAGCGCATGGGCTACAGCCGTGAAGAGATGCTTGCTATGGGCCCCGCCCAGTTTGACGCGCCCGCCTATGCGGAACGAGTCTCTGAACGGATCGAGGACCTGATAAAGGAAGGGCATCTGATCTTTGAGACCGAGCATATCACTAAAGAGGGGCGGCCGGTCCCCACAGAGGTCAACGCCCGGCTTATCAACTTTCGGGGGGAGCAGGCCATTCTCTCCATTGCACGGGATATCACACGACGTAAGGCCACCGAGGAAGCCTTACGCCGGAGAGAAGCCGATCTCAGGACTATCCTCAACTCCATCGGGGATGCGGTCATAGCCCTGGACACACAGGGCAATATCCAGGAGATGAACCCTGTGGGGGAGAAGATTCTGGGCCTTTCCGCGGATGAAGCGAGAGGGAAGCCGGCCCGGGCAGTGTTGCGATTTATGAATGAGGAGTTAGACGGCTCACTTTTGGCTCCGGATGAGGCTGACCGCAGGCAGAAAATAAGGCTGCCCTCCGCCTCTCTTCTGAGGACTCCTGACGGGAAGGAAAGAAGGGTCTCCCTCAGTATCGCTCCCATCCGGGACGAAAAAGGGGTGGTCACCGGGACAGTCGTCGTCTTCCGCGACATGACAGAGCAATATGTATTGGAACAGCAGCTCCGTCAGTCTCAGAAGCTTGATTCCATAGGCCTGCTGGCCGGCGGGATCGCCCACGATTTCAACAATATGTTGGCCGGTATCATGGGATCGGCCGATCTTCTGGTTATGAAAGTGGGAAAGGACCGGGATCTCAAAAGAAATCTCAATATGATCGTCGATACAGCCCGTCGAGCCTCAGCCCTGACACAAAAACTTCTTGATTTTTCACGAAAAGGGAAGGTCGAATCGACTCCTGTGAATATTCACCTGATCCTTAAAGACGCGATCCAGATCCTGGAGCGAAGCCTGGACAGGCGCATTGAGATTAAAATGGATTTCAAAGCGAACCTTTCCACAGTGATCGGAGATCCTGCCCAGCTTCAGAACGCATTTTTAAACCTCGGAATCAATGCACGGGATGCCCTGCCGGAAGGGGGGATCGTCTCATTCACGACAAAGGATTGTTATCTGGATGAATCTTTTTGCCGTGAGAGTTCCTTTGACCTCAAACCCGGGCCCTTTGTCTGTGTGGAAGTCAGGGACAACGGAGAGGGAATGGCCCCGGAGATCCAGGAGCATATCTTTGAACCCTTCTTTACGACGAAGGGTGTGGGGAAGGGGACAGGATTGGGGCTGGCTGCCGTCTACGGGTCTGTCAAAGATCACAACGGCATGGTGATGTGCGAAAGCACCCCCGGCGCTGGAAGTTTATTCAGGATTTATCTGCCGGCAGAAAGTACGCCGATCAGAAAATCCTCTCGCGAACATGGGGATCTCACTGTTCAAGACAAGACTGTCCTCATCATCGAAGATGACCATGTGGTACGGGCGATCGCTTCAGAGGTCCTGTCCGGCCTGGGATACCGTGTCTTTGAGGCTTCAGACGGGGATGAAGGGCTTCAGGCTTACCGTGAGAAACGTGAAGAGATCGATGTGATCCTTCTGGATATGGTGATGCCAAAAATGAACGGCCGTGAAGTCTTTGAGGAACTTCTGAAACTGGACCCTCATATCAAAGTCGTCTTTTCATCAGGGTTTAGCCATGACCGGGGATTTCACGAGCTCATGGAAAAAGGAGCCAGGGGGTTTATCCAGAAACCCTACCGAAGGCAGGAGCTGGGACGGGCCCTCAAAGAGGCTCTTGATTCCTGAATCCCGTTCGCATTAATCACTGAAACATCCCCAGTTATTTTTTTGTCCCATGGAAAAAGGGAGGACATATGAAATTTTATCTCTACCTGGGAATAGTTCTTGTGATATTCAGCGCTTGCCGGGGATCTTCTGTGACAGATATCGAATCATTACCGTCAATTAGTATCAAAGAAGTCAATCGAATCTCCTTATCTCATGATATGGAAATAGAGAGTATCGATAAGATCGGAAGCTTTTATGTGGCGCTGGATTCCCGGAACCACCGCTATGCACTTGTGACCTTCACCGGCGAGGGACTTATCAGAGACCGGTATGACAGGAAAGGAAAAGGCCCCGGAGAATTCGGGCCCGGAGATATTTTCTATATCGGTTGTGAGGAGAACAGAGTCTATCTGGGAGACCGTGGAGTCAACAAGATCATGACATTTGAAGTCTCTCCCGAAGGAAAGATCCGGTTTATGGATGAATTCACCCTGGGGGAGGGCAGCATCATCGCAGGTGCTTTGGGCAATGACGGATATATTTACTGCAGCATCATTGAAGGCCCCGCTTTTCTTCATGTTTACGATAAAAAGGGGAAGCTCCTGGGCCATTTTGTTCCGGCTGGGAATCCTGATTTTTCATCGATGAACAAACAGGAACTCATGGATTATGCGGCCCGTTCCATCTTTATTCCCCTTGTCTCTCAAGACGGGGTCCTGCTTTTCGGATTTCTGGGGAAAAGGCTGCTCTTTACCCGATGGGAGAAGGAGGAGCTCCTTGTTGAGCGGGAGGTGGATTACCCCGAGTTCAAGGGAAAGTGGTTCGAGGGCGAAAGCCGTCAGGGAGACGAAGAGAATGAGCTTTCGCTCCGCTTTTCTCCCCGTGGGACAGTGGCATTTTTCACCCGTCAGAATGCTTACTGGATCCTCATCGGCTCTGCTGAAGCCAGGGATAAGGCTGTTCTTCTCAGCTATAACAGCCGGGGAGAACTCGTGGCTACAGCCCGGCACCGTTTCCGTCCCGGAGTGACCAGCCCTGTTTTATTATATTGTGCTTCCGACGATACCCTGATCTATCAGGAGTCTCAACTGGAAGAGGAGAGCCGCAACCTTTCTGAAATAGTCGTATGCGCATTTCAATAAGTGAGAGAAGCCGGCTCTGAAGCCGGCTTCGTCACTCTGTTTTTTCCGGCGTGAGGATCGCTTCCAGACAGGAGAGATAATGATGAAAACGTTTTCTCCCTTCGGGACTGATGGCGCATATCGTTTTCGGCCTCTTTTTATGAAAAGTCTTTGTGACGGAAATGAGGCCGCCCTCTTCCAGCCGGGTCAGGTGTGTACTCAGGTTGCCTTCTGTCGTTCCCGTATGCTCTTTCAGGTAAGTGAAGTCGGCCTCTTCCACTGTCATCAGCAAAGAGAGGATAGCCAGCCTTACCGGGGCGTGGATCAGGGGATCAAGTTGGACCGACTCTTTATTCATCCCTTTGGCCTTTCCTCTCTTTGTAATGAAGCATATGCCCGGGGACGATGTAGCCGAAGATTAAAGCGAAGACGATGGCCCAACCCCTTTGGTTATACGGAAGAAGAGATGCTGCTATCGTAGAAGCCCACCAGATAAAAGCTGCCCCGAAAAGAAATTTCCATTGGTAGAGACAGGCTGTAATAAAAAGAAATGTGCCGGCTATCATCCCTGTGACGATAGGGATAGTGGAATAAGGATAGACACCGAGAGCAGGATAGATAATTCCGGATAGCAGAAAAGCAATTCCGAACCCTCCTCCCATGTATCCCCCCACACGATCAAAGAAAGTCTTAACGCGAGTTCTTTTTTTATCGGTTGATATAAAAATGAATGTAATGAGTGATCCGATCCCCATAGCTCCGAGCCATATCACACTAAAAACCCAGGGTTTTCCCAGGGAACTGGCGATGTAATCGGAGCTTAATGCCGCGACAAGTATAATATACCCCCACAGAGCAAAATATTTTCCACTCCCCATGACATTTTTCTTTGTTTTAGACAACATCTCTTTGATCAGCTGGACATCTTCATAGGCCTTGTGCGAATTCATACAAACCTCCTTTGGTTACAAATAACTTTGTGTTACAAAGTAAATATACCATCTTCTTTTTTTTTGTCAAGGTGTTTGTAAAAATATTTTCCAAATAAATAACTTGAAAAACGGCGTAGAAAAGCTATCCTTATGGACAACGAAATCAAGGAGGTTGTGAAGATGAAGAGAGGCGCCCTTTCAACTCTTCTGTTTCTTATTCTTCTGATCCTGTCCGCCTGTTCAGAGTCCCATTCCGTGCTGACACTGGAACGGAACGGAAAGGTCTCGTATGAGTATTCTTTCGGCCTGATGCAGGTCGTCTATGAAGCAGCCCGAAGCAATGAAGAAGATCCTTTCGGGACGATAAAAAAGAAGCTTGCAGAAGAAGGATTCAAGGTGACAGATTATGAAAAAGAGGGGGTTCAGGGTTTTACAGCCCGTCAGGAATATTCATCACTGGAATCATTGAGATCCTCACTGGAAAAGAATAAAGGGCGGCTGGGAGCCTCTCTCGACGTAGTGACGGAAAAAGGTCTCTTCAAGTCCACAATCGCCCTTTCGATAAAGACAGATTTCTCCTCTGTCGGGGATGAATTGGTGACCAATGATCAGGCCGAAGGTTTTCTTCCTGAAAATTTTACAAAAAATATGGATTATACTTATACCATCCGGCTTCCCTTCAAGGTCCTTTCTCACAATGCTTCGCAAGTGGATGAAGAGGAGGGGCTCTACACATGGAAATTGGATCCCTTCTCGGAAAACACGCTTGAATTGACTTATACAAAAGTGCAAAGGGGAGTTTGGATCCTGCTTGCTGTTCTCCTGGCAGGAGTCATGACTCTTCTTCTTTACCTTCTCTGGAAGGCCCGTATCATCTCATTTCAAAAAGAGCCCCGATTTATCAAAAAGTAGAAATGCGGCCCTTTTCACCGGAAAAGGGCCGTCTCTGTCTCAAAAAGAAAAAAGCGTTTATCATCACCGTAAAGAAGAAACTGCCTCTCCCCGGCCGGGATCAGGTGCGGTTTTTTCCAGGGAATCTCTTTCGGCCAGGGGATAACCGCTTTAACGCGGGTATCAGGGGAGAGGGCCAGGATTCGCTGCCGATGATCATCATAGAAGAGAAGAAGAACTTCATCACGGAGCGCCACCATTTCAACCCTGCAAAGAAACGCCTTAAGGAAAGAAGTGCCTGAAAAACGGCCTTTAGGGTTTAAAGAAAAAGAGTAACCGACGTCCCTGAGGGCAGTAAAGGGTTCATTGTGATAGAAGACTCCCGAACTCCCGACTCGATAGAGAGAGGGAGAATATGTCAGCCTGAAGAATCCCTGTGTCGTATAGATCAGATCTCCTGAAAAAAGGGAGAACGAAGGTTTTTTCTTGCAAGAAGAACGAAGAGATTGTTTTTCTCCCGTGAAAGACTCCACCCCGAAAGGCTGCGTCCTGATGAGAAGGATCTCCCCCCTGCTTGAAGAATCGATAAAGAGGAGAGCTCCCCGGTGTTCATCCTTCCGGGCCATGATACGGTTTCCCGACGGATAAATCCCCCTGGAAGACAGGAAAAGAGTCTCCCGGTTTTTGCCCTTTTCAGAAATCAGGTGGAGACGGTTCCGGTAACGGTCAGCGATAAGAAAAGAGCGGGAGGAGAGAGGGATAAAGGCTGCGGGGTTGAAGATCTCCCCGGGTTCGCATCCCACCGGAAGAGTGGAGAGTGTTTCGGTCTGGATTTTTTTCCCGTTAATATAGGTAACGAAGAGCCTCCCGTCGGTCTTATCCAGTCCATAAACCTTCCCGTTCAGGGAAGCCAGGTGAAGAAGACGGGCCGGGGTCCTCCATGTCCCTGAAAAGAGAAGGCGGAGGGAGATGGTGGTAAAGTCATTTTGAAGAGCTTCCTCAACCGGGCGGCATCCCGAGATGAGGAAGAGGCCGAGGATAAGAAACTGTGAAGTCCGCATGTCTCCTCCTTTCTGTCTCAGGGTATCTCTCTCTGTCGGACGGGGCAAGGGTATTCTGACAGAGCGCTCATCTGAAGCGACAAGCAGACAAGAGAAATCTTGACACCGGCCCGGAATGACTTATCTTAAGATTAAGGGTCAGGAGGTTAATTAAGATGTATTCTTCTGTCGGTCTCATCCTCGCTTCAACTGTCCTTCTCTATTTCGGTGCCGATCTACTCGTCAAAGGGAGTTCCCGACTGGCACTGAGTATGAAGGTCGCGCCCCTCATCGTGGGCTTGACTGTCGTCGCTTTCGGAACAAGCATGCCGGAAATGATCGTGAGCCTGAAGGCCTCTTTTTCCGGTAACAGCGCACTCTCTCTGGGAAATGTCCTGGGTTCGAATATCTTCAATCTCTGTGTCATCCTGGGGTTGGCTTCACTGATACATCCTCTGCGCGTCCAGTCGGGCCTTGTCAGGCGTGATGTCCCGGTTATGATCCTGGCTTCATTTCTAGTGATCCTCTTTTTCAGAGATGGAGTCCTTTCGAGGGTAGAAAGTCTGGCTTTTCTGTTTTTCTTCCTCGTCTATACGGGGTGGACTATCCGTCCTGCTTTGGAGAAAAAGGAAAAGCCTCTCAATGATGAGTTTAAAGACTATCTCAGCCCGAAAACCGGCACTCCTCTGCTCTGTATCCTTTTTATCGGAGGCGGGTTGGGCCTGCTCGTGGGGGGAGCTCATTTCCTTGTCCTGGGAAGTGTCTCTCTGGCCAGGCACTTTGGTGTGAGTGAAGCTGTCATCGGACTGACCATCGTGGCGGCCGGGACCAGCCTTCCAGAGCTTGCGACATCTGTCGTGGCTGCTTTGAAAAAAGAGCCCGATATTTCTGTGGGAAATATTATCGGGTCGAATATCTTTAATATCCTAGCTGTCCTGGGAGGTGCGGGTGCAGTCCGCCCCCTGGCGGCAAACGGGATCACATGGACTGATATGGGAGCTTTTGTCATGACATCCTGTATGGCTCTCCCGTTTTTCAAAAGTGGATTCAGGCTCAGCCGTCCGGAGGGGGGGATTCTACTTGCTCTCTATATCGTCTATATGATCTTCTTATGGCCCCATTGAAAGGAGGCTTGGTGGATGATCTGAACCTTATCTTCAACCGGAAAAGCATACGCCATTATCAGAATGGGAAGGAGGTCGGAAAAGATAAACTGAAACTCCTTATCCAGGCTGGGATGAGCGCTCCGTCTGCAGTGAACATCTGTCCCTGGGAGTTTATCGCTGTGACGGATGCCGGGCTCCTGGATTCATTGGCTGAACGGCTCCCCAATGCTTCCATGCTGAGAGAGGCGGCGGCAGCCATCATCGTCTGCGGAGATCCCGAAAGAGATGATAGTGGGATCGCCCGGAAGTTCTGGGTTCAGGACTGTTCAGCCGCCACGGAGAATATTCTTTTGGCAGCAGAAGCTCTGGGACTGGGCGCTGTTTGGACAGGGCTCTATCCTGACCAGGAACGTATCGGAAAGATCCGTCCCCTCCTTTCTCTCCCCGAGAGGATCATTCCCCTTAATGTGATCCCGCTGGGATACCCTGCTGAGAAAATCCTTCCGAAAGACAAGTGGGAGGAAAGCCGCCTTCACTGGGAAAAATGGTAGGATGAGGACCGTAGAAATGCAAGTCTGGAAGAAGGCCCTCAGCTTCTATCTCAAGTCATTCCTCCTTACATGGGTATGGTGGATCCTCCCTGTTTTGACGGGAACAAGACCGATCACGGGAAAACTCTTTCTGGCCCTGGGCGGGGCGATGCCCCTTTTGACAGTCTTGATCTCCCTGGATGGGAACAGGGAAAGAAAACGCTTTTTAATACGATGTGTCGATTTTAAAAGTATTTCTGTTTCAGGATACCTTATCATCGTCCTCCTCTTCCCGTTATCCAACCTGGTTGCTCTCTTGCTGTACACGGGGGGTGAGTTCTCGAACCATTTGACACAGATCTCCTTATTCGCACAAAACCCTGTTTCGCTTCTCCCTTTTCTCCTCTTTATGCTTTTATTCGGCCCCCTGACTGAAGAACCTGCCTGGCGGGGATATGTCCCGGATCTGGTTCGGGAGAAAGTCTCCTTTTGGCAGATGTCAGTGATCAGCGCTTTGTTTTGGGCTCTCTGGCATCTCCCCCTCTTTTTCATGGAGGGGAGCTATCAGCAGAGAGCAGCTGCTGCAGGATATGCCAATCTTCTGACATATGTGGTTGCATTTTTCCCTCATGCCATCCTTATGATCCGGTTCTATGACCGGTACCGGCGCTCTGTTTTGGGTGCCGTATTGATCCATTGGTCAGCCAACACCTGGGGAGAACTTCTCGTGATCCCTGAAGAAGCCAAGATCTGGAGGACCGTTATCGAAGCAGTTGTGGTCACAATTGTCATCGTCATAGATACCATAAAGGAGAAGAATGGAAAAAAGGAGCGGAAAAGTAAAAGAAGCCCTGGAGAGATTCAGTGGCCCGTTTAACTGCTGTCAGTCTGTTATTCTGCCGTGGGCAGAAGAGCTGGGGTTTAATCCGCAAAATCTGGCTCCCCTGGGGGCCGGTTTCGGGGGAGGCATGGGACGCTTGCAGGAGGCCTGCGGAGCCTTTACAGGAGGAGTCATGATCCTGGGGGTTCTTTTCGGGTCGGACAAGGAGAAGTGCTACGGAAGGGTCAGGTCTCTGGGGGAGGCGGTCAGAAACCGGTTCGGGGCTCTGCGCTGCCGCGACTTGCTGGGGATCGACATGAGTGATCCGGATGAATATCTGAAAGCCCGGAGAGCAGGCCTCTTTGACGAGGTCTGCCCCCTGGTCATCGAGTTTGTTACAGGGTATCTTGAGGAAGAGATAAAAAAAATCTCCCGTTAAGGCCCTTATCACCACTCTGCTTTTGCTTTCAATCCTTTCAGAAGGCCGGCATCGATCCAGTAGAGATCCGAGAGGCCGTTCTGTGGGGAAGTCATGGATTTTTGCAAAGACTCATAAGTGATCTCCGGCGGAAGAAGATCCGGATTTACGTAGGTCATGGCAAAGACGATAAAACGGCCGTCCGGGGTGATGGAGACCGACTGAGCGTTGCCGCCGGGGAAATTGACAGCGCTCCCAAGGTTAAGAGGCTTGCTCCACCGGTCATCCTCCGAAAGGAAAGAGACCCAGATATCCGAAGCATTTTGATTCGCTTCACTTCCGGCAGCCAGAAAAAGAAGATATTCTCCTTGAGGATCGACAGCACTGTTGAATTGAAGGGGAAATGTATTCAGAGGCTCAGGGAGCTTCTCTCCTGCGGAGAATCCATCTTTTTCGGGGAAAGCCCTGAAAAGATCCGATTTTCTTTCTCCGCCGCGGGGAGATGCCGTATAATAAAGGGTGCCTTCGCCGGTGAACGTCGGGTAGAAGACATTGCGTCCGTCATTCACAGACGGGCCCAGGGGGACAGGGTCACTCCATCCTTCCGATGTCCGATGGGCCATCCAGATATTCTCGTAACCCCATCCGGGATGAGGAGGGTCTCCCGGCAAAGGGCGAGTGGAGAGAAAGTAGATCTTCTTTCCGCCCGGAGAGAGACATGGTTCGGCATCAAAAAACTCTTTTTTGCCCGAAAAGGAGGCCGGCCGGGGGGTGCTCCATTTTCCTTTTACCTTGTTTGTGACCAGGATAACGGAAAAAGAACGTCCCATCACAGTAAAATAGATCTCGTCTCCTTCAGGGGAGAGGGTAAAGTCGCGTTCGAACAACCCGGTGCTCAGAATACCCGGAAGAAGAAGACGGGCCTTTTCCGGAGAAGGAAGAGGGGCGTCGATGGACTGAGAGGCGGATGCCGGTGAAACCATGAGGCCCAGGAGAGCCAGAAAAGAGAATAATCGGGACATATCGACTCCTTTCAAAAAGTTCTTTTTTATGAGACACACCATAAAGCTGAATTGTTTACAACCTTTCCCCTCAGTCAAAAATAGGTTATGCTTATCCCATGGAAAAGATATCAAAAGGAATATACCTCTTTACCCGTGATCTGAGGGTGGAAGACAATCCGGCCTTGAATGAAGCGTTGAGCTTGTGCCGCGAAGTCATTCCCCTTTTTATCCTGGATCCCCGCCAGGGGGAAGAGAACAGATATTTCAGCAACCGGGCCTTCTCATTCATGCTGGAATCGCTGGAAGACCTCTCCCGTGCCATCACCGGTAAAGGAGGGGTCCTTAACATCATCCGGGGGCGTTCTGAAGAGACCCTTTCCCGACTTCTGAGGGAGTACGGGGTCAAAGCCCTCTTCTGCCAGAAAGACTATACTCCCTTCGCACGGGAAAGGGAAAAGAATCTGACAGAAGTCTGCCGGAAGCATCAGGCGGAGATCCATTTGATCCATCAGAGCCTCCTTTTCCCGCCGGAGGGACTCCTGACCCATTCCGGGGAGCCCTACCGGGTCTTTACACCTTTTAAAAAGAGGGCTTTTCAGATGGACATCCCTTCTCCGGAAAAACTTACCCGCGGGACATTTTCAACCCGCTCTTTTCCCGAAAACCTTTCGCTGCCCCATCTGCGCGAACTGGGAGGAAGCTCCCTTAAAGAAGGGGGCCGTCGGAGGGGACTGGAGAGATTCAAAGCCTTTCTGAACCGGGATGATTATAAGACCTCACGGGATTTTCCAGCTCAGGACGCCACATCCCGTCTCTCCCCTCACCTTAAGTTCGGGACGTTGTCGGTGCGTGAGGTGTGGCACAGGGCTCTGAAAGAGTTCGGGGAGGCAGAGACGTTTTTATCTGAACTCCTGTGGCGCGATTTCTTTACCCATATTGCTTTTCATTTTCCCCATGTCTTTCAGGGTAGTTTTCAGAAGCGATACGAAGATATCCCCTGGGAGGAGCCGGGAGAGAATTTTGAAAAGTGGCGCCGCGGCGAGACGGGCTTTCCCCTTGTGGATGCCGGAATGCGCGAACTCGATGAGACAGGTCATATGCATAACCGTGTCCGTATGGTTGCTGCTTCGTTTCTTATTAAAGACCTTCATATTCATTGGAAAGAAGGGGAACTCGCTTTTGCCGCACAGCTGACAGATTACGACCCCTGCGTCAATAACGGGAATTGGCAATGGGCGGCCTCTACCGGGTGTGACGCGGCCCCTTACTTCAGGATCATGAACCCCTGGCTCCAGCAAAAAAGATTCGACCCCCGGGGCGATTATATCAGGAAATGGATCCCCGAATTGAACGGTGTCTCCGCCGGGTTCCTTCATGACCCTCTCTCTGACAAAAAGGGATACCCTCCTCCTCTGGTAGATCACAGAAAAGAGAGGCTGGAAACCCTGCAGCGGTACCGCTCTTTCCCTTTGATATAAATGACAAATTTTCTTGCTTTTTGATTCCTTTAGGCTATGCTCTGGCAGATAATATGGTACAGAAAGCACTTACAACCCTTCTTCTTCTCACAGTCTCCAATGTCTTTATGACATTGGCGTGGTATGGTCATTTAAGGCTGAAAAGCATCCGTTTCTTTTCTGAGCTCAGTTTGACGGCGGTCATCGTCCTGAGCTGGAGTGTCGCTCTGTTCGAATACTCTTTTCAAGTTCCGGCTAACAGGATCGGTTTTTCTGAAAACGGAGGGCCCTTTAGCCTGGTTCAGTTGAAGGTGCTTCAGGAGGCTGTCTCTCTGACCGTATTCATGGTCATCGCCTCTTTTCTTTTCAAGACGGGAGGGCTTAGGATGAATCATGCCTTGGCCTTTCTGTGCCTGATTCTGGCTGTCTATTTTGCTTTTCGGCCGTGAGGAGGAGGGAAAATGAATTATTTACTGGATGTGTTGCAGGAGCCCCGCATTAAAGATGTCCAGCCGATTCTTCCGGAAAACTGGCAGGTCTCTCTGGAGAGTCTTTTCAGCCTCCATTTCAAAAGCGGCTATTTCAAAGCTGTTATCGCCCTATCTGACGGGAAGCCTGTGGGGTATGCCAACACATTCTGTTTCGGGGAAAGCGGTTGGCTCGGAAATATAGCTGTCCTGGAAAGTTCTCGTAACCGGGGTATCGGGACAGCTCTGACAAAGAAATGCATGGACATTCTGGCCGGACAGGGATGTCAGCAGTTTTGTCTCTTTGCAACTCCCATGGGACAGCCGGTCTATGAGCGCCTTGGTTTTCGGGTAAACGGTTATTATATTTTTTTATCCGCCGACAAAGGGGACTTTAAGATCCCGCCGGAGGTAAAGAAGGCCGGCCCCGAGGATCATGATCATATCAGAGAGATGGATGCTTACATCACCGGAGAAACGCGCCAACAGTTTCTTTCCCGGTATATGGAGGGGGCCTGCATCACCCATGACAGGAAAGGAAGAGCCACCGGATATTATCTTCCCGCCCTGGGGACGGGGGCTATAGGAGCCCTCCACGCTGAAGCGGGAGAACTCCTTTTAGAAGCCATGTGGGCCCAGAAAGAGGCCTTTGCCATTATCCCCGAGGAGAATGAGAAAGCCTTGGCCTATGCTGAAAGACGGGGGTTCAAGGAAGTGCTCAGAAGCCCTCTGATGAAAGCAGGAGCCCTGGCCGGAGAGCGGAAGAGCGAGATGATCTTTAACAGGGGCACAGGATACAGCGGGTAGGTGTGAATGGATTATCAGGGTCTGTTGGAGCGGGTCTGTCATGAGACAGAGGCTTTCCGGGGGAAGGGAAAGGTAGCTGATTATATTCCCGCCCTGGGGAGGGTGGATCCCGGGCGGTTCGGGATAGCCCTGGCCACAGTGGACGGCAGTCTTTATACCACGGGTGATGTGGATAAGCCCTTTTCCATTCAGAGTATTTCGAAAGTCTTTACCCTGGCTCTGGCTCTCAAGCAGGAAGGGGATCAAGTCTGGAAACGTGTGGGGAAGGAGCCTTCGGGACATCCTTTCAACTCTCTTGCCCAGCTGGAAGTCGAACAGGGGGTTCCCAGGAATCCCTTTATCAACGGAGGGGCGCTGGTGATCACGGATATCCTCCTTGACCATTTACCCCGGCCTTTAGAGGAGATCCTCGGCTTTATCAGAGAGCTGGCCGGCTCCGACTCCATCATTTCTGACGAAGAGGTCGCGTTGTCTGAGGAGGAGAAGGGAGACCGAAACGCCGCTCTGGCTCATTTTATGAAGAGTTTTGGAAATATCCGCCATGGAGTTGACGATGTGCTGAAACTCTACTTCAGCCATTGTGCCATAACAATGGATTGTATCAGCCTGGCCCGGGCATTCCTTTTTCTCGCTGACGGAGGGCGTCATCCCGTGACGGGGGAACAAGTCCTGACCTCCTCTCTGACCAAGCGGCTCAATTCGCTCATGATGACCTCCGGACTCTACAATGAATCAGGAGAATTCGCATACCGTGTGGGGCTGCCTTCAAAAAGCGGAGTCGGAGGGGGGATCGTCTCCATCCTTCCGGGACATTTTTCCCTGGCTCTCTGGGGCCCGGAGCTGAATGCCTGCGGCAATTCTCTCCGGGGAATAGAAGCCCTGGACCTTTTCACGACCTACAGCGGGCTCTCTGTCTTCTGATCCTTCTCATCGCCCAAAAAGCCGTTTTCCCTGAAGAGCTTTTCAATCCGCTCGGGAGACGATTCCCACAACCCCAGTTTACGGGAGATATGTTCCGTCCAGGAATAGTTGTCAAAGGAATACTTTTCTTCCATCCCCTCTTTTAAAGGGATCATAAAACCCGCCTGACGGTAGTAGTCCTGGTCAAGATATCCCTGATCCATGACCTCCATGGCAGCAGAGACCTCTTCTTCACTCCAGCGTGGATATTTCCCTTCGATCACGGTAAAAGAGCGGGGGAAGCGTGGACGCACCGGAGGGTTTTCGCCGGGGTAACCTACAGCAAGTCCCACCAGGGGAAAGACCAGCGGCGGAAGATCGAACTCTTTTCGCAGAGACGGAGCTGCCAACGGCGCGCCCCCGATATAGCAGCTTCCCATTTTGAGGCTTTCTGCAGCGATGACCATATTCTGGGCTGCATAAGCGGCATCCTGGAAAGCAAGGAGAAGGGTAAAAATATCATTCATGGATCTTTTCCAACCCCTTATTTCCATCATGCGTTCGATCTTATAGAGATCGGCGCAAAAAATAAAGGTGAGAGGAGCATGGAAGGGGTTTTTCGATCTATCCCGCCGGAGGAGGATGGAATAGGCCTGATAAGCGAAGGGAGCCTGCCGGGCGGCTTCCAGGAGGACTTCGACCTCCACTTCTGACGGCTGGCGCTCTGTAAAGGAGCGAATGGATTTTCGGTTGAGCATAAGATTGACTGTTTCGTTTCGCATATGTTATCCTTCCCTTTTTCCCTATTATAGGGCTTCTCCTCCCCTTTGCAATAACGACGGCTGGTTTTGCTTTTTTATTGTCAAACACCTTTGATTCCATTAAAATTGATTATCAGAAAATAAAGGAGTTGAGTTCTATGAAGAAAAAGATCGGGATGACCCTTCTAATTGTGGTTGCGTTTGTCGCTTCTGTCCGGGGATTTGATTTCTCAGTGAGAGATACTTCAATTTTTACGGGAGCGGAAGCTTCCATCGGGATCATCATGAATGAGGATTCCGATATGAATATGGTCGGAGCCTCTCTTTACTATGCCCCGTCCTCGTTTTTTCAGGCCCGGATAGGGGTCGATGCTTACGAGTTTGCCGATCAGGGGTGGAAGATGGATGAGTGGCATATGGGTGGGAAAGTCCTCCTTTATCAGACCCTTCTGGCTCTTCAGGGCGGCTACTATTTCTGTGAGAACAAAGCGGACTACTATCGTCTCGACCTGCTGGGGACTCTTGACTATGACCAGGCCCTTTTTTCTTTCAATGCAGGTTTTGCTGCTTCGACCGGGACAAATCTTTTCCCCGTAGGGATAAAGGCAAAGCTTCCTGTGAGCTATACCTCTTATCTCATAGCTTCGGGGGAGTATATCCGTGCTTCAGACAAGGAGAATGACCTGATCCATCAGGATTACTGGGAGTTTGGAGGAGGGATCGGCTGGGAACTGAGCGATACCTTCATCCTGGAGTTAAGCGGTTATTACGATTCCACCCTGGGATATGAGGATGGGACAAAAGTCTACGACGATCAGTATGTACGCTTTTCCGCCCTTGTGAGATTCAGGCCTCAATGATCTGAGCGGGGCTGAAGGCCCCGCTCTCTTACACTCTCAGACGTTATAGGAACAGCAGTAATCCAGAAGTTCAACGACTTCGATATCGAAGTGGGAATCTGCGGGTACGGAGAAGGATTTTCCCTCACTGACCGATGTCCAGTCTTTCTCTCCTTTGACAAGAACACGGGCTGTGCCGCCCAGGATCTCCATGAGCTCCGATGAAGAGGTGTTAAAATGGTAGCGGCCAGGCATCATGATGCCCAGAGTCTTCTTCGTCCCGTCGGGGAAGAGAAGGGTCCGGCTGGTGACTTTTCCGTGGTCGTAGATATTGGCTTTTGCGATGACAGTGACATCTTTGAATTCCATAAAGACCTCCTTCAATTATTGCGGCGGGGAGTATCTGCCCGGCGGGCAAGAAAAAAGGTGATGGTATACCCCCTCGCCAATCCTTTCATCATATAATCCGATTCATGAAACTCATCCAGGTTTTCGACAGCCCACTCCTCTTCCACGGGTCTGAGAAGGGAGGAGGCCTGATCGAGCTGGTCCCTGATCCACTCCTTGTAACCGGGATGATCCGTAACGATGTAGAGAACAGTCTCTTCCTCCATGACATTGTGGATAAGGCGCAGAGTCTCCTGTTGAACAACTCGTCTTTTCCAATGCCGTTTTTTGGGCCAGGGATCGGAAAAATTGATATAGATGCGTTCAAGCTGTCCGGTGCGCGGGATAAGGGAGAAAGCCTTCTCCATGGTCGCATGAAGAAAGCGGATATTATCCAGCCCATGTTGGTGAGCCCTTTTTACCGCTCTCTGGACCACAGGATAGGCATAATCGATTCCGAGAAAATGCTTGTCGGGATATTTAAGGGCCTCTTCAACCAGGAATTCCCCTTTGCCGCAGCAGCATTCGATGACAAGGCCTTTTTCCCCGATATAGGAGCTCAGCTCATCAGACATCTTCTCTTCTCCCAAGGGCAGGACATACCGGCCCCACAGTTCAGGGGGGAGTTTGATGGTCCGCAGACGGCTTCTCACAATCTAAAACCACCCGATAAAGAGTTTGAACAGAAGCGCTGCCGTCCCTGCTGCCAGAGGTACTGTCAGGAGCCAGGAGAGAGCGATCTTTTTGATAATATCCAGGTTGATTGCTTCCAGCCCCCGGGCCATGCCTACCCCCACGATGGAGCCTACAACGGTGTGGCTTGAAGAGACCGGGAGCCCGAAGACAGAGGCCAGGAAAACGGTGGTAGCTGTAGAAAAATCAATGGAGAATCCCCGGGTATTATTGAGTTCTGTGATATTATCTCCCACCGTCTGCATGACCCGATATCCCAGGACAGCGACACCAAGGGCGATTCCCAGTCCGCCCAGCCCGAGGAGATATTTGGGGATCCCTGCCTGGGCTCCTACGACCCCGGTGGTCACCACGGCATAGATGGCTGCCAGGGGCCCGATAGCGTTGGCCACATCGTTAGCTCCATGGGAGAGAGAGACATAGCAGGAGGTCACTACCTGCATCCTGCGGAAGATCCCTTCGACAGCTTGGTACTCATCGTTTCTGGGTTTTACACGTTTCAGGACAAAAAAGCTGACAGCGGTTGCGGCAAGGCCGAAAAGGGAGGACCAGAGAAGGGGTTTGCTGTTGATATCCATATGAAGGGCCTTGGAGAAAAACATCAGCATGACAATAAAGACGGTGATCCCGATGAGGAAGGGGCCGACTTTTTTCGCGGCATTCAGGGGAAACTCCCGGTGAAGGATGGCCCAGGAGATAAACCGGAAGACAAGATAGGCCAGGATCCCTCCGAGAAGAGGGGAGAGAAACCAGCTGGAGACGATAAAAAGCATCTTTCCCCAATTGATGGCATGCCATCCCACGGCCACGATTCCAAAACCGGCCATTCCCCCTACAATGGAATGGGTCGTGGATATGGGAAGGGCGAAGAAGGTGGAGACAAAGACCCAGATAGCGGCTGCGACCAGGGCAGCGAAGGCTCCGGCGATCATGATCTTGGGTTCTTTGATCAGAGAGGGATCTACGATCCCTTTGCGGATGGTCTCTGTGACCATCTTCCCGAAAAAGAAGGCTCCTGTGAATTCCAGCAGGGCGGCTATGATCACCGCCTGTTTGATGGTGATGGCTTTAGCGCCTACAGCGGTGGCCATGGAGTTCGCGACGTCATTGGCTCCGATGGCCATGGACATGACAAACCCGATGACCGCTGCGATGATGAGAATCGTCATATCATCTCCTTTACTTCAAGAAAGCTTTTAAAAGCTCTGCGGTGTTTTCCGCTCTGTCGGTGATATGGACCAGGATGAGGACCGTCTCCCGGAAAAATACAAGGTCTAAAGGGTTGATCTCCTTCTTTTTTGAATAGATCCACTTTCCGATCTCGATGGAAAGGTCGTCGACCCTGTTTTCAATATCTTCGATCTTGACATAGTTATTGGCTTCCTTTTTTAGAAGTTTAGAAGCAAAAGAGTAGCTTATGACTTTCCGTACTTCCCGGATCATATCTTCCAGATAATCGATGGACTGGATCACCTGATCCACGAGTTCCATGACTTTATCCTTGATATAGTCATCCAGCCCTTCCACTTTGTTCAGGGAGAGCTTTTTTGCCACATCCTCAAAGCGGTCGATGAGAGAATCCTGAAGATGAAGGTAGTCCAGGATGTCCTTGACGGCAAAGGGGGTCCGGACACTCTGGGAGAGCATCCTTCTGATCTGGAACTTGATCTCGTCGGCGTCACTCTCACGCTTGGAGATGAACTTCATCCTCTCATGAATATCTTCATTGTTAAAGTAGGCTTCCATGAGGGGTTTGATGAGCCGGCTGATCTCTTCCAGGACAGCCGCGTGTTCGATAAGCAGTTGGATCGGGGTCTCTTTAGGGAACATACGGATAAAAAAAGCACTTTTCATGACTCCTCCTTCACGATACATAGATTTTATGGTAAATTGAGTTGATGTCAACACGGATTTCCCGCAGAGGAAGTACGCAGGCGGGAAATCTTCACTTACCAAAGGAGGAATCATGGAAGAGGGAAAAAAGCTGAAGATCTCTTACAGAAATCTGGAGGAATTTGAGTTCACTCCGGTGGTCAACGGGATCTTCGGGGGGATCTCTCCCGATGGCCTGCTGACGCTGAACCTCTATTTTGACAGGAAATCCATGCCGACGTCTCTGGAGATCGAACATATCGAACACCATCTCTTCGGAAATGAAAGGCCTCTCGATTTTGAAGAAGGCTCCGATGTGATCCGCGAAGTGGTAGCCAAGGTTGCTTTGACACCCCGGGCGGCTCTCAATATCGGACGGTGGATCGTCAAGAAGGCCGAAGAGGCCCAGAAGATCATAGACGGCGGGAAGAAAAAAGAGTAAGCCTATTCGGGCCAAACGAAGCGGGCCGCCTTTTCCAGGCGGTCCAGGGCATGCCTGAGCAGCGGCCTGGGACAGGCGAAGTTCAGCCGCATATATCCGTTTCCGGGTTCCCCGAAGTCGATTCCGTCATTCAGTGCGATTCCGGCCCGTCCTGTGACGATCTCTTTAACATCCAGCCCTTTTTCCATCCAGGGCTTGAAACTTACCCAGGCGAGGGTAGTTCCCTGAGGGAGAACTGAAAATTCGATGCCCGGGATCTTGTCAAGACGCTTTTTCAGATAATGAAGATTCTTATAAAGGTATTCCAGCAGGCTTTCAAGCCAGGGCTCTCCGAAGGAGTAGGCTGCAACGGCCGCTTCCAGGGCAAAGATGTTAAGGGAGGAGAGGTGGAAGCGTTCCAAAACAGCCTGGTAGGCTTTTTTAAGCGCTGCATCAGAGATGATGATGTTGGAGCCGTAGAGGCCCGGGATATTGAAGGTCTTGCTCGGGGAGGTGCAGGTAACAGTCCGTCCGGCGAGTCCGGGATGGCTTCGGGCAGTAGGAATATGAGTATGCCCCGAAAAGACGAGGTCGGCATGGATCTCATCGGAGACCACGATGATCCCGTGTTTTTCGCAGATTTCTCCCAGATCTTCCAGTTCCTGCCTTGACCAGACCCGCCCCACGGGATTGTGGGGACTGCAGAGGAGCAGGAGTTTTGTCTTGGGAGAGATCTTCTTCTTTAAATCATCCAGATCCATGCGATATGTTCCCTCTGCTTCACAGAGAGGGTTTAAGAGAAGGCGCCGGCGGGCTTGATTGACCACTGAGAAAAAGGGGGGATAGACCGGGGGCTGGATGATGACTTCGTCTCCGATGGCTGTAAAGGCCTCTACACAAAGGGCTAAGGCTGTGACTATCCCGGGGGTCGTCAGAATATCTTCTTCTGCTACTTCCCACCGGAACCGCCTGAAAAGCCAATGACGGACAGCAGCATAATACCGGCTGCTTGTGAGTGTATAGCCGTAGGCCGGATGGCGGGCCCTTTTTACGAGGGCCCGGGTGACTTCAGGGGGAGAAGGAAAGTCCATATCAGCCACCCAGAGAGGGAGCAGCCCTTTCTTCTGGAAGAGGCCCTCTGTCCCGTCCCATTTGACACTGTCTGTCCCCAGTCTGTCCACGATTTTATCAAAATCGTATTTCAGGACTTCTCCTTTCACGGGCCAAGGGCCCGGTAGATCTCTTCCAGGGCGATGACCCTGTAGATATAATTTCTTGTCTCGGTGAAGGGGATGAGTTCGACGAACTCTTCAGGAGGGCGTGAACCGAACTCCTCTCTCCAGAGTTGAAGCCGGTGAGGACCGGCATTATAAGCAGCCAGGGCATATTCTCTTTCTGTGAACCGGCCCAGAAGCCTCCTCAGATAGAGGGTGCCGGCTTTGATATTGGTATGGATGTCAAACGGGTCCTGTTCCTTGTCTGCTTCCCCGGCGGCCTGTACCAGGCCTTGGAAAGTGGCAGGCATCAGCTGCATGAGTCCGCGGGCTCCTGCCCGTGAGACCGCTGAAGGAGAAAAACGGCTTTCCTGATGGATGACAGCAAAGACCAGGGGGGTTTTTTCTGCAGACATGGCGCTGTGGGAACGGATCTCTTCTTCGAAACCGCGGGGATAGAGATAGGGGAGCAGCCTTTCTGAGGGGCCTTCAGCCTTCCAGAGGTAGCGGGCGCTCAGGATCATCCAGTCATATTCATGCTCTTGGGCATAGAGATCCATAAACAAAGGAAGATTGTCGAAGAAATGGTCGTTATCGATGGAAAGTTGGATCAGCCGGATCCCCTCGGTGTCGTCATAGGCATCCAGGGCCGTGAGGAGAGAGTCCATTTTCGGGTCCGGCCGGTTTCGTGTCTGTGAGGGCGAGAAGAGGCGGGGGTCCAGGGGAGAAAGGCCCAGGAGGCGGGCAGCCCGGATATGGTAATAGGACAGAGGTGCCAGGCGGCTGCATTCGGCAAGCCTATCCTCATCTTCCGGCGTCAGCCCCCTCTCTTGTATATTTAAGAGAGTCTCCCAGAAGAGGAAACGGGACCGGGTTTCGTTGCTGAAGGTTTCTTCTTCCCGGTTCCACGCCGAGAGCCATTTCTTCAGAGTATCGTAACGGCGTTCTTCCAGAAGGGCTTTGAACAACCGCCCGGCTGCTTTTTCGGAAGCTTCATCATCCAGCAGAGGGAAAAAAGAGAAGCTCCTGAGGTCATCGGGGAAAAGAGAAAGAAAGAGAGCAGCCAGGGGAGAGGGGTATTTCAGGGCAGGGTCATCCAGATAGCCGGCGATAAGGTTCCGCACGCGGTCATTGGAAGGGGATCCGTTGAGACGGCGCGCCAGGATATAGCCGTTTTTTTCACCGCCTATGGCGGTCAGTTCACGCAGGGAGAGGAAGCGCGAGGCCGTCTCCCACCAGAAACGAGTGTCTTCATAGTGACGGGACAGAATTTGTCTTACCCGTGAAGTACGTAAGGGAAGGCGGGACAAGAGGCTCCATTCGGGGCCCTGAAGAGAGAGGGAATCCTTTTGAAGAAGAGAGATGATCAGCTCCTCCAGGATTTCCCGTTCTTTCCCCGGAAGGCGTCTCGGATAGAGGGAAATCGCTTCTCTTAGAGCCTCTTCTTCCATTCCGGCTTTCATGAGGGCTTTCACATGGAAAAACAGGAGCTCCTTATAGAGGTCCTCTTCTTCGACAAGGTCAAAATAATCCCTATAGGTCAGAAGATAGCTGTAATCCCCCCGGTCAGCCTGCTGACGCATGAGGGCAAAATAGTAGTAGTCATCCAGGAAGGGGTAACGGGGCAGGATCCCTGCCAGGCGGGAAAGGAACCGGGCATAGAGGTCATCGTCTTTCCCTCGGGCGGCTTCCAGCCCCCGGATGAGAGCAGCCGGGTAGATTTCCTCATCGGGGCTTACGGATAAGAGGAGCCTGGCGGCTGCAGAGGGTTCTTTTTCAGCGAGTTTTTCAAGGGCCAGTGTGTAATAGGGGCGGGGAGGAGAGGGCCGCCTGATCAGGGAGCAGCCGGGGATATAGAAGAGGAAGAAAAGGAGGAGGGAAATGCTAATTCCAGAAAGGATATCTTTCTTCATACTTTTTGCAGTCTCCTTTTGCTTTCAATTCTTTCAGTCCCTCCTTGTCGATAATGATCCTGAATATGATCCCCGCTGTCGTTGAAAAAGCATAGGGCAGGGCTGCTTCCTCCAGTGGGTGACAGTTTTCCTTTTCAGGCGCAAGGGATCTTAGCGGAGTGTCTGAAAGGAGAAAAGAACCTTCGTGATCCCGTCCTGTCCAGAGGGTGAAAGGGCCCGACAAGAGGGCGCCGTCATCCAATCTTCTCAAAAGAGACGGGTCTGTGAGAGCATTTTCTTCAAACCGATAGAAAAAATAGAAAGGTTTGAGGAAGGGTGTGAGATCCGCCTGGGAGAGGGGGATCCGGTGAACGGCAGGATAAGAGGGGTCTCTCATGGCCAGAAGCTCTTCTTTAAGGCTTTCGTCAAGTCGGACTTGCCTGGCCAGGATAAAGAAGCGTTTGCCTTCTGACGAATAGAAAAAGGCCATGGATTGTCTTTCCCCTGAAAAGAATTCGGCATATTTCTCTTTTGTACGGGAAAGGCTGAGGAACTGTTCCGTAAGGAGGAGAGGGGCCTCTTTCTGATGGACGGTGATGATAAGCCGGACGGTATCAGGGCTGCTCTTCGTCCCTCCCAGGGAAAGAAGCCCGTCAATAAGGCTTCGGACCCCTTCTGGAGGTATCTCTATGAGAAGAAACAACCCTCCTCCGGGATCCCGGTGAAAGGGGCCGGAGAGCTCTCCCTGAGGAATCTCGGTAAACGGCGTCATGTTTTCCAGATTTACCATAGGGATCAAAAGATCAGGGGCAGGCCTGTCAGGGTGAAGTAAAGGTTCAGGACAAGGCGCAGGTAGACGTCGATAACGCCCACAAGAAGAAGTCCCAGGATGATGACAAAACCGTAGGGTGCGATCCGGTTGAAGACCATAGCCTGCTTGGGAGGTAAAAGAAGCATGAGGATATGAGAGCCGTCCAGCGGCGGAATCGGGATAAGGTTGAAGGCGAAAAGGATGACATTGATCACCGATGCGATGATGAAAAAGAAGATCATCGGCTGGACAAAAGGGGTCCGCGAATAGGGACGGAGAATAAAGACCAGGGCTGTGAAGAGCAGCGCAGAAAGGATGTTGGCTGTGACCCCCGCAAGAGAGACCACTACTTCACCCTTTTTGAAGTCCCTGAAATTATTGGGATTGACGGGAACAGGCTTGGCCCAGCCGAACAGGATAGGAGAGCGGGTGACGATGAGAAGAAGGGGCAGAAGGACCGTGCCGAAGAGATCCATATGCCGTATGGGGTTCAGCGTGAGCCGGCCCATATAGTAGGCTGTATTGTCTCCCATCTTATAAGCGGCAAACCCGTGGGCCCACTCGTGGATGACAATGGCATAGAGAAGGGCCAGTATCTGCAGGGGGATGATGGCGATGTCGTTGATCATGTCTCAAAGACTCCTTTCTTGTGTGTATCCGTTGCATAGATCTTGCTGTCACGGAAGATCTGTAAAAGTTCTTTATCCACTTCTCCCCGCTCAGCGCTTTTTTCCAGGATCTCAAAGGCCTGGTCGGGAGTCATGGCCTTTTTATAGGGGCGGTCACTTGCGGTCAGGGCATCGAAAAAGTCAGCAATGGCCATGATCTTTCCGCCGATGGGGATCTCTTCGCCTTTCAGATGATGGGGGTAGCCGCTGCCGTCGATCTTTTCATGATGGGAGGAAGCGATCTCGGGAACATTTTTATATTTTTTGATAAAGGGCATGTTGGTCAGAAGCTTTTCGGTGACCAGGACATGGTTTTCCATAATGGCCCTTTCCTCGGGGTTGAGAGTCCCCCGCGGAATAGAGAGATTGGTATACTCCTCTTCTGTGATCACCTGCCGGGGGATTCCCATGTGGTCCTTAAAACGAAAGGCGCGGATCTCGTCAAGCAGGGCAAGATCGGATTTATTCAGGGATTCTGCCGGCTGATTGGCTTTGATGAGAAAATCTTCATAACGGGAAAGGCGCTCCAGCATCTCTTTGGCTTTTTTCTCGTCCAGTGTCCCGGAAAGCTCCTGGAGGCTGCAGTCTTTTCGCAAAAGTTCTATGCGCTGAAGGATCAGTTCCAGACGGTCCATCTTGCATTCCAGCTTGGTCGATTTATCCATCACAATATCCGGGGTGGTCACTTTTCCTACATCATGAAGCCAGGCGGCCATATTCAACTCGGCCAGTTTCTCTTCGGTGAAATAGAGGTCTTTGTACTTACCCTCGCTGATCTCATTGATGCGGCTGGCCAGGGCTACCGTATAACAGGCCACACGGGCGGTATGGTCCCTGTTGTAGGGAGTCCGTTCATCAATGGCTGTGGCCATGACTTTGACAAAGGAGTTGAGCATCTGCTCTATGTCCTTGATCAGCTGGGCATTGGTGATGGCCACGGCAGCCTGAGAGGCAAGGGAATAGATGATATCCTCATATTCAGGGGCAAAGGGGATGACTTCGCCGGTATCTTTGTTTTTGGCGTTGATGAGCTGAAGGACCCCGATGATGGTATTCTCATGGTCCCGGAGGGGGACTACCAGAAAAGAACGGGAGCGGTAGCCGGTCTGGGCATCATATTTTTTGGGGCCAGTAAAATCAAAGGAGTTGTCTTTATAGACATCAGGAATATTGATGATCTCTCCTTTTTTGGCCACATAGCCTGAGACATTCTGTTCGTGGATGGGGACAGGGGGAAGTTTGATGGGAGTTCCCGTTGTTCCGCCCTGTTTAATACCCAGAGTATCGTTGTAGAGGATCTCGAAGATCAGGCGGTCTCCACTCACCGAGTAGAGCGTCCCGGCATCAGCATTGGTAAAGTTTTTGGCCTCTTCTACGATCATTTCAAGGATCTTGGTGATATTCTTCTCTGAAGTGAGGGAGATCCCGATCTCAGCGAGTTTCTTGATATGGCTGATGAAGCTGATAGAGTAGTTTTTGATCTCATCAGCGACTTTATCAAGCATTTCTGTCAGACGTTGGTCATAAATGCTCCTGTTTTCCATACAGGCTCCTTTCAAAGGTAAAATGACGGCCTGCGGTCTTCGAAGACAGAGTTTCGAGGAGTCACTTTCTTATCCGAGGCTTGGGCAGGGTCGATTTCTGCAGAACCGAAAGAGTTGCTCTTGCGGGCCCGGGAGAGGATCTTCCCGTCGGGGCCGCAGATCAGGCTTTTTCCGGTAAATCGGAGTCCGTGCTCTTTCCCCGTTCTGTTTGCGGTCACGGTAAAGATGCGGTTTTCCAGAGCCCGGACAGGCATGGCTTTCTGACACAGGGGCAGGACAAGATTGGCAGGATGGGCGATTACTTGAGCGCCCCTGAACGCCAGAGTCCGGGCTGCTTCAGGGAAGGCCCAGTCGAAACAGATCATGACTCCGATCCGTATGCCGTCGACATCCCAGACGGTCAGAGGAAGGTCGCCGGGAGAAAAGAGGTCTTTTTCATCAAGAAAAAGATGGATTTTTCTGTATTTTCCCAAAAAGAAGCCGTTATGGACCAGGACGGCGCTGTTAAAGAAGCGATCTCCATCGCGCTCGGCCATTCCCCAGACGATGGTAATCTTCTTTTCCCGCGAGTAACGGAGGAAAAATGAGGTCGTAGGGCCGTCCGGGATCGGTTCACTCAGGAGGTCACGTTCCTCAGGGGCCAGGGCATATCCCGTGGTGCAGAGTTCCGGAAGGACAAGCAGGTCGAACTCCCTCTTTTTTGTCCCTGCCCGGATCATCTGGAGGTTTTTATCCCGCTCCCCGAAAAGGGGATGAAATTGATAAAATGCAGTAATCATAAGGCTATTCTATCACAGCGAGTGCGAAGATTCAAGAAAACCTTCTCTTGACAGGGGGGAGAAAGAGTTTATAATCAATGCAAATCATTTGCGCAAAGGAGTTGCTATGACGAAAGCTTTGACTACAGAGAAGTCCATTGAAAAGATGATGGATGCAGAATTTAAGCTTTTTGACGCTGCAGGTCTGGCAAGCCTCCTTCCGGGTAAGCCGGATCTTTCCACAGTCTACCGTGCTCTGAAAAGACTCGAACAGGAGGGGCGCATCAACAGCGTCTCCTTTTTCGGAGAGAAAAAGTACTACTACAGCGGGAAAGAGAACGGCCATTTTCTTATCTGCCGGGAGTGTCATGAAATCAAGATGTTCCCCCATTGCCCCTCAAAAAGCATTGAAAAGGAGTTGAAAGAGGAGTTTTCCTATACGATTCTGGGGCATAAACTTCTGTTCAGCGGATTGTGTTCCGATTGTGCCAGAGCCCTGGCCAAACGTAAAGAGAGGAGCCAAGGATGAAACGCCTGCTTTATATAGGCCTGCTTTTGATACTGGGGTCCTGCTCGTCTTTTTCGTCCCGTACCGGCGAGAAACCCCTTGTTTTTGTGAGCATTCCTCCCCAGGTATGGTTTATGGAACAGCTGGCCGGAGAGGAGTTTCAAGTCGAGGTCATGGTGGGTCCTGGAGAAAACCCGGCGACTTATGAGCCGCGGCCCCGCCAACTGCAGAAACTTTCCCGGGCGAAGGCTTTTTTTGCTATAGGTGTTCCGTTTGAAGAAGCCTGGATGCCCCGGATCAAAGAACTTCTGCCTCGGAT
This sequence comes from Candidatus Mcinerneyibacteriota bacterium, assembly GCA_016937175.1. Lineage (GTDB taxonomy): Bacteria > Macinerneyibacteriota > Macinerneyibacteria > Macinerneyibacteriales > DSCS01 > DSCS01. Next base: position 202,293 of record JAFGWL010000056.1, on the reverse strand, counting down.
GAAGGTCTATGATGTCTCTGCAGGGATTCCCAAACAGCCCGTTGACGATTTCCGGACTCTCATGGGCGGCAGCCCGGAGAAAGAGGACAGCCACGGCCATGGACACCTGGATCCCCATATCTGGCTGAGTCCCGAGCTCGGGAAGCAGATGGCCGAAAATATGGCTGTGGCCCTGGCCCATATCGACCCTGAAGGAGAAAGCCGTTACAAAGAGAGGCTGGCCCTTCTTCTGGAGGACCTGACACAGCTGCAGAAAGAGGTCAGGTACATTCTGGGGCAGGGAGAAAAAGCCCCTTTTGCTGTCTTTCATCCCTCCTGGGGGTATTTCTGCAGAGAGTTTGGCCTGGAACAGATTCCCATAGAGGTCCGGGGCAAAGAGCCGGCTCCCCGCGAACTGCAGGCCATCCTGGACTATTTGAAGGAGAGGGGGGTCAAAACAGTCATGATTCAGAAGGAATTCAGCCGTCATGCGGCTGTGCGCATAGCTCAGGCACTCAACGGGGAAGTGGTCACTCTGGATCCTCTGGGTAGCGATTATCCGGCCCTTCTTAAAGAGGCGGCCCGGGCGGCGGCAGGAAAGGCAGGGGAGTGATGGAAAAAGTACTGGAGAGCCGCGGGCTCTGGTTTGCCTATGACGATGATTATGTGCTGGAGGATATCTCTGTATCTGTAGACAGAAGCGATTTTGTCGCCATCGTGGGTCCCAACGGAGGGGGGAAGACGACTTTGGTGAAGTTGATCACAGGACTTCTTCAGCCTACTATGGGGACATTGACTGTTTTGGGAGGCCCTCCCGCCAAGGCCGGCTCGCGCATAGGATATGTCCCTCAGTTCAGTACCATGGATGCCTCTTTTCCCATCACCGTACTGGAAGTCGTTCTGCAGGGGCTCTTCCATAAAAGCATGATCGGCCCTGCCTGGAAAAGGGATGCTGTGGAACAGGGGCTCCGTTCATTGGAACAGCTGGGGATCGCCGATCTGGCCGGGAGACATTTCGGGCAGCTTTCAGGCGGCCAGAAGCAGAGGACTTTGCTGGCCCGGGCCCTGGTCTCCTCTCCGGAACTTTTGATCCTTGATGAGCCGACTTCCAGCGTGGACATTGCCGTGGAAGAGGATATCTATGAACTCTTCAAAGAACTGAACAGTGTCATGACCATCCTTCTGGTAACCCATGATATCACCTTTGTCTCTTCCTATGTCAATAAGGTCATGTGTCTGAACAGAAGGTCTGCCTGTCATGCTACTGAAGAGATCGCCCTTGAAAGGGAAAGAATTGCACCTTATGGGCATAAAGTAACAGAGATCCGCCATCAGTGCGGCCTTTAGGAGGAGGTATGGATAGCGTGATTCCTCTCTATTTGTTTACCTTCACGGCGGCTCTCCTGTCGGGGATAGCCGCCGGGATCGCCGGGACCTTTGTGGTGACCCGCCGTTTGGCGGTCATGAGCGGAGGGCTGGCTCATGCGGTCCTGGGGGGGATCGGCCTGGCTGTCTTCCTCTCCTTCGAACCCCTGTGGGGAGCGCTGGCAGCGGCTTTGCTTTTTGTCCTGATCCTTGTCCTGGGGAAAAACAGGCTGGGGGAGAGAGAGGATACTGTCATCGCCGCCTTGTGGTCTCTGGGGATGGCCCTGGGTGTCCTCTTTATCTCTCTGACGCCGGGCTATACCGTGGACCTCCTCTCTTATCTTTTCGGGAACATCCTTTTGGTGACCGCAAAAAACCTCTTTGCCCTGGCCATCCTGGACCTTTTCCTCATTCTCGGAGTCGTCTTGTTTAAAAAGCATATCCTCTATGTCTCATTTGACGAAGAGTATTCAGCCATGCGGGGTCTGCCGGTCAACCTGATGTCTCTTCTCTTTCTGGGAGTGATCGCTGTGACCATCGTCCTCCTGACCCGGATCGTGGGGCTTGTTTTGGTCATCGCCCTGCTGGCGCTGCCTGCTTCTGCAGCCAACCTCTTCAGCCGGCACTTGACTTCCATGATGATCCTGGCGTCTCTGTTTGCCGTGCTCTTCAACAGTGCAGGGCTCGGCATCTCCTATCTGCTGAATCTGCCCTCAGGAGCGATGATCATCATCGTCTCTGCTGCAGGGTATGGAGCGGCCCGGGCTGTCCGGGTTCTTATGAAAAGAAAAAGGGAAGCGCCGGAGGGATGACCCTCCGGCGAAAAGACAGGATCAGGAAAAGTCTGCAGAGACCTCTACCGGATATTTACTTTTAAGGGTTATGATGTAATTGTCATACAGTTGCTGCTTTTTATTGTTGATGATCTGTTGCTCTAGGTAGGGAAAGAACTCCTTCTCCTTTGACCGGCGGAAGGACTTGTCGGAGAGAAAACGTTCCCCGTATTGTTCAGCCAGGTTTTTCATGAGGGCCGGGTTGTTCTCATAAGCTTCTCTGACCTCTTCCGCAGTCACTTTGATTTGGGTGAAAAGGGTTTCATCAAGATAATTCTGGACCAGATACTCCTTCTTCATCTCATCCATAAAAGAGGTATACCCCTCGGATTTGCGCAGGTTTTCCGAGTCGATGATCCCCCGGTAAGCCTTTCTGATGATCAGGTCGTTCAGAGTCCCGTAGAGAGCATCGGCATTCTTAAAGAGTTGAGCCATGGTCTCTTCGTTCATCCATTTGGAGAGGTCCTCAAGAAAAGCTTTATTGGTATAGACGGTGGAGGTCTTCTGGATCTCCGCTACGATATCGTCTGAAGGGGACGGCGAAGCTTTTTCGGGATAGACCGCGACTCCGTACTCCTTTTTGAGGAGAGCGTTGTAGACGTCGTATTTCAACCTGTTTTTAGCTTCTTTATAGGGGATACGCCCGGCTTCGGCTTTATCGGTGATCCTGATCAGATGATAGCCGAACTGGGTCTTCACAGGCTCAGAGGAGACCTCACCTTTTTTCATGCTGAATGCAACCTCTTCAAAGGGTTTGACCATCTGGCCGCGGGAGAACCATCCCAGATCTCCATCTCTGGAGGCACTGGGGCCTTCAGAATACTCCCTGGCCAGGTCTCCGAAATTGGATCCTTTGGCATCGATCTTCTTCTTGACGTCAGTGATAAGGGCCAGGGCCTCTTCATCGGTATGTCTATCACCTACCTGGATGAGAATATGGCTTGCCTTGATCTTTTCCGGTGTCTCAAACTGGGCCAGCCGTTTCTCGTACTCTTTTTTCAGTTCTTTTTCCGGGATAGCGGCTTCATGCCGGATATATTCGTTGACAAAATAGGTCAACTCCACATCGGGTCTGATCTCTTCCCAGCGACGGGCTATGTCCTCTTTTTCATCATACTTTTTCTCTTTCAAGTCCCTGAAGAGAAGCTCTGTCTCGATCATGCGGTTAAGCAGGGTCTCCTTGAGACGCTTTTCTCCGTACTGCTGAAGCGCAGCGGGGTCGATTTTCGAGACCTTTTTTTCCAGTTCTGCGGCGGTGAAGACACGTTCGCCTACCGACGCCAGCTCCTTTTTCCCGCAGGAGACCGTCAGGATGATGGATAATAAGGCGATGAACGGAATGAGTCGTTTCATTTTTCCTCCCTTGTTAAAATGGCTTCGATGGCCTGCAGAACAGAATCATCGAGTTTTTCTTTGATATCCAGGGCACCGAGGTTTTCTGTCAGCTGCTCTTCTGATGTAGCTCCGGTGATGACACTGCTCACATGGGGGTTTTTCAGGATCCAGGCAATAGCCAGCTGAGCCATGCTTCCTCCCAGGTCAGCAGCGATCTCTGTCAGGAGCCGGACTTTCTCGAGGGTCTCATCAGAGAGAAGCCCCGTCTCTTCCATGTTTTGGCGGAGAGCAGGGTTTTGAGCCAGGCGGCTCTCTTCTGGGATTCCGTTGTTGTATTTTCCTGTAAGGATCCCTGAAGCCAGAGGGCTCCAGGTGGTGGTTCCCAGATGATATTGTTCAAAAAGGGGCTTGTACTCTTCCTCAAAGCGGTTCCGGACAAGCATATTATACTGGGGCTGTTCCATGGACGGCGGGATGGCGTTCAATTCCCGGCATAGCTGGAATGTCTTTTCCAGGGCCTGTGCGCTCCATTCGGAGGTTCCCCAATAGAGGGCCTCTCCTCCGCGGACAAGAGCGTCCATGGCCAGGATCGTCTCTTCGAGAGGTGTCTCGGGATCGGGGCGGTGGCAAAAGAGGAGATCCACATAATCCAGCTGCAGCCTGCGCAGAGAGTTTTTTGCCCCTTCCAGAAGATGTTTCCGTGAAAGCCCCGTCTGATTGGGCCCTTCCCCGCCCCAGAAGATCTTTGTGGAGATGACCAGGTCCTCGCGGCGGAAGTTCCTGAGGATCTCACCCATGATGAGTTCGGAAAGCCCCCTGGCGTAGGCTTCTGCATTATCGAAAAAGTTGATCCCCCGGTCATAAGCGCTCCTCATCAGCTTTCCGGCTGACACAAGATCTGTCTGCTTTCCGAATGTGATCCACGATCCGAAGGATATTTCGCTGATTTTCAACCCTGTCTTTCCCAGGCGGTTATATTGCATATGATCTCCTTTCGCTTTGCTATGACTCTACAGGGATTAAACCATGATAACTGAGCTGAGTTCCGTCAAAATCAAAAGAGAGGGGGTAGACTTCGACCCCTTGTTCCAGAGCTTCGTCGAAGGTGTCTGCAAAATCTTTGTCCCGCTCCCGGTGGGGAGAGAACCGGGTGACGGAAACGGAAAAGATAAAAATGAGGAGCGCTGCACGCTCTCCCCGGTGACGCAGGGAAATGAGTTCACGCAGATGGCGGGTTCCGCGGCTTGTCGGGGCATCAGGGAAGAGGGCCCTCGGCCCTTCGAAGAGAGTGCAGCCCTTTGTCTCGATCCACACCCTGCCTGAAAGGGTCTCGGCGCAAAAATCAAGGCGTCCTGCTGAAATGCGGACTTCAGGCTTGAGAGAAAGGATCTTCCCCAGAGGGCTGTCGGGCCCCTTCAGAAAATTTTCACCCAGGGGGCGGTGAAGTGAAGAGTTGATGATGACCCAGCGGCCGGAAGCAAAGGCGGCGATGACATCCCAGGCCGTCTTCCGTTTCTCCCCCGGGGCGGCCCTGAGCAGAAGACGGTTTCCTTCTGTGAGCAGTTCAGTGAGTCGGCCGGGGTCATGAAGATGGGCATTCTCCTCATTTCCGTCGATCAGGGCCCGGACTGTAAAACGATTGGGCCGGGAGAGGAAAGTCCCCTCCTTCAGAGAAGGGAGGGTCAGAAGGGCGGGAGAAGAAACCTCTTTTTTCATAAAAATATCATACAAGGTCTGTAAAAAAATGCAAGGAACTTGCAACTGGCATAAAATTCAGGTAGGGTGAGAGAGATGAGAAGCAAATGGAAGATCCAAGCTGAAGAGTTGATGAAGGGCCTTTATCCACCCCGGGAGATAGACCGTATCATCGACCTCATGGAGCACCTGTCAGAAGAAGAGGAAAGAGATTTTCCCGGACAGCTCTTCGGCCATAAGGATGTATGGCTTATTACCTACGGCGATTCTATCCTGGATGGAAACCGGCCACCGCTGGAGGCCTTTGCTGAGATCGCCGAGGCTGCTTTCACACCTCTCTTTTCCCTGATCCATATCCTTCCCTTTTTCCCTTACTCTTCGGATGACGGGTTTGCCGTCACCGATTATACCAGAGTCCGTCCCGGCCTGGGGGGGTGGAAAAGTGTACAGAAGATAGAAGACTCTTTTTTTCTCATGGCGGATCTTGTTTTAAATCATATCTCCAGCCGAAGTGAATGGGTCCTCGGGTACCTTGCCGGTGAGCCTGCCTATAAGGACTTTTTCATTGAAGCCGATCCTTCTGAAGATACCACCCTGGTCGTCCGTCCCCGCTCTCTTCCTCTCCTGACCCCGTTTCAGAAGAAGGACGGTTCCACTGCCTGGCTCTGGACCACATTCAGCTCTGACCAGGTGGACCTCAACTACGCTAATCCGGAAGTCCTCAAAAAGATGCTGGAAGTGACAGCTTTTTATCTGAAAAAAGGGATCTCAGCCCTCCGCCTGGACGCGGTAGGGTTTTTGTGGAAAAAGAAAGGGACGACCTGCCTTCATCTGGAGGAGACACACCGCCTTGTGAAGCTCTTCAGGCTTTTTTGCGACCTTTTTCCCGGGAAGAGGCTGCTTGTGACAGAGACCAATGTCCCCCATAAGGAAAATATCTCCTACTTCGGTAACGGAGAGGATGAGGCTCATGTGGTCTATAATTTCCCTCTTCCTCCTCTGATCCTCTATACATTCCTCAACGGGGATGTCTCAAAACTCCGGTTCTGGGCTTCTTCTCTGAAAGCGCTCTCACCCCGTTGCACTTTTTTGAATTTTACCGCTTCTCACGACGGGATCGGTGTCCGTCCCCTGGAAGGACTTATTGACGATGAAGAGCTTGGATATCTTATCCGAAAGATCGAAAAAGCCGGGGGGATCGTCTCCACACGCGATGACCCTCGCCGGGGGAAAAAGCCCTATGAGCTGAATATCACCTATATAGACGCCATCGCTTCCGGCCTGGCGCGCGAAGAGCTGCGTGCCGAGGCTTTCCTGGCCTCACAGGCCCTCATGCTCTTTCTGCCCGGGATCCCCGCTGTCTATATCAACAGTCTTTTCGGTGTCGGAAACTGGGCAGAGGGGGTGGAGTCGACCGGAAGAGCTCGGACGATCAACCGTTACAAGATCCCCCGAAGGGAAGCCGAAAGGGTCATGGCCGGCCAGGAGGGGCACAGGTCAGAGATATGGGCCCGTTACACAAGACTTCTCCGCTTCAGAAGAGCGTTGCCCGCCTTCGCTCCTGACAAGCCGGCCCGCTATCCCGATACAGGGAAAAGGGTCTTCACTGTCGTACGCGGGGAAGGGGAGGAACAACTCTTCTGTGTCATCAATGTCACAGAGAAGCGGCTGGAGGCCGACCTCTCTCCCTTTATGCCGGAATCCTTCACCTATGACCTTTTCAAAGGGGAAAAAAGGCCGTCCCGAAAGAGAGTGACCCTCTCACCCTTTGAAATATGCGTTTTCGGCCTGCCCCGGAGAGATATTTCCGTTGACAGCGGCAGGGGGGATAATTAGAATGAAAGGGCTGTTTTCCCGTAATCCCGGACAATCAATACGGCTAACGACAGGAGTGATATGGAGACTCGGATGAGGTGCCTCTATCCTTCAGAGGGGGATTTTTTAAATGAACTCAAGAGAATCGGGGTGGACCCTTATGCCCTGGAGATCTTTGAGAGAAAGAGAGAGGTCCGGCTGATCAAGATAGAAGGGTGTCGCATTGAAGCGGCCAATATCATAAAACAGGATGCTCTAAGCGTAGGGGCCGATGCTGTGCTGCCCCGTTCGGCCATTTCCGGGAAGCCTGAAAAGACCGATATCATTCTCATGGGGACCCGGAGAAACCTGGAAAAACTTAGCCGGAAACTGGAACAGCAGCCCTTCGGCCTGAAACAAATAGCGCGCGCGCTGCTGAATCCCGATACACCTCCTGCCTTTTTCCGGGCCCGGGGCAAAGAGATCGGCCTTTCAGCCCCTCTGGTCATGGGAATCCTTAATGTGACCCCCGATTCGTTTTATGATGGAGGGCATCATACAGATGAAGCCACCTTAAAGAACCGGATCAGACAGCTTATAGAAGAGGGGGCCGACCTTATCGATATCGGGGGAGAATCCACCCGGCCGGGAAGCCGGGAGGTATCGCCTTCTGAAGAGTGGGAGCGAATAGAAAGGCCCCTGGCCCTTATCCGGGAAAAAGCTCCGGAGATCCCTGTCTCGGTGGATACACGCAAGAGCTATGTCGCCCGCAAGGCTCTGGAAAACGGGGCGGATATCATCAATGACGTCTCGGCGCTTTCTCATGACCCTGAGATGGCTCCCACAGCAGCCTCTTTTAAAGCCGCTGTTATCCTTATGCATATGAAGGGGACACCTGATACCATGCAGGAAAACCCCTTTTACGAAGATGTCACGGGTGAAGTCTATGCATATCTTGCCGGCCGGACGGAAGAAGCCCGGAAATCGGGGATCGCGGCAGATTCTCTCCTCATCGACCCGGGAATAGGGTTCGGGAAGCGGCTCGAAGACAATACCGCTCTTCTCAGGCGGCTGAGAGAGTTTAAATCCCTCCCCTATCCCCTTGTCATGGGGCTTTCAAGAAAATCGTTTCTCGGGACCCTTACAGGGCGCCCGCCGGCCGGGCGTCTGTGGGGAACTGTCGCCGCTCACGCTGTGGCCCTGGGCAACGGAGCCGACATCCTCCGGGTCCACGACGTGGCAGCTGCCCGGGACGCTGTCCGTGTGATAAGGGGGATTTATCTTGACAAAGAAGAATAAGATCCGCACAGCGGCCCTCCTGCTTTTTCTGGCTCTCCTTTTGATCCTGGCGGGCCTTCTGACGGGGGAATGGGAACTCATTAAAAACAACGGTATTTACATCTGCTACGGGTGCATCGGGATCGGATAATATGAAATGGCTTTCTTTTTTCAAAAAACGTTTTTGGCGGCAGCTTCTCTTCAGCATAGGTATCAATTCCAATATTAAAGGATTTATCGAAGCTGCTCCCTTTCAGGGTGAGTCAAAGGGGCTCTGTCTGCCGGTCCTTAATTGTTACTCCTGTCCGGGGGCACTGACTTCATGCCCCCTGGGCAGCCTGCAGTATATGATCTACAGCCAGGCCCGCCACATCTCTCTTCTTGTCTTGGGGCTTCTGGGAAGCGCCGGGCTTCTGGCAGGGCGGTGGTATTGCGGCCATCTCTGTCCCTTCGGGTTTTATCAGGACCTGTTGAAGAAGATCTCTTCCATCTCTCTGGGACTGCCCCGTTTTTTCATCCTGATCCGCTATATCATCCTGGGCCTCTTTATCGTAATTCTGCCTCTTGTTCTCCTGAAACCGGCCTTTTGCACCTATATCTGCCCTGCAGGGACCCTGGAGGGCGGGTTGACACTGGTCTGGTCATTGAATATCCCCCTTGGGCTCCTCTATTTCTGGAAAGTGGGGCTCCTTATCGCCTACAGCGGTTTATCCGTAGTCATCCCCCGTTTTTTCTGCAGGACGACCTGTCCTTTGGGGACAATACTGGGGTTTTTCAATAGGATCAGCCTCTATACCATCCATGTGGACATGGGCCGCTGTGTCTCTTGCGGAGCTTGCCGCTCCGTCTGCCCTGTGGATATCAATATCAGCGAAGACCCCGGGTCTGAGGAGTGTATCCGCTGCGGAGACTGTCTCCCTGCGTGCCCGGTCTCATGTATCTCTTTTACCCCTCTTTTGAAGAAGAAAGGAGCTTTCAATGAAGTTTCTTCATAAAATCGCGGTCATCGTGGTGTTGATCCTCTCCCCTGTTTCTGTCTCGGGGATCATCGGAGGATTCGACTATGCCGAAAAACTCTTTCAGGATGGTTTTTTTGACCTGGCCGTGGAAGAGTATAAGACATTTATCAATGAGAACCCCCAGGACCGGCGGGTCGAAGGCGCTTACCGGAAGCTGATCGCCTCGTATGCCCGTCTGGAGAAGTGGAATATGGTCCTCACGGAAGGGAACAGGTTCCTTCAGCGTTATGAGGAGAGCCCGGCTTTAGGCGATATCCTCTATTACATCGCTTTGGCCCTGGATGAAAGCGGAATGAAAAAACAGGCTCTTGAGACGGCAGAAAAGATCAGGCGCTTTTATAAAGATACCTCCCTCTACACCGAGACCCTGTTTCTGGCGGCATCTCTCTACCGGCAAGCCGGTGAACATGAGGCCTATTTTAAGGCAATGAAGGAAATCATCAATCTCAACCCGAGGGGAGACAATCTGAAAAAGGCCTATATCTCTCTTCTGGACTACCATTTTGAACGGGGAGAGATGGAAAAGGCCCGTCCATTTTTGGAAAAATTAGAGGAGAAGGACCTCGATCCGGGGAAATGGGCCTGGTACAGAGCGGAGATCGCCTTCGGTCAGTATGATTATGATAAGGCTCTCAGAGAGTATCAGGGGCTCATGTCACGCTATCCGGAGAGCGAGTACTATTACCGGGCTCTTTACGGAAAGGGACGGGTATATATGGAAAAGAGGGCCTTTTCCGAAGCCGCAGCCGCTTTCCAGTCTCTTCTTGACAAGAACCCCAACAGCGCTATGGCTGATGATGCCCTGAAAGGGAAAGCCGAAGCCCTTCTTCTGCTGGGCAAGAAGGAGGAGGCGGCAAAGGAGGTCGACTATTTTCTTAAGGCCTATCCTGACAGCTCCCTTTATCCCGACATCGTCAGGCTCGCTCTGGATATCGAGAGAGAAAAAAGAGGCTGGGACACGGAAAAGATCGCAGCTCTCTTCGATCAAATGGCAGGATTCCACAGAAACAGGCAGGATGAAGCCGAAATCAAAAGAGCTCTTATGGAGAAAGCCGAATTTTTTGAAGATGGCGGTTTCCATGCCCAGGCCGTCAATGCCCTTCTCGATTATATTACATATTTCTCCCGGGATCCCCAGGTCCCTTATCTGGTCTATCGTGTCGGGCGGATCTATGCCTATGAGATGAAGGATTATGAGCGGGCCATCGCCGCCTTTGAGCGTATTGCCTTCAATACTGAAGGATATGGGGATAAAGCCCTTTATGAGATAGGCCTCTGTTATGAGAAGATCCCTCGCTACGACAGAGCCGTGACAGCTTACAAAAATATCGGAGAGCGTTTCCCCTTCTCCCCCCTGGCCGATAAGGCCCGCAAAAGGATCGATTATCTGAACCGTTATATCATCACCGATATAACCCGGGGCCTTGCCGCGCTGGACGGCCTCCTGGAGCAGCAGCTGAAAGAACCCGTGGGAGAAAAAGAGCTCTACAGACAGCGGGGCGATGTCTTTTTCTCGGTCAAAGATTTCAGCAAAGCCTATGAGTATTACCAAAAAGGCGGGCGGGACGATGAGAAGGCCCTCCGGGCGGGAGCTTATGCCCTGCTTCTGAAAAAGGGGCCGAAAAGCGAAATCGAATCGTTCTTCAACGCACGCAAAGACCATCCGGCTGCAGGAGAAGTCTATTCCCATGTCCTGGTCTATTATGACATGGAAGGGACTCTGGAAGAGGATGATTTCCTTTACGCCTTTTCGAACTTTCCCGGGTCTGTGAGCCAGGATACGGTGCGGAGCTATATCGATTTTCTTATCAGTGAAGAGAGGGAAGAGGCGTTCAAAGAGCTCCCGCTTCCCGAAAGTGTGGCAGGAACACCTGCTGAAGAGTATGCCCGTGCCATGACTGCCTATTACAACTCCAATTACGGAGAGGCCGAACGCCTCTTTACCGGACTGCTTGAAACAGAGGGGGAAAAGAGGGGGACTCTGTCCTACTATCTGGCATCTATCTATCACCGGACAGGGCGTAACGGGGAAGCCAGGGAGCTTCTTTTGTCCATTACGAAGCCCTTTGAGATGAAGGTCAAAGCCAGCCTTCTGCTGGCCGATATCGCCTTCGGCGAAGCCGATTACGAAGAAGTGATCTTCAATATCTATAATGTCCTGACCCGTCTGCCCGAATATTATAACGACCCGGAGGTCATGGGACTCTATCTGGATGCCCTGATCCTTGACGGACAGAAAGAAGCCGCCCGGAAAGCCTGCCTGAACATCACGGCGGAAGAGGGTGGGCTTGCTGTGGTCAAGGGACTTGCCTGCCTGAAGCTGGGGATGGATGAAGAGGCCATGGGGCTTCTGGGAAAAGCCCGCGGAAGGGATGTCCGGGGCCGGGTCTATAAAGCTTTGGCTGAGCAGGAGCGCTGGAGGGATATCCTGGAGTTTTTCCGGGAGGGGGATGCTTATTCCGTCAGCCGGCGTGTCATTGCACTTACCCGTCTGAACCGCCTTGACGAAGGACTTGCTCTTCGTCGAAAGAACAGCAAAACCCTCAGAGAGTTTGAGGAAGAGATATCTTATGTCTTGGGAGAAGTGGCCTATCTGGGGAAAAAAGATGCCGGACGGGCGGAAGATTATTTTATTCAGGCCGGCGGGGGGAAGGAAGTCCTGGAGACACCCTGGAACCTTCAGGCAGCCTTCATGCTCGGAAATATCCGCCTGGGAAAGGGCGAGACGGACAAGGCTCTGGACATCTTCCTTCGTCTTGAGGCTAACCCCTCCTTCGAAGGAAAGGAAAAGCTCTATCTTTCCCTGGGACAGGCCCATTATGCTCTGGGCGATAAAGATAAGGCGCTGGACTATTTCCAACGCTCCTACGAATTCAAACCCAGTCCCGATGCGCTCTATAACCGGGGACTCCTCTTTAAGGAAGAGGGGGAGACCGGTAAAGCCCGTGAAGCGTTTCAGCAGGTCGTGGACCGTTTCCCTGAAACACCCCTTTACTACGGAGCTCTTCTCAATATTGTCTATACTTTTATGGATGAGAGGAAGTATGACGAGGCCCTGGGCCGTCTCACTTCCTTTATTGACCGGGCACCGGACTCTCTGAAGATGGAAATCCAGTTCAATATCGGAGACTGTTATTATGCCCGGGGACACTACCGGGATGCCATCCGTGAGTTTATGAAAGTGAAATACCTCCCTGTCAATACCGATGAAGATTTTCAGTGGATGGTCACCGCGCTCTTCCAGGGCGGGACTGCCTATGAAGCGCTGGGAGAGATGGATAAAGCCGTGGAGATCTACGAATATATTATTCAGATATCAGGAAAAGAGACCGTGTACAGTAAGACAGCCGCATCGCGTATCAGGGAGATACGACAGCATTAAGGCTTGCCCGTTTTATTTTATGGGGGTACAGTAAAAGATAAACGATGAAGAGATGGAGATATGACTGAAAGGCCCCTGCCCTTTTACATCGGTATAGAAGATACGATCAGCGATATATTCATTACGCTGAAACCGGGCCGGGAGACGGACTGGCCAGGGCTGCAGAACGAGATGATGGAGTTTATCAGCCATCCCGAGAATGCAACCCGGGATTTTTTCCGGGAAGAGGAGATATTCGACATCCTCGGGACTTTGACGGAGCATCAGGAGATGATTCTGGAGCATCTCCTGAAATTCGGGAAATTTGTCAACAAGGCTTTTGTCCTTCATGGCCCCTATGCCAGAGATCTCCTGAGCCTTCTGATCGGGTATGAGCAGCTTTATCTGCTCTCTTCAGGGGTACGGCTGGATGTCCGCGAAAAGTTCGAAAAACCGGCTGTCCTCATCCGATGCAGTCAGGAGAGCATATCGGTCAACCCAGGGCCTGAAGCCAGTTCGCGCATCCTTTCCTTCGAGGGAGAGAAGTGGTATCTGAGCGGTTCCCTGCTGGCCCGCCTTCTTCCGGTCTATTCCCAGCCTCTCTGGGACAGGATTCTGACTAAGGGGAAGGAGTTCCGGGAGGAGGAGCTCTTTGATTTTATCGATAATTATCACAATTACTGGAACAGATACCTCGATTTTCAATGGGACGGGGAAATAAGACGTCTGGAGATCCACCATAACCAGCTCAATATAGAATTAAAGCTTGACTACTCCGAAGGGATCATCAAAGTGGATCCCATCTATCATTACGGGAAGATGGATTTTACTTACAGCGATATTGTCAAAAAAGGCCCCTATATCGTCAAGACCGTAGATGACCAGATCAATTTTATCCGCAGAGACCCCAAGAAGGAACGCCGTCTTTTTCTTTTTTTCTTTCAATATAACTTCAAATGGGAAGAGGGCTTTTTCGTCCTCAAGGACAATGATGATATCATCGACTTTCTCATCAACGGATTTAAAAGGATCCCCTCTGACTGGACAAAGAGGCTGACCCCGGAATTCCGGCAGATCCGCATTTTCAATGTGACCATCAAACCGGTTCTGGAAATATCTCTGGAAGAGGACTCTTCATTTACCCTGAATTTCGGGTGCGGGCTGAAAGAGGATTATTCGCTTGACCCTGAGATGCTGAGAGATCATATCCGTAAAGGGGACCCCTTTATCAAATTGGATAAGACAAGGATCCTGAAGCTTGTGAACCTGGAAGAGATCCGTCAATTCATGGAGGACTTTAAGGCGGCTTTTGCACTCTCTCTGGATAAAAAAGAGAGCTTCCAGCATAAGATCTATTACCTGCCTCACCTGATCAACTACGTCAAGAAGAATAAAGACATCGAGATCCGGGGTGACGAGCGTTTCCGGGCCCTCTATGAAGAGCTCATGGATGTCAAAGGAATCAGAAAGATACCTGTCCCGGAAAGCTTGGATAAGATCCTCCGGCCTTATCAGAAAGAGGGTTATTATTGGCTTCATTTTCTCCACCGCTATAAACTCTCCGGAGTGCTGGCCGATGACATGGGATTGGGAAAGACAGTCCAGGCTCTGGCCATGATGATTTCTGTCAGCAGCGCGCTGCCCTCCATGGTTGTATGCCCCAAATCCCTGATGCATAACTGGGTCAAGGAAGTGAAGAAATTCACACCGCATATGAAATGTGCCGTGGTGGAGGGTAACCGGGCTCAGAGAGAAGAGATCATCGCCGGGTCGGAGAAAGCGGACTTGCTCATCACCTCCTACTCCCTCCTCCGCAACGATATCGACCTCTACGAGGATCGGGTCTACCACTATGTCATCCTGGATGAAGCCCAGCATATCAAGAATTATCAGACCAAAGTAGCCAGGAGCGTTAAAAAACTCGACGCCATGTTTAAACTGGTACTGACAGGGACCCCTATGGAGAATTCCATTCGCGAGCTCTGGTCGATCTTTGACTTTATCATGCCCGGATACCTGGGGACAAGAAGGCATTTCGTCGATTATTACGACAAAGAGATCGTCAAAGAAAAGAATGAAGAAGTCCTCAACGAGCTGAATATGAAGATCAAGCCGTTTATCCTCAGAAGGACAAAAGAAGAGGTCCTCACAGAGCTTCCTCCCAAGATCGAACAGGTCTCTGTCGTCCCTCTCACAGACGGGCAGAAGGCCCTTTATCAGCGATTTCTCGGGGAGATCAGAAACGAGATCTTCGGGCTTGTGGAAAAAGAGGGATTTGTCAAGAGCCGTATGCATATCCTCAGCGCGCTGATCAGGCTGCGCCAGATCTGTAACCATCCGGGGATGATCTATCCTGAGCTCACTGAGAATGAAGATATCTCAGCAAAAATGGATCTGCTCAGAGAGATCCTCGCAGAATCCATGGACGGCGGACACCGGATCCTTCTCTTCAGCCAGTTTGTAAAAATGCTTCATATCATCCGTGATGAGCTGAGAAAAGATAAGATCCCTTTTGAATATATCGACGGAAAGACCCCGAACCGGGTGGAGATCGTCGACCGTTTCAATGAAAACAGAGAAACCCCCATCATCCTGGTCAGTCTCAAAGCCGGAGGCACCGGCCTGAATATCACAGGGGCGGATGTCGTGGTCCACTTTGATCCCTGGTGGAATCCCATGGTGGAAAGACAGGCCACGGACCGGGCTTACAGAATGGGGCAGACCCGGACTGTCAATGTCTATAAGCTGATCACCGAAGGGACTATCGAGGAAAAGATCATCAGAATGCAGGAAGAGAAGAGCGAGATGTTCCACTCTCTCGACTTTACCGATACCGCTTTCATGAAAACGATGTCGTGGGAGGATCTTAAAATATTGTTTGAATAGGAGGCGGAATGAGACGAAATGCTGTCGTGTCCGGACAGTTTTATCCTGCCCGGGCCGCTGAGATCGAAGCTTTTATCAAATGCGAGCTGTCAGAGACAGGGCTGAGGGAATACCGGGGGGGCATCGTTCCCCATGCAGGCTGGGCCTTCTCAGGAGGAATCGCTCTCAGAGCCTTGGCAGCTTTGAATGCCTGCCCCGATGCCGTCTTCCTCCTCCTGGGGGCCGTCCATACCTACGGAGTGGAGCGTCCTGCTGTCTTTCCGGAAGGTGCCTGGGAGACTCCTTTGGGAGATATGCCCGTTGCCCATGGGCTTATCAGAGACTATTTCGATGAATCGCTCTTTCTCCATTCAGCCCGGGCCCATGAAGGGGAACATTCCATCGAGGTCCAGCTTCCTTTTTTAAAGTACCTCTATCCCCGGAGCCGGATCATTCCCGTCTCAGTTCCTCCGGGGATCCAGAAAAGCCTTACGGATTATGTCAATATCCTTGAAAAACTAAAAGAGGATCATCCGGAAGTGATCTTTGTGGCCAGTACCGATTTGACTCACTACGGGTTCCGTTACGGAGACTCTTCCCTGGGGACAGGAGCTGCGGGATATGAATATGTGACCCGGCAAAAAGACCCTGAGTTCATTAAAAAGGTGAGCAAGGGAGAATGGAAGGAGATCATTCCATATGCCCTGGAGCATCAGTCCGCCTGCGGCCCTGGAGGTGTGGCCCTGATCTGCGGGCTTTTCCGGCAAGGTGTCATCCAGCTTCTCGAATATACGACCAGCTACGACAAAATGCCCGCAGGGGGGCTTCACTCTTTTGTGACATACGGATCCTGGGGATTAAAGGAGTAGCTTTTCTTTAAGATAAGGGATATATCTCCGTCCGGCGCGGATCTTCATCCCGCTTCCTCTGAGAGAGAGGAAAAGCCCGCGTGAGCCTTTGATTTCCACTTCGCGGATCGCATGAAGCGCTACGATCACATTACGCCGGACACGACAGAATTGGAGGGGGTTTAGGCGAGCTTCCAGCTGGCTCAGGCTGAAACGTGAGAAATAGCGCTCTTTGTCTGTATACAGAAAGACGACTTTATCTTCTGCTTTAAAAAAGAGGATTTCTTCAGGGTTGAAAAAGCGGATCACATCTTTTTTACGGGCTGCCAGGGGGGAGAAGTGCCTCTCCTGTCTTCGGAGCCAAAGAAAACGCCGTGTCAGGGCCCTGGCGACAGCCCTGCGCAGGTCCTGAACGCGGAAGGGGGATGTCAGGACATCGGCACAGTTATAAAGGAAAGCCCGGGGAGCCAGGGCAGGGTCGGGCGTGATTGCGATGACCTGCGAAAATGGGGGCCTATGGAGGAAGAGGTCGACCCAGAGAGAAGGCTCGTTTTTAAGGGACATGAAGATAAGGTCGGGGCTGCGCCGGCGGAGGTTGAAGGAGAGCCGCCCCTCTTCATAGATCCGGGGGCGGACAGATATTCCGGGGATACGGGCCAGCTCTGTCTGAAGGCGTGAGGCCAGGTGTCTTTGTGACGAGACGATCAAGGCTTCTTTTTCAATCATGGGCGCTCTCTTGTGTATACTCATGAATCCTGACTTTGTTGCAAAAACGGCAACTCCTGCTCCTTTTACGGCCGCAATGTGATGAAATAACTTGAAAAAGAGCCTTAAAAGGGTATCATCCTTTTAGACCAAATAAGGGAGGGACCATGAAATTTATAAAAAAACTGGCTTTGTATCCCAAGCTGCTCAAAGCCAGACGCCTGACGGGCAAAGCCAATGAAGCGCTTCGTAAGGGAGATCACAGCCGGGCAAAGGCCCTTTACCTTCAGCTTGAAGAGAACAGGCTGGTCAACTATATGATCTTTCATAATATTGCAACGATCTATTTCGAAGAGAAAAACCTGGAGAAAGCTGAAGAGTATTTTCTCAAGGCTACCCGTATGAATCCCAAAAGCATCGCCAGTTTTTCCCTTCTTTCAGAAGTCTATTTGCGGCAGAAGGCCTGGAAAAAGGCTGAAGAGGCGGTCAGCCTGGCTCTTGAAGTGGAGCCCTTTAACTATTTTATTCAGAAAAGGCGGGACAAAGTCTTCAATAAAGAATGGAGGACGGCCTATGTCAGGTCCCTGGAACTGACTGAAAAGGGCGCTGAAGCAGCCCGCAATGGCGAGACGGAAAAGGCCAGAAAAGCTTATAAGGAAGCGGTGGGCGTCAATCAGAAAAATGCCCTGGCCCACTATCTCTACGGGATGCTCCTTTATCAATCGGGGGAACGGGAGCAAGGGATCAGAGAAGTCTCTATGGCGGTAGAGTGTGAACCGGAAAACAAAAACTACAGCACGGTGCTGAACCATCTTCAAAAAGAGATGCGCCAAGGGGCGAAGGAGTAGGACATGGAGATCTTTGAAGCCAGGAGTGTCATAGAAGAGGCCCTTCCCAGATTGGCCAAATTGAAGGAGTTCTTAAAAATTGAATCAGCCTCGAAAAGAGCCGGGGAGATCCGGGAGATGATGACCCGGGAAGAGGTCTGGTCGGATCAGAAGAAGACAAAGGAACTGGGGCGGGAACTGAGGCTCCTGGAAGACAGGATGGAACTTTTTTCTGGGATAAGAGAAGCTCTTGAAGAGATCATCCTTCTTGCCGACTTGCTTGAAGAAGAGCCCGATGAGGGGATGAACCGGGAGCTGGAAGAGAATATCTATACCTTTCAAAGAGAATTGAAGGCCGCTGAGCTGCAGAGCCTGCTCAACGGGAAAAACGACCCCAACAATGCCTATCTGGAGATCCATCCCGGCGCAGGAGGGACAGAATCCCAGGATTGGGCTTCATTGCTGATGAGGATGTATCAGCATTGGGCCGATTACCGTAAATACGGTGTGGAAATAATCGACTATCAGGATGGAGAAGAAGCGGGCATCAAAAGCGTGACTCTTTATATCAAGGGCTCTTATGCACACGGATATCTTAAAACTGAAAACGGTGTCCATCGCCTTGTCCGGATCAGTCCATTTGATTCCAACAAGAGGCGTCACACATCCTTTGCTTCTGTCTTCGTCTATCCCGAAGTGGATGAAGAGATCGAGGTGGAGATCAATGAAAAGGATCTGCGTATCGACACCTTCCGTGCTTCCGGAGCCGGAGGGCAGCATGTCAACATGACCGATTCAGCGGTCCGTATTACTCACCTTCCTACCAATATCGTCGTTCAGTGTCAAAATGAGCGTTCCCAGATTCAGAACAGAGAGCAGGCTATGAAGATGCTGAAAGCGCGGCTCTATCAGCTGGAAATGGAGAAATTGGAAGCGGAGAAGAGTAAATTAGAAAACTCCAAAAAAGAAAATGCCTGGGGCAGCCAGATACGCTCTTATGTTCTTCATCCCTATAAGATGATCAAGGATCACCGGA
Organism: Candidatus Mcinerneyibacteriota bacterium; assembly: GCA_016937175.1. GTDB lineage: Bacteria > Macinerneyibacteriota > Macinerneyibacteria > Macinerneyibacteriales > DSCS01 > DSCS01. Next base: position 183,353 of record JAFGWL010000056.1, on the reverse strand, counting down.
CCGGCGTAGAGACAGGGAATGTCGATGCAGTCCTAAACGGCGATATCGACCAGTTTATCTTCGGATATCTCGAGTATCTGCAAAGGGAAAAGGGATAGCAGGGTTATGAGCATCATCCATATTGTCCTTATTGCTTTTTCGCTGGCCCTGGACGCCTTTGCCGTAGCCCTGGCTTATGGCTTCAGCCTGGAATTCTTCAATTTCCGGCATCCTCTTATCATTGCTGCGACATTCGGATTCTTTCAGGCCGCCATGCCCGTAGCCGGATGGATGGCGGGGCAGAGTCTGGCTCCGGTGATCAAGCCTGTAGACCATTGGATCGTCCTTGCCCTTCTTCTTTTAGTCGGCCTGCATATGATCAGGGAAGGATTTGCTTCCGAAGAGGCCGTAAAACGGACTTCGCTGACACCGGGGATCCTTCTGGCTCTGGGAGTGGCCACTAGTATCGATGCCCTGGCTTTGGGGCTGACCTTCGCTCTGCTGGACGTCTCTATTCTCTGGCCCGTGGTCATAATCGGAGGAATCACTTTCCTCACAAGCTGGGTCGCCGTTTACATCGGGCGTGTCTTCGGGCTGGTCTTCGGGACGAAGATCAATATCGCCGGAGGATTGATCCTTATCGGGATCGGTTTAAAAATCTGTGTGGAGCATTTTACAGGAGGTTTCTGATGATACGAAGATGGTTGGTTTTCCTCCTTCTGTTCTTGTCGGCTTCTCTGACATCAGCAGCCCGGGAAGCCCTCTCTTTCATCTCTTATGAGAAGGCTACCGATGTGGCCTCTGACAGTTTTAACGTCTATTGCGGGACCGACAAAGGCCTTATTATCTATCGGGGAGCTGAAGGTTCTTTTCAGTATTCGGGGAATCCGGGAGACCTTTTGGAAAGACACCATATCTATATGATAGCGGCTGCAGAAGAGCTGGGTGAGGTCCTGGCCTTCACCGACCGGGGTATCTACAGGCGCCTGGCTGATGACTCCTGGGAGAAGATCGGGAAGTCCGTAGGCCCTGTCCTGGAGTGGGGATATGACAACCGGCGGATCTCTGTGAGGGCGAAGGGCGGTGACTATACATGGCTTTTGACCCGGTTCGAACTGGTCCGGGGACTGCAGGTACCTGTTCATCCCATACATCGTAAAGCACCCGACTTCCCGCCTCTTGACCCCGATACGGGAAATCCTCTGGAAGTCATCGACTATGCCGGACTTCCGGGGGGGGACGGTGTCCTCATCACCCGAGAAGGTTATCTTGCAGCCTTCTCATCCTCCTCTCCCGTAGTCAAAAAAGAGAACGGAGCTCTCTTTGGCTCCGGCCTGAAAGCAGTGCTGCCTGATGAAGAGGGCGGTTACTGGTTTGTGGGGACTTTTATCAACCATTTGAAAAATGGAGCTTTCTCTTTTGACCGAGTCCCTGAACTGGACGATAACCTGAATGATGCTGTCCGGGCTGCCGGGCGTCTCTGGTTGGCCACAAGAAGCAACGGAGTCGGGGTCTATGCCGGCACTTCCTTCCGCTCAGCCGTAAAGATGGATGCCGGCCTTCTGGATAACAATATTATCTCCCTTCGGGCAGAGGGAGAAGAGCTTTATCTCCTGACAAAATACGGGATCAATTCCTTCAATGTCCGTCAACCCCGTAAGGTCAGAGAGATCCGAGGAATAGATTTTTTCAATGTCGACCAATTCGATGTGACGGAAGGGACTCTGATCCTTCTGCACAGAGACCGCCTGATCCTGGCCGCAAAAGACGGAACGGTCCTTCAAAGGCTGACAGCCTCTTCTTTACACAGTGATTTCCTCAATACCATGGCCCGGGCCGGCACCCGGCTCTATGTGGGCGGGAATATGGGGATCATGTGGTACGACATCGATACTCACGAATCGGGGGTCGTCAAATCCCTGCGGGAAGGGGTCTCTGACATGCTCGTAAGGGAAGGCAAGCTTTATGCCGCCACAGAGACAGGCCTCTATATTATCGACCTGGAAACTGAACGGTTTAAAGTCCTGACAGTAGAAGACGGGCTGTGCTCTTCCCGAACAGAGAAGCTGTTTGCCTATAACGGTTATGTCCTGGCTGTCACATCAAAAGGAATGAATCTTATCCCATGAAAGAAGTCTTCTTATCCGGCTCTCCTGAAGATACCCTGTCCCTGGGGGAAAAGCTTGCAGGTGAACTGGCCCGGGGTGCCGTTGTCCTCCTGTATGGGGATTTGGGAGCTGGGAAGAGCGTCTTTGCCAGGGGAATGGCACGTTTTTACGGAATCCCGGAAAAAGAAGTCCGGTCTCCCACTTTTACGCTTCTCAACATCTATCCCTCTTCCCGGGGAGCGGTGAACCACTTCGACCTCTACCGGATCGAAGATTCTGAGGAGCTCTTTCAACTGGGTTTCGATGAGCATCTCGAAGAGGGGGTTGTATCCATTATCGAGTGGGCCGAAAAGGCGGAGATCCCTCCGGGGACAGATAAAGCCATGGTCATTATTAAACTGGTCGATGAAACGACTCGTGAGATCACGATTGAAAGGTGAACGATGTATACTCTTGCTGTCGACAGCTCACGTTTTTTAGGTAGTGCAGGCCTTCTGCTCGATCGAACCCCCCTGATGAGCATCTCTTTTAACGTAAAAGCCACCTATTCAGAAAAGCTTCTTCCCATGATTCATTTTCTCCTGGCCCAAAGCGGCCTCCGACTCGAAGATGTGGGGCTCCTGGCTGTAGCCCGGGGACCCGGATCTTTTACAGGCCTCAGGATCGGGATGACCCTTTGTAAAAGTCTCTCCTATGCCTTGGGAATCCCTATCACGGGAGTCAACACCCTTGAAGCTCTGGCCGCCAGTTATGCCGTCAGAGACGGTTTTTATCTCCCTCTTTTTGACGCCAGAAAGGGCCAGGTGTTCGGAGCTCTCTACGAAAAAAGCGGAGCGGAACTTAAAGAGATCATTCCCTCAGGGTCTTATGAGCCGGAGCCTTTTTTCAGGCTTGTCCTGGAGAAAGCCCGGGAGCCGGCCTTTCTCGGTGAGGGAGAAGCCTTCCGGGAGACCCTTCTCTCCATTTTCCCCGGTGCAGTGAAAGGCCTCGGTCGGTTTACGCGCACGGATCCTTTCGCTGTCGGCAGGATCGGGCTGGAGAAGTTTGAAAAAGAGGGCCCGTCCGATCTTCTTTCCCTGGAGCCGGATTATTGCAGGCTTTCTGATGCCGAGATCAATTATGAGAAGAAAAATCCGTCTTCTTGACAGACGTGACCTGGCCGCAGTCTTAGCCATCGAATCCGCCTCTTTCACTCTCCCATGGACCAAAGAGATGATGGCTGCTGAATTCGAAAAGGATTACGCCTTTTTTATCGGGTCGTTTAAAGGGGATATCCTGGCAGGGTTTTGCCTGAGCTGGGTCCTGTTCGATGAAGGGCATATTGCGGATTTTGCCGTTCATCCCAGTTTCCGCAGAAAGGGTGTCGGAGGAGGACTTCTGGATGCTGCTCTGGAAGAGATGGCAAAGCGGGGGGGACGGAACATCTGGCTGGAGGTCCGCCTCGGCAACCGGGCAGCTCAGGCTCTCTACCGCTCAAGAGGATTTGTCCCCGCAGGCCTGCGCAAGAACTACTATACGGATAACGGAGAGGATGCCCTAGTGATGCAACTAACTCTTGAAAAGGGCTGCAAAAATGATATAATCCAACATGCCAAGGAGGAATGAGCATGATTCAGGGGAGAAACAGCGATGTCGAATTTAAAAACCGAAAGGTCCATGTTCAGACGGAATTTATGCCGTCCAACAGCACCATCGTCACCCTGATCTTCGATAACGGGGCCATCATCGGCAGCAAGAAAAAAAAGTTGATCATTAACGGAGACCCGGACAAGATCGAGAAGAAGATAGAGGAGAAGCTTGTGGAACAGCACAAAGAGGTGATGTCCACGATTAAAAATGCTGAAAAAGATGAATTGGCTCAGGTCGTTCCTTCGGATAACAGTGAAGACCTTATGAATGATTTTCTTAAAGAAGTATTCGGTGTCGGGGATGAATGAGAAGAGGCTTAACACCCAGGCTATACTCATCATCGCTCTTATCATCCTCGCCGTTATCGTCAACTTTATCGCCAAAGACCGTTTCCTGAAAGCTCCCGGCATCGATGCCCTGGCGTTCAACGGAGATAAACTCTATCTTCTTGAGGGAAGTGTCATCGAGGCGTATACACTGAACGGAGAGAAATCCATGGGATTTCAATTCCGCAGCAAGCCCGATGCCTTCTTCTTTCTGGAAGGAGTGCCGGTGACCTATCGCAGAGAGAATGGCCGGTTTATCGTCTATGACTCCTGGTTCAACCCGCAGAAGAGTTTTTCCGCCGGACGTTACACGACAGTCACGGCCATCGGCAAAAAGATCTACGGCGTATCCGCTAAAGAGAAGTATATTGAGATATTGGATTCTGAAGGGGCTCTCCTGGAGACTCAAAAGACACCTGTCAGGCCCTATGCCCTCTTTCAGTGGAGAGGCGGTATCTATTACTCGGAGAGAGGCCGTAATATCATCCGTCAGCTTGGCGGGGCGGAGGAGAGAGTTTTCGACCGTTTGCCTGAAGAGGGGACCGTCATCCGGGGAGTAGATGACGGGGGAGCCCTTCATTTTCTCTACGCGGATAAGGATTTTTTCTCGGCCAGGTATTATGTCTATGACCCGGTTGAGGAAGTTCTTTTGACTGCTCAGTCTAAATATTATATTCCTGCCTCTCTTGCGTCGTACAACGGTTATTTTTTCGTGAGTGACAATGCCAAGGGCATCGTTGATGTCTTTGCTCCCGATCATAAATATATGTGCCGCTTCGGCGACGAAGCCTTCAAGAAAGAACATGAGCGGCAGTTTGACTATAAAAAGAAATACCTCTACCTGGGCGTTATCATGAATTTCGTCATCATCGCTCTTTTCCTGTGGGCCCTGGTGGTTTTTTTCATACATCGGAAATCAAAGAGGGGGGCCGGGCATGCTGACACTGAAGGACGGTCAGAGACAAGCCCTTCTTAGACGAGCAAGGCAGAGCATTGCATCTGTCTTCGATCCCGGAATCTTTATCGAACCTCTGGAAGATCCTCTTTTTAGTCAAAAGAGAGGCCTTTTCGTCACTCTGACTCTCAGCGGTGAGCTAAAGGGATGCATCGGCTTTATAACCGGAGTGGAGCCGTTGAAAGACGCCGTTATCCATTTAGCCCGTGAAGCCGCTTTTCACGACCCCCGTTTTGAACCTCTCAGGCGTGAGGAACTTGACGATGTTGCCATTGAAATCTCTCTTCTGTCGCCACTGAAGCGTATCACGGACCTGAGCGGGATACGTACCGGACGGGACGGGCTCGTTGTCAGAAACGGGTCAAGATCAGGGCTCCTTCTGCCCCAGGTAGCCGTCGAGTATCATTGGGGGCGGGAGGAGTTTATCGGACATACCTGCCGGAAGGCGGGGCTCCCCCCCGAGGCTGCTTCCTGGCCCGAGACTGAGATCTACTCCTTTACAGCCGAGATCTTTTCTGAAAAGGATCGGGATGGCTGATAAGAGCAAAAAAGAAGGCATGATCTATTACACGCCTGTCACCCACAGGCGGCTCACGGCCCGTGACCTTTATCCCCTGGTCTATGGAAATTTTCTCCACAAGGCGTTTGCTTCTCTCGGGGAGGAAAAGCCGGCCTATTATGATCTTATCCTCTGCAAAAACAATCAGAAAGAAATATTGAAAAAAAAACTTTATACTCTTCTCGGCATCCGCTTCGAAGAGCTTCATCTTCCCCTTGACAAAGAGACCCGGCATGATTTCGTAAACCGCCTCATGAAAGAGCTCTTCAAGAGGCGGCTTCCCCGTAAAGGCCTGATCAAAGGGTATTTCTGCCCCGGATGCGGAAGGGTCCTGGAAGGGTATGAGGTCCGCATTACCCGGGAAAGACATCATGTCTATTCATTGAGGATGAATGTCACCGCCCTTGCCGACCCTCTGACCTTTTCAGTCACAGATCCCCTGGCTCTTTTGAATGTCAAAGCCATCGGCGTCCGGAATATGGAAAAGTATGCTGACAAAAAAGGAATCGTCCCTATCCTGGGGCATCATGTCCCTATCCTGAAAGTAGAGGATGTCTCACGCCCGGAGTACTATACAAGATTTATTACTCTTCAGAAAGAGGACAAAGAGGATGAAGAATCTGAAAGCCGGACACGTCTCCTTTCCCTTTACAGGAATGACCCCGAGAGGCTTTTGGGAGACCTCAGTATGTACGGGGCTTTGTCCCAATCTCTGGATCAGGAGATAGAAGTCCCCCGCTGCCGTCATTGCAATGAAGTGGCTGATAACCTTCTGGCGGAGCATCTCTTTATCTCCGAGGAAGGAGTAGAACAAGTGACCTCTGAACGGCCCAGAAGCGGGCCGCTGATCCTTACTTCGCATAAAGGCTGGCCGGACTCTCATCCGGGGCCGGTCAGGATCGAATACCGCATATGCCCGCAATGTAAAACACTTTTTTATGATGAAAAGTCCTGCCCGGCATGTTCAAAAGTTACGCATAAGGAGGAGGCGCTCTTTAATGACCGGATGCGAAATCTTCTCCTTCCCTTTCTCTGGCGTCAACCGGTCAGGTTTTTGCTCCTGCATGAGGAGGAAAAAGATTTCGTCTCCGACCGGTTGTCCTTTTTTCAAAAGATCCTCGCCCCCCGGCAAAAGGGGGACAACCGGAAGGTCATCGGGCTGGAATACAGAGAGGGATCCGGAGAAGGAGTCCTGCCGGAATCTTTCCCCGAAGTATCTCCCCTGGCCTATCTTGATGGAGCTCTTCACAGGGATATCCATCTCAGCGACAGGAAGGTTCTTTCATTTCTCAACAGGTGGGAAAGGCTCTTTTCCAGACGGATCAAAGGGGCCATGGACGAAGTGGACATAAGGACTGATTTTTATATCGACAAATTGCTTCTCACGGCCTTGGAAGATTTTATCCTGAAAGCGACCGGATCCCTTGAAGTAGGCGACCTGTTTAGTTTTCTGGGGCATCTGGAAGCTCTCATGGGCCTTCTGGATCACCGTGTCTATCCCTTTGTCAAAAAGATTCAGGCAGAAGAGGACCCCGCTGTCTTCAGGAATTCTCTTTATGTTTTCCGGGCTGTTAAGACCTGTCTGGCTCCCTTTTATCCTGATATCTCGGAATCCGGAAGGATCCCGGCCTACAGGGAGGACTATCACTTCAGCGAAGAACTCGAACGGGACCATTTTATCCTGGATCTTATCGATACGGTCATGGACGGAAAGTCAATATTGAATATCGGGCCCGATGAACCCCTGGAGATATGGATAACCAATCCCGGCGGCGGGCTGGAGGATACCCTCAACCGGAATATGTTTTATATAACCCGTTTTTTAAGTCTTACAGAGCTCAAATACATCACTCCCAAGGAGATGCCCAAAAAAAGCTTGAAAATGAAGCTGGATAAGATCAGCCTCTATATCCCGGTCTATGATAAATCAAGAGTGAGTCTGCGGATGGAGGAGTTGCAGCAGCAGAAGGAAGAGATAAACAGACGCATCCTCGAAAAAAGGAGCCGCCTGTTTGATTTTGAATTTTTGAATAAAGCCTCCCCCCAGGTCATCGAAGCGGAAGAGGAGAACCTGAGAGCCCTTCTGGTTGCCAAAGAGAAGATGAAAGGGTATATTAAACTGTTAGCTCAATTGGAAAGGGAGGGACGCGATGGCGGAACAAAGCCGGTACAGAAAACTCCTTGATGTCGTCAAAATGCTCAATGCTTCTTTGGATTTTGACAAGACAAAAGCTGTCATCATGGAACAGGCTAAAGTGGTCTTTAAAGCGGAAGCCAGTTCTTTGATCTTCCTGGATACAGAAAAAAATGAGCTCTATTTTGATGTGGCCACGGGAGAAAAAGGGGAGAAGATCAAAGAGATCCGCTTCCCCGCCGACAAGGGTATCGCCGGATGGATCATTCAGAATGAAAAGCCGCTTCTGGTCAAAGATGTTTCGGCCGATCCGAGGTTTTTTCAGGGGGTGGACAAAAAAAGCGAATTTGTTACTAAATCCATCATCGGTGTTCCCGTATGGATCAACGGTAAGGTCATCGGTCTGATAGAAGTCCTGAACAAGGAAGACGGCGGAGCCTTTAATTCCCGGGACTTGAAACTCCTCCAGACATTTGCAGATCTGGCTGCCTTAAATCTGAAAAACGCCATGTGGCATAAAGATACTCTGGAAAAGGAACGGATGGAAGCTGACCTGAGGATCGCAGGAGAGATCCAGGAGAGGCTTCTTCCCCGCGATGATATCTCCATCGAGGGATATCAGTATGTGGCCCGGTACCGGGCCTGCCGGAGTGTCGGGGGCGATTATTATGATGTTCTTCCCTATGGAGAAGACCAGGTGTTGTTCGTCATCGCAGATGTCTCCGGGAAAGGGGCCCCTGCTGCCCTGGTCATGAGCACATTGCGTGCCTATCTTCATTCGGCTGTCCGATTTAAAATGAATCTCGCCGATATCGTGAATCAGCTGAACAGTTCCATCTTCCGGGATACGGAAGCTCAGCGCTTTGTGACTCTTGTTTTAGGTAAACTGGACAAAAAGAGACATGCCATCGAATACGTCAATGCCGGCCATAATTATCCGGCTCTTCTTTCCGAGGAGGGTTCTGTCCGTTTTCTTGAGAGTAATGACATTCCACTGGGTATCCTGGAAGAGTATGACTTCAGCCTTCATACACTTCCCCTCGACCGGAAAGAGACCCTGATCCTTTACACCGACGGGATCACTGAATCCATGGACAGCGAAGAGAACCTCTATGGGGAGAAGGCCTTTGTGAAGGATCTGGAGAAGGGCCCGAGGGAGAGCCTTGAGGCGTTCAGCCAGAATCTTTTCGACAGGGCCTTCGATTTTGCCCGGGGAAAACAGACAGACGACATGACTCTTCTGCTTTTCCGGAGAGAGTGATATGGTCCGCATCCACTTCAGTTTTCCCAGCCGGACCTCATTTCTGCCGGGTATCGAAGCTCTATACAGGCAGTTCATGTCTGATTTCGCCGCAGAAAGCGGCCTATGTCCCGATGAGATATTTCTGGCTGTGGTGGAAGGAGTCGTCAATGCGGTAAAACACGGAAACGGTGAAGATCCTGAGAAAAATGTCGATGTTGAACTTCTTTTGACAGAAGAGGCTCTTCATATTACCATAAAGGACCTGGGGAAAGGGTTTTGCCCGGAAACCCTGGCTGATCCCACTCATCCGGATAACATCACGCTTCCCGGAGGGCGAGGGATCTTTTTGATGAAAAGGCTGATGGACAGCGTCGAATACCATTTCTCTCCCGGGCAGACTGTCCTGGAGATGAAAATAGCATGCAGAGGAGGATGTCATGGAATGGAGGGTGACAGAGGAGCTTGGTAAAACAGCGGTGGTTTCCTTTTCAGGGAATATCAACGTCAATGATGAACCCGCTGTCATTGAGCTTGTGAGGAATGTTCTCTTACCTAAGGGGTTTATCTTTGTCATTTTTGATCTGAACGGAGTAGAGTATGTGGACAGTGCCGGAATGGGATCGTTTCTGGCAGCACGGTCTGTCTTGAATAAGAGCAGCGGAGAGCTGGCTTTGGCCGCTCCCTCTCATAAGATCGAAAAGATTTTGAGTCTTGCCGGGTTCAACAAGATATTCAAGATTTTTGGCAGTGTCGAGGAAGCCAAAAGAAAGGTCGCCGTATGAAGACATTACAGGATCTTTTTCTGCAAAACGGGAAATCATTTGAAAACAGGAAAGCTCTTCAGATCTTTCGGGACGGAGCCTATCAATCCTATACCTACGGACAATATCTAGATTATGCCCTGAAGCTGGGCTCTTTTTTAAGAGGGCTGGGGTATGAGAAGGGGGAAAAAGTCGGGATACTTGGGAACAATACTCCCGAATGGGCCATGGTCTATGCTGCCTGTATGCTTCAGGGTTTTATCGCCGTCCCCATCGACCGCCTTTTGGGAATCCGTGAGATCGTCCATATCATCAACGATTCAGATATGAGGGGTATTTTTGCCGAAGGGAAATTCTATGAAGATGTCGCAGGGGCCAAAAAGGAGATGCCTGCCCTCAAAGATCTCTACGAGTTAAACCCCATGGGGGAAACCGGTTTTTATTCACTCTTTGAAAAGACCCGGGAGATCCCTCCGCTCCCCGATATCGACCCCGAAGATCCCGCTGTCTTCCTCTATACATCGGGAACCACCGGGAAGACCAAAGGAGTCATCCTCACTCATAAAAACCTTGTCTCTAACCTGCTGGCCATCCGGGAACGGCTTCAGATCCAGCCCGAAGACAATCTTCTTTCGATTCTGCCCCTCCACCATGCTTATGAGGGAACAGCGGGATTTCTGACCCCTATCTTCAGCGGGTCGCTTATTACCTTCTCGCCTTCTCTGGCGAACCGTGACATCGTCAAGGCTATGGCGGAGACGAAGGTCACCAAGATGGTGGGAGTCCCCCTGGTCTTTGAGAAGATGTATAACTCCATCCAGGCGAATATCAGCAAACTCCCGCCGGTACGGAAGGCCCTTGTGAAAACCCTTTTCCTGGCAGCAAGGATCAGACGTCTCTTTGATAAGAGCCTTAACGGGACAAAGGGGATCTTCAAACCCCTTCTTGAAAAGGCAGGGTTTCAGAATATCGATTTTTTCGTCGCCGGGGGAGCCGCTCTTCCGCCCCATATCAATAAGTTCTTCTTCCTTTTGGGGATCCCCATCATACAGGGGTATGGACTGACCGAGACCTCTCCGGTCCTTTCAGCCGTAGACTTCCGGGATATCGATTTCTACTCGGTGGGCCGTCCTCTTGAAGGAGTCAAAGTGCGGATCTACAACCCCGATGAGACCGGCGTGGGAGAGATCGTCGTCCGGGGGGATAATATCATGAAAGGATACTATAAAGAACCCGGTAAGACAGCTGAAGTCCTCAAACAGGGATGGTTTTATACCGGGGATTATGGTTTTATCGATAAGAAGGGACGGATCAATATCAAAGGGCGCCTGAAAAACGTCATCGTCTCCAGCGGGGGTAAAAACATCTACCCCGAAGAGATAGAGGAGATCCTGATCCAGTGCCCCTATATTGAAGAGGTCCTCGTGGTGGGTCAGGACCATCCTGAAGCTATTATCTTCCCCAACTACGAAAAGATGGAGGAGTGGGCCGGTGAGCACAATATCAAGGAGCTTGATGACGAAAAGATGAAAGAACTTTTGAAACATGAGATTGAAAAATTGAACAATCACCTGGCTCAGTATAAACGGGTGAGAAAGATCACTCTTCGCCATGAAGAGTTTCCTAAGACTTCCACCCGGAAGATCAAAAGGTATCTGTTCATGGGAGACTCTGCCGGCAGCGAAGAATAGAGAGATTCCGGACAGGAGAGGCCATGATAGAGAGTGTATCCCGGGGCCACCTTCACCATATCCTCAGGTCCCGGCCCTCATCCAGGAGACTTATCGTCTTCGAGACCATCGATGAAGCCATGGCCTTCGAAGAGCTTCAGGAGGATGCTCTTCTCTTCTATCCCTGGGAGATCCTGCCCTTCGAGCCCCTCATCGGGGACAAAGAGAAGTGTGCCTCCCGTTACAAGGTCGTCCATGCCATGCTGACCCGTCCTTCCGTGACGGTGATAACCTCTGTCATGGGTCTCTACCAGAAGATGCCTCCGGCCTCCCTCCTTTCCAAATATACCCTAACTCTTTCCAGGGGACTGCGCCCCGGCCATGAGGAGCTTATCCGGAAATTGACCCGGATGGGGTATGATCGCGTCTACGAAGCCCGCTATCCGGGACAGTTTGCCGTTCGGGGTGAGATCATCGATGTCTTTTCGCCCGTTGAGACTCTCCCTGTCCGCTGTCTCTTCTGGGATGAAGAGATAGAGAACTTACGCTTCTATAATCCCGATACCCAGATGACGGCGTCTCCCTGCCGGGAGGCTGTCATCTACCCTTTGCGGGAGATCCTGTATGATGAATCCCTTGCGTTTGAGCGGCTTAAAGAGCGTATCCCTGTCCTTGAGTTTATGAACCGCGAAACCTATGACGGTATGGAGCGTGATTTCCCCCTGATCTATGAAGACTATTCCGTAATAACAGATTTTTTAGATGAGAGCTGGGAGGCCTTTTTAGTGGGGCCTCCGGATCCTGAGGTGGTTTTTCGGGAAAAGGTCTCACTTATGGAAAAGGTGGAAGAGGATATCTCCGGGCTTCTTTCATTCTATCGAAAAAAAGCCGAGACAAAGACCTTTCTCCCAGTCACTATGCAGGAAAAGACTATGGGAGCCGAAGTGATCCCCGGGCCTCTGAGTGACAAGGAGCTTATCCAGAAAATCACACTCTGGCAGAAAGAGGGTTTTGATATCCATTTTTACATGGATAATCCGGGACAGCTCAAGAGGTTCAAAGATAATTTCACCGACTATCTTGGCTCTTTGACACTTCATGTGGAGCCCTTCAGCGGGAGTTACCTGGACCGGAAGACAAAGGCGGCCCATCTATCGGAAGATGAGATCCTGGGCCGTTACCTGGAGCATAAGAACATCGAATATGCTGCGGGGGTGAAGAAAAAAGAAAACCTCATGGGAGAACTGAGGGAAGGGGACTTTATCGTCCATGTCGATTACGGTATCGGGATCTACGGCGGAGTGGTCAATGAGACCATCGCCGGCCGGCAGGGAGACTATGTCGTCATCACCTATAAGGATAACGGACGGATCTACGTGCCCATCGACCATCTGGACAAGATCGAAAAATATATCGGAGACCAGAAGAGTGTCCATATCAACGCCCTGAACGATACAGCCTGGAAGAAGACAAAATCCATCGTCAAAAACAAGATCAGAGAGTTTGCCCTGGACCTTCTCTCTCTTCAGGCGGAGCGGCAGATGATCTCAGGCATACGGTTTTCACCCGACACCTCATGGCAGAAAGATTTTGAAGAGAGTTTTATCTATAAGGCGACTCCCGACCAGGATATCGCTCTCAGGGAGATCAAAGGAGATATGGAGTCTGAAAAAGTCATGGAACGGCTGCTTTGCGGCGATGTGGGGTTCGGAAAGACGGAAGTGGCTGTCCGGGCGGCCTTCAAAGCCGTTCAGGACGGAAAACAGGTGGCTCTCCTCTGCCCCACCACGGTCCTGGCGATCCAGCACTACCGGACCTTCCGGGAAAGGATGGCTGAATATCCTGTCTCCATAGCTATGCTCTCCCGTCTTGTGGCTCCGGCCCGGGCCAGGGAGATCAAAAAAGAAGCAGAAACAGGAGGAGTGGATATTATCATCGGAACCCATAAGATCCTTATGGGGAACATGCGTTTTAAAGACCTGGGGCTGCTTATCATCGATGAGGAGCAGCGTTTTGGCGTCCTCCATAAAGAGAAGCTGAAATATGAAAAAAAGAATATCGATACACTTGTCCTTTCCGCCACTCCCATTCCCAGAACATTGTATATGTCTCTTACGGGGATCATGGACCTCAGCCGGCTGGAGACGCCGCCGAAAAACCGCCATCCTATCCGGACCAGGGCTATTCCCTTTGATGAAGCTCTGCTACGGGAGATCATCTTCAGAGAAGTCCGGAGAAAGGGACAGGTCTTTTTTATCCATAACCGCATCAAGGACATCGAGTCGATCAAACAGAAGATCGATGAGATCACCATGAAACAGCTCAAGACCGATTTCGTTCACGGACAGATGCCCGCCCGGGAGATAGAATCGCGGATCCTGCGCTTTATGAACAGAGAGACGGATATCCTTCTTTCCACCACCATCATCGAAAACGGCATCGACATCCCCAACGTCAATACTGTCATCATCAATGAAGCCGATAAGTTCGGTTTGTCTCAGCTCTATCAGATCAGGGGGCGTGTGGGACGGCGGGAGACCCAGGCCTATGCCTATCTTATCGTCCCTCCCCAGATGAATACCATTGCCAAAGAGCGGGTCAACGCCCTGCTCAATTTCGATTATCTCGGAGCCGGGTTTGAGATCGCCATGAGGGATCTGGAGCTTCGCGGAGCGGGGAATATCATCGGTAAAGAGCAGAGCGGATATATGAATATGATCGGCTATGACCTCTATCGGCGGCTTCTTGAGGAAATCATCGCCGAACTCCAGGGCCGGGAACTCACCGAGCCTGTCAAGGTGACCCTCGATCTGGATATCGCCGCCTACCTCCCAGACGATTATGTAGAAGAGGGGGCCCGGAAGATCGAGTTTTACAAAAAGATCTATGGAGCCCGGAGTGAGGAAGAACTGAGCCTGATCAAGGCTGAGTTGGAGGACCGCTACGGAAAACTTCCGGACGAAGCAGCCGACCTTTTCCGCCTGGCCTCTCTCAGGCTGCGGGCGGAAAAGTGTTTTCTCCATACAGTCGAAGTAAGAGACAACAAAGCCAGGATCCTCTTTACTCCCGATGCCGACCCGGGAGACATCTTTTCCCTTGTCGAGAAGTGGGGCCGCCAGATCTCCTTCGATGCTTCCACAGCCCGTATCAAAGCTCAGATCACTGCTGTGGGAACCGACAGCCTCTCTTTCACCGAGTCTCTCATCGAAGCGTTGGAGAAGGGGCGTGCACAGGAGTAGGGCGGTGTGATTAAATTTCCCCTCAGCGGAACTGCCCCTCTCTCTTATGCTTCTCTTTGGGCGGGAAGAGCTTTTCGAAGGCTTCCAGCTCTTTGGGATCTACCTGAAAGACCGGGTTTTCCAGATATCTCCCCCTGATGCCTTCAAGGCCCTGATCACGAAGTTCAAGAGCCATAAAAGCGTCGAAATTCTGTCCATCTGCCGTGGTAATGCTGTAATAAGCGGCATTGACAAAACCGAAACGGGAGTAATAGGCCGGGTCTCCGAAGAGAAGGACTCCTCTGTAACCCAGTGAAGCGGCTTCCTGTAAAGAATGCCGGATGAGCTTTGCCCCGATCCCCTGCTTTTGAAGAGAGGGAAGGACACTGACAGGCCCCAGGCAGAGAAGCTCTTCTTTCTTTCCCTTATCGGTTAGGACATAGGCTTTTGTAAACATGATATGGCCCGACAGTTTCCCCTGGACAAGGGCTATAAAGGCGAGTTCGGGAACAAATTCAGGAACCGACCGGATCTGATGGACGATGAGATGTTCATCGCATCCGGGCTGGTAGACATCCCAGAAGGCTTCCCGGGTAAGGTTTTCTGTCTGAAAGTAGTCAGCAGGTTCTTCGCGTCGAAGTGTGATCTCCATGAGGCCTCCTTTGTGACCATTAAGCTGTGCCTCCAGAATAGTGAGAAGAGGAGGCAAAATCAAGGGAGAAGAAGTTCTTCTGTTGATTCACCAAGAGATATGACTTGAAAAGGAGAGCAGAAAGGGTATAGTACCCGTGTCAGACAAAGACATACCGAAGGCCGGAGCGGGAGAAGTGAAGACCCGGGCCGGCTTTCTTTGAAAGAAGTACGGGAGGATGATGTGAAAGAGAAGATCCGTGTTCGTTTTGCCCCGTCTCCCACGGGGTATTTGCATATCGGTGGTGTCCGGACAGCCCTTTATAACTATCTCTATGCCCGGAAGATGGGGGGAGAGTTTCTGCTGCGTATTGAAGACACAGACCGGGAAAGGTCCACACAGGAATCGCTGGACCAGATCCTTGAAGCCATGGAGTGGTTGGGCCTGGAATGGGACGGAGAACTCACTTATCAATCCCAACGACTGGATCTCTATCGCACCCTTGCCGAAGAGCTCGTGTCCCGGGGGAAGGCCTATTACTGTGACTGCACAAAAGAAGAGCTGGACATCCGTAAAAAAGAGCTGGAATCCAGGGGTGTCTTTGTAGGTTATGACGGACGCTGTCGAGAGCGGGGGCTCAAAAAGGGAGATGCTTCTCACATGGTGATCCGTTTGAAAGTGGATAATGGCGAGGACCTCTCCTATACGGACCTGATAAGGGGAGAGATCAATTTCGATTCCAAAGAGATCGATGACTTTATCCTCATCCGCTCCGACGGGTTTCCCACGTACAACTTCGCCGTGGTCGTTGACGATCACGCTATGGGGATCACCCATGTCCTCCGCGGAGATGACCATATTATCAATACACCGAAACAGATCGCTATCTACAGGGCCCTGGGATATGAGACACCCGGGTTCGGACATTTTTCCATGATCCTGGGAAGCGATAAGTCGCGGCTCTCCAAAAGGCACGGGGCTACTTCGGTGAGTGAATACAGACACAACGGATACCTGCCTTCAGCCCTGCTGAACTATCTGGCCAAACTGGGTTGGGGACATGGCGATACGGAACTCTTCACCAAAGAGGAACTTATCCGGGCCTTTTCCCTTGAAGGGGTTAATAAGGCGCCGGCTGTCTTCAGCCCTGAAAAGCTTCTCTGGGTCAACCAGGAACATATAAAGATGCTCTCCTACGATATGATCGCCCCTTATCTGAAACCCTTTCTGGAAAAGAAGGGGATCGATCCCGCCAGCCGTTCCCGGGAATGGTTCAGCCATGCCCTGGAGACCCTGCGGGGACGCGTGAAGACTCTTGAGGAGATGGCGGAGAAGCTCCTCTACTACTTTTTCCCTCCCGAAGAGTGGGCTGAGAAGGATGTGGCCAAAGCCATGAAGAAATCATCTCCCGAACTTGTCGAAGATTATGCAGCTGCCCTGGAAAAAGTCGATGACTTTTCTCTTCAGCATCTTGAAGAGCATATGAGGGCCTACTGTGAAGAGCGGGACCTTAATATGGGAAGCCTGGCACAGCCTCTTCGCCTGGCAGTGACAGGGTCGACGGTGAGCCCGGGTATCCACGATGTCCTGGCGCTCCTGGGAAAGAATGAGACCCTGGCCCGGGTACGGGCCTTTCTGTCCCGGCTTTGACTCAAAGAAGCCGTATCGTTTGCAGGTTTTGTAACGTGATGCCTGCAGAGCAGGAGGGATCTTGAAAAGACTTGACCGGCGGAGAGTGGAAGCGGTTCTCTTTCTCCTTTTCTTTTTTTCTTTTTTCGGTATCCTCGGGCATTTCATGGGAATCCAGAATATGATCTCCACCATGATGAAGACCGCCTATGCCCTTCTCATCGATACGGTCCTCTATATCATGGCTGTCTCAGTTTTAGCCGGGGCTCTGGGACGTCTTCTTATCGAATTCGGTGTCGTACGTCTTCTGGAAGGGGTCCTGGCACCTTTTATGAAACCTCTTTTCAATCTCCCCGGCGTGGCCTCTCTCGGAGGGCTTATGACCTTTTTTTCAGACAATCCGGCGATTATCAGCCTTGTGAATGACCGGAATTTCAGCTCTTATTTCAAAAAATACCAGTTGATCTCCCTGACCAATTTCGGGACCGCATTCGGCATGGGGCTTGTGGTCATCAGCTTTATGATCGGTAAAGGCTTTGTCACTGCTGCCCTGGTGGGATTTTTGGGGGCGGTCTTCGGAGCCATGGTCTCCACGAGGATCATGCAGAAGATGATCAAAGGCAAAGTGGAGGAGGATGAGACGGTTCCAGCCCGGGGAGATGAAGAGCGGATCTCTTTCCGTTCGCGGGGCAGTGTTTTTTTGCGCTTTATCAATTCCATACTGGACGGCGGGAAGAGCGGAGTGGACCTGGGGCTGGCCATTATCCCCGGTGTCCTTATCATCTCCACCCTGATCATGATGGTCACCTTCGGCCAGCCGGCAGGAGGCTATACCGGAGCAGCCTTTGAAGGGGTTCCTCTCCTTCCCCGGATCGCGAATCTTTTCGGCTGGCTTTTCAAAGCTCTTTTCGGGTTTCACTCCCCCGAGGCCATCGCCTTCCCTATGACGTCGCTGGGAGCTGTGGGAGCGGCCCTTTCCCTTATCCCTACCTTTATGGCCAAGGGAATGGCCGGCGGCAACGAGATCGCCGTCTTTACCGCCATGGGTATGTGCTGGAGTGGATATCTAAGCACTCATACCGCCATGCTGGATGCGTTGAAACACCGCGAACTCACTTCCAAAGCCCTGTTTGCCCATACAGTGGGCGGGATTGCAGCAGGGGTCTTTGCCCATTATGCCTACCTGCTTGTCTCCTGGCTCTTATAAGACTATTTCTTTGCAAAAGCTCCGGGAATCCTGTATCATATCCCTATGATATTTAGAACCATTTCCTCTCTTCTCCTTCTCCTGGTTCTCTTCTCCTGTGCAGGGCCTGCAAGAGAGGTGAAGAAGACATCTGTCAGCTATGGCTATCGCCTCTTCTCCCTGGGACTTTATGATGAAGCGGATTTTCATTACAGGATGATGCTCCGAAACAAAGACCTTACCGCTGAGGAAAAGGCCAGGATCCTCAATAATCTGGCTGTGATCTTTGAGATGAAGGAGGAATATCTGAAAGCTAGGGAGATGTACAGAGAGGCTCTGGAGACCGACTCCAACGGCGACATCTATGAGAATTACAAAAAGTTTATGGGGGGATTGTGAAAAGGGGAGGAACAGCTCTTGTTCTTTTAATTCTATTAACAGCCTGTGTCCATATGGACAGGGAGACGGTCTTTGTCAAGGTACCGGCCCATTCCCTCTTTATGGAGGGAGAGCGGGTCGCCCTGATCCAGCCTGTCATCCAGGGGCTGGACTCCAAAAAATGTCATGACCTCCTGGCGTCCCTTGGACAGGGGATCCTGCCGGGCCGTTTTCAAAAGGCACCCTTTGACGCCAGGGCAGGGGAAGCTCTTCCTTCTCTCTCTACCCTTTCTCGCTTGTCCCGTCAGGTAGGCGGACACTATGCTCTTGTGGTGACCGGCGAATACTCGGGAAAGAACATGACATCCACGGCCGGCAGCTTTCCCGATTATTCGGGGACGACACGGCAGAGAGGGTATTACCGTCTTCTTTCTCTTTCCTTGACCATCCGTCTCTATAATATGAAGACTTTGGCCCTGATCGAGGAGAAAGACTATTCCCGTACCTTTGAAACAGCCCCGATCTTTGATCTGGAGGAAGCGGGACGGTGGGATGAAGAGGCTGCCTTTTCAGGGCTTGCGGACGCCTTTCGTCATTATCTCTTCTACCTGAAAGGGGAAACGAAAGAGTCCCCCCGGATCTTTTTTACCCGTTAATCTTCGATTTGTTCGAGAAAAAGTTTCACCGCGGCAGGCACAGATCTTGCTTTTAATATGGCCGAAGAGACAGCCAGGCCGGCTGCGCCCCTGGAAAAGAGGAGGGAGGCTTTTCCGGGAGTGATCCCTCCGATGGCCACCACGGGGAGAGGAGTGCTCCGGGCGATCTCTTCAAAGACATCCAGAGAGAGAGGGAGGACATCTTTTTTCGTCTCCGTGGGAAAGAGGGCCCCTGCTCCGATATAGTCGGCCCCTTCCCGGAAACCCGTAAGGGCGTCTTTAAGGTTGGATGCCGAAAAACCGATGATCTTTTCGGGGCCTAAAAGGGTGCGGGCTATCCTTACAGGAAGGTCGCCGGGCCCCAGATGGACCCCATGGGCGTCTACAGCCAGAGCGATATCTACCCGGTCGTTGATGATAAGAGGAATATTTTTTACTGAAAGCTTCCTTTTCAGTTCCAGGGCGAGTTGGTAATAGCGGCGCGACGAGAGGCTCTTTTCACGGAGCTGGACCATTCCCACACCGTTTTCCACCGCTTCCATGACCCGCCCCAGAGGGTCGGCGGAAAAAGGGTCCGACGAGGCGATGAGATAGAGCCGGATGGCCTTAAGTTCAGGCCTCATGGAGGATTCCCTCACGGAGGATCTCTTCTCCCTTTATCCGTGTAAAAGCATCCAGCAGGCCGGCCTGAAATGAGGCTGTCCCTTCAGCAGACTTTTCCCCCAAGGCAGCTCCTCTCCGCAGAGTCAGAAGGGCCGCGGCCGCTGCTTCCAGCGGGGACGGGGCGCAAGCCAGGTAGAGGCCGCAGAGGGTTGCGGCAAGGCAGCCGGATCCGGTCATGGAGCCGGCCAGGGGAGAGCCTCCTTCCACGCGAAAGAGTAATTCTCCGTCGGAGATAAAGTCAGCCGGGCCGGTGACGACACAGACTGTTCTGTAACTTATGGCACAACGGGAGGCGATATCCTGGGGAGGATGTTTTTCAGGCCGGGCATCTACCCCTCTTGCTCCCTCTCCGAGGCCGGCCAGCCAAGCCATTTCCGAAGCATTCCCCTTGATAATGGAAAAGGCTCCTGTGGAGATAAGTGATCGGACGATCCTGTTTCTGTAAGCGGTAAACCCTGCTCCTACCGGATCCAGGACAGCGGGGATTCCTTCTGCAGAAGCCCGGCGGCAGGCCCGTGTCATGGCTTTGACGGAATTGCCGCCGGGGGTCCCGATATTGATGACCAGGGCATCTGACAGGGAAGTGATATCCGCCGACTCCCGGGGAGAGGAGGACATCACGGGAGCTCCCCCCAAAGCGAGGGTAGCATTAGCCGAAAGGTGGATCGTCACATCATTGGTGATGTGATAGATCAGCGGGCGTTTTCCGGGAACAGAATCGACCAGAAGGGCGGCGCGGCGGAGGAGCTCTTCAGCGTTCACAGTCTTATCCTTTCTTTCTGTCTGATCCTCCCACGTCGAAGGGAGAGACGAAGTGATTGACAGGACCGGCTCCCCGGCCCAATCCCGGGGCCTGTCCGATGGCTTCTGTAATATAATGTTTGGCGGTCTTCACGGCCTCAAAGAGGGAAAACCCCAAAGCCAGGCCTGCAGCCACAGCCGAAGAGAGGGTGCATCCGGTTCCGTGGGTGTGGCGTGTTGAAAAGCGGGGAGCGGAGAGAAAATGAAATTCTGTCCCGTCGTAAAGAAGATCTGTGCATTCGCTGCTTCCGTTCAGATGTCCTCCCTTGACCAGGACATTACGGGGGCCGAGATCCGAAAGCCGGCGGGCTGCCTCTTTCATGCTCTCTTTATCCGTGACAGAGAGGCCGGTAAGGGATTCTGCTTCGGGGATATTCGGTGTGACCAGCAGGGCCAGGGGAAAAAGCTCCTCTGTCATGAGAGAGACAGCATCTCTTTTCAGGAGAGAAGCTCCGCTTTTGGCGACCATGACAGGATCCAGGACAAGAGAGGGGGGTTTGATACGGCGCAGGGCATCTCCCACCGCTTTGACAGACTCTTTCGAGGAGAGCATGCCGATTTTTACAGCGTGCACCGGGAAATCTTCGAAGACTGCCTGACATTGAGCTGTGATCACCGAAGGTTCGACCTCGGAGATGGCGAAGACTCCTGTGGTATTTTGGGCAGTTATCGCTGTGATGACGCTCATCCCGTAAACGCCGTAGGAAAAAAAGGTCTTCAGATCGGCCTGGATGCCGGCTCCGCCTCCCGAATCGGCTCCGGCGATGGTGAGGGCCGTTCTCACAACCTACCCCCGGGATCTTTTGAGGGGAGAGCCCTTTGAAGAAGAGGAAGGAGCAAAAGAGCCAGAAGGCTTCCCCCGGCGGTGCTGATAAGAAAGGGCGGGATGAAAAAGAAGGCGCCGGTTGTCTTTCCCATAAGAAGAAGAGCAGTGGGGAAAGCAGCCAGACCGCCCAGAAAGCCTGTCCCCAGGACTTCTCCTGCTGCTGCAGCGATATTACGTCTGAAGAGGCGGTAAAAGAGCCCGGCCAGAACCGCCCCGAAGAGACTCCCGGGAAAAGCCAGAAGAGTCCCTGTTCCCAGAAGGTTCCTCAGAAGAGAAATGGAAAAGGCATTGAGTAGGGCATAAGCCGGCCCGAGAAGCACCGCAGAAAGGACATTGATGGTGTGCTGAACAGGAAAACAGCGGGATACTCCCACAGGTATCGAGACAATGGGCCCTGTCAGGACCCCGGCGGCGACGAAGAGAGCCGCATAGAGCATTTTTTTTAAAGGCATTGGACCGTCCCCTTTCTGACTGACAGATCATTTGCAGGGGACGACCGGGAACGATGGACGTAAGATGTATTTCCCTACGCTGGCATTACCCAGATCAGGTTGAGGGTTAAAGGAGAAGCTCCTTACTCTCAGCCGGTCCTTCCGGCTCCCCTAATACAGGGTCATTTTAAAGAAGTTTCCCTACGCTGTCAAGAGGGATGCAAAGGCGGGAAATATTTGATATACTGAAAGTGAGAAAGGAGTGGTTATGAAAAGAAGTGTAGCTGTCATCGGAAAGGGTGATGCCTTTCAGGGGAGTCCCGATTATGAGATAGCCGAAAAGATCGGGTTTACTCTGATCGAATCAGGATACCGGCTGGTCACAGGGGGCCTGAAGGGAGTCATGGAAGCTGCTTCACGGGGAGCGCAAAGTGCTTCCCGCCATCAGGAGGGGGATGTGGTGGGGATTCTGCCCGGAAGTGAGAAAAAGGAGGGAAACCCCTATCTGGACCTTATCCTGCCCACGGGGCTGGGGATTGCACGGAATATGATCGTAGCCGCCTCAGACGCTGTCATCATCATCGGGGGTGGTGCGGGGACCTTATCGGAAGCAGCGCTCGCCTGGCAGATGAGACGCCTTCTTCTGGCCTGGAGGGGGGAAGGCTCTGGATGGGGTGCCCGTTTGGCTGATAAACCTCTGGATGGCCGGGAGCGTTTCCCGGGGCTGGAGGAAGACCGTATTTTCGGCTTTGACACGGCCGGAGAAGCGGTATCTCTCCTGCAAAAACATTTAAAAGACTACTTGTAGAGGCCTCCCTTGTCTTTTGGGAAAAGAGCGTTATATTAAGAATATTAAAAACATAAGGAGGTTGTGTATGCGTCGAGTTGTAGTTGTGGTGCTTGTCTCCCTTTTCATGCTGGCCGCCTGCGGAAAGAATGCTTTTACGGAGACGACGGAAGTGGTCAAAAAAGCTGCAGGAATCGATAAGGTTTTCCTGGAAAAGATGGAAAGTGCAGACAACCCTGAGAAGATCGTTAAGGCCATGGAAGACTATACTCAGGAGCTTGAGGCCCTGGGCCCCCAATGGGAAAGCGTATCAGCCCAGCTGGATTCCCTGGAAGGGGAGACAAGCCTGAAAGCAAAAGTGGACGGGGGAAAACTTATGATCGCAGCCGGGGAATATATGGTCTCTCAGCTGACGGTCTGGGAAAAGGTCCACTCCGCTCTGGAAGACTATCCTGAGGATGCTGCTTTGAACGCCGCCGTGGAGAAGCTGGACAATACACTGGCCAGATGGTTCCGCGATGAAGATGAAAAAACAGAGTAGTTTTTTTATTTTCTCCTTGTCATTTTTTAAAAAATAGCGTAATGTGGAGCGAATAGGAGGTATTCAATGAAGAAAGTTGCTCTGTTTTTGCTCGTTGTTGTGTTTATAGCGGCTTGTGGCAAGGGAAGCTATCAGGATCTCAGAGGCGTCATGGAAGAGTTCCTCACAGCGCAGGAAGCGTATGTAGAGGGGATGGAAAGTGTCCAGACCGCTGAGGATCTGGCAGCGACCATGAATAATTTCGCGGATGCTATCGAAAAGATCGGCCCCAAGATGAAAGAGATGACTGAAAAGTATCCTGAGATCATGAAAGAAAACGAGATGCCTGAAGCCCTGAAAGACCTGGATGAGAGGGGAAAAGCCCTTCAGACCAGGATGCAGAACCTTTCACAGGATAAGTTCAATGAGTTTATTTCCGATGAAAAGGTTTTGGAAGCTGCCCAGCGTATGGGAAAAGCGTTTCAATCCATGATGTAATGGTGTAACGGATCGCTTTGAGGGCGTATCTCGAAAGAGGTGCGCCTTTTTTTTTATCTGAAGAAGATCTGGCGGTAGGCCTCGTAAGATGCTGCTGAGACAGCGTTGGAAAGGTTGATGGAACGGGTTTTCCCGGGCATGGGCAGGGAAAGGCAGTGTTCAGGATCGCTTTCCAGAAGAGCATCGGGAAGTCCGGTTGTTTCTTTGCCGAAGACAAGGAAGTCTCCATGGGAGAAACGGGCCTCAAAAAAGGTGCGGGGGCTCTTTTTGGTAAAAAACCAGAAATTTCCCAAGGGAAAGGCCTCTTTGACTTTCTCAAAAGAAGAGAAGAGTGAGTAATCAAGCTCTTCCCAGTAATCCAGGCCGGCCCTTTTCAAATATTTGTCCTCCAGGCTGAAGCCGAGGGGCTCCACAAGAAGAAGGGGGATATTCAACGCGACGCAGAGACGGCCTATGGTACCGGTATTGGGAGGGATCTCAGGTTCCACCAGGACAATACGGAGAAAGGGGTCATCCATGAAAGATCCTTTCGATCAGGTCCCGGTAAGAGAGGCCTCCCGCCTTGAACGACATGGGGACCAGGCTCAGGGAGGTCATGCCGGGAAGGGTATTGACCTCAAGAAAGAAGTACTTCTCATCGTCCAGGCGGATATCGAAGCGGACGACGCCCTTCAGGCCCATTTTTTCATAGAGAAGGAGAGCATCCCGGTTCATCCTGTCCAAAAGAGGGGGCGCTATCTCAGCGGGACAGATATATTGACTCATCCCCTTGCTGTATTTGCTTTCATAATCATAGAGCCCTTTTTTGGGCCGGATCTCCACCGGAGGCCAAGCGCCTGTCTCGTCAACAGTCAGAGTAAGTTCCCTGCCCGGGATGAACTGTTCGATGAGGATACTGTCATCGGCCTTAAAGGCTTCATGGAGTGCCTTCTCCCACTGCTCTCCGGTCTCGGTCTTGGTCAGCCCCACTGTTGAGCCTTCATGGACTGGCTTGACGATGAGAGGGAGGGGAAGCGGCGGAGAGGACGGAAGAGGTTTACTTTTAGTCAGAATCGTCCAGGGGGGGGTAGGGACTTGATAATACTTCATGACCATCTTGGAGAGACCTTTGTCCATTCCCAGGAAAGAAGCCCCCATTCCCGACCCGGTATACGGAAGCCGGCAGAGATCAAGGAGGGCCTGGATATGTCCGTCTTCACCTTCGCCGCCATGAAGCATGATACAGACTTTTTCGATACCGTTATTCTCCAAGTGGGACAGAAGCCCTTTCACCAGAGACGGTGAAGGGGGCAGGGGCTCTTTTTGCATCTGAGCCTCGAAATCGGTAAAGACTTCACTGCGCCCGGAATCAATAAGGAGAAGGGGGAAGCCTTTCCCCAGCGCTTCAACGATACTGCGGGCGCTTTTAAATGAGATGGGGCGCTCAGACGAGTGCCCGCCGCACAACATGGCCAGCTTCATGAGCCCTCCTTTTTTCAAAAAGTATAACATAATTTGAAAAAAATGAAGAAAAACTTTTTGAGAGAAGGGATTTGTGGTATACTTCCAGAATGGAGGTTTCTATGGGACGAAAAACTCTTTTTATCCTGTTTCTTTCTCTCTTTCTGGTGTGGGGCTGTCTTGAAGACCCCACGACTGAAGACCTGGATCCCCGAACCCTGACAGACGAGGGATGGGAATTTTTTGAAAATGCTGTCTATGCCTATCCTGTGGATCAGGAAAGCCTTTTCTGTAAAGCCATTGAAAAGTTCGAACTGGCCATCTATATGGATCCGCAGATGGGGGATGCCTATAACGGCCTCGGATGGTCGTATATGAGGATCAGCCTGGAGGCGGATGCGATCCTGAACTTTTACCGGGGACTTTCCCGTTCATCGGGAGAAGTGAAAAGAGAGATCGCCATCGGCCTGGGTTCGACCCTTCTGCAGGAGAGCAGCCTGGATAAAGCGGAAACCGGGGCTCTGCTCCTGCGGACAGCGGTATTCGGAGAGGCCTCTTTCCCTCCCATCGACTCTCTGACGCCCATGTGGACTTTTCCCCACGATCCCGCGATCACAGCGGGAGATGTTCATCTCAACCTTTCTCTGGCCTATATCTTCATCCACCGGAACTCCCCCGAACCGGTGGCCGTGCTGGGGACAAGCGACGACATGCCCAATACCGATACAGCCTGGGGACAATATTATCAGGGGGAGATTCTTCTGGGCACTTCCGACCCCCGTGTGACAAGTGTCTATAACATTCTCATCCAGATCCAGGATATATAGGAGGGACATATGAAAAAGCTTGTTTTTCTTCTCTTATGGGGATTTCTCTTTTCAGGTTTCCTCCTTTCGGCTCCTCAGGTCTCCTTTCCCTACATTAATCTGGAAAAGAACAAAAACGAATCGGAACCTCTCTATCTTTTAAGCTGGTGGCACGGCTACGACTGGTCTCTCATCGGGAGTCCCAGCATCGATCCGGCCAAAAACAAAGTCGGGTCCCTCTTTGTATCCCAGTGGGACGGCGGGCTTAAAGATATCGTCGTCTTCGAGAGGGCCACAGGACGCTTTTTTATTAAATTCAATGTGGGAGCTCTACCGGATACAGCTCTGAACTTCGGAAATAGCGCTGACTATGACGCCTCCTTTTACAGCAATGACGGGATAAACCGTTTCGAAGATATCTCCGTGGGAGATTTCAACGGAGACGGGCTCGACGACATTGCTGTGATCTACCGTTCTGAAGAGGGGACCGTTTCTTCGAGGATCGGGATCTTCAGCGGCGCTTATTTCACAACATGGTCCGGGGAGAACAACGTCACCGATGAGACTGCCTTCGACCATGTCATCTATCCTGAGTACAGCGGTATCGGCCCTTCCCTTTACTACAATGTCGAGCTCTTGGACCTTGATGATGACAACATCGCTGACCTTCTCATCGCCGATTCAGGCCAATATGACAGCGGGACAGGGACCCAAAAGGGAGCCGCCCTCTACATCATCCGGGGAGGGAACTGGGTAGACGGGTCCGTCTTTCATACCCTGGACGCCACGGACACTATCCCGGGCCATCAGTATATTCCTGCAGGAGTCAAGTGCATCATCCGCCGCCCCTATATGATGGGAGGGAGCCTCACAAGTGAGCAGCGGTTTGGCTGGACCCTTGCCTTTGACCCCGATATGGATCTTCTGGCTGTCTTCGACGCTTATGAAAGGACTGATGTCCAGTTGAGCGGGGTACATCTTTTCACCCTTTTTGATTCTGTGGATTATCTGGGGTGGACCCTGGAGTCCACCATCGGGTATCCAGAAGTCGATTATGAGGCCTCCCACAGTACGATTTATACCTTTATTACCCAGGACACAGCTTTGACCGGGCTGACTTATATGGGACAGACCCTGGCCTTCGGCGACAGCGACGGCGACAGTATTCCGGATCTTATCATCGGCGAGAGGGGAAACGTGGGCCTTGTCACCACGGGAAAATTCCATGAGGTCACCCTTTATCCGGGGTTCACCTCTTATTACGGTGTCGTTCCGGCAGCAGACGTCCGGAAAAGAGTATTGGATACAGGCCTCTATCCTGATGCTACGGACGGCCTGGAGGATCTCCTCTCTGTCTGCATCGCCGACTGGGACGCCGACGGCCTGAATGATTTGGCCCTGGGAGTCTACAATGCCGTCAACCGGGGGAACCTTACCATTGCAGGAGAGTTCAGGACCGGGGCCGTTTATCTCTTTTTCCATGACGATCTCCAGACACTCGGAACGGCCGTGGACCTCAACGGGACGGTCTCTCCCGCCTCTCTGACCCTTTACGGGGAACATGCCGCCAGCCGTTTCGGAAACGGGATCTGGGCCGCCGACTTCAATGAAGACACTTATTCTGAACTCTACTGCGCCGCGCCCCGCTTCTGCCCCTCTTATGATGACCTTAACCCGCCCACAAGCACAGAGTATATGGGAAAGATCTACGGATTTTTTATGAATATGGACGGGCTGAAATATGTAAACGAGACCGGTTTTGAACCGGATGTCACCCCCGGAGGACAGGCTGTGGAGCCTGACAGCGGGAATTCCGACACGACGTTTCAGTTTCAAGTCTTTTGGAGAGATTACGGACGGATCAACTCTGTTTTGGATATTGTGCAGCTGAGCCTCATGGTAACGGGGATAGACTGGAGGCTCGACCTTCCACAGGACCTGCCGGCGGATTTCAATCCCCGCCTGGATAATATCATCTCCTGGACCGAGTCGATCGACATCAGTACCCTTCCCATGGGATCTTCTTCCTTTCAGATGAATTTCGATGTGATCGATACGGTGACGGGCCAGTCCCTGGAGTCCTCCTTTTACAACAGCAACTGGATCACCATGGAGAACCGTCCCCCCCAGATCATTTTTCTCACAGAATTCCCTGAGGGACGCAACGAATCCATCGTCAATGAGGGAGAGGACCTGGAGTTCCGGCTTCTTTATCAGGATCCCGACGGACAGCTTCCCCAGGTGAACAGCTGCTGGATCGATTGGAATGACAACGGCCTTGTGGATGCAGCTTTCCAGGAGGAGTACTTCTTCGTCGATGCCGATACCGGACAGACCACAACGGAGATCCCCAAAGAATATTTCCTGAATGTATCGCAGGATGTCTATAGCAGTATCTTTGACACACTCCGGGCTGATCCCGGACTCGACCCTATCTCTGTTCTCTATGAGATCACCCTCTGTGAGTATTTGGACGGAGGAGAACCCAATCAGACAAACGGGCCCCTTGAATTCTATCTTCCCTTTTCCCTTTATCCCGATTATGAGCACCCTCTGCCCACGGATCCTGTCCGTCTCGAATTCATCGGGCCGGCCCTTCCCGATTATGAAAAGACAGCCGTGAGCCCGCACATGGGCGCTCCCGGTGAGACGTTCACATTTCTGATCCGCTATGTGGATGAAACATCGCCTTCGCTCCTTCCGGTTATGACGCAGCTCTATCTCTATGTGCATGATAAGACGACAGGGACCTCTCTGGAATATCCCATAACCATGAATGAGACAGACCAACTGGACACTAATGTGGGGGACGGAAAACTTTATACAGCCACCTTCGACCTCTCCATGGTCACAGGGATCCCTGAACCCGATGCCTGGATCCCCTACAGGTTCGAATTCGGGCCCCTGGATGGCCCCTACATCAATTATCCCGCTTTTGAGGAGGGGACCCCGGCCAAGGTCATCGAGATTGCTACGTCGATCTTTTTGGTGGACCTGAATGATGCTTTCCTGGCCTACAACTTCATTGACAGGGGGAAAGTCAATGTCTTTATCCCCTTTGTCCCTGTCATTCCCGAAGGGAACTATTTTCTCATGCGCGTTACCCCTGCGATCCCTCCTGGAGAGACCTTCCTTCTCTATAATAAACTCTTCAATCCAGATTATAATGATTTCGAAGACGACCGGGCCCTGGCTCCGGGGATGGATTTCACCCGTTTCAATTTTCTTACCGAAGCTGAACCCAACAATTACCTGCTCACCTTCGAATATTACAGAGACGGGACACAGATCACCGATGTCCCCTCTGTGGAGCTGGCCCTCAGTGTGGATATGTTTGTTCCCCAGTCCTTAGTAGGCGTGGGGGCATTCCTTCTGGAGAACAAAAAGGATATTCCCTTTAAGGCGATGCTGACAGAGCAGGAGGACGGGAGTATAACTCTCGTTTGCGCCGAATCGGATCCCGGGGATGTCTGGCTTATGCAAAAGGAGGAGAAGAGCGGGTTTGGCATTTTCAGAAAGATCGGGGCTGACTCGTATGAGTTTGTCGGCCGGGAGAGAGGGAGGATCAGCGCATCAGGACATTATCTCCTCTTGGAAGATGTGACTCCTCCCGTAATCGAATCTGTGGCCTACAGCCAGGGGAATATCGTGATCACGGCAGCTGATGAACTGAGCGGGATCGCCAGCTATACCATCCAGCCGCCTGAAGGAGAACCCCTGACTTCGGAGACGGGCTCTTTTATAGCCTCATTCCTGAAGGAAGGGGATAATCCCCTGATTGTCACCGTTACAGACGGCATGGGGAACCGTCAGTCCCGGGATATGGTCCTGACTGTGGGGATTCCGCATCCCCTGGCGTCGGGATCCAAAAAGATCATCAATTATCCCAACCCCTTCAATCCGACGACGGTGATAGGAATCCGCTTTGAGGCTCCAGAACGGGGAGCGATCTATATCCTCAATGCCCGTAAACAACAGGTCCGGTTTATCGAATCGGGTCTTTTTGAAGCGGGGATCCGGGAGTTTACCTGGGATGGCCGGGATGAAAAGGGGCAGATGTGTCCCAGCGGACTCTATTATGCCCTCTTCAAAGGAGAGAGGCGGACAATGATCCAGAAAATGGTCCTTGTGAAATAGGAGGCCTTATGAGTAAGAAAAGATTTATTCTCTTATCCGTTCTTTTGATGACAGCTGTGCTTTCTGCTCTTCCGGCGACTCTTTTCGGACGTGTGGAGTCGGTGCAGGGAACCTTCACCCGGAGCACCTCTTCAGGAGAAGAGACTTTGAACGCAGGTGATATCCTCTGGGAAGAGGAGCGGCTGACTCTTGCGGATGGAGCAAAGGCGGTAATACGGTTGGCTGCGGGCCGTGTAACAGTAGAAGGCCCCAGGGCCTTTACATTGGCCGACCTCTTCCGTGAAAAGGGGGCCTCAGAAGAGAAGGCCCGAGTAGAATATATTTTGGGGAGACTCTATCTTGTCACAGACGAGGATGAGACTATCCTGAGTGCCGGAGACGGTCTCTCTGTTGGCGACCGGATACGGACCGGAGACAACAGTTACGCTGAGATCAGCGTCGGAGATAAGATATTGATGAAGATGGACCAGAATACCACACTGGAGATAAAGGAGTTCGAAGAAAAGAGCAAGGGGATACGCCAGACTCTCGGCCGGTTGTGGGTGAAAGCCAAAAAGCTGGTCGCCGAAAAGTTTGAAGTGGATACCCGGTTCGGGACAGCGGGGGTCAGGGGGACCTCTTTTGGCGTAAGCCTTGATGCCCAAAGAGGCATGAACGTGGAGTGTGAAGAGGGCGAAGTCTATCTGAGAAATCCCGAAGGGACCGAAGTCGGGGTCAAAGCGGGGTACAGACGTTCACTGGGAAGTGACGGTGTTATTTCAGACCCCGAGCCGCGAGGGGAAGAGGGCGGTTTTGACGAGTTCGGTCCCGGTGCAAGAGACGGGATCCCCGCCGAAATCATTGAAGAATACAAGCGTCTGACCCTGAGCGCACAGTCCCTTATCCGCTCCCCCGACGGAGTGAAGATCGCCTTCTTCCTGCGCGATTTCAATCTGTTTAAGACAAAGACAGCTGCTCTGGGCTTTGAGGATGCGGTAATGGATATCGACCAGCTCGCCGAGTGGGTTACGTTGTTTCAGAAGATGAGAGGTGAGTTTGAACGACTGACGGATGAAAGCCTGAAGCTACTTACGCTTCTTGAAAGCCGCTTCAACGAAGAAGATTTCCTTGTTTTAAAGAAAAAAGCCGCTCTCATCAGCCGGTTTGTCTCAGAATGGAATTTCCCCTGGGAAGAGTATGAATCTTTTATGAAAAGAGTCTCTCTTCTCGAGGCGAAGATTGTCAGCGAAACCGATGTGCAGAATGATGACTTCTCGCTCTCTCTTCTGGACCAGGAGGTCTCCAAATGGGAGGAACTTCTCAATATCTCCGGGTCTGCAGTGGATTTTACCCGGTTGAGCCTGAATGTGAACAGGTTCACCGAACGCTATAAAGCCCTGCTGGCTGAGGTAAAGGCCATCGGCTCATCTTCTGTGAGCCGGCAGACGGCTCTGGCAGCAGAAGGCCTTATGAAGCGCCTGGAGCGGCTTTATGATGCTCTTCCCCATCTTCAAGAGGTCATAGCTTTTGAAAAAAGGACCTATGAGCAGATGACACAGGTCAGAAACCGGATCTTCGTCTTCAAGCAGACTCTGGAAGCCTTCTCGGCCCAGACCGATTCGGCAGCCCTCTGGATAGAACAGGCTGTCAGCGCTGCCCTGACCGGGGAGAATCTGTTGAAATATAAGGCTGAAGCAAGGATTTGGGACCGTTTTATCCGTGAATATGAAGCGCTCAGGAGTGATTTTTCACTCTATGAGAAGATCGTCAGAGAAGCCCGTCAAAAAGGCGTATTCTATACGTCACCACGCATTATTCGGGAATACGATGAGATGGACCGGCTACTTAACAACTTTAGGATCAAAAAGGGATGCTGCCTGGTCACTATGAACTTCGGACAGATCCGAAAAGAGCTGATCCTGATCAAGAATTTTCTGCTTACAGCGGAGGGAAGGAGCCTGCTGTCATGAAAACGGGTATCGTGAACCTCTTTTTATGCCTGCTTTTCCTGGCTGCCTGTGAACCTCTGGCAGCTCTGGACGGTACCGTCTCCTTAGGCGGGGGATATGACTCCTCTTTCAGGAAAGAGATCGACGGGTCGGAGATACGTGAAGAGAGCGGATATGCCCAGGGCTCCCTCTCCCTTACCCTGCTCCAGGGAGAGAGCCAGTGGGGGCTCTATGCCGACATGAGTCGGGATGACTTCTACGATGAAAAAGAGGGACGTCTCTCTTATACCGGGACACATTCTTTCTGGGGGAACTTCTATGGGGCCCTCAATTATATCGACCGTGATGATATCACGGAGACGGACAACAACAGTTCCACCCTATCTTTATATCTTTCCTCTGTCCATTACCGCCCGAACGGGGGATACTGGAGCGGGGACCTGACTTTTGAGCAGACCGGGTACAGCCGGGAAGAGACGGGCCTTTCCGATTACACCGGATTTGCAGGGAATATCGCTGCGGGACTGGGAGATATCTATCTCTCTTTACGGGGAGAGCGGCGAGACTACAAGGGGGAGGTCACCCCTGATTATACAGGAGCCGACCTCATGGCCAGCGGATATTTTTATCCGGGCCTGTGGGTCATCAATTCGACGGCCTCTATTTCACACCGGACCTATGCATTTTCCACCGAAGAGATGGACGACTACAACAGGGGAGACCTTTCTCTCCGTCTGGGTTACAAAACGGCGCCTTCATTCACCCCGTTTCTGCTGGGGGATCTCTCTCTCTATCGGGAAGACCTCGGCCTGGGGGATTATCTCCAATGGGAAGGGGGGATCGAGCTCAATTTCTTTGAGAATCCCCTGACACTGATAATCAAGACAGGGAACAAGTCTTTTGAGCGGGAATCGGAGAGCCGCCTCTCCTACTCCTATTATATGGCCGAAGGCTCCTGGTCTGTCTGGGCGGGCCCGTGGACTTTCTACGTGGGAAATAACTGGGAACTACAGAAGATCGAAGACCTTGCCTCGACGACTTATCCCGAAGCCAAAAACAGCAACTTTATCAATAATCTTTACGGCGAGGTCTCCCGAAGCCTGGGACGGGCTCTGACTATCAGCAGCGACTTCTCTTATGAGTGGAAGCAGTATTTCATCGAAGACGAGATGAATGCTGACTATACCCAATACGATCTCTCCCTGGGACTTCGCTATAACCTCTTTTTTAAGTATATTTTCTCGCTGGAAGGGGCCTACACATCTATTCAGTATCCCTCCTTCAGTGAAAATGACAACCGGAAGTGGACGGTCACCACTTCTATGGAATATTCTTTTTAAGCAGCGTTAAAGGGGGGAAATCTTCCCCCTGGACCCCCTATATAATCGATAAATCTCGATATATCGATATATCTTCTCTTTTTTGAACTTTCTGAAAAAAATTGTTGCTTTTATAAGCGGCATCAGTATAGTGATTTTGGTAACAATATGAAAGCGCTTATGTTAGCTTTATATAACATTTTGGGTTATTTCTTTTCACCGGAAGGAGGATTTTTTTATGGAAGCGTTAAAAATCCATATTCCTGACAATGAGCAATATCGGGAGCTCGGAGCCTATATTGAATCAGTCCGGAATATGCCCGGCCCGTTGATCAATGTCCTGCACAGGGCACAGGGGATCTTCGGGTATCTGCCCATGGAAGTACAGACTTTTATCTCCAGAGAACTGGACATCCCCCTGAGTACCGTCTACGGTGTTGTGACATTTTACAACTTCTTCAGTATGACACCACGGGGAAAGTATGTGGTCAATATCTGTATGGGAACGGCCTGTTATGTCAAAGGGGCCTCCAAAATCGTCGATATCTTTAAAGATGAACTGGGGATCGGCGAGGGTGAGACCACGGAAGATAATCTTTTTACATTGACCACAGCTCGTTGTTTCGGAGCCTGCGGACTGGCCCCTGTCCTTATGGTCAATGAAGATGTCTACGGGCACGTAGACCGAAAAAAAGTGGTTGAGATCATTAAGAAATATCGCACTTTAGGCTAAAAAGGCGGGAGGTATTTTTATGAAAAATCTTGAAGAACTGAGAAAATTAAGAGAGAAAGCACAGAAAGAGATCCAGCTTCGTTCCAAAGATGCCAAGATCAAAGTCGTCGTGGGGATGGGGACATCCGGAATCGCTGCAGGGGCCCGTGAAGTCCTTAAGGCCTTTATAACAGAGATCAACCAGAAAAACCTCACAGATGTCATGGTGACCCAGACCGGGGAGAAGGGCATGAGCTCTATGGAACCTATCGTCGAGATCCACGAAGAGAAAAAACCTGTAATCATCTACGGGGACATGAATCCTTCGAAGGTGAAAAAAGTTGTCGAAGAGCATATTGTCAACGGTAAAGTCGTGGAAGACTACCTGATTTCCATGGAGGAAAAGTAGGGGAACGAGGAGGAAAAGACTATGGCTCACAGATTGAATGTGCTGGTGTGCAGCGGCGCATCCTGCATATCAAACGACAGCCTCAAGGTCAAGGAAGCCATGCTGGCCGAGATCGACAGGCTGGGACTCAATAAGGAGATCAAGGTAATCGAAACCGGGTGTATGGGCCCTTGTCAGCTGGGACCGGTCATCCTGGTCTACCCCGACGAAACCCTGTATAAAAAAGTTCAAGTCGAGGATGTCAGGGAAATCGTTGAACAGCATTTTCTCAAAGGGCGCCCAGTAGAGCGCCTCATGTATAAATCACCCCTCACAGACGAGCTTGTTCACAAAAGCAGCGAGGTGGATTATTTTCAGAAGCAGGTGAAGATCGTCCTGGCGAATTGCGGAAACATCGACCCCGAAAGCATCGAAGAGTATATCGCTGTAGGCGGATACGAAGCTCTAGGCAAAGCGGTCACAGAGATGACCCCGGATACGGTTTTGAACGAGATCAAGATCAGCGGGCTCCGCGGACGCGGGGGGGGCGGTTTTCCCACTCATATGAAGTGGATGTTCACAAAAAACGAGAAGAGCGACGAGAAATATGTCATCTGTAATGCTGACGAAGGAGATCCCGGAGCCTTCATGGACCGCTCTGTCATCGAAGGAGATCCCCATACTCTCATCGAAGGGATGGCGATCGCAGGTTATGTGGTGGGGGCCTCTAAGGGTTATGTCTATGTGCGTGCTGAATATCCTCTGGCCATCGAACGGCTCCAGAAGGCTATCAGCCAGGCTAAAGATGTAGGTTTTCTCGGCGAAAAGATCTTTCAGTCTGATTTTTCTTTCGACCTGGAAGTCAGAGTCGGGGCCGGAGCCTTTGTCTGCGGAGAAGAGACAGCCCTGATCCATTCCATCGAAGGAAAACGGGGGACTCCCCGTCCTCGTCCGCCCTATCCCTCTGCATCAGGAGTCTGGGGAAAACCCACAGTCCTCAATAATGTGGAGACTTATGCCAACGTCCGTCATATTATCCTTAACGGCGGAGCCTGGATGGCCAAAATAGGGACGGAGACAAGCAAAGGGACAAAGGTCTTCGCCTTGTCAGGAACTATTAAGAACACCGGGCTTGCTGAAGTCCCCATG
Source organism: Candidatus Mcinerneyibacteriota bacterium (assembly GCA_016937175.1). GTDB lineage: Bacteria > Macinerneyibacteriota > Macinerneyibacteria > Macinerneyibacteriales > DSCS01 > DSCS01. The sequence continues at coordinate 147,886 of JAFGWL010000056.1, read as the reverse complement.
GGAACCACCATCCGCGAGCTGATCTACGATATCGGCGGCGGAGCTCCCGAAGGCCATGAGATCAAAGCTGTTCAGCTTGGCGGCCCCTCAGGGGGATGTGTGACTCCTGAATACTTTGACACCCCCATCGATTATGAATCTCTGACACAATTGGGAGCCATGATGGGTTCCGGCGGGGTTATCGCCATGGACGAGACAGCCTGTATGGTCAATACAGCGAAATTCTTTTTGGATTTCACCTGCTTTGAGTCCTGCGGTAAGTGTACTCCATGCCGTGTGGGATTGAAGCAGATGTACGGACTTCTGGATAAGATCACCAAAGGCGAAGGCGAAGAGGGAGATATCGAAGCGCTGGAAAAACTGGGAAATACGATCAAGACCACAGCTCTTTGCGGCCTGGGACAGACTGCTCCCAACCCGGTCCTCTCCACCATCAAATATTTCAGGCATGAGTATGAAGAACATATACACGATAAAAAATGCCGTGCTCTTGTCTGTAAAGACCTGATCTCCTATGAGATAGACGCCGAAAAGTGTAAAGCCTGTACCCTTTGTGCTCAGAAATGCCCTGTGGATGCTATCCGCGGCCAGCGCGGTGTGATCCATGTAATCGAACAGGAGAAGTGCGTCTCCTGCGGCAGCTGTTATGATGTCTGCCCCTTTGGTGCCGTACAGCGCCTTTCGGGAGAAAATTGACCGTAATCGTAGAGGGAAAGAGCCTGCCACTCTTTCCCGGGACATTAGATTGAAAGGGGAGATGGTATGAAACGAAAGGAAATACTCAGAAAATACGAGGCGAAGCCTGATAATCTGCTCTATATTCTGCACGATATTCAGGACGCAAGCCCGTATAACTATGTAACTGAGGAAGACATGGAGGAGATCGCTGATTTTCTTGGGCTGCCCTACTCCAAGGTCTACGGGACAGCCACATTCTACTCCATGATCTCGCAGAAACCTCGTGGGAAACATGTCATCCGGCTCTGTGATTCTCCTCCGTGCCACCTCATGGGATCGGAGAGTATTCTGGATATCCTGAAAGAAGAGCTTGGTATTGATGTGGGACAGACGACTCCCGACATGCTCTTTACTCTGGAGATCACTTCCTGCCTGGGAGTATGCGGTGTGGCTCCGGCCATGATGATTGACGAAGAGGTCTTCGGAAATTTGACTCCCAAGAAACTTCGCAAGATCATTAAGGATTACAGGGAGGGGAATGTATGAGCTTGATTACCAAGTATGTCTTAATAAGTATTGATGAAGATACACTCATCGCCGGCGCCCGGAAGGTCGAAAGCGAACTGAACAGGATACTGGCTGAGCAGGGCCTTTCCAGCGAGATCATGGTAGTAGAGACAGGTACCATGGGAATCATGGGGAAAGGCGTCGTCATGCTGATCCAGCCAGACGATGTCACCTATGTCAATGTCACACCGGAAGACGTCCGTGAGATAGTCAGTGAGCATCTTCTGAAAGGACGCCCTGTGAAACGGCTCCAGTTTACCGGAAAAGTCGATCAGAGCGTTATCTCTTTCAGGGAGACGGCTCAGGAACTCAAAAAGCAGAATAGGGTGGTCCTGGCCAATTCCGGTTTGATCGACCCCGAAAGCATCGACGAGTATATCGCTGTCAACGGATATGAAGCTCTTGGGAAGGCCCTGACGGCCCACAAGCCTGAAGAGATCATCGACATGGTCAAAACCAGCGGCCTTCGGGGACGCGGCGGGGCCGGATTCCCCACTGGATTAAAGTGGTCTTTTACAGCCCCTCTGAAGAATACACCGAAGTATATCGTCTGTAACGCCGACGAAGGTGAACCCGGTACATTCAAAGACCGTCTCATTATGGAAGGGGATCCTCATAAGCTCATCGAAGGCATGGCTATCGCAGCCTACGCCATCGGTGCTGAAAAGGGCTTTATCTACATCCGCGGAGAGTATGCTCTCTCTATCAGCCGGACGCAGAAAGCCATTGAAGATGCCCGTGCCTATGGACTTTTAGGGAAAAATATTTTCGGGACATCCTTCTCTTTTGACCTTGAGATCAAAAAGGGTGCCGGAGCGTATGTTTGCGGCGAAGAGACTGCTTTGATCAACTCACTGGAAGGCGGCCGGGGAAATCCCCGTGTCAAACCGCCTTTCCCGGGCGTCAAAGGACTCTGGCAGCAGCCTACTGTAGTCAATAATGTGGAGACATTGTCCAATATACCGTCCATCATCCTCAATGGGCCCGAATGGTTTAAATCCATAGGGACTGAAAAGTCCACCGGGACCAAAGTATACACGATCCTGGGGCATGTGAACAACCCGGGGCTTATCGAAGTGGAAATGGGGACTACTCTTCGCGACATTATCTATAAATATGCAGGAGGCGTAAAAGGCGGAAAATTCAAGTGTGCCCTGGTCGGCGGTGCCGCAGGGGCTTTCCTCAACGAAGAGATGCTTGATGTCCGTATGGATTATGACCATCTGGGTGAATACAAGGCTGTCCTGGGTTCAGGCGCCATCCTTGTCATGAACGAAGAGAGTTGTATTGTGGATATGCTTCGAAATATCCTCTTCTTCTTCAAACATGAATCCTGCGGGAAGTGTTCTCCTTGCCGGATCGGGACTGCCCAGCTCTATTCCCTGGCGGATAAGATCTATTCCGGTAAGGGGAGTGATGAAGACCTGGAACAGATGCTCACGCTTTCCGAAGCCATGAGCACCACAGCTTTGTGTGCCCTGGGACAATCACCCTATCTGGTGATCCATACGGCTGTGCGATTCTTTCAGGATGAGATAGAGGAGCACATCCGGCGAAAGGTCTGTATGAAGGATATTTGCAGGATGAATGGAGCGGAACGCCGGTGACAGGCTGTTCTGTGGTTATAAATAGGAATTTACGCTAAGGAGGGTTTTATTATGGCTGAAATGGTCAAATTGTATATTGACGGCATTGAAGTGGAAGTACCCGAAGGGACGACCATCTTAAATGCAGCCAAAAAGGCCGGGAAGAGTATTCCCACATTATGTTACCATGAAGACCTGCCGCCCACAGCGGCCTGTGGTGTCTGCGTCATCGAGTATGAAGGACGCCCCGGGATGCAGAGAGCCTGCTGTACCCCTGTCGCCCCCGGAATGAAGGTCATCACTAATTCAAAGTTACTGAGAGAGCGGCGTAAAGCTGTCGTGGGACTTGTCCTCTCCAACCATAACGTGGACTGTCCTTCCTGCGCCGCCAACGAAAAGTGCGAGCTTCAGAAGCTGGCCAACGACCTGGGTGTGGACATGCATATGTATGAAAAGATCCTGGATCATCGCCCCGAAGACAAGACCAGCGTCGCTATCGTCCGCGACCCTGACAAGTGTATCCTCTGCGGGCGCTGTGTCACTGTGTGTGACGAGATCCAGACCGTCCATGCCATCGAGATCACAGACCGGGGCTTTGAAGCCCATGTGGATACTGCCTTTTCAGCGGGGATGGGCGCGAGCCCCTGTGTTAACTGTGGCCAGTGTATTGTCTACTGTCCCACAGGCGCTCTGCGCGAACAGAGTCATCTGGAAGCGGTCTGGGATGCGATTCTGGATCCCGAAAAGCATGTTGTCGTCCAGGAAGCTCCGGCTATCCGCGCCTCCATCGGCGAAGAGTTCGGCATGGAGATCGGATCTGTCACCGTGGGCAAGATGTATGCCGCTTTGAAAAGAATAGGGTTTGACGCGATCTTCGATACCAATTTCTCTGCTGACCTGACCATTATGGAAGAGGGGACAGAGCTGGTCCAGAGGATCAACAACGGCGGGAAACTGCCTCTGATCACCTCCTGTTCTCCGGGATGGGTCAAGTTTATGGAGACCTTCTTCCCCAATCTTGGAGAGAATACCTCAACAGCCAAATCGCCTCAGCAGATGATGGGAGCTTTGACCAAGACCTATTATGCAGAAAAGAGCGGGATCGACCCGGAAAAAATCGTCTCTGTCTCCATCATGCCCTGTACAGCGAAGAAATTCGAAGCCCAGCGTCCTGAAATGCGTGACAGCGGTTATCAGGATGTGGATTATGTCCTTACCACACGGGAATTTGTCCGTATGATCCGTGAAGCGGGACTGGACTTTAAAAACCTTCCCGAAGAAGAACCCTACCATGCTCTGGCCGATTATACTGGGGCTGCTACGATCTTCGGCGCAACCGGCGGAGTCATGGAAGCGGCTGTGCGCTCAGCCTACTATCTGCTCACCAAAAAGGACATGCCCAACGTGGACATCAAACCTGTCCGCGGGATGGAAGGGATCAAGGAAGCTGAGCTGGAGATCCCCGGTGTCGGGAAAGTAAAAGTTGCCGTGGCTCATGGACTGGGCAATGCCAGGGAGCTTCTGACCAAAGTCTCGAAACAGCTGGAAGAGACAGGAAAGAGCGAGTATGCATTCATTGAGATCATGGCCTGCCCCGGAGGTTGCGTAGGCGGCGGCGGACAGCCCTACGGCAGTTCCATCGCCATGAGAGCCCGCCGCGGTGAAGGCCTCTATCAAGAGGATTCTTCTCTGCCAAAACGCTGCTCTCATCACAATGAAGCGATCCTGAACCTCTATAAAGAGTTTCTGGGCGAACCCGGCTCCAAAAAGGCGCACAAACTTCTCCATACCAACTATGTGGAGAGAAGTGTCGTCTCAGGAGATGCTGTCAGGGAGATCACCCACAAACACTGAGCAGAACAATAAGATAAAAAGAAAAGGGCGGTTTACGGGCCGCCCTTTTTTTTGACACGTTCGAAGAATTCAGGCAAGAAACGAGGAAAAACCCTTAATAAGAAGGGGCTTGAGCCGGACCCAGGGGAAAGAGTTCCCCGGATCGGGGTAAAGCAGAAGGCCGTAACAGCGGGAGCCTGCGTCAAAGACCTCTCGGCGGGCTGCTCCGGCATGAGACAGGCCGGCACCTCCAAGAAATGACCAGCGTTTTGAGAAGATCTCGCAAAGGGTCACCGAGACTCCGAACTTGTCAGAGAGGAGCTCGGCAACCTTTTCGGCATAATCTGTCTCATTTCCTGATCCATGAGACAGGCCTTCCAGTTTTTTATAAAAAGAGGTCACGTTCCCCCTCCGATACACGCTGATAATAATCTTCGAATTCCTTCAGAAGCGGATTGTTCCGGAAGAAGGCATCCTTTCGGATCTCTCCGATCTCTTTGCGGATCAGTTCTTCGCCGATTTTCTGGGTCTCCGGAGAAGAAAAATCATCCAGCCATTCCCGGAAGGTTAAGACAGCATTCAGTTTGCAGAATTTACCTTCAGTCCCGCATTTCAAAAGGCCCATGATCTTATCTCCTGTCCGTCCGCAGCGATAGCCCGCAGTACAGAAGGAGGAGATCATCCCCATCTGAGCCAACTCTCTCACTACATCATCCAGTTCACGGGTATCGCCCAGGACAAACTGCTGGCGCTCTTTGTCCTGCCTGTCATACTGTTCAGAATAGGCTCCCAATCCGATACGGGTGGAGGCGTCTGTCTGGGTGCATCCCAGCTTGATTACTTCTTTACGCAGATCGGGCTTCTCCCTGGCTGTGACGATCATGCCTGTATAGGGAATCGCCAGGCGGAGGACCGTGACCAGTTTTTTAAACTCTTCGTCAGAGACAAGATGGTCTGTATGCTCTGAGTAGGGGGCGTTGTCGGCAGGCATGAGACGGGGAAATGAGACGGTGTGGGGCCCGATCCCGTCGAACCTCTTTTCCAGCTCCATGGCATGATAGAGAAGGCCCATGACATCATAACGCCAATGATAAAGGCCGAAGAGAGCTCCGATGGCCACATCGTCTATGCCGGCTTCCATGGCCCGATGATGGGTATAGAGGCGCCACCGGTAATCCGATTTCGGGCCTACCGGATGCATTTTCTTATAAGTCGGGCGGTGATAAGTCTCCTGGAAGACCTGATAGGTACCGATTCCGGCTTTCCAGAGTTTTTTGAAATCGTCTACCGAAAGAGGAGCGGCATTTATATTTACCCGGCGGATGGTCCCTGTTCCCTTTCTTGTCTTTTCCCGGACTTCATAGATCGCCTTGATGGTTTCGGCCATATAGTCGGCATCAGAAGAGGGGTGCTCCCCGTAGACGACGATAAGACGTTTATGGCCCATCTTGACCAGGCTTTCAGCTTCCATACGGACCTCGTCCGGAGTGAGGACCCTGCGGATCTCATGGGTATTGTCTTTACGGAACCCGCAATAGAGGCAGTTGTTAACACAGAGGTTGCTGCAATAGAGAGGGGCGAAGATGACGATGCGATTGTCATAGACCTTTCTTTTGACTTCCAGGCCGGCGGCAGCCATCTCCTGCCAGAGTTCCGGGTCTTCGACATGGAGGAGGGCGGCGGTCTCATCGGGATCCAGACGTTCGATGGAGAGGGATTTCTGTATGATATCACGGACCTTGATCTTATCCGGTTTCTTGTTATTGTCCAGATGACGTTCTATAGCGTCATGGTCGATAAAATCTTTTCCGTTTTCTAAATAGCGGTCGATCTCCTCTTCCTTGACGACATTATCTGCCCAATCTTTGACACTCATTTTTCCCATGAGGGCCCTCCTTGTTTTGAATTGTAAGTAAGTTGCTTCCAAATAAATGATAGGACTTTTATTCCTCTTGTCAACGGGAAAAGGAAAAAAAAGCCTCCCGAAGGAGGCTTTTCGGGGATTAGGGTGATGAAGTCTTTTTCAGAGTGAAGAGGCCCATTTGGACCAGTCTTCCGGGGTCTTGTATTTTTTCCCTGAGGCATTTTGCAGGCTTTCCAGGGCGAGGGTTCTAATGCCAGTGTCTTTGTCATCCAAAAGAGATACCAGGGCTGTCATGACGTCCTTGTTCTTTGAGTAGCGTGCAGCAGCAGAAAGGGCAGCCTTTTTCAAAACGATATTTTTGCTCTTCATCCCGTCGAGGATGAAGGTCGAAGTAAAGGTCGTATCGATAAGACTGATAGCTTCTACAGCGGCGACCCGGGGTTCCAAATCAGGATCGTCATAAAAGATCTGAATAATCGGATTGAGGGCCTCTTTGATCTTCAGGCGGCCCAAAGCTGATATGGCCTGTGTCCTGACAGAAGCCGCTTTGTCAGAGAGTGCATTGATAAGAAGAGCGCTGCTCGACGAGTCATTGATCACAGCCAGTCCTCGGGCACAGAGGCCTCTGATCTTGGGATTTTTATCTGTGATATAGGTACGGAACAGATCTGCTGTAGAAGAATCGCCGATAATGACCAAAGCTTCAGCTGCAGCTATACGGACACTTTCGTCGGGATCGTTTATCAGAGGGGTGATCTGCGGTAGTGCTTTAGCATATTTCAGTTTTCCCAGGGCCTTAAGGCAATAGACTTTGACTTCGCTATAGGGGTTTTGAATCAGAGCATCTGTAATGACGGGAGTCAGTCGATAGGAATCGGTGGCGGGGAGGGCTTCGGCCACCATGAGCCGGATCTCCTTATCGGGATCCCCGAGACGTGCGGCCACCAGGTCCGCCGTATCGCGGCTGACTTCATTGTAGTTTAAAAGAGCTGAAAGGGCTCTGGTGGAAAGGCGTTTATCTGAGGATGTTACCGTTGTCTCCATGACTGCGAGAGCTTCTTTGGCTTTCAGGGCAATGAGAGTCTCCATGGCTTTCAGTTTTATCTCTGTGGGTAGTCCCGAAGAGATGATAGGGATGATGGCTTGAGAAAATCCTTCCCATTTTTTTTCTTCGATGTAGTCGAGAAGATGGCCTATGAGGCGGGGATTCTGAGAAGAGAGTCCCCGGAGGATTACAGGCCGCGAAACGGAGAGATCCATTTTTTTAATCAGGGTGCCTGCTTCTGCAGCTGTAGCGTCATCGAAGGTGGCCAGGCCCTCTACGAGGGAATTAATGATCCGGTTGTCAGGGTATCTCCCCAATGAAAGGACAGCCTGTCGGCTCACCTGGGGTTCGGGGGCGTTCAGAAGGCCGATGAGGATATCTATGGCATCATTGAGGTTGATGGAACCCAAAGCTTCAGCGACGGCGACACGGACACGGGTGTCCTGGTCGTTGACCAGGGATTTGAGGTCGTTAAGGCAGAGCGTGTCTCCGATCAGCCCCAAGGCCCGGGCGGCATTAGCCCGTTTCAAAGGTTCGGGTGAGGCCAGGTTATAGGAAAGGGGTTTGATCGCGGGATAACCGATGGAGGCCAGGGCCTGGACGACAGCCCTTTCGACAGACTCATTCTCAGCTGCAAGGAGGGAGAGAAGGGGGATGATGCTGGAGCGGTTTTTGATCTCTCCAAGCGCGGAGATGACCTTTACGCGGGCTTCGGTGTTACTTTCTGTCGTGGCCATGTTGTTAAGTCTGTCTATAGCTGCTGCACTTCTCCATCGGCCCAGGATAAAGGCTGCCTGTCCCCTGACCAGAGGTTTGGGAGAGGAGAGAAGAGGAATGACACTCTTTTCCGCTGCCGGTCCCACGGCAGTGATTGCCGCTGCTGCTTCCTGTGAAACACTCTGGAGGCCCTGGACAGTCAGGTTTGTGGTATCATCAAGGATATCAGCCAGATAGGGGACAGCGTTGAGGGCTTTAGGCCCAGCATCCTGAAGGGCGATGAGAGCTTCGGCCAGGATATCCGGATCCTGGGAAAAGAGGTTTGTCACGGCTGTCTTGACACTCGCCGGGGTCCCTGCAGGGAGAGAGGCAAGGGGTGTCTCGGGCGGCGCATAGGCCGAAAGCAGGAGAAGGGCGATAAACAGGATAGAAATGGAACGAAATGCCATGGCGTAAATCCTCCTTTGAAAATGTCACGAAGTCTCTGTCTTTAATATAGAAGATATCTCGGGGGTTGTCCACCAGAAAACCGAAAAGAAAAAGGCGGAAGAAGGGATTTACTTTAAAAAAACCTCTTCTTCCGCGAATGAGTTTAATTATTTAATTATCATCCCCGATGACGACGGCATCCAGCGGTGGGAACCCGTTGAAATAGACCGCGCTGTAGCTTTGGGTATAAGCCCCTGTCGAGAAGATATAGACCTTGTCCCCCGGGACAGTGGTCTCGGGGAATCGGTATTTATAATCCTCATAAAGGATATCCATACTGTCACAGGTAGGCCCTGCAATAATATACTCCTCTTCCAGGCCCTCTTTTTCGATGTAGATGGGATACTTGATGGACTCGTTCAGAGTCTCGATCATGCCGCCGAACATCCCGATATCCAGAAACATCCATTTGTAGGGGTTATGTTTTGCCTTTTTTTCGGTCATAATGATCTCGGCTACGATGACACCGGCGTCTCCTGCAAGAGAACGGCCCGGCTCTACGATGATCTCAGGCATATTGTCCCCGAAATCTTCCCTCAGGAATCGCTCGATTTCGGAAGCGTAGATATTTGTCTCCGCTGTAGGCTCGTTGTAATGGGCCGGGAAACCGCCTCCGAGATTGATCATCTTGAGCTCGATCCCGATCTCCCTGGCAGAGGAAAAGAGATAGTAGCACTGGCTGATGGCATTGTCCCACTGGCCGATGTCTCGTTGCTGGGAACCCACATGAAAAGAGATCCCGTAGGGAGTCACATCCAGTTTTTTGGCCAGTTTGAGCAGGTCAAAGACGATATCAGGATGGGTCCCGAATTTTCGTGAGAGAGGCCAGTCTGCGCCCTGTCCGTCGGTGAGGAGCCTGAAGAAGACCCGTGAACCCGGAGCGTATCGAGCGATGTTTTTAAGATCGGTTTCACAGTCTGTGGCAAAAAGGCGAACGCCTTTTTCGTAGAAGTATTGAATATTCTCCTTCTTTTTTATGGTGTTGCCGTAAAGCATCCGGTCAGGGGTGACGCCCAGGCGGAGGAGCTGATCCAGTTCGTACACAGATGCTACATCAAAATTAGAACCCAGACTGTAGAGCAATTTCAAAACTTCATCATGAGGATTGGCTTTGACGGCATAATGGATCTTTGCAAAGGGAAGGTGGTTTTTGAGTTCTAAGAATTTTTGTTTAATGATATCCAGGTCGATGACGAGAAAAGGTGTCTTCTTCTCCTGGGCCATCTTTTTGATCAGTTCGAATTTATCCCGGGCGATATAATCGGATAACGGGAAAGAATAGGGTTCTCTTTTCATGCCATACCTCCATTTCCTTGGGACGGGGACAAATCAACAGCATAACTCGGTATGAATATCACAGACTGGACAAATGTCAACAAAAAAAGAAGGAGATGTCACTTTTTATCGCCCCGGGGAAGAAGCGGAAAGAGACTACCTGCATCTCTTTAAGATCCTTGTCGATGAGACAGGGGATTTCTTCGTTTGATTTAATCTTGTCCCCCTTTCATTTTTTTGATATATTGATAATATGGATGCAAAAGAAAAGGAGAACCGCTCTTTTTCATATGAACAATTTTTTTCTATGGCTCTCGAGCTACTTTGTATCGCCGATGACACGGGACACTTTGTCCTTTTGAACAAAGAGTGGGAGAGGACATTAGGATATCCGCTCAAAGATCTTTTGGGCCGTCCTTTTATGGAATTCGTCCACGAAGAGGACCTTGAAAAGACAGAGGAGGCTTTGAAAAGCCTGGCCGGAGGACAAGAGGTCCTCTCCTTTGTCAACCGATACCGCTGCCGTGACGGGACTTTCCGGTGGCTGGAATGGCGCTCTTTTCCCAAACAAGGGCTTATCTATGCAGCGGCCCGGGATATCACCTGGCATATCAGTTCCAAACAGGAACTGGAGCGGTTCCGCGATGTGATGAATAACAGCCTCAATGAGATCTATATCGTAGATGCCGACTCTCTCCTCTTTACCTTTGTAAGCGCCGGAGCCCAGAAAAACCTGGGATACAGCGAGGAAGAGCTCACTTCCATGACCCCTTATGAGATCAACAGCCCCCGGCAGAGAAGAGTCCTTGAAAACCATTTCAAAGATTTGAGAAAGGACACCGAGAAGAAAATACTCTTTCTGACAGACCATTACAGAAAGGACGGTTCCAATTATCCGGCGGAAGTCCATCTGCAATATTTAAAGCGGGAAGGCTCCTCTTACTATCTCGGGATCGTCATGGACATCACTGAAAAGTATAAATGGGAGAAGTCCCTGGAAGAGAGTGAGGAGCGCTACAGGCGCCTGGCGGAAAATGCCGATGATATCATCTACAGGATAGAACTCTTCCCCGAAAAAAGATTTACTTTTATCAACAAGGCTGTAGAAAGAGTGACGGGATATACACCCCGGGAGCATTATGATGACCCGGACCTCGGTGTAAAACTTGTCCATCCTGAAGACCGTCCTCTTTTGGAAGAGGGATGGAAAGAGAAGAGTTTCTTTAACCGGCCTATACGACTCCGATGGATAACAAAAGCGGGAAAGGTCATCTGGACTGAGCAGCACAATGTCCCCCTCTATGACACTAAAGGGCGCTTGACTGCCATCGAGGGCATTGCCCGGGATGTCACCGAACGGATGGAGATGGTTCAAAGGCTCAATAACGAAAAAAAACGTTTTGAGGTGACTCTTTACAGTATCGGAGATGCTGTCATTGCCACGGATGCCCGGGGCAAAGTGACTCTGATGAATCCTGTTGCCGAACAGATCCTGGGGATCGAGTCGAAGGAGGCAGAGGGGCTCCCGCTGGACGATATCTTTTTCACAGTAGATGAAGAAAAACGTGAATCCCTTGAAAACCCCGCTACCCTGATTCTCAGCCAAGGAGAAAAAAGTGTATATTATCCGGCATCCCTTCTCATTGGAAAGGAGGGGAGGGAGACGCTGATAGAGACCTCGGCTTTTCCCATCTTGACGGAAGAGGATGATCCTGCCGGGATTGTCGTGGTCTTCAGGGATATTTCTGAGAAACGGGCTTCCCAGGACCATCTTATCCGGTCCCAGAGGCTGGAATCCCTGGGACTTCTGGCTGGCCGTATCGCTCATGATTTCAATAACCTTCTGGGCGGGCTCTTCGGGTATATCGATATTGCCAGGCAGCACTTTCTGGAGAAGGACTCTGAAAGGGGAATCGAATATCTGGATAAAGCCCGATCGATCTATGAGCGTATCCGTTCTCTCACAGGGCGGTTCCTTACCTTTTCCAAAGGAGGAAGCCCGGTCAGAAAGAGAGGAGATCTCCGGCCGGTGATCAGAAAGGCCATGGAGATGGCCCTGACGGGGTCTAAGGTTTCAGCCAAGGCTGAGTTGGACGAGTCCCTGTGGTCGGCTGAGTTTGACGAAGGGCAGATGAGCCAGGTCTTTATAAACCTCTTTAACAATGCCCTTCAATCCATGAAGGAGGAGGGGAGACTTTATATCCGGGCGTATAATCTGGGTACGGGGCTGTCCCCTCCCCCCTCTCTGCCTGCCGGACCTTATATCATCGTGGAAGTGGAAGATGACGGCGAGGGGATCCCGGCCCAATACCTTAAAAAGGTCTTTGACCCCTTCTTTACTACCCGGAAGACGGGAAGCGGGTTGGGATTGACCTCAAGCGATTCTATTGTCAAGCGTCACGGTGGTGCTATCACAGTACGCTCCACCCTGGGAGAAGGGAGCCTGTTTACGATCTTTCTGCCTGCTTCGGGAGGAGTAAAGCCTTCGCTATCAGAGGGAGAAGGGCAGCTTTTCCGTGGAGAAGGGCGGGCTCTGGTCCTGGACGACGAACCGTCTATCCGGGAAGTGACCGGCGAAATGCTCCGAAGACTGGGCTTCAGTGTCGATGAAGCCAAAGAAGGGGCGCAGGCCCTGAAAAAGATCGCTTCAGCTGCACAGGCGGGATCTCCCTATACTCTGGTCATTGCCGATCTGACTATTCCCGCAGGAAAGAGCGGAAAAGATATCATCGCTGATATCAGGAAAATACATCCCGGTATCCCTGTCATCGTCTCTACGGGCTATTCAGAGGATCCCATTCTCAACGATCCTCAGAAATACGGTTTTACCGCCGGGCTCTTTAAACCCTTTACATTGGAAGACTTAAGCAGGGTGTTGAGCAGTCTCAGAGGCGAAAAAGAGTAAAAAGCCCTTTGCAAATCGTACCTTCCTTAAGCTTACGCTTTCTATGACAGGGATAGGATTCATCCCTTTTCAACTGGCGAGGGCAGAATATTTTCTCACTTTTGAAGCAAGAGATCATCTATGATTTTTTTTCAGTGTGGGACGGAACATGAAGAGGGACGGGCTGTTAAATCAGACGAAGATAAGGAAAAAAAGGAGAGAGGAGAAACAATGCAGGGGATGATCCACCTCTATACGGGAGACGGAAAAGGAAAGACCACCGCTGCGGTAGGTTTGGCGGTCAGAGCCCTTGGGGCCGGCTTAAGGGTCTTCATGGGACAGTTTATCAAAGACAGGGAGTACCATGAAATCGCCCTGCTCCGATCCCTGGATGGGTTTACGGCAGGGCTTTTCGGGAAAGGTTGTTTTCTGCAGCGGCCACCGGGGCCTGCAGACAGGCAGGCAGCCCGGGAGGGACTCGAAATTGCTTCAGAAATCCTCAAATCGGGGGATTATGGCCTGGTGATTCTAGATGAGGTGACCTTTCCCCTGGAGTATGCCTTTTTTACATTGGAAGAACTTCTTGAAGCCCTCTCATCGCGGGAAATGTCTACGGAAGTGGCCCTGACAGGGAGGGGGGCTCCTCAAGGCCTTGTCGATGCGGCCGACCTTGTCACTGAAATGCGGGAAGTGAAACACTATTACCAGAAAGGAATATTAGCCAGAGATGGGATCGAGCGGTAAGAGGGCCGTGAGGGGAGGAAGGTCACCCTTTCTGTCTTTTTTTAAAATGGAGGCTGTCTCCCCACTCTCCATAGCAGACTTTTTCCCCTAAAGCTTCTACGCTCTGTTCGAGGTTGATCCGCTGTTCCACGGCGTTTTCATCCAACCCGGGTTTGTTCTGATAAAGCTGATATCCTCTTCTGTAAGCCAGATCGGTGACATTGGGCATTATAATATTTGCTCCGGCCCTGAGGCCCAATTCACGCCCCGTCGGAGAAAGGGCCTGAAGAGCCGTGGTGGCTGCTATGTTGACGTCTTTCATGACCATGCGGACCAGTGCGATCATTTTCAAACCCAGAGTCAGTTGTCTGACCGGGTCGAATGGCGCAGAGGAGCCAAGGGGTGTCTCTTCATGAGGGATAAACGGCCCCATTCCGACCATATCGATATCTATCTCCTTAAGAAAAAGGATATCACCGGCCATGTCGTCGAACGTCTGGCCGGGAACTCCGATGAGAAAGCCTGTTCCTACCTGATATCCGCTTTGGCGCAGGTAATCCAGACAGCGTCTCCGCTCTTCCCAGGAGTGGCTTTTGGGATGGAGCGAGGAGTAGAGTCGGGGGTTTGAGGTCTCGATGCGAAGCAGATAACGGTGGGCCCCGGCCAGAAACCATCGCTCGTAAGTCTTCAGGTCCTGTTCCCCCACAGAGAGAGTGACTCCCAGGGATCCTTGAGAAAGACTCTTGATCTCTTTGAGAAGCCATTCGATCTTATCCACAAAGGCGGGGTCGCGCCGTTCTCCGGATTGAAGGACAAGAGAGCCGTAATGGTTCTCATAACACCAGCGGGCTTCGCGGAGGATCTCTTCCTCGCTGAGTTCATACCGGTTCACCAGATGATTGCTTTTGCGGATTCCGCAATAGTAACAATCTTTTGTGCAGATATTAGAAAATTCGATGATCCCTCTGAAGTAGACATTGCGTCCCAGTTCAGAAGTTTTGATGTGATAGGCATGCCGGGTCAGAGCCTGTAAGAGTTCGGGTTCATCGTTTTCAAGAAGATCTCGAAGACCCTGGCGGGTGGGCTGTAAGGCTGTTTTTTCAAGGATCGCGTCGTAGGAACGGGCCATCTTGTCCTCCCTTTTGAATTACCATAACCGAAGGAGAGAAAAAACGCAAGAGTATTATTATAGGGACACTAACAATAAAGAAGGGCCGGCCTCTCTGATTGACCCGGTTCCTCTTCTATGATAGGCTTTCATAGAGATGAAGGAGGTTTCTATGCTTGTGAAAAAGTATCAGGATGTCCCCGAGGAAAAAATCGAGACCGAAGGAGCAAAAGGGGCCTGGATCCGTTGGCTGGTCTCCGATAAAGAGAAAGCTCCCTGTTTTGCCATGAGGCAGTTTCGCCTTGAAAAAGGGGGGTACACTCCTCTCCATACCCATGACTGGGAACATGAGATGTATGTCCTGGAGGGCAAGGGTGTCGCAATCTCACAGGATGGCGAAAAACCCCTTTCCCCGGGAGTCTTTATGTACATTGCCCCGGGAGAAAAGCATCAGTTTAAAAACCTGGGCGAGGGTGAACTCCATTTCCTCTGTATGATCCCTCTTCCCGGCCGCTGCTCTTCGGGGCCAAAAGAGGAGGCAGGAAAGGAGAATTGTCAGAAAAAGAGTTCTTCATGCTGATCTACGGAAAAAATACCGTCCGTGAAGTCCTCAGGCTTTCCCCTCACCTAGTCAAAAAAGTCTTTTACCTTCCGGGGAAAGAGGGCCTTATACCCGGGGAATCCCGAGTTCCGGCTGAAAAGAGGGAGAAGGAATTTTTCGACCATTCTTTCAGCCATCTCCGCCATCAGGGGATAGCCGCTGAGATCGCCTCTCCTCCTCTTTACGATCCAGGCTATCTTGAGGAGATGATGGGGCCTTCCTCCCTTTTTCTCCTTCTGGACGGGATCCAGGATCCTATGAATCTGGGAAGTATTCTCAGGACGGCCTATGGCATGGGAATCGATGCAGTCGTCTTGACAGCAGACAGAACAGTTGATGTGACCCCGGCAGTCTTTTCCGCTTCGTCGGGATACGCCGGAGCTGTCCCCCTGGTCCGGATGAAAAACCCCGCCCACACCGTCAAACAGCTTAAAAAGAGCGGGGTATGGGTCGCTGCTGCCCATATGAACGGGGAGACGGAGGCGGGAGACCCCTCTTTTTCGCCTCTTTTTCCTCTCCTTCTTTGCATGGGAAGTGAGGGAAGCGGAGTCCGCCGGACCTTCATCAGTGAAGCGGATTTCTCAGTCCGTATCCCGCAGAGAGAAGGATTTGATTCTTATAATGTAAGTGTAGCTGCGGCCATTCTGCTTTGGGAACTGAACCGGTTACGATAAACCGTATTTTTCCATCTTATTGTAGAGAGTACTCCTGGCGATTCCCAGGATGCGGGCAGTTCGGGCCCGGTTTCCTCCTGTTGTTTCCAGAGCCTGCCTGATAAGCTCCTTCTCTCCGGATTCCAGAGAAAAGGCCTCTTTGCCGCCGGGTTGAAACGAGGGGGCAGCAAGCCGGGGCCCTTTCTCTTTCAGAGAATCGGGCAGGAGTTCATTGGTGATGACCCTTTTCCGTGTCAGAATGACCATGGATTCCACAAGATTCCTTAATTCACGGACATTGCCGGGCCAGGAGTAGCGGAGAAAAAAATCGCGGACTTCGCGGGAAAACCCTTCGATCTCTTTGGAATACTTGTTTTTAAACTCTTCGAGGAAAGAGGCGGAAAGGAGTATGATATCCTCGGGTCGTTCCCGAAGAGGAGGAAGCCGGACCGAGATGACATTAAGGCGGTAATAGAGATCTTCCCGGAAAAGGCCCTTCTCCATAAGGTCCTCAAGGGGTTGATGAGTGGCTGAGACCACACGGACATCTGCTTTTCTTTTTTCATGGCTTCCCAGGCGCTCTACTTCTTTATCTTGAAGGACACGGAGGACTTTGGCCTGAAGGGGAAGGGCCATGTCTCCGATCTCATCGAGAAAAAGCGTCCCCTTGTGAGCGTATTCAAATTTTCCGGGTTTGCTTTCTGAAGCTCCTGTAAAGGCCCCTTTCTCAAATCCGAACAGTTCCGATTCGAGAAGGGATTCAGGAAGGGCGGCGCAATTGATGGGGACGAGTTTTTCATTTCGCCGCAGACTCATCCTGTGGATCAGCCTGGTGATGACCTCCTTGCCTGTTCCTGTCTCTCCTCTCACAAGGACAAAAGCATCGGTGGGAGCCACTTGTCTCACCAGCTCGTAGACGGCTTCCATCTTCGGTGAGGCGGTCATAAAGCTCCCGTCCCTGATCAGAGCAGGCTTCTCATCGGCGGGAAAAGCAGATGAACCATCTCCGAGCGACATGAGCAGCTCTTCAGATGAGAAGGGCTTTTTGATGATGACAGGGGGCTGGAGAGAGAGAAAAGGAGCCAGTGAATCAGCCGGCAAAGGAGACAGAAGGAGGGGGTTGACTCCGGGATAGTGTTCCCGGCACCACTGGAGAGCCGATTCCAGCCGGTTGATATCGAAATTGATGTCGATGATGATGTGAGAGACTGTACGGGGCAGAGGGCCGGGGTCAGAAAGGGAAAAGAGAGGGTGAAGGATAAACCCTTCACGTTCCAGAAGGGGACGGAGGAAGGGAAGGTCATTTTCCGTCCGTGTGATGAGCAGGATCCTTCTACTCCTATTTGTCATGAAAGGTTTCTCCTGTATAGGGAAGAGAGGGTTGGTTTTCATCTCGGCGTGGGAGGAGGAGGGTGAATGTGCGCCCTTCTCCGGGCCGGCATTTAATATTAAGGGACCCCAGGTGATGGGCCATGATCCTGGCGGCGACAGAAAGGCCCAGGCCGGGATGTTCTCCGCTCTCCTCTGAAAAGGGGGTGAAGATGGTGTGAAGTCCATCCCGGGAGATCCCCGGTCCTTCATCCCGGATGATCATGAGGAAATAGTCTTTCTCTGTCCTGGTGGTGACTCGGACTGTCCCCTTTTCAGGACTCTCTTCGATGACATTGTCCAGGATATGGCCTAAAGCCTGTTCAATACTTTCAGGGTTTCCGTAGAGGGTCCGCCCCTCGTCTGACAGGCCCCATTCGATGCTGAGATTTTTGACTGTAAGTTGATATTGCCGGGACCGGATGATCTTCCGAAGAGCCTCTTCAGGCATAAACCTCTTAAAGACATAAGGGTTGGATGTAAAGGAGAGAGTCAGGTCATGTAAAGTCCTGTCGATACGTTCCAGGTCCTCCTGAAGGACCTTTTTCTGCTCTGAAGAAAAAAGAGCAGAATCGCCGGGAAGAAGATCCAGAAAAAGGCGGAATCGGGCTAGCGGGTCATTGATATGGATATTGATCAGGGTGATCAGTTGTCCCGTGGATCGGATATTTTCCAGAAGAAGCCTCCGGGTATGATAGAGGTCTGAAATATCACGGATATAGATAAAGACGATGCCATCTGAAGAGACAGGTTCGATGATCAGGTGAAGATAAGAGCTGTGATGCTCCACGATGCGGCTTTCTGTATAGGGTTTCTCCTTATTCAGGTTAAAGGGGCGTGATCCGTCTGAGAGGGTCAGCCCAGAGATATTTTTCCGGTGAGGGTCAAGGGCCAGGAGGTCTTTGCCTTTCTCATTGGCATAGAGGATGTGCCCTGACTCAGACAGGATAAGAAGGCCTTCATTAAGCCGTCCCAGCATGTGACGGTAACGGTCTGATTCTGTCTCCATGGCCCGGATGATCCGCCTGATGTTTTCATCGGAGAGGGAATCGATCTTTTTATCGATGAACTCCGAGAATCTGCCCTTATCCATAACCTCTATTATAGAGAGGAGCCCCGGAGTGTCAATTGAGAACTCTTGTGTAAAGGAGGAGCCGGACGAGAGTTTTTTTTAGTTGCTCCCTAATTTATCGTATTGACAAAAAAAAGGGTCTATGCTAATATCCCCCCGTCAAGTAAAAGCGGGTGTAGCTCAGTTGGTAGAGCACTACGTTGCCAACGTAGTCGTCGCCGGTTCGAGTCCGGTCACCCGCTTTTTTCATTATGGCAACGTAGCCAAGTGGTAAGGCAGTGGTCTGCAAAACCACTATTCACCGGTTCGAATCCGGTCGTTGCCTTAGCCTGGGTGGCGGAATTGGTAGACGCATCGGACTTAAAATCCGGTGGCAATTTTTTGCCGTGTCGGTTCGAGCCCGACCCTAGGCATCACCTTCATCCTTTTTTTCATTGAACATGATCTTCACTTTTTTGACTTTAGCCGGAGAGGCGTCTATCACGGTAAAAAGGTAATGGCCTATGACAAGGGATTCGCCCGGCCGGGGGATCCTTCTGAACGTTCTGATCATATGCCCGGCGATGGTATTGACATAGGGGTCGTCAATATAGATCCCGAAGTCGATACGCAGCTGCTCCAGAGAGGTTTTGCCGCTTACGATCATATCGATCTCTTTCTGCAGAGAGGCTGTAAGGATGTTCTCACGCTCCCCCAGGATCTCATCGATAACCTCTTCGAGGGTGAGGACTCCGGCGATGGATCCGTATTCATCCACCACCACAAGCAACGTTTCTTCTTCAAAATAGGGGACAGCATCGAGAAGGGGGATGACCTCGGGGATGAAGACGATATCACGCATGACTTCTGAGACGGGAAGGTCGTTGTTATCGATATTGACAAGGTCGCCGGGGACGGTATAGCCGATCAGATGGGTATGTTTGCCATGGTAGAGAAGGAGGAATTCGTCGTGAGAAGAGACAAATCGCTGTTTGATATCCCCTACAGGAGTATCCCCCGGAAGGGCCAGGGTTTCGTTTACAGGGATTACCGCCTGATGGACCTTCTTTTCTTTGAATGAGAAGATCCGTTCTATGACGGAGGGATCCAGCTCCGGGATGATCCCGGCCATCTGGGAAGAGCTGATGACGGTAAAAAGTTCTTTTCTGCTTATGCTTTCCAGCCGGTTTTCTGTCTGGATCTTGAGAAGAGCATAGATCCCTTTGAGAAGAGAGGTGAGGATGGCGCTGATCGGGAGAAACAGATAACGGAAAAAGGCCAGAAGGGGATAGAGACGGTAAGCAAAGTAATGGGCCCTTTCCCTGAGGATGTTCTTGGGCACGATCTCACCGAAGATGACCATGATGGTGGTTCCGGCTACAGAACTGATCAGGGCTCCGTGACGGGGATAGGTTTTGAGGAAGAGGACGGTCAGAAGAGACGAAAAGACAAAGTTGCTGATATTGTTTCCTACGAGAATAGTGCTGTAAAAGCCTTCGATGTCAGCCAACAGGGATTTAATAGCGGTTCCACGTTTGGAGCCTGTATAAGCCAGGGTATTGACTTTGAATTTATTCAGCGAGAGAAAGGCGTTTTCAGTCCCGGAAAAGAAGGCGCTCAGGAGGACGGTCCCGATGACCGCAAGGAGAAGGACCAGGTTTTCCGTCATGATTCTCCTTTTTTCCTGATGATCTTGATGGTGTTGATCTTATTCTTGGCTGCATCCACGATGATAAACGTCGCTTCAGGGATACTCAGCACACTCCCCTTTTTAGGGATCTCTCCGGAAAGGTGCTCGATATATCCTCCGATGGTCTTGGTCTCGCTGTCGTCCAGTTTGAGGCCCAGAAGGCGGTTGACCTGGGGAACGGGGGTGGCCGAATGGACGATGATGCTGTTCCGGGAGATCTTTTCATGAGAGATGTCCGGGTTCAGAGATGTGACATTCTGAAGGATGTAGTGCATGATATCGTCATAGGTAAGGCTTCCCGTAACAGTCCCGTATTCGTCGACGATGAGGGCCACAGGAGTCGTCTTCAGGGCATGGATGATATCTTTGACTTTTTTAAGAGACGGGACGAAGAGAGGGGAGAGCAGTTTGGGGTCGGCACGGCCGTCGGAGTCCAGAAGCGCTCCGGGGGTCAGAATCCCTTTGATCTGCTCATAACTTCCGTTAAAGACCACCAGATAGCTTGACTTTGTCCTTATAAACCGCTCCCGTATCTCTTCCACGGTCATACCCTCGGGAATAAAGAGAGAGTGATCGATGTTATTCATGACATTTTTTAAGGAAAAAAGCTGGATATTGAGCATGTTCACTAAAATAGTCTCTTCTACAGGGTCTAAAATCGCAGAGTTGCCTTTTTTCAGGATAGTTATGACTTCGCTCTTTTTCAGCTGTTCTTCCTGCACGGGGATGAAGTGAAGCCCGGCTTTGATCATAGGGCGGGTGATCAGCTCGGCCAAGAGGATGAAGGGTTTTAAAATAGAGATAAAGAGGGGGAGAAAAGCACAGGTGACGCGGGCATAAGCGGTATTGAAGCGGGCGGCAAAGGTCTTGGGAATGATCTCTCCGAAAATGAGGATGACCGTAGTCCCGAAGAAGATGGCGTAAGAGATTCCCCGGGGCCCCATAGCTGTGTAAAAAGCCTGGGTGATCAGGGCAGCAGCCACCACATTGACCAGAAGGTTTCCCAGAAGGATGGATGTCAGCAGCCGGCCTGGATTAGAGCGTAGTTTTTTCAGTTTTCTGCGAAGGTTTTTCCTGGGAAGAGCTTCTATCTCCGAATCGGAAAAGGAAAATAGCGCCGTTTCAGAACCTGAGAAGAGACCCGAAAGAAAAAGAAGAATAAGAAAACTTAAGGCGTACGACCCCATATGCCGTTATGCTAACAGAAGCGCTCCTCTTGTCAAGAGAGAACCTTTTTATTGCAACTTTACCGGGGCATGATATAATGGGATTGATATAGAAAAAGGCCGTTTCACCATGAAGAAAGGGGGGCCATGGAGGACTATCAGGCGGATTGTCAAAAGATCACAGATGACGTTTCTAAAATAACCATCAAAGGGTTTCTCGACGCCCATACGGCATCACAGTTCGAAGAGTTGCTGAAATCCCTCATTGAAAAAGGCCAGGTCCGGCTTATCGTTGATATGGATAAACTCAACTATATCTCTTCCACGGGATTAGGGGTCTTTATGGGATATATCGAGGATATCAGGGAAAAAGGGGGTGACATCAAGTTCGTCCGTGTCCCGGATAAGATCTACAAGATCTTTGCCATTTTAGGTTTTACGGCTATTTACGAGATTTTCAATGAAGAGGGAGAGGCCATTGAAAAATTCTAAGGCTTTTTTGATCAGCTTCCCGGCTCAAAAAAAATATTTGCAGATCGCGCGGGAGTTTGTGCGTGAGATCTGTACTATTCATGATATTCATGAAGAGATGGCCGAAGACCTGGTCTATATTGTCGGCGAAGCAGCCTCCAACGTGGTAAAACATGCCTACCGGGATATGCCGGAAGAAAAAGCTGTGGTGGAGATCGGCCTTAAACTTGAGCCTCACCTCTTTACCATGACCATTACTGATTATGGAAAAGGGTTTGATGAGAAGAAGTATCATGAACTGAATTTTGAGGATATCAAAAGTAAAGTTAAAAACCGTCATAAAGGAGGCCTTGGCCTCTTCATGATAGACAGGCTGGCTGACAAACTGACTATCACCATAGACCCGTATCACAAAAATGAACTGACTGTCGTGAAAAAGATTTAGGATAGTATGCAAGCGGTCAATACCATCAGCTCGTTTCTCATCTTCATGCTGAGTATCTACATCTACAAAAACAAGAAGACCAATATCAATACCATTACGGCGATCATGCTTTTTACCCTTGGCCTGGCTCCTTTTTCCTGGATCATCACCGAAAAAATCGATATTTTTGAGAATTTTTTCGAGATCTGGATTCTCTTTTTCCCTTTCCTGCTCCTCTTCTCTATCATCTACCCTTACGAACTGGAGTATACAAAGCGCTATAAGGGTTTGAAATATGTGATCTTTATCCCTTATTTTCTCTATTTTCTGGCCCTCTTTATCCTTAAATTCCTGGAAACGGCTCTGCTTCCCGAGATGTTCAGCGGGGGGCTTATCGGGCAGGGCCTGGCCCGGCTTATTTCCTCTCTCTATAATATCTTTCTGCTGATCCTCAACGGAGTCTATCTGGTCCTGGCCTTCAGGATGTTCAGGAAAAAAAGAAAGCTTTTTGACAATCAGCTGCTGCGAAAACAGGTGGGTTATATTATCACAGGGATCGAGGCTTTTGCTTTTGTCTTCGTCATCGACCTTCTGTCAGGCCACCTGAATCTCTTTACTGCAGTCTTCACCCTGGAGAGGATCCGGTTGATGTATACGCTGGCGATCCTTCTCAATGCCATCCTTCTCTCTTTTTCCATGGTCAAGTACAAGTTTCTTAATATCGAGATCAAAGAACGAAGCCTTCTCTACTACTTCTTTTGGAGTTTCTTTATTCTGGCTTATGCTTTTCTTTTTACTTTTATACTGGTCAAACTCCAGCAAGCCCACGAAATAGTTCTTTTTGCCGTCTATGTCCTCAGCTTTGTCCTTTACATCTCCTACTATAAGCTGGTGAAGTGGCTTATGGACTACTTTTTTATCAAAGACGAGATCAACTACGAAGATATAGTAGGCGATTTTTTCGTCAATGTCTCAGGGCTTAATTCCTTCGGGGAGATCAGGAACATGGTCATCAATGAGCTGAAGACTCTGCTGAACATCCAGGAAGCCGACCTTGTTTTGAGCGATGACAGGGATGAGAAATATATGAGCCGGCGCTATTTTACATTTCTGGACATGGGATACCGGTTCCGGCAAGCCTATAAGTGGGCCACTTTTTTCTTTCCGGTCTTTTTTGAGAACCGATTTTACGGTTTTCTTATCGTCGGGAGCAAAAGAGCCAGGACACGCTTTAAGCCGAAAGAGATGCAGTTGATCACCTCGGTAGCCAATCAGATAGCCATGCTGCTTCATACTGTCGAAGCAAGCCGGGAGCTTTCAGAGAAAAAGATCATGGAAAAAGAGATCAACCTTGCCCGGAAGATCCAGTTTTCCCTCCTTCCTCCCCGGGATATCCTCCACGAAGAACTCAATATCCGGTGGCGCTATAACCCTACCATAAAAGTCGGTGGAGACTACTGCGATGTCATCTTCAGAGAAGGCGGAGAGAAGACGCTCTTTGTCATAGCCGATGTGAGCGGGAAGGGGATCAATGGGGCCATGTATATGAGCATGGTCAGGACCCTGCTTCATATGGGGATGACCTATTTCAATCTGAAGGATATTATCCTTTATATGAATGATTATATCAAAAACAAGCTTCCTGCCCAGATCTTCGTGACTATGGCCCTGGTCTATTACGATAGCAGGGAAAACAAGGCCTCTTATATCCAGCTGGGGCATAATTACCCTATCCTGTTTCGAAGCAAGGAACAGAGCCTCTCCTTCATGGAGCAGGAAGGCATGGGCCTGGGCTTAGTCGACAACGCACTTTTTGAAGAGAAGCTGCACTTTCATTCTTTCAGCCTTGACCCGGGCGATTTTGTCTTTCTCTATACAGACGGGGTCACAGAAGCCCGGAACAGGGACGGCCGCCTGTATGGAGAATCCCGCCTTCTTGAAGTGATCGACAAAAACAGGGAGGGCGGATGTGAACGGATCATCAACAAGGTCACCGCTGACCTTTACGAATTCAGGGGGACCTATGAACAGACCGACGATATTGCCATGATAATTTTTGAAAAGAAGGGGCCTTCTTATGATTGAAAAGATGAGAGAGATCAATGAAAGAACTCATGTCCGGGAAGGGCTCCGCTCTTTTATGGAATACTTCAGCCGAAAATACGGGATAGGCTCCTGTTCTGTCTTTAATATCAGTGATAACTCTATCCTCTATGCCCGTGATGTATCAGCACCTCTTCCTTATGAGCTCATCCTGAGGAAGAACGGCCTGGAGGATGTCCGACTCTATCTGGACAGGGACCCGGAAGGGCTTTTCACCTCTGTAGAAGCCCAGATCGACCTTGAATTTCTCAAGTCTGTTATTCTGAACCATCTCTTATACCGCTCTGTTCTGAGGATATCCAAAAGCCGAATGCAGAAGAAGAAAGAGGTGGAGACTCTCATGGAGATTTCCCGGGAGCTCATCTTTCTCCATGAAGAGAGCAGTATCCTCAATGCCCTGATCTTCGCTATCATGGGGCAGGTGATGGTGACTAAGACGGCGATATACCTCAATCAGTCTGAGACCTTTTCTCTGAAAGTCTTCCGTGGTTTTAAAAAACTTCCGTCCAGGCTGGGCATGGTCAAGACCCTGAGAAATATCCTTGACCTGAATGAGAACCAGGAATATCTCATGAACCCCGAGATGGAAGAGATCCATAAAGCCGGTGGTGCGCTTGTGGTCCCCATGCAATATCAGAACTCTATCACCGGTTATATCGTACTGGGGCATAAGACTGACGGAAAGAGTATTCCCGAGACAGAGTATGATTTCCTCTTCTCATTGGCGGCTAATGTCGCTTTCGCTTTGGAAAATTCTAAGCTGATCCATGAGTCCATCGAAAAGAAGAGGATGGAGAGCGAGCTCAACCTGGCCCGTGAGATCCAACAGAATCTTCTGCCCAAAAATATTCCCCGGACTCCGGGATGGGAGATCTGGGGGGCTAACATCCCCAGCCGGGAAGTAGGAGGAGACTATTACTTTATTCGAAAAGTCAACAATAAGATCTATATCGCAATTGCCGATGTCACCGGGAAAAGCGTTCCCGCTGCTCTCCTTGTCTCGACCCTTCATGCTGCACTCTTTGTGTTGTCGGACCTGGAGATGACCCTGCCAGACCTGGTGGCGGATATCAATCATCTCATCTTTTCCAGTACCACAGCTGAACAGTTCATTACCTTCTTTATTCTGGAAATGGATCTGGAAAAAGAGTCTGTGACCTATATCAATGCCGGGCATAACCCTCCCTATCTTCTCAGCAGGTCGGGAGAGTTAATAGAGTTGACTGCAGGAGGTCTTCTTTTGGGGATAGTCCCGAAAACCGATTTTCAGACGGGGGAGTTCCCTCTCGGTGACCTGGAGTCCCTTCTTCTCTTCACCGACGGGGTCACAGAGGCGACAAACGGACTGGACGAAGAGTATGGGGAAGAGCGGCTGAAAAGCCATATGAGAAAATGCGGGGGAAAGTCTGCGTCTGAATGGGGCGGGTTGCTTCTCGAGGAAGTGCGGCGGTTCAAAGACTCTCCAGTCCCCCAGGATGATGTCACTGTAGTGATCCTTAAAAAGAGCGAGGGTGAATGATCATTACCGTCAACGAAGTAAAAAGGGAAGTCCCTGCAGGGACGACTCTTTACGAACTCAAAGAAGCAACGGTTCCGGAAGCGGATATCACAGTACTGAACTCCTGTCCGGCCGAAGAGGACCTCCCCCTTAAAGAGGGGGATGTTGTCGTCTTTATTCAGCGGGGGAGACAATATGAGGACGGGGAGCTGGATGCTCTCCTGGCCGCCCGTCATTCTCCGGGAGTCCATGATAAGGTCTCCCGTGCCGTGGTTGGGATAGCCGGCCTGGGAGGGCTCGGGTCTGCGGCGGCTGTCGCTTTGGCCCGGTTGGGGGTAGGGACGTTGATCCTCGCCGATTATGATGTGGTAGAACCCTCCAACATCAACCGACAGCACTATTTTTTAAGCCAGATCGGCCGATTCAAGACCGAAGCTCTGAAAGAGACCATTGCGGATATCCATCCGGGGGTAAGGGTCCGCATCAATACTGTGCGCCTGGACAGGGAGAATATCCCGGTTCTTTTCAACGGAGCCTCGGTGATTATCGAAGCTTTTGACAAAGCCTCTGAAAAAGAGATGCTGATTACAACTGTTCTGGAGAAGATGAAAGGATGCCATGTAGTTTCCGGTTCAGGCATGGCCGGATATGGCCCTTCCAATGAGATAGTTACAGTCCGGCTGGGTAAGCTCGTCATCTGCGGTGACCAGTCCAGTGAAGCGGGGCAGGGAGCCGGGCTCATGGCTCCCCGCGTGGGGATCTGCGCCCATCATCAAGCCAATGAAGCTCTTCGCCTCATCCTGGGGCTTGATCAGGAGTGATAACGCCGTAAGATGCCCGGGGGAAGGCCGGCATCGATAAGATAATAGAGGTTGGAGAGAAGCCGGTAAAGGGTCATATCGTTGATACGGTTGCCTTTTTCTGTGAGATTCCATTTCGGGGCGATCAGCCCCGCTTTCGCGAAAACATCCGGATACTCAAAGTTGCCTTCGAAAGAAATATCGATGACCACTGCCCCTCGGGGGATCTTTTCGGTGGGGATAGTGAAGGGGCCGGGAACAGCGGAGACGATCACATCGGAACGATGACAGAGTGCCAGGACTTCCCGGAAGGATGTATGACGATGGCATACCCGGACAGATCCGTTTTCATTCAGCAGCATAAGCGCCAGGGAGCGCCCCACAGCCAGAGAATCATTGATGATCGTGAAGCGCTTTCCGGTAATAGCAAAAGGGTTCTCCTCAAATCCCAGAGGGTAGGCTCCGTCCCTTTTTTTGGCCTCTTCATATAGAAGGGCATAACGTTTGAAAATATAGAGGATACCTTTGGCTGTCGGGGGAATTACCAGTTTTTTCAGTTTCAAGGGGTCTTTGAACTGTTCGAACTGGACGAGATACCCGAGATGGGTATGGTGAAGCCCCTCAACATCCTTGGCAGGGGAGACAGCATTCATAAAACGGGTATCTTTTCCTCTGAAGGGTGTGGGGTAGAGGATCATGATCCCGTGGATCTCTTCATCCTGATTAAGCTCGTGGATTGTTTTTTCCAGATGACGGCTGTCCATGCAGACGACAGAATGAAAGGAGACTTGTCTTGATCGGCAGAAGCGCTCGATCCCCCTCATATAAGAGAGGGAACCGGGATCCTCTCCCGCCATGACTACAGCCAGAGAGGGAGTGATCCCTAATCGGCTGTAGGCCTCTTCTCTTCTCAGAAACTCGGGCTTGTCGAAAGTCTCGATAAGATGGGATACATCGATGATCCTGTCACTTCTCATCCGGATCCTCCTTTTGGAGAGTGATGCCTAATTCCCTGAGAAGGTCTCCGCGATAGAGATAGATATGCCCGTCAGGCCCCTTGATGAAGGTCAGGGGAGCCGGTGACGTGATGGCTCCCAGGGCATAAGAACTCCTGTTGACTGTCAGGGAGATATCTTCAGAAAGTCTCAAAGAGTCCCGTCCCCTCTCTACTCTGATGTTTTTGAGGAGAGTGCGCCCTTCTTCTCCGATTTTAACCTCTTTTCCGAAGGCATGGACGGTGATCACATCTTGAGGCCTGAGATCTCCGAAAAGCTTTACCGGCAAAGAGGCATACCGTCCGCCGGTCAAGGTATGAAAAAGGAAGAAAAGAAGAGCAAGCCCCGCCATGAGAAGAAGGACATAGAAGGGGCTCTTTTTAAACGTGAATGCGATGGCCATGATCAGGGTAAGTTAAGGGTCAGAGCCAATCCGGCATCAGTCTTGCGGATGTCAAAATCACCTCCGTGAGCCCGGGCGATATCACGGACGAGGAAAGCGAAAACACTGTAGCGGTCCAGAATATCCTCGAGAGCTCCCTGCACGGCTTCCTGCTGAAAGTCAGAAAGTGTGGTCAACAAGAAAAAACGGCCCTCTTTCGAGGTTGTCTGAACCGTCAGCCGGGCTTTGTCCTGGGCTGCCTGAGCCACAAACAGGAAGAGGTTGAAAAGCGCCAGGCTTACCAAGGTCTTATCGAACTGGATAGCAGGGGCGTTTTTCAAGTCGGCCTGGACAGAACAGCGTTTTTCCCGCAGGTCCTGTTTGACCAGGTCAAAGCTTCTCTTGATATAGTCGGCGATATCTCCATAATCCCGTTCCAGCTCCATCTCCTTACCGAAGATGAGAAGGTCTCTGATGAGGAAATTAAGTGAAGTCAGTTCTTTTCGCATAAGGAGAAGAAGGCGTTTTTCGTTGTCGTCAAAGATGAGGGGAAGAAGAGTTTTGATGGCCTTCCCTGTTCTTGAAAGGGAGGCAGCCATGGGAGCTGTGATATATTCCAGTGCCGGTGTCTCTCCCGCTGTATCGGCCTGTTCCTGAAAGGCGATGTTCTCCCGGTTCAGGCGGTTGATCTCCGTTTCATAACGCCTTATGGTGGACTCAGCCTCCTGAAGGGCCAGTGTTTTCTCGTTTTGGATATCAGTAACGTCAGTCATGGAAAAGAGAAGGTCATATTGGCCCTGATCGCTTAGCAGAAGGGGGCTCACGGTGAAATAGAAGGTCCTGTTCTTTCCTGCTACGGTAAAGGCCCTGTTTCTTCCCTCCTGGACAAGGGTTGAAAAAGGAGTCGTATCGACGCCCATATTGACGAGGAAATCAAAGATATTGAACTCTTCCTCTTCGATGAGAAGAAGGGCCCTGGCTGCATCATTGGCCTTTTTCATCCGGCCGTCCTGACTCGCCCAGAGAAAGCCCACGGCGGTTTTATTAAAGCTCTTTTCATTGTAGACTTTGTTTCGGATCGCCTCGATGCGCTCCTGGTGAAGGAGGAGAGTCTGTTTGAAGAGTTTGATGAAAATATCGAAGATATCGAGTTTTATATTAGAAAGCTGGGATTTCGGGAGGAGGAGGGTGGCATTCTCTGAGAGGGGATAGACGATATAGGCATGAATGGAGGTATCCTCTTCACTGATGATGGATGAGAGGTCAAACTCGTCCAGGAGTGACTTTTCTTCCATAGCGAAGAGCTTCTCAAGGTTGGGGTTTGAGGGGATCGTGGCTGACTCCAGACCTCTGAAGTAAAGGACTTGTTTTGTATCCTTCACGAAAAGGTGGACACTTTCAATGGAAAGTTCGTTGACGAGAAAAGAGAGGAAAAACTGGTATTGTTTGACGGGGGTCTGTTCCCGGGATACGGCATGGAGCGTATGGCAGAAAGAGAGGATCTTTTTCTTCTCTACTGCAGCGTCGGAATAATCCCTCTGGGTAGAATCAAGAAAATAGTTGACACGCTCTTTGACATTTTTCAGGGGGTCATTGTTCTTAATATCAAATCGAAGGTCGGCATTCCCCTTTTCCACTTGCTCGAAAAAAGAGGTCAGGGAAGGGATGTCCACACGCCTGGCGTTTTTAAGGACCAGCCAGGCAGCGAAGAGGCCCAGGGCCAGCAGGGCTCCCTGGATGATCAGGAGGGAGTCCATGCGCGGTTTGGCCGGAGTATGCAGGACCAGGGTAAAACCGGTGTCGTCCAGGGGGAGGGTGCGGACGATTGTCCGGGGGTCCGCGGAATACTTCTTCACTGCGGGAGCAGGGTCTCTGAGGAGGGTGACATAGGGCTGCATGGGAGTCTCTACAAAAGAGTTCAGGTCGATCCCCGCTTCGATCCGTCTGCCTCCTGGAAGAGGCCGGGAAATCGAGAAGGAATCTGTGCGCTCTCCCGCCAGGGCGATGGGGACGCCCGACTGATCTGTATATTCAAGCCAGAGAAATTGTGAAAGATTCCCTTCCAGGATCCCTGAGACCTCTTCGGCTGAGGTCCTTGTGCTCAGAGATGCCGCTAGGCCGTCAAGAGCCGCCTCTTTTGATGCCAGCCCCTGAAAGACAGCATCGTATTGCCGGGCAAGGCTTTGTGAGGCCTCTTTTTCCGCTTCACTCCTGGCTCTGGAGAAGAGCAGAGGCCTGACCACTTCCTGGGTGTTGAACAGCGCCAATCCAAGAACAGCTAAAATAAGAATTATCTTGATATATTTCATCTTCCCCCCTTATAAAAGCAGATTATATACGATTATAGACATTCTGTATAAAAATTCAAGAAAATAAGGGAAAAAAGAGTTTTCTGCAGGCCGGGAAGGGAGTTTACCCCTGAAGAAGAGCGCGGATATCGGCTTGCTTTCCCCGCCCCAGGGCATAGACAGCTTTTTTCAGGGCTTTTGCCAGTGTCGATTCGGGGATGTTTCTGAAAAGATCTGCGGGAATGATCTGGCCTATGGTGATGGAGATGGATGAGGATTTCTTCTTGAAGATCTCCCGGGGAAGCATCAGGGCGGCCAATTTCCGATGGATCAGGGTGAAGATATAATAAAAAAAGGAGTTTTTGGCATGGACGAACATGGGGACGATGGGACAGCGGAATCTTTTGGCGAAGTAGAAAGCCCCGGCCATCCATTTGGGATCCCTGAGGCCGTCAGGACGGATACGGGAGACTCCCCCGGCGGGGAAAAAGAGGACGCACCCGTCGTTTCTCAGGGTTTCGGAGACTTCTCTGACAGTAGAGACAGGGATGCTTTTTCTCTTCCGGCTGTAGGGGACAAAAACTCCCTTGAGATTATCCACATTCATGAGGATATCATTGACGATGATCTTGACATCATCCCGGACCTCATGGATCACTTTAAGAAGGGCCAGGCCGTCGAGCCCGCCCAGGGGATGGTTGGCTATTCCCACGAAGGCTCCGCGGGGCGGGATATTCAACAGCTCTCGTTTTTTGACTGTTACTTTGAAATCGATATCGGAAAAAAAAGCTTCAATGAAGTCGATATCCTGGAAGTGTCGGAATTTGTTCATCACATCGTTGATATCCCGGATCCTGAGGAAGCGCTCGAGAAAACGGAAGACTATATCCCGGATCTTTCCCGGAAGAGCGCTGTATATTTCGGGAATATTCTGACGCGCCAGTTTATGGATATCGATCAACTTTTGTTTCAGCATTTTCTTTTTCATAACCCACCTTCTTTAGTTTAATTCCGAACAGGAGATTTATCAATAGGTTTATCGATTCATTTCACAATGAAACTTGAATGTCGCTGAAACTATGATATGCTAAAAAATAAGGAGAAATAGATGGCGTTGAACGGAAATTTAAAGGATTTCAGGCTCGAAGATATCTTTCAGTTCCTCGGCCTGGGACAATATATCGGCTGCCTGAGGATTACCCGGAGAAACGGGATCATCGGGGAGATCTTTTTTGAGAAGAGTAACATCGTCCATGCCAGGACGGGGAATATCAAGGGAGAGCAGGCCATCTACACGATGTTTGACTGGGAAGAGGGGGAGTTCATCTTTGACCTCAATCTGCTTCCCCCCCAGACATCCATCGATCAGAACTGGCAGGGGATCATCCTGGAAGCGGCCCGTCTCAGTGATGAACGCTCGCGGGATGAGAGTTTTTCTCAGGGACAGGCCCCTGCTGCAAAGCTTTCTGAAACAGGGGATTTCGATTTTCCCCTTTTCCAGGAAGAAGAACCGGCCCCAGCCGCAGAGCCTTCACATGACGATCTCATCGAAACCACCTTCACAGAACAGAAAAGACCACCCGCTTCCCCACCCTCAAGCCTTACAGAGAGAGGGGAGGAGGAGATGGTCAAGTCCAGCGGCCTCTTTTCAGCCTTGTCGGAAAAGAAGGAGAAAAAAAGAGGAGTCGAAGAGATAGAATCCAGGCCCCATTCTCTGGGAAAGATCGGAGCCTCTTCGGAAGACAGCGGCATCCTGGACAAACTCCGCGGCTTTCAGATAGATACCGGAAACCGCGATGCAGCAAAAGAACCCGAAAACGACGGAGACTTCATGGTTTTCGCCGTGAACACCTTTTTACAGGAGGCTCAGACGACTTTCAATATAACGGTTTCCGACTGTATAAAAGATATGAAAAGTTGTATTTCCGCCTCGGGCCTTGCTGATGAAGTCTCGCAGGGCCAGAACGGAAGCCTCCGTCTCCTAGTAGCAGCGGGAAGCGAAGCTATTCCGGCCTTCTGCCGTCTCCTGGAGCTTATGATGGAGCAATGCCGCCATGTGGATTCGGCGAAAAGCATGATCCTCTTTTTAAAGAACTACTATCAGGGCCTTGCGGGAAAGGAGCGCCTGATGGGGAAGCGCTTCGGCTATCCCCTTCTTTCTGTCAAAAATGTCATCGACACTTTCGTGGACCTTTTGCGTCAGGAGGATGATTCTATTATTTCTGAGTGAAACTTTCTTGTTTTTTTTTGTGTCTACTGTTATAGTTAACTAAAACAGTATAACAAGGAGGTACTATGTTATCACTCGACAAGGTGTCTTTCGGCTACAGCCCCGGCAGAGCTTTGATTCAGAACGAATCGCTTTCTTTTGAGCCGGGCAGGACCTATGGGATAATCGGACGGAACGGAAGCGGGAAGACCACGCTTCTGAACCTCATATCCGGACTGTTGACAGGATACCGGGGGGCGATCCGGTTTGATGGGATGGAGAGCAGAAAAAGGAGCAGAGACTATCTGGAGGCTCTCTACTACATTCCGGAATCCCCCGTTCGCTCTGACCTGAAGATCAGCGCTTTTTTCCGGCTCGGCCCCCTCTACCCCCGATGGGAGAGGGAGATCTTTGATACCCTTCTTAAAAAAAACGGCCTTGAAGGGGACATGTCCCTGAAAAGCCTCTCACACGGATGGCTCAAAAGAGTCTACTTCTATTTCGGCCTTGCTGTCCGGGCCCGTCTTTTTCTCATGGATGAAGTGAATGACGGCATGGACATGCCTGCACAGAGAGAGCTTGTCCGGGAGATGGTAGCGCATCATGACCCTGAGCGGATCGTGCTGCTGGCTTCTCATCACATGGAAGAGTGTCAGTCTCTTCTGGATGATATCCTTGTCATGGAGAAGGGGCGGATCTGCTATTCCGGGCCTCTGGACGAAGCTCTCAGCCTTACAGGATGGATGGAGGCATCGGACTTCAAAGGGCCTGAAAGCGATCTTCTACAAAGAAAGACGATCCTGGGGACGGAATATGTCCTTATCCGCCACCCTGAACAGCACGGAAACGCCGTAAGGCCTGCTGACCTGGTTACGTTTCTGGAAGCTGTGACCATGGAAGGAAAGGAGTCTGACCATGAAAAGAAATAACTTTTTATCTGTTTTAGACTATCAGCTGAAGACAAGATGGCGGTCACTTCTCATCTCAGGCCCCTGTGTCTACATCCTGCTCTATATCATCACTCTTCTGGCAGCCCCCTTTGCACAGAGAGGGGGAGGAGTGGTCCGCTTTATCGCAGAGGGGAATCTTTTTCTGATCGGAGCGGGCCTGGCTTTCACGGTCAACATGACCTTCGGAGTCATCGCTCACGTCATCCGGGCGGTGGGAAGCCGCAGGGCCTTTATCCTCTTTCCGGCTTCGAAGCAATCCAAAGTTGTGGGGACTACCCTTTACGGACTCCTCTGGATGCTCATGAATATTGTGATCTGGCTGGCTCTGATGTTTCTCTCGTCTGCAGCCCGGGGTGAAGAGGTGACCTTTACAGGGGGAGGCGAGTTCGACCCTGTGATCCTTCTGGCTATCCTGGCTTCTATGGCCGCGTTTTCCCTCTTTTCTTTCTTCTTCGCCCTTATCAGGCAACATCAAGGTATCGCAAACCTGCTCATCTTTGCAGGGATGGTGGCCTTTGCCCTCTTCATGGGACGTCTCTTGTGGGGTATCGCCTCCTGGATAGTTCCCGGTGCGGAAGGCGGGCTTCTGATCCTTCTCCATTTCCTTTTCCAGGGCGGACTCTTTTACGGACTGGCCTGGCTGGCCCTCTCCAGGCTGGCTTACCGGGAGGATTGAGATGTTTGCCCATGATAAACCTATCTATCAGCAGATCAGAGATATGATTGTCACCGAGATCATCTCGGGAAGGTGGAAAGAGGGCGATCATATTCCCAGTGTACGGGTCCTGAGTACTGACCTTGGTGTGAATCCTAATACTGTTCTGCATACCCTCCGCGATCTTCAGAAAGAGGGCGTCTTGGAAATGGAGCGGGGCGTGGGGAACAGGGTAGCCACCAGAGCTGCCGAAAGGCTTGCCGATGAATTGAAAAGAGATTTTCAAGAGCGGGAAATGAGAAATTTTATCAAACGCGCCCGTCTCCTCGGGTTTACTCAAAAAGCCCTGTACACGGCTATGGAAAGGATATGGAACGATGAAAAGAAGTAAAGTGGTGTCCGTTATACTCATTCTGATTGTCCTGTTTGTCACAGGCTGTGCCCGGAAGCCCTTATCCGACCTGTCTCATCCGCTTGAGGGAGAAAAGGAACTCACCCTGGATGCAGCCTGGAAGATCGACGACCTTATCAATAATAATCCTATGTTCAATATGGGCGTCGGAAACGGCACGATCTATTCGATACGGGACCGGGGAGAAGAGATGGCCCTGGTTCTGACAGGGCTCGGGGGAGAAGAGATCTCCTCTTTCGTCATTCCCAAGGGGAAAGGCCCCGGGGAGGTCCTGGCTCCCATGCAGACGACTCTGAGTGAGAAATATTATATGATCTACGATATACAGCTTCTCAAGTTCTCCCTCTACTCCCCCGAGGGAGATTTTATGGAAGATGTGATGATGGATCCCGATCAGGGGATCCCCTTCTTTCATCAGCAGACCGGGGAGACCTTTCTCTATAGCGGGCTGCTCAGCGTCCAATACGGAGAAGGGCGGGTTGAAAACGGAGCAGTTAAGACCCTGCGGAAAAGAGAATATGAAGATATCTACCGGGGAATGGAGGAGTTGGAGACCCGGGGGACACGGCTGACGATTCCCCTGGTCTCTGAAGGAGTCCTTTTCTCACTCGTCTCCCGGAAGTCTCTCAGGCTATCCCGGCTGGATGATCACTGGAATGAGGAGAAGGTCTACGCCGATCTACCGGGTTCCCTTATCACCTTCGGGATAGCAGCAGACAGATCGCATCTCTACCTACCCTTTCCCGCGGACCTTGAAAAAGCCCAGAGGACAGGGAAGATGAAAAGTGAATGTGCTGTAGCTGTCTTTGATAAAGAGGGCGGCAGGCATCTCTATACCATAAAAGGGCCTGTCTCCCGGTTTGAAGGAATGCTGAGTGCTGTAGGGGTCACAGAAGGAAAGCTGGTCCTCCTGGCCATCGATGATAAGGGAGAATTGTCTCAGGCTCTGGGAGCCACAAAAGAAACGTCTCCCGGCGGAGACAAATGGATCCTTGTCTATACGCTTCCATGAAAAGAGATAAAACAGGAACGGGGCACCTGAGGTGCCCCGTTCCTGTTGCTGAGGGTGTGAAGGAGGTTCGGTTGCGCTGTTCATGATGTCTGTCGCGGTTATGCTGCTTTCTTCTTAAAAAACAACCTTTTGGGCCGGGAGTTCCCGGGATAATCACTTTTTTAAAAATCCCTGAAAAAAACGAAAAAAAATCGTTGTGTACCTTGACATTACCATAGTGGGGTGATAATATATAGATGTGGAACGAAGTGGGATGAAATGGAGGGTTTATGTTTATCGGGAGCTATACACATGCCATTGACGATAAACAGCGCCTGAAGCTACCGTCGAATTTTCGTCAAAAGATCACAGCTGATACTGTCGTCCTGGCTAAGGGAGACGGTGAAGCCCGGCATATTACCCTATATCCCTGGGAAACGTGGCAAGAGTATGTTGGCCCCATCCGTAAAAAAGCGCTACATGACTACAAGTACAGACAATACATGCGGGTCAAGTTTTCTTCTGCCGCCGAAGTGAAGATCGACAGCCAGGGGAGAGTTTTACTGCCGAAATCTCTATTGGATTTTTCCGGTATCAACAAGGATGTCGAAATAATCGGAGTCGGTGATTATGTGGAATTGTGGGCTCCGGAACGCTTCGGTAAGGAGGTAGAGGAGGTCGAGGAATTGAGCGGTCAGTTCCTGGATTATATGGCCCGTCGGGAAAGTGATTGATCCAATGGCCTCTTATCATGAACCGGTCCTTCTCAAAGAAGTCCTCGAAGGCCTGAACATCCGGCCCCGGGGATGCTATCTGGACCTGACCCTCGGCGGAGGCGGCCATGCCGAAGCCATCTTAAAAAGACTTGATCCCGATTCGGGCCTTCTGGCCGGAGCGGACCAGGATGAAGAGGCTCTGGAATTTTCGAAAAACCGTTTATCTTCTTACTCTTCTTTTCATGCCTATTACGGCAATTTCGGAGAATCCCCTCTGTGGGAAAAGGTGGACCCGTTGGCTCCTTTCGACGGGATCCTCATGGATCTCGGTGTCTCCTCGCATCAGCTGGATGAAGGGGTGCGTGGATTTTCATTTTCCAAACCAGCCGCCCTCGACATGCGGATGGACCGCTCCTCGTCCGAAACGGCATGGCAGGTCGTCAACCGTTTTTCTGAAAGGGAGCTGGCTGATATCCTTTTCCGCTATGGGGAAGAGCGCCGTTCGCGCAGGATTGCAAAGATGATCTGTGCTCACAGACCTGTCGAAACCACAGTAGAACTGGCAGAGATCGTCCGCTCCTGTTTCCCGGCAGCCGAACGCAGAGCCATGTCCCTGGACCCTGCGACGCGCACTTTTCAGGGGATACGGATCTATGTAAACAGGGAGCTGGAGCGTCTGGAGAGGGGACTGGAAGAAGCTGTGGCACGGTTGAGGCCGGGAGGGCGACTGGTTGTGATCTCTTACCATTCGCTGGAGGATAGGATCGTAAAGAATTTTATAAGGACAGAAAGCCGGGACTGTCTCTGCCCGAAAAATGTCCCGGTCTGTGTCTGCGGGCATAAAGCCTCCCTCAAGGCTGTCCATAAAAAGGTCATCATCCCGGAAGCCCAGGAAAAAGAGGAGAATCCCAGAAGCCGGAGTGCCCGGATGAGGGTGGCGGAGAGATTATGATACGCGCAAGGAAAATTTTCATCTTTCTTCTTCTTTTACTGGTCTGTGTATTTCTGCTGGAGGCTGTGATGTATGTGGAAAAAGAGCGCCTGAGAGCAGAGATCTATACGCTGAGAGAAGAGGTCATTTCCCTGAAGCTGAAAAACAGGCTTCTCAAAACTGAGATCGAAAAGAGCCTGAGTATGGAGGCTGTCAAAAAATGGGCTGTCGGCAAGGGGCTTACCCAGGCCTGGAATGGAGAAGCCCGTGAGTATTAAAAAAGGAAACCGGTATGGAAAGATCCTGTTCGCCCTGGCCTGCGCCGGGTACCTGGTCATCGCCATCCGTCTTATCAATATCCAGGTCTTCAGGGACAGCCGGTCTCTCGAGGCTACGACGAACCGTTACCAGAGGGTTGTAGACAATACTTTGGCCACGGAAAGAAGGTTCCGCCCCCTGAGAGGGAATATTTATTCACGTAACGGGAGCCTCATGGCCACGACACTTTATCATTACCGCATTTTTGCAGACGGGTCTCTTATCGGCCCCGGCGAGAAGGAAAAAACCCTGGCTCTTCTCGGTGATATCGCCGGAGACGAGTTGAAAAGGATCTCCAGGGAGATCGAGAGAAAGTCCCGTTACATACCGGTAGCCCGAAGGGTGGAACCGGACGCGGAAGAGATAGCTGCTCTCAACGCGTGCCGGGGGATCTTTGTGCGCGAGGATGATGCCGTGCGTTATTATCCCATGGGCTCCCTGGGGGCGCATGTTTTAGGGTATGTCAATTATGCCGGGCAGTCCACCGGAGCGGAAAAAGCCTTTGACATGCTTTTGAGCGGTGTGGGAGTCACAGATATGAATGCTCTGCCTGATGATGGCGCTGATGTCGTCCTGACGGTGGATACGAATATCCAATACTTTCTCGAAGAGGCCCTCCGGTGGGGGTATGAAGAGTTTTCGCCCCTTTCAGTTTCAGGTGTCGTCCTGGACCCCAAAACAGGTGAGATACTGGCCATGGGAAGCTTTCCTTCCTTCGATCCCAATCGCTTTTTCGATTATGCCGGTAGCGACAAAGTGATCAACCGTGCTATCGCCCACTCCTTTGAGCCTGGATCCAGTTTTAAGCTTGTCACGTTGGCTGCCGCCCTTCAGGAGGATGCTGCAGGAGAAACCGACATCATCGATTGCGAAGGGGGTGTCATCAACTATAAGGGGGAGTGGATCAGGGATACATTGGTAAATAAGAAGCTGACCTTTTCAGAAGTCTTTCAGAGGTCGAGTAACGTGGGAGTGATCAAACTGGCTGACAAGCTCGGAAAAGAAAAGCTTTACTATTATGCCAAACTCTTCGGATTCACAGAAAAAAAATCCCTTGAGCTCCCCAATGAAGCCATGTGCCGGATCAAAGATGTGGAGAAATGGGTCCCGGCTGAATTGGGGACATTTTCCATCGGTTATGGTATGGCAGTCAACCTTCTCCGGCTGACAGCTGCCTACACAGTTCCGGCCAACGGCGGGCTTCTTCCTGAACTTCATGTTGTGAACAGGGTGGATTACAGCCGGGGAGCTACTTACCATGTGAAACCCGTGATGATCCGCCGTGTCCTGGACAAGAATGCCGCTTCCCGTGTCCGTAAGATCCTCCGGGATGTGGTGGAAAAAGGACTCAATGACAAGGCTTCTCCCAGAGGCGTCCCGGTAGCTGGCAAGACAGGGACGGCCACAAAGTACGATTCATCCCGGAATCAGTACGACAGAAGCCGGGTCGTCGGGACATTTATCGGGTTCTTCCCGGCCGATGATCCACAGTATGTCATAGGGATCATGATGGACGAACCCAGCAAAGGCGGGTATGCTTCGCAATTCGCTGTTCCTGTTTTTAAAAAAGCCGCTGAGCAAGTGGCGCGTTACGGAGGACTATGACCACACGTCTCATCGATTATTCCATGATCCACCATATCGACCGTATCGGCCGCTGGGACGATTATCCGTCGTTCAGCGGAGCTGTCCTTGATTCCCGGCAGGCCTTTCCGGGCTGCCTTTTTATCGCACGGAAGGGAGACCATGCCGACGGGAACCGTTTCATCAACCAGGCTGTAGAGAAGGGGGCGGCTTTTGTCGTAGCCGAAAACGGAGCCTATGTGGATAAAAGAATCGATGTCCCCGTCCTTATTACCGACGCCCCGATCAGGACATTGCTCGACCTGGTGGAGGCTCTGCGGGTTCTCACGGCTCATCAGCGTATAGTGGCTGTCACAGGCTCTTATGGAAAAACGACCACCAAAGATTTTATACACAGTGCCCTTTCCTCTCTTTACAAGACGGGGAAGACAGAAGGAAACCTCAATAACGAATGGGGTGTCCCCCTTACTTTTTTCAATAATTTCAGCCGGGAGGTGGTCGTGATGGAGCTGGGGATGGACCACTTCGGGGATATCGGGATCCTGGCCAAAGCGTTGAAGCCCGATATCGGGGTGATCACAGGGATCAGCCCTGTCCATATGGAGTA
Organism: Candidatus Mcinerneyibacteriota bacterium; assembly: GCA_016937175.1. GTDB lineage: Bacteria > Macinerneyibacteriota > Macinerneyibacteria > Macinerneyibacteriales > DSCS01 > DSCS01. The sequence goes on along the minus strand of JAFGWL010000056.1, from coordinate 108,254 downwards.
TCTCCAAACCCTGGATCGCGTCTATGCGGGGAAAGTCCAGCTTTTTGAGATGATGGACCCTAAAGCTGTAAAGCTGGTCTACGGAGACGACCCTCGCCTGGCAGAAGCCGGAAAGGCCTATGAGCGGGTCCTCTCATACGGAAAGGGCGAAGGATGCGACTATCGTGTGGGCCCGGTCACTGCAGGGAAGGGAGAAGTGCATTTCGAGTTGAACGGAGAGCCTTACAGGATCCCCGTCTGGTCGGTGAACTACGCCTTCAACGCTGCAGCAGCCGTGGCGGTGGCTCTCAATATGGGAGTATCCCCCGGCCAGATCAGGACCGGGCTGGAGAAATGCGTCATCACAGGAGGCCGGTTCACAATCCGGGAAGAAGAAGGGCTGTTCATTGTAGACGATACATACAACTCTTCGCCGGCCACCCTGAAGGCGGTTCTGGAAGAGATCTCTGCGCGTTTCGGCTCATTCCGGAAACTCTTCTGCCTGGGAGATATGCTGGAATTGGGGCAGGAGAGCAAACGCTATCACCGGGAAGCCCTGGAGCTCTGCCGCCGGATCCCCCGGTCGCAGGCTCTGCTATTGGGGCCGGAGTTTTACGCCCTGAAAGAAGAGTTCCCGCAATTCGCATTTTTTAAAGACCGCCGTGAATATGCCGGGTATCTCAGAGAAGTCGGAAATGACTACAGCCTGCTGCTCTTTAAAGGGTCACGGGGTATGCGGATGGAGGAGTTCATCCATCTCATAAGGGAGGAGAAGTAATGCTCTATTATATTTTTGTCCCTCTCATCAAACATTTTGCCGGATTCAATGTATTCCGCTATATCACGTTCCGGTCTGCCTATGCTCTGATCACGGCCCTTGTGATCAGCTTTATCTTCGGGCCCATGACTATCCGTTTCCTGAAAAGGATCAATTTCTCCCATATCAGGGAATATGTCCCCGATTCTCATCAGAAAAAAGCAGGGACACCCAGTATGGGAGGGGTCCTGATCCTTATCTCCATCGTCCTTTCTACACTTCTCTGGGCCGATATTAAAAACGAATATGTCTTGGTCGCCCTGGCTACAGTCCTCTGGCTCGGAGCCCTGGGTTTTCTGGACGACTATCTGAAGATCACGAAGAAAAACCCGGAAGGGGTCATCGCCCGTTACAAGCTGATCATTCAGGGGACATTGGGGCTGGGGGTAGGGGCACTTCTCTACTTTTTCCCCCAGGACGCCGCGCTGAAGGGGTCCATCGCCATCCCCTTTATGAAGGATGTCTTTCTGGACCTGGGCCTCCTCTATATCCCCTTTGTCATGTTGGTGATCATGGCCACTTCCAATGCTGTGAACCTTACCGACGGCCTGGACGGACTGGCCATCGGCAACGTGGGGCTCGCTATTTCGGCTTTTGCCCTTATGGCTTATGTTACCGGCCATATCCAGTTTGCCGATTATCTCAACATCCCCTTTCTTCCCGGAACCGGAGAGTTGACAGTCTTTGCCATGGCCATCGTGGGAGCAGCTCTGGGATTTCTCTGGTTTAACTCTTATCCTGCTTCTGTCTTCATGGGAGATGTGGGGTCTCTTCCCCTGGGGGGAGCTCTTGCCATAATCGCTATTTTGATAAAAAGGGAGATCCTCATCGTCATCGTCGGGGGTGTCTTCGTCATGGAGGCTCTCTCGGTGCTTCTGCAGGTAGCTTATTTCAAGGCGACAAAGGGAAAGCGTATCTTTTTAAGAGCTCCGATCCACCACCATTTTGAGCTGCTGGGCTGGAGTGAGACGAAGGTGACGGTACGTTTCTGGATCATGGGGATCATGCTGGCTTTACTGGGATTGAGTACACTGAAACTGCAATAGGAGAGGATGGTCATGTCTCGTGACGGAATTCTGATAATCGGATGCGGAATCAGCGGCCTGGCGGCAGCCCGGCTGGCTCTCAGAAAAGGCTGGAAGGCCTATGTGACAGAGAGGCAGCGGACTCCGGCCCTTGAAAGCCGCTTTCAGCAGCTCGAAGAATTGGGAATCCCTTATGAGACAGAAAATACTGACGGGTTCTTCTCCTTTTGTAGTCTGGCCGTCCTCTCTCCGGGGATAGACCCCCGGTCGCCCTATATTCAGAGGGTCAAAGAGGAGATGCCCCTTATAGGAGAGCTGGAATTCGCCTATCGGTCCCTTTCCCCGGGGAAAAGGCTCATCGCTGTCACCGGGACCAACGGGAAATCGACGACAGTCAGCCTGATCCGGTATCTTTTAGAAGGACAGGGACATTCTGCTGCAGCGGTGGGGAATATCGGGCAGGCCTTATCCGATTATACAGACTCTTGCCATACCTTTCTTGTGTGTGAAGTCTCCTCCTATCAACTGGAGACAGTCGAGACCTTCCGGCCGGAGACAGCTGTCATCACCAATATCACACCCGACCATCTGGACCGTTACGGAGGCTCCTATGAAGTCTACTTTAAGACGAAATTAAAAATTACTGATAATATGGGAGAAGAGGGACGGCTTGTGGTAAACGGAGACGATGAAAAACTGGAAACGGCGACCCGTGCCTTTCCCGGGAAGCGCTATCTTTTCTCACGCCGGCGAAGCCTCCCAAGGGGAGCTTTCGTGAACGAGGGGGCTCTCTGGTTTTCAGAAGGGGGCGATCCCGAACGAATTGCTTATGCAGATCGACTGACTTTGCCGGGGGCCCATAACCTGGAAAACACCCTGGCAGCTATCGCTGCTGTACGCCCCTATGTTACCTCCATGGACCGGTGGGCGGAGGACCTCTGTGATTTCAAGGGGATAGAACACCGCCTGGAACCAGTCTGTGAAATAATGGGAATCCTTTTTGTCAACGATTCCAAGGGGACCAATGTGGATTCCACTCAAAAAGCCCTTGCCTCCTTTCCCGGCCGAAAGATCATTCTGATCCTTGGCGGGGATGATGCAAAAAAGAGTGATTTTACCCCCCTTCTCCCTCTTATCAGAAAAGAGTGCCGGGCCGTCGTCCTGTTGGGGGAGACGACTCCCCGTATTAAAAGCCTGATGGAGAGAGAGAAGATCCCCTATGAGAGTGCCGGGGGGATGGAGGAGGCTGTGAGGCTGAGTTTCTCAAAAGCGCTTAAAGGGGATATCGTCCTTCTTTCGCCGGCTGCGGCCAGTTTCGACATGTATTCGAATTTTGAAGAGCGGGGACGCCATTTCAAAGAAGAGTCCCTCCGCCTGAAAAAGGAGCAGAGATGAAAAGCCCCCGTCCCGTGGTAATGGATATGAAGATCATCATCATGGCCTTTTATGCTTTTTCTATCCTGGCCATGTGGACAGCCAGCATCTCTCCGGCCATGCGCCATACAGGGGATCCTCTCTTTTATTTTAAAAGACATCTTCTGGCAGCCCTGGCCGGTTTGTTCATCTACGCCCTGGCGTCACGGGTGGTCCTTAAGCGTCTGCTTCCCATTGCGCCCTGGCTCCACCTTCTTTCCCTAATCCTTCTCGTAGCCGTTTTCCTGCCCCATGTGGGCGTTGAGATAAACGGGGCCCGCCGATGGATCGAGCTGGGATTTTTAAGGTTCCAGCCCTCGGAAGGGGCCAAGTTAACGCTGATCCTCTATCTGACCGCTTCGTTCCACAAAGAAGCAGGAGGATACAGGAGGCCCGGAAAGTCAACTTCGCTGAAACAGTACCCGCTGCTGATCACAGCGGCCACAGCACTTCTCATCTTCACGGGGAATGATTTTTCCACTTCGGTGCTGATTCTCTCCCTGTACGGAGTCGTCTTCTTCGTATCGGGGCGGAATCCCAAGGCCATACTCTTCTGGGCCTCCTCAGCTTTAACGGTCGGGCTTCTCTTTCTTTTGAGAGGGGGAGGCTTCAGAAGCGGACGAGTAGCCTCCTGGCTGGACTATCTTTTTAACGGAGCCCCTCCGGCTTACCAGCTGAGACACTCTATCGCCGCTTTTCAGATGGGTGGTTATTTCGGGCGCGGATTCGGCTCAGGTGCCTATAAAAATCTGCTTCCGGAAGCTCATACAGACTTTATCTTTTCTGTCATCGGAGAGGAGATGGGCATTATCTTCATTCTGGGGATCATTGCTCTCTACCTTCTTCTCTTTTACAAATTTATCCGCCTTGCAGAAGAATCAAAATATGATTATGAACGCTATTTCCTTCTTATGACAGGCTCTCTTTTTGCCTTCCAATCGGTGATCAATATGGGCGTTACCGTAGGGCTTTTCCCGGTAACCGGCATGACGCTGCCCCTGATCAGTTACGGAAGGACCTCTCTTCTCATTTTCATGACGCTCCTGGGAATGGCCAGAAGCATTGAAAAAGATATTGCAAGGAGGATGTCATGAAGGTGCTCCTGGCCGCCGGAGGAACCGGAGGGCATATCTATCCTGCCCTGGCCCTGGGGCAGTTTTTAGCCGGCCGGGGGGCCCGTGTCTCTTTCGGAGGAACCAACCATCGCATGGAGCGGGAACTCTTTGAGCGGGAAGGGGCCGATTACCGGGGATTTGAGATCTACCGGCCCGGTGAAAAGATAGGGGGATTTTTTAAAAATCCGCTGACTCTTTTCTCTATCAGCAATTGGATACGTAAAGAAGCTTTTGACTGTGTGGTATGCGCCGGGGGATATGTAAGCTTTTATTTCGGACTGGCTGCGGCTTTTCAGAGAAAGCCACTCTATCTGCTGGAGCAGAATGTCATTCCGGGCCGTGTCACCCGGCTTTTAGCGCCTCTTGCCGAAAAGGTCTTTGTCTCATTTCCCGAAAGCCTCTCGGGATTCGCCCCTGGCAAGGCCTTATGGACAGGGAATCCTGTCCGCGCTTCTCTTCTGAAGATCATTCCAGAAGGAGAAGGCCTGGCAGTCCTGGGTGGAAGCCTGGGATCCAGGAGATTGAATGAGGCTCTGGTCCGTCTGGAGAAATCAGGGTTTTTGGAAAAACTGGGCCGTCCGCTTTTATGGATCACCGGAGAGCGCGACTTCGAGATGGTCTCTTCCGCCCTTGAAGAGAGGCCGGGACTGCGTATCTTCTCCTATTGCCACCATATGGAAGAGATCTTCGCCGAGACGGCTCTGGCTGTTTCCCGGGCAGGGGCCACAGCCCTGGCTGAGCTGGAGGCCCTGGAGATCCCGGGGATCCTTGTGCCCTATCCCCACGCTAAAGATGACCATCAGCGGGCCAATGCCCGGGCCATGGAAAAGAAGGGCGGTTATATCATGGTGGAAGAGGGCGACGGATTCGAAGAGCGCCTGGAAGAAGCCTTGATAAAAATGAACAAGGCCGGAAAGACAGGGGGGCGGGAGCCCCTGCATAAGAATAAAAGTGCCGCGGAACGGATTGCGGAGGCGATGTTATGATCATCCACTTTATCGGTATAGGTGGTATCGGGATGAGTGCATTGGCGGAGATCTGCCTTGAGCGCGGAGACCGTGTTTCAGGGTCGGACCTGAAGGAGAATGACAGGACCCGTGCTCTGCAACAGCGGGGAGCTTCGCTCTTTTACGGCCACAGCCGTGACCATATCCCGGGAAAGTGTCAAAAAGTCATCTTCACCAGTGCTGTGGGCCCTGATAACCCGGAATGGGATGAGGCTTTGAAAAAAGAGATCCCTCTTATCTCACGGGGGGCTTTCCTGGCAGACCTGTTTAAAGAAAAAGAGGTTTACGGAGTCGTGGGAAGCCACGGAAAGACGACCACGGCCTCTTTCACCGCTTCAGCTCTTTTAGCTCTGGAAGGAGAGAAAGCCTCCTACTATATCGGGGGTATTCTCAGTCAGACCGGCCTGAACGGCCACTGGGGAGAAGGACGCAGGGCTTCAGTGGAGCTGGATGAGAGCGACGGGTCCTTCCTTTCTTTCCAAAAAGGGGAGGCAGCCCTGATCACGAACATCGAACTGGAGCATGTGGACAATTACCGGAATGAGGAGAGATACCGGGAGGCGTTTCAGGAGTTTGTGGAGAACTTCCGTGGGCCGGTCTTTGCTGGAGAAGAGGCTGCAGGGAAGCTGAAAAAAGCCGGAAACGGCCTGGTGACTGTAGGATTGAAGAGAGGCAGGATACGGCCCGATGAGTGGGGAGATGATTACTTCAGGATCGGGAAGAGGACATGTCATCTGAAGAAAAGGGGAGCTCACAATGTCTTTGACGCTTTCCTGGCTTATGCAGCTTTAAGCGAAACAGGGTGTGACCCCGATAAAGTCTTTCAGGGGCTGGAGATGTATGAAGGGACCGGCCGGAGGATGGAACTTCTGGCAAGGAAAGGCGGTATCGCCGTTTACGATGATTATGGCCACCACCCCACTGAGATCGAGGCTGCCCTCAGGGGAGAGGAATCGAAGGCTCCCACGATGATTCTTTTCCAACCCCATAGGTATACACGGTTCAAAATGTTTTACAGGCGATTCCTGGAAGTCTTCAGGAACCGGGGGGATTTCATCGTGGTCCTGCCGGTATACGGGGCATCGGAAAAGAAAGTCAACAGTCCCGACGGCATGGATTTTGTCAACGACCTTTCATCTTTTCGGAGCGGTGTCTTTTACGCCGGCGGTGTGGACGAAGCTTATCATCTTATGCGCTCTCTCCTTTCATCCCCGATGACGGTGATCTCCTTCGGAGCCGGGGATGGAAACCTGGCTGTCAGACGTTTGGCCCGGGATGTCAGGGAGGAGGAGTCATGGCCTATGTGACGAGAAAGAAAAAAAGAGCCCGAAAAGTGCGGGTTTTCAAATTACTTTTCTGGGGACTTTTCCTGGCGGGCCTCTTTTACGGAGGCGGGGCCCTGCTGGGATCCTGGAGCGCTCTGGAAGTAAAGGAGGTCGTGGTCACAGGGCTGACCCGACACCCCGTCCCGTCCCGGATCAGCGCACTAAAGGGCGAGAACCTGTTGAAGGTCGATGCGGCGTCTCTCCGTGAAGAGCTTTTGGACAACACGGATGTCAAAGAGGTACAGGTGAGAAAAGCCTATCCTGACAAGATCATCATCACAGTCGTTGAAAGGAGGCCTTTAGGCCTTATAAAAGCCGGAGGAGAGAGGATGTGCGTGGATGACGAGGGGGTTCTTTTTCCGGAAAACGGGTCCGAAGAGATCCCGGTGATCACCGGGGAAGCGTCTCTCAAGGCGGGGTTGAGACTCCTGGCTGAGATCCGCGGGAAAACGGAGTTCTCCGTCAAGGCTCTCTCGTGCAGAGCCCCTTACGAAGTGGTGGCCACTGTCGTCGATGAACAGGGGCACTCTGTGGTATGCAATTTCGGAAAAGAGTCCTTCCGGGAAAAGGCGGAAGCTCTGGCGGAACTGATTAAGGTCAATAACAAGATGCATTATGTTGATTTACGGTTCATACCCTATGTGGTGGTAAGAAACGGCGGAGGTGACTGATGGAAAATGAAAAGATCCTGATGAGTCTCGACCTTGGATCACAGAATATCAAAGCAATGATCGGGGCCATAGACCACTCCGGAGCTCTGGAGATCAAAGGGATGGGAATGGTGACCTGCAGCATGGGAAATTGCGGCATCAGCGAGGGGATCATCAAGAATATCGAGATGACTGTACGGAATATTAGCCAGGTGGTCAATGATGCCCAGTCCCAATACGGAGAAAACATCAACGATCTCATCGTAGGTTTCAGCGGACGGCACATCGAGTCAAGAAACGAAGAAGGCAGTGTGGTTGTCTCAGGACGGGAACATGAGATCGATCAGGAAGACGTGGAACGGGTAAAAGACCAGGCCAAGACCAAAGTGGAACCTCTTCCGGAGTCGAAAACTGTCGTGAAACAAATCCCCCGGTGGTACAGTATCGACGGCGAAGACCGTATCAAAGAGCCCCGCGGGATGTCGGGGATCAAACTGGGTGTGGATATGCATATCATCCTCAGCAATACTCAGCAGATAAGGAATATTGAAAAGTGTGTGATGAAAGCTGACCTGGGACTGAAAGACACCGTGCCTAACCTTCTGGCTTCGAGTATGGCTGTCATGGACAAAGATGAATCAGAGCTGGGGTGTATGGTCCTCGACATGGGAGCGGGAACGACGGATATCGCAGTATTTATCGATGATGCTCTCCATTACAGCGATGTCCTTGAGATCGGGGGAAATATTGTCACCCGTGACCTGGCGACGGTATTGAAGACTCCTAAGAATAAAGCGGAGCAGCTGAAGATCAGGTACGGGACGACCTACATCGACGAAACTGTAGATCCTGACGAACTCATCGAAGTCCCCGCAGTCGGCGGCCGTCCGCCCGGACGTATCAAAAGAGAGAACATCGAAGAGATCATCCGTCCCCGTCTCGAAGAGATCGGTGACCTGATCTTTGACCGGGTAAGAAGGAATAACATCAACATCACCCGAGACCTTCCCGCCGGCATTATCCTGACCGGGGGAATGGCCAGGCTCCACGGCTTTGACCGCCTTCTGGAGCAGATGTTCGACGTCCAGGTCAAGATCGGAGTCCCGGGAGCCACCGGGACGATCACGGGGCTTGATGTGAGCCAGCCCCAGTTTGCGGCGCCGGTTGGGCTGCTGCTTTACGGTAAAAACCATCTGGATGAATATGAGGAGCGGTTTATGGGAGATTTTCCTGCCCTGTACAGGAAAGTAACAGGTTATCTGAAAAGACTGTTCAGTAACCGGTAAGGGAGGTTGTCATGATAAGTATTGAAAGAACAGATGCAGAACGGTTCAATGTCAGGATCAAAGTCTTCGGAATCGGCGGCGGTGGATGCAACGCTCTCAATAATATGGTCGGGTCGGGACTTCTCAAGGGACTTGACTTCGTTGCCGTCAATACTGACCTTCAGGTCCTGGATCAGAACAAAGCGCGCCATAAGCTGGCCATCGGAAGCAAGCTTACCCGGGGACTGGGAGCGGGCGGAAATCCTGAAATAGGGGAAAAGGCCGCATCAGAAGACCGAGACAAGATCCGAGATATGATCGATGGCGCCAGCCTTCTCTTTCTCACAACGGGGATGGGTGGCGGAACCGGGACCGGAGCGACGCCGGTTATCGCATCAGTGGCACGTGAGATGGGGATTTTGACCATCGCTGTAGTAACTAAACCCTTTGAGTTCGAAGGGAAATCCAGGATGGAAAATGCAGAAAAGGGGATAGAGGGAGTCAAGGAATCTGCCGATGCTGTCATCGTCATCCCCAATCAGCGTCTTTTCCTCCTTCAGGAGGGGAAGATCTCCTTCCTTCAGGCCTTCCGCATGGTAGATAATGTCCTGCTGGATTCCGTCCGCGGGATCACCGAACTTCTCGATACAGCGGGAGTCATCAATGTGGATTTCAGTGACCTGGCCAAGGTCATGAAGACTCCGGGAGACGTCTTTATCGGCATGGGCCTGGGAGTAGGAGAGAATAAGGCTGTGGAAGCTGCCCAGAAGGCGGTGGAATGTCCCCTGATGGAAGAACTGAGCATGGAAGGCGCCGAAGAGATCCTAGTCAATGTGACCACAGGACAGGATTTCGAGATGGGTGAAGTGGAACGCATCGTAAAAGTCATCGAACAGAAGACCAACGGATACGGAAACCTGAAATACGGTGTGGTCTATGACCAGGATATGAGTGAAGAGATCAAGGTCACGGTGATTGCCAAGGGTTTTCGTGAAAACAAAAAACACGGTGTGGACAAACTCAAGGAAATCGCTGGAAAAGACGTCCCTCTGGAGAGGCTTGTCCTGACGAATCCCGACCTGCCCGAGTTCGATACTCCGGCTGTCTTCAGGCGGAAAGCAGATTGAGGTTCTTATGATAGATGTAAATTACATCATAGATCTTCTGTCGAGGATCGTCGCGGTCCCCTCTCCCACGGGAAATACAGACGAGGTCCTGGACCTGATCAAAAACGAGGCCGCCCGCCTTCTTCCCGAGGCCGGGATCATCCGTCTGAAAAAAGGAGCTGTCGTGGTCAGGGTCCCGGGAGAGCGGGAGGAGACGTTGGTCCTTGATGCCCATGTCGATACGCTGGGAGCCATGGTGAAGGAGGTCAAAGCTGACGGAAGACTTGCCTTCACTCCCATCGGAGGCTTTCTTATGACAGCGGTCGAATGTGAGAATGTGGAGATCCATACGGAAAAAGGGGGGACGGTTACAGGGACGATCCTCTCTAACTCCCAGTCGGTCCATGTCTATGATGATGCCCGCAAACTGGAGCGGAAAGCTGAAAATATGGAGATACGCCCGGATATCAGGACATCGAGTGCCGAAGAGACAAAAAAGGCCGGTATCGCCGTGGGTGATTTTATCTCCTTTGACCCTCGGTTCCGGGTGACTCCGGAGGGGTTTGTTAAAAGTCGTTTTCTGGATGACAAAGCCAGTGTCGCGGTTCTCATGGGACTTATGAAGGCCATCGCTGATGAAAAGATCGTCCCGCCCAGGACGCTTCTCTTCTACTTCAACAATACAGAAGAGGTAGGCGCGGGAGCAGCCAACGGCCTGGATCACAATTGTACAGAATTCATTGCAGTCGATATGGGAGCTCCCGGACGGGGACAGGAATCAGACGAATTTACGGTGAGCCTCTGCGCCAAAGACAGCAGCGGGCCGTATGATTTGGGCCTGAGACGAGAACTGACAAAGTTGGCCCGGGAGAAGAAGATCCCCTTTAAAGTGGATATCTACCCCCATTACGGGTCTGATGCTTCCGCTGCCCGCAGGACTAGGCTCGATCTGAGGACCATCGTCCTGGGGCCCGGTGTAGATGCTTCCCATGCCTATGAGCGTACGCATAAAGATTCGCTTGAGGCGACAGCTGCTTTGCTGTATCATTATATGAAAAAATGAGAGATGAAATTCTTAGGCGGCTTTACAATAGGACAATACATCCCGCTGGACTCAGCGGTCCATAACCTGGATCCCCGGACGAAGTTTATCGGGCTTACTGGGGTGATGATATTAGTCTTTCTCTTCCCCTCCCTTACCGTTTACCTTTTCCTCATGGCCGCCCTTCATCTTGTCCTCATGGCATCATCTCTCCGCTACCGCTATATCTGGAAAGGCCTGAAACCGGTCCTTTTTCTGATTCTTTTTTCTGCTCTCTTTAACCTTTTTTTTACTCCCGGGGAGACTCTCTGGTGGAAGATCACACGGGAAGGAGCCTATTTCGGGGCCCTCTATGCTCTGCGTATCTACCTTCTCGTCTTTACATCAGTGATCCTCACCTTTACGACCTCGCCCATCAGGCTTACCGATGCCATGGAGTATTTCATGAAACCGCTCAAAAGGTTCAAAGTCCCTGTTGAGGATATCGCTCTCATGCTGGTTATCGCCCTGCGTTTCATCCCCACGCTTCTGGAGGAGATCGACAGGCTGATCAAAGCTCAGATGTCAAGGGGAGTGGATTTTGACAAGGGTAATCTCTTCCAGCGGATCAAAAGGCTTCTTCCAGTTTTCGTCCCTCTTTTCGTCTCCTGTTTCAAGCGGGCGGAAGAACTTGCCGATGCCATGGAAAGCCGTTGCTACAGAGGAGGTGAGCTGCGGACAAAGCGCGGGAAACTCTCTTTCAGGGCTTCTGACGGAGTGGCCTTCCTTCTACTGGGTTTGACAGGGGGAGCCTGCGCATATATCTTCTATGCATTCTCATCCGCGCCCCTTATATAAAGTATTTTATCTCCTTTCTTTGATTGTGTTTGTCGCCTCCCTGGCCTATTATATCCAGGGCTCTGTCTCCCTGAAAAGAGGGGCTCAGAGGGAGAAGCCCGCTGAAAATGAAACCCGGCCCGTCTCACAGCAAAAAAGAGATAGCCTTCCCCTGGATATCAATGAGGCCTCCTCCGAGGAACTGGAACGGATCAGGGGAATAGGGCCTGTTCTGGCAGGACGCATCGTCACCTATCGGCAAAAACAAGGAGGTTTCGACTCGGTGGAAGAATTGAAAAAAGTCAAAGGGATCGGCCCGGTGACATTTAAAGAGATAAAGCCCTATGTGACTCTGAAAAGCGGTGAGCGATGAAGAGGTGGCTGTCGGTCATCCTTCTGGCAGGGTTTCTCTTCCCTCTTCCGGTTTTGGGAGAGACTCTGTTTCAGTACAGGATCCATGTCTATCCCACAGGAAAAGTGAGGGAGAGCTTGAAAAAAAGTACCTACTGGGGGGTAGCTCTGAGCGGAGGCGGGGCCCTGGGATTCGCCCATCTGGGTGCTATGAAGGCTCTGATTGAAGAGGAGATGGCTCCGGACATGATCACAGGCACCTCCATGGGGGCTATTATCGGAGGTTTCCTCTCTGCCGGATATGATGTGGATGAAGTCATCTCACTTATGGAGGAGACCGATTTTTTTGAGATGTTTATGGATCTTCCCCAGCGGAGTAATGTCAGGATGACCCGCAAAGACCAGTATGACCTTTTTATAGGGAGTGTCAGCCTGTCTGAGAGGGGCCCCGTGATCCCTGAGGGGATCTTGCCGGGATATGAGCTGCAGAAGCTCTTTTTAACCCATCTCTCTACTGTAAGCGCCATGGACGCACTTGATGACTTTAATCTTCTCTACTACCCCTTCCGTGCTGTCTCAACCGACCTTGTCTCCGGAGAGGGATTTGTGTGGGACAGAGGGGACCTCGGCCTGGCTGTCCGTTCAAGCATGAACATACCGGGAGTATTTCCTCCTTTGAAAGTTCAGGGGAGAGCCCTGGTGGACGGAGGTATATACCATAACCTGCCGGTGAAGGAGCTTAAGAGCCTTGGAGCAGACACACTCATCGCCTTTGATTTTCCCCCTCCGGAAGAAGACCTCTCCTCGGCGCTCTCTTCTCTGAAAAAGATGGCAGCTAACCTGGTAGAGGAGGGAGAAAAAGAGGCCCGGTCCCTGGCGGACCTTGTGGTGACCTTTCCTGTCGAGGAGTTCGACGGGAGCAGCTTTGACAAAGCCCGCGAACTCTTTCGCATCGGGTACGAGTACACCAGGGACCATCTGCCTGAGATCCGGGGAAAGGTGGAACTCGGTGAAGTCAAATACTACATCAGAGAGATCCGTTACAGGGAGGGAGCCCGTTCCGTAGGTTCTTTTCTTTCTGAAGAGGCTATCTACCGGGCTTGTCTTGAGTTTCTCTCTCCCGTGACCCCCTGGGCTTTTGAAGCCCGGCTGGATGATAATATCCTTTTCATCGAAAAAGTGGAGCCTCTTACTTCTATCCGGATCGATAGCCCTGAAAGAGACATCAGCTACATGACTGAAAGCCTGGATGAAGTCCGCTTTCTTCTCAAGGAGATCAAAAAGGTCGAGAAGGGACGGGGTTTTTACAGCGTTAATATCGGGGGATGGGCCTATGAGAAAGGAATCCTCTCACTGGAGACAAACAGGCTGAAAATCACAGGGGTCGAAGCCCAGGGAAACCATTTCACTTCAGACGAGAAGATCAGGCAGATCATGGGTTTTGAACAGGGACAATGGTTTGACAGCACTCTTCTCCGAGCCCTGGACAGGCTCTATGCCACAGGGAAATTCGCCATCCTCCTTCCCTACCTGGAAAGGAGTGAAGAGGGAGCGGTTTTGAAGCTTCTTGTGAAGGAGCGTGAAAACAATATTATCAGCCTGGCAGGGAATTACAGGTCAGACAAGGGTTTTTTGACCTTTCTGCGGTATGAGAGAAACCAGGTCCTTCACTGGGGCGATTTCGCCGGGGCAGAGCTCTTATTAAGCAGGGACCTGTCTCTTCGCCTTTTTGCAGGCACATCATCCTTTTTAAAAAGCCCTTTTGTCTTGAGATATGAAGCCGGATACAGGGAAGACAGCCTCTTTCCCGACGAGGAATATACAGAATTTCGAAAGACCGGCCGTGTGTCCCTCTCCTACAACGGATATCACCATCAGCGGACCGTGGGGCTGGCCTACCGGGCTTATAATCCCTATCCGGAAGGGCCTGAACAGAAACAGTGGCTTCTCCTGGGGGGGCTGCGTACCGACACACTCAATGACCTCAACCTGCCTACCCGGGGGCTCTCCTTTAACGGAGAATATGAGACCTCCCTGAACGGGCTGAAATATGACCGTTTCACTCTCACAGGGGAGGGTTACTGGGAGGCTGTCCGGGGGGTTTCGCTCTACACGTCCTTTTTCTGGGGAAAGATCAGTCGAGAGGAAAGCGACAAAAACCTGAAGATCAGGTTTGAAAACCTCTTTGACCATGACCGCTATGCCATGTATAATAGAGTCGGGCATTTCGCTGTCGGGATCAAGGGGCAGGGCTTAACGCCCCTTGCGGTACCCTTCCTCTACGCCGGCTGGGTCTCAAGAGAGGGTGGGGTGTGGGAGCCTTACTGGTCTGTGGGAGTCGAACAGAAGATCCTGCTGATAAAATACGCCCGCTGGGAATATTTATGGAATGAGGAGAATGGAAAGATCGAGTTTTCCATAGGAGCGAGGATTCCGTGAAGATCATTGCAGGACATACGAATATGGATTTTGACTGCCTGGCCTCCATGGTAGCGGCAGGCCTGCTCTATCCGGATTTTACCCCTGTCTTTCCGGACAATGCAGAGCGCGCCGTCAGAGATTATATCAGCCGGGAGAAGCTGGGAATCTCCTATCTTTTCGCTTCACAGCTTGAGACTCCCTGCACGCAGATGATCCTTGTGGACAATAATGATCTGAACCGTACCGGAATACCTGAAGAGTTCATCGGGAAGTGTTCCGTCGTTTATGTCTATGATCATCACCCTGAAACGGGGGAGTGGCTGGAACAGAACAGGGTCAGAGGGGTCTACAAACCGTACGGGGCCAATATTTCTCTTCTTATGGAAGAGATCCGTAAAGAAGGAATTATCCTGGAGGAGGCCCATGTCAGACTCTTCCTTCTGGGGCTCTACGAAGACACGGGTTTTTTCAGTTATATTTCGCTGCATGAAGCAGACGTGCGGGCCTTTGCAGAACTTTTCGGGATGTTGAAAGAGAAAGACATCTCCTATCTCTCCCGTTATCTGGTGACGGACCTGACAGCGGAACAGCTTTCCATCATGGACGACCTGGCTAAACAGAGCACCTATTTGGATACGGCAAACGGAAAGATAGCTTTTTGCACCGCTGAACGTGAAGAGTATGTCTCCAATATCTCATTTGTTGCTCAGCGCCTTTTGGTAATCCTGGCCGTGGAAGCCGTCTTTGTCCTGGTCCGCCTGGGGAAGACGGTCTATTTTCTTGCAAGAAGCCGCAACAGGCTTATCGATGTCCGCGAAAGTGTAGCTCCTCTGGGAGGAGGCGGCCATCCCTCTGCAGCTTATGTCTCTCTCAAGGAGACCTCCTATGTGGATGCCCGGGAAAAGGCCTATGATATCATCCTCCGATGCTACAAGAAAGAGCGTCCTCTCAGAGAGGTCATGAACCGTGATGTGGTCACGGCAGCGGAGGAAGAGACCATCACACAGGTAAGGGAAAAGATGCTGGCATATAACCATTCCAAGATCCCGGTGACAGACCGGAGTGGGGCTATTCAGGGAATGATCACTCAAAAAGAAGTCAACCGGCTCTATCAGCATGACTTCGGGCATCTTCCTGTGAGCGACTATTTAGACAGGGAAGTCCCCGTCCTGAGTGAGGATGAAGATGTAAGAAGAGCCCGTGAAGAGATCCTGGAAAAGAGGAGATCCATGGTGCTGGTCAGCCGTGAAGGGGCCCTGGCCGGAATCATCACAAAAAATGATCTGCTTCTGATGGATTTTATCGGAAACGGACAGAAAAAAAGCATCCGTAATCTCTCTTCGGACTTCAGATACGGTTTGAAAGGGGCCAATTACAAGAGGGCCCGGGCCGCCGGAGAGATCGCCGACAGCTTGGGGTATAGAGCCTATGTCGTGGGAGGTTTTGTCCGCGACCTTCTGCTGAAAAGAGCCACCTATGACATCGACCTGGTGGTGGAGGGAAGCGGCATCGAGGTAGCTCAGGCCCTGGCGGAGAAAGAGCACGGGAAAGTGATCATTCATAAAAAGTTTCAGACTGCCACTGTCCTTTTCGAGGATGGGTTCAAGATGGATATTGCCACGGCCCGCTCCGAGACTTATGCCCGCCCGGGGGCCCTTCCGGTCGTCATGCGTTCTCCACTGAAATATGACCTCTACCGCAGGGATTTTACCATGAATGCCATGGCCATCTCTCTTTCCGGGGAGAGTTTCGGAGACCTTTATGACTTTTTCGGAGGATATGAGGATCTGAAAAAAGGTGTTCTGAAAGTCCTGCATACCATAAGCTTTATCGAAGACCCGTCCAGGATCCTTCGCGGAGTGAGGTTCGCCGCTCGTTTTGATTTCGCATTTGGAAAGCAGACCATGGGCCTCTTGAAAAATGCCCTGGAGATGAAAGTCATCCAATATCTCTCAGGACGGCGGGTCAAAGATGAGCTTTTTCTCATCTTCGAAGAGGACTACCCCGAGAATGCCTTTTCACTCATGGAAGAACTGGGGATCTTTCCCGAACTTTTCAGGGGCCTCCGTTTTACCAAAGAGAAAGTGAAGATCTTCAGGGAAATACGCCATACCATCCACTGGTACAGGCTTCTCTATTTTAAAAAGAAGATTCAGGAGAGATCCCTTTATCTCATGGCTCTCTTCAGTGACATGGACCAAAATCTGCGCCAGGAGTGTATAGAGAAGTTTGAGCTGACCAAAAGGTTTCAAACCCTTTCAGACCAGGTGGAGGCTTTTATCCGTGAGCGGTATAAAGCTGTCCATGTAAAACGCTTTTTGAAAAAGAGCGAGATCTACGACTTGTTCAGGAATCTGGAGTCGGATGCCATCCTCTATCTGATGGCGGCGTATGCTCACAATGAGCGCTTTCAGCAATATGCTTCTCTTTATATCATGGAGATCTCACGGAAAAGACAGCTGGTGAACGGGAACGACCTGAAGGAGACAGGATTTAAAAGGGGGGAAGAGTTACGCAGGATTCTGGAAAAAGTGCACAAAATGCATATCGACGGAGAGATAAAGACCAGAGAAGAAGCTCTCCGCTATATAAAGCGATTAGCGACGTCCTAGAGGATCTTCTTTTTCCTCAATATTGTCCTTTATGCGGAGAAAAGACAACGGCCAGGGAAGGGATCTGTCCCCGGTGCCTGGAGTCTCTCCCCCGGATCGGGGAGAGGGTCTGTACCCGTTGCGGGCGTCCCATGGCCTGGAAAGGAGTCTGTCCCGATTGCGCTCCACGGCCGCCGAGCCGTGGTTGGTCCCGAAGGCGCTGTCTTTATCATTATGATGATACTATGGCCTCCCTGGTGCACCGGATGAAATATGGCGGAGACCTGTCGCTTTTAAGGACTTTTTCCAGGGAATTGAGGGATTTCTATTGCGAGTCTTTCCCGGACAGGGTACATCATGCCGTGGTCCCTGTCCCCCTAGCTTATAGCCGACAGAAAGAGAGGGGTTTCAACCAGGCCGAAGAACTGGCCTCTCTTTTGCCCGGTGAAAACGGAGCCGGCTTTCTTAAAAGAGGGCGAAAGACAAGGCCACAATCTTCCCTGGAGAGCATCCGTGAACGCCGCGAAAATGTGAAAGGGGCTTTTTGTGTGACAAAAGAGATCAGAGGCTTGTCTCTTCTCCTCGTGGATGATGTCGTGACAAGCGGGGCTACGACGGAAGAAGCCGCCAGAGCTCTGAAAAGAGGCGGGGCACGGAGAGTGGATATCCTCGCCCTCTGCCTGGCAAGGAGTTGAGTGATGGATTTTAAAGTGCGCCCCATGCGGCCCGGGGATGAAGAGGCTGTCCGAAAGATGGTGGAGAACCTGTGGGAGGGGCATGATTATCTTCCCATGTTGTTTCATAAGTGGGTGAATGATGAGAGAGGGCTCTTTATCGCTGTGGAGGTTGAAGATCACCTGGCCGGGTGTGCCAAACTGACCTGGCTTACGGATAAGGATGCATGGCTTGAAGGGTTGCGCTCAGACATGGAGTTGAAGAAAAGGGGTATCGGCCGGGCTACACTGGATTATCTCATGCCCCGGCTGGCTGCTCAGACCCCTGAGACAGTCCGTTTTGCAACTTACTGGGGAAACATAGGTTCCATAAAGAATTCTGAACGCTATGGTTTTATCAGAGAAAAGGAGCTTAATGTCAAGTCGGTAGAGATCGTTCCCGATAAGAAATGGAAGGCCCATGAGCAATACCGTCGTGTTGAGGATGAAGGGGAGAAGATGCGGTTGCTCGGGCGCACCTCTTTTTTTGACCGATGCGGAGGTTATATCGTGGACGGGTGGCGTGTTTACCCTGTAAAGGAAGAGGTTTTCCCCCTCTTTGCCGATACCGGGAGGGCATTCAGATGCCTGGGAAGCGGGGAAGGGGACTTTCTTTCCTTTGCCCCGGATTACCGGCCCGGGGAGGTCAAACTGACCCTGTTCCAATGTTCAGGGGTGGAAACCGGAAGGGCTTTGCTCTCCTCTTTTCTTAATGAGATGCAAGAGTCAGGGGTAGGATATGTGGAAAGTGTCATTCCCGATGAACCTCTCATCAGGCATGTCTTTGCTTCTGAAGGCCTGGTCTCCTGGGAGCGGGAGCATGATTACTGGATATACACTTTCCCCCAGGGCCTGCTTAAGGAGCGCTATGGCCGATAGTCCCCGTCCTCCTCTGCTTCAATCACCCAGGCCCGAAACCTTTATCGCTGCGGGAGGGCTTTCACGTCCCTCCTCTGTCTTCATCCCTTTCTTTTATCAGGAGGGAGAGTGGACTCTTCTCCTGGAAAAACGCACAGGGACGATCTCTCATCCCGGCCAGTTCGCTTTTCCGGGGGGTCATTACGACGAAGGGGACAGCTCGCTTATGGCCACAGCCCTTCGTGAGACATCTGAAGAGATCGGGGTTCCTCTCAGCGATCTGGAACCCGGCGGGGCTGTGGGTGTTGTGGTCAACCCCTGGGGGAAGGTGGTCCATGGGTTTTGGGGTGTCCTGAAACGAGAGACGATGGAGGATCTCCGTCCTTCTCCCCGGGAAGTGGAATCTCTCCACCTCCTCCCGCTCCGGGAGATCCAGTCTTCCTCTTCCTTCCGTAAGGGCGTTCTGGAGTGGGAAGCTGTCCCACAGACAGGGCCAGAGCTTACTTTCAAAGCCCGGCAGGAAGCAGGGAAGCCCCTCAGGCATGAGATCGTCTCGTTTTCTGCCTCTTTCGGTGTTATCTGGGGGATCACAGGGCGTTTTCTTCTCATGGTGCACCAGCTTCTCCTGCCGCAGGGGGAGCCGGTCAAATTCCCTTGACTTTTAAGCCTGTTTCTTTACAATTCATCAAAAGGATTAAGGAGAACTGTGCATGGGTAAATTCAAAGACGTCATGATATGGATCATACTCTTTTTTATTTTTATGCTGGCGTTCAGCTGGCTGAATAAATGGCAGAAAAACACAAAGACAGTGGAGATCACCTACAGCGAATTCATCGCTCAGGTGGAGTCAGGGAATGTGGATTCGGTAGAGATTCAGGAGATGGACGTCACAGGGCTGTTCAAAAAGCCCTATCCGGATAAGGCCACAGAGTTTACGACGGTCATCCCCCTGGACCAGGCCAATACCATCGATCGTCTCCTCAGCCAGAATTCCGACATCAAGATCAAAAAACCCTCGTCGGGAGACTTGAAGCTTTTTCTTATCTATGTGCTGCCTACTCTCATCTTCGTAGTCTTTTTCATCATGTTTCTGCGTAATATGCAGGGGGGCAACAACAAAGCCTTCTCGTTCGGCAAAAGCCGTGCCAGGATGATCGCCAAAGGCGAAGTGGGCGTGACCTTCAATGATGTCGCCGGTTGTGAAGAAGCAAAAGAGGAGCTGGAAGAGATCATCGATTACCTCAAGGCGCCCTCCCGCTTTCAGAGACTGGGAGGCAAGATCCCAAAAGGAGTCCTCCTCGTGGGGGCCCCGGGAACAGGAAAGACCCTTCTGGCCAAAGCCGTGGCGGGAGAAGCCAACGTCCCCTTCCTCTCCCTGAGCGGGTCAGATTTTGTGGAGATGTTCGTGGGTGTGGGTGCCGCCCGGGTCCGTGACCTCTTTGAACAGGCCAAACGGGGTGCACCGGCTATCATCTTCATCGACGAGATCGATGCCGTGGGACGCTCAAGAGGGTCCGGGCTTGGCGGCGGGCATGACGAGAGGGAACAGACACTGAACCAGCTTCTTGTGGAGATGGACGGGTTTGACACGAAACTCGGTGTGATCCTCATCGCTGCCACCAACAGGCCGGATGTCCTGGACCCGGCCCTGCTTCGCCCCGGGCGTTTTGACCGTCAGGTCGTCATCGACCTTCCCGATGTAAAAGGAAGGGAAGAGATCCTCAAAGTCCATACCCGTTCGATCCCCGTCCACGCTGATGTCCGTCTCGATATCCTGGCCAAAGCTACCCCCGGGATGAGTGGTGCTGACCTTGCGAATATGACCAATGAAGCCGCTCTTTTGGCAGCGCGTCTTAACAAAGAATCCGTGGAGATGGAAGATTTCGAAGAAGCCAAGGACAAGGTCCTCATGGGGAAAGCGCGTAAAAGCCTGGTCATCACCGATGAGGAGAAAAAAAGGATCGCATACCACGAATCGGGGCATGTCCTGATCGGTAAACTGACTAAAAACGGAGATCCCATCCATAAAGTGACCATCGTTCCCCGGGGCAGAGCCCTCGGTGTGACCCATTTTCTGCCCCTGGACCAGAAACACCTCTATACAAAAGATTACCTTACGGGGCTCATGCAGCGTATCCTCGGAGGTAGAGCCGCCGAAGAGATCATCTTCAACGAATACAGCAGCGGTGCTTCCGACGATCTGGAGAGAGTCACCGATATCGCTCGGAAAATGGTCTCCAACTGGGGGATGAGCGATGAAGTCGGCCCCTTGACATTCGGGAAAAAAGAGGAGCATATTTTCCTGGGAAGAGACCTGGGAAGCACCCGGGACTACAGTGAAAGCACAGCTGAAAAGATCGACCGCTCAGTAAGCAATATAGTAACAGAGGCTTACCGGGAAGCTAAAACGATCCTGGCTGAAAACAAGGACATCCTTGTCAGGCTGGCCGAAGCTCTTCTGGATAAAGAAGTCCTGGAAGCTGAGGAGATCGACACCCTCATCCGGGGGGAGGGGGCAAATGGATAAGGCAAAGATCCGGCAAGCCGTCAGAGAACTTCTGGAAGCCATCGGCGAAGACCCTGACCGGGAAGGCCTGGCTGAAACTCCGCGTCGGGTGGCCGACATGTATGAAGAGGTCTTCAGCGGGCTTCACAGAGCCGACGAAGAGCTTAAAAACATCGTCGTGACATTTCATGCCGATTTTGATGAAGACGAGATGGTCATCGTCAAGGATATCCCCTTTTACTCCATGTGTGAGCACCATCTTCTGCCGTTTTTCGGCAAAGCCCATGTCGCTTATATTCCCAAGGAGAACCGTGTAACCGGACTCAGTAAGATAGCCCGGGCTGTGGACTTGATCTCCCGTGCTCCCCAGCTTCAGGAGAGACTCACGACGAAGATAGCTGATACCATTATGAATCTTGTCAACCCTCTTGGAGTCTTTGTCATCGTTGAAGCGGAACACCTCTGTATGATCATGCGGGGGATCAAAAAACCGGGGTCCAAGACGGTGACATCAGCCATGCGGGGAGCTTTTAAGAGAAAATCGACACGTGAAGAGGCTCTTTTTTTGATAAAGGGAGGGCATTAATATCAATTTCCTGATCTATCTGCAAAATATCACGATTCTCGATATCCTGGATATTCTTATCGTGGCCTCTATTATCTATTTTC
Source organism: Candidatus Mcinerneyibacteriota bacterium (assembly GCA_016937175.1). Taxonomy (GTDB): domain Bacteria; phylum Macinerneyibacteriota; class Macinerneyibacteria; order Macinerneyibacteriales; family DSCS01; genus DSCS01. The sequence goes on along the minus strand of JAFGWL010000056.1, from coordinate 86,584 downwards.
TCCTCCTGACGTTTAAGGGGATAAAGGCTTTGCAGATGACCATCCTCCTGATGATCATACTTCTTCTCTTCTTTGCAGCGCAGTGGCTACAGCTTCATATGCTCCACTATCTCAGCAGCCTGTTTCTCGTCATCTGGGGAGTCTTCTTCCTCCTTTTATTCCAGCCTGAGTTTCGCAACATCCTGGATAAGGTCTCAAAGCTGCCGCTCTTTTCCCTCATCATGAGGAAGGCTGTCTCCGAAGAGGAGGCTTATATCAATGAGATCATCGAAGCTGTCATGGAGATGTCTTCACGGAGAATAGGAGCCCTTATTGTCTTCGAGCAGAACACTGATATCAGGAATTACATAGAGAATGCCGTCATCCTGGATGCAGCTGTCACCCGTGAGCTTCTTGTGACCATCTTTTCGTTGAACACTCCTCTTCATGACGGGGCCGTGGTTATCCGTAACGGACGTATTTATGCTGCCCGCTGTGTTCTGCCGCTCCCGGAAGGGGCCAATATCCCCCGCGAGTTCGGGACGAGGCACAGGGCTGCGGTAGGACTGAGTGAGCTCACCGATGCAGGGGTCATCGTGATCTCCGAGGAGACAAAGCGGATCTCCTTTGCTCATCGGGGACAGTTCCTCACCCGAGGGATGAACAGAAATGAGGTCAAGGATGTCCTCTATGACCTTCTCATAGAGAAGGAAAGGCTGGGTCAGGAGACACTGAAGAAGGAAAAAAGGGAGGAGGGCGATGGGAAAGAGACTCCTTAAGCGTCCTACCGGCGTTTTCTTCAGGAACACCCTATATAAGATTTTGGCTTTCTTCATCTCTCTGCTTCTCTGGTTTTCTTTAGTACATAACCGGGTCGTTACGAAAGCTTTTCACCTCTCTGTCCGCTATTCAGGGTTACAAGAGAGTCTCGTCATCGCTTCGATGGATCCAGAGGAGGTCATCGTCCGTGTGGAGGCCCGGGGTAGCGATATTATAAAATTGATGAAAAAAGAGCTCTATTATGAAGTCAAACTGACTGGTTTTGAAAAGGGTAAATATGAACTTTCCCTGGATAAAAGAAATATAATGGGGACCGAAAACCTCAGCCTATTTCAGATCAGCGAGCGTCATGATTCCGTCAGAGTCGTTATTGATGAGAAAGAAGAGAAATATGTCCCCATTCGGATCGTTTCCCGGGGAACGCCTCCAAAAGGGTATAAGCTTATGCAGCCGATTATCGTGACGCCTTCAGTGGTGAAGATAAGGGGGCCCAAAAGCGTAGGGATCCTGGAGACCTATCCCCTTGATCTGGAGGGGATGACCGAGTCCTTCAGCAAAGAAGTTACCCTTGATATTCCGGAGAATACCACTCTTCTCAGAGATGAAGAAGATAAGATCTTCGCCCAGATCGAGATTGTCAAACTAAAAACAGCCGAAATCAGAGATATCCCTGTCCGGGTCACCGGCTCCTATTCTCTTATATTCCCCCGGGTAGTCTCTCTCAAATTCGAAGCCCCCGTCTCCATGGAGACAGAAGCGCTACGGGAGAGTATTAGTGTCAGTCTGGACCTGAGAGACTACGAGAAGGGGACATACAATCTGGTTCCGGAGATCGGCCATCCCGAAGCAGTCAGCCTTATTGACCTCGATCCCAGCAGCATACAGGTCATCATCGAGTAAACGGTTGAAAAAGAGAGCCCTTCATGATATGATATAAGAGAAAAACCATACGATGAAAGGGGCTTTATGGAAAAGCTTATCAAAGAGATAAAAGAAGCCGGGAAGGGGAAAAAGGTCACGGTCATAGCCCTTCAGGGATATCTGGACTCAGGGACTGCCAATATCCTTATCCAGCGCTTTACACGGCTCCTGGCCGAGGAAAAACTCCAATTCGTCCTGGATATGTCTGATGTGGAGTTCGTGGCTGCCGTAGGATGGAACACCATTATTGGGATCCTGAACAATATCAAGGCGGGGGGTGGTGATATCAGGATCACAGCTCTTCGTAAAGACCCTGAAAAGGCTTTTCATCTTCTGGAGTACGACCGGATCCTCTCCTACTACCGTGAGCCGGCTGATGCGGTCCTCTCCTTTTACGACTCTTCGCTCTCCCCTACGGATATCACAAATATCAATCTCGATACAGTAGAAGACTTTACCGATGTCAAAGGCCTCACGCTCCGGGAAAAAGTCGAGCGGATCCTGGCCACTTACCCTCAGATCAGCCTTTCCGGGATGAAAAAACTCCTCCGGACCCCGGCCTATGATTATACAAAAGTCTCGCTGTTCAAACTTATACTGCTCAAAGCGAAGACCGCCGGAATATCCGGCCGATAGGAGATGACATGGCAGATCCCAAACGATATAAAAATGTCTATTCACGGGTCGGAGAGCTTCTTGTCAGCAAAGGGCTCATCAATGAGGAGCAGCTGGAAAATGCCCTCTCCTACCAGAAAAAAGAGGGGATCAAGCTGGGGAAGGCTATCATCGAGCTGGGCCTTGTCGACAAGGATGATTTTCTTGCCGTCCTTGCTGAACAGCTTAATGTGGATCTGGTCACACGGGACATGTTCATCAATATCAGCCCCGACGTCGTCTATAAGATCCCCCGTGAAGTAGCCCAGAAGTATAACGTCCTTCCCATCAGGTATGACCAGCGTACGGATAAACTCTATGTAGCCACAGAACATCCGGAAGATATCATCCTCCTGGAAAATCTTAAAAGTATCGTCTCTATGAATATCGTCACCATGCTTGCTGACGCAGAGGATATCGCCGCAAGCATCGAACGGCTCTATTCTGAGATCCAGAAGGTCAAGGAGATCCAGATGCAGACCGAAGGGGAGATCTCCTTTGAAAAAGAGGAGGAGACAGAACCTGAGATGGTCGTCTCCGAAGAAGATGAGGCTCCGGCCATCCGTCTGGTCAACTATATTCTCATCGAGGCCATCAACAAGAACGCTACAGATATCCATATCGAACCCTTCGAGTATATGCTGAAGGTCAGGTTCCGTATCGACGGGAAACTTCTGGAGATCGTCACTCCGCCCAAAAAGCTTCAGGCGGCCATTGTCTCCCGGATCAAGATCATCGCCAATATCAATATTGCCGAAAAGAGGGTCCCTCAGGACGGGCGTTTCTCATTCCGGCATAAGAATTACAATGTGGATATCCGCGTCTCTACCCTTCCCACAAGTTACGGGGAAAAGATCGTCATGAGGATCCTGAACAAGTCTATGGGTCTGCTGGACGTGGAAAGCCTCGGGATCTCCAACAGGGCTCTGCCCCAGTTTATCGAAAACTTCGAGAAACCCTATGGCATTATCCTGGTTTCCGGCCCCACCGGAAGCGGCAAGACGACCACTATGTATGCTATTTTAAAAGAATTGGTGAGCCCTGACAAGAACATCATCACCATCGAGGATCCCATTGAATACAACATGGACAATGTCAATCAGGTCCAGGTGAATGAGAAAGCAGGACTCACTTTTGCCGCCGGCCTCCGCTCCATGCTCCGTCAGGACCCAGATGTGATCATGGTAGGCGAGATCAGGGACAAGGCAACAGCTGAGATAGCCATCCGGGCGGCTCTTACGGGACATATGGTCCTTTCCACCATCCATGCGAATAATGCATCTGCCACAGTGGCCAGGCTCCTTGATATGGGGATCCCTCCCTACCTGGTGGGCTCTTCCCTCAATATGGTGGTGGCCCAGCGCCTGGTGCGGCGCGTCTGTGACAGCTGCAAGGAAGCCTATGTGGCTGACAGTGAGGCTTTGGAGAAGTACGGCCTGAAAAAAGATACTGTCCTCCACAGAGGACAGGGCTGTCTGGCCTGTAATAATACAGGCTATTCAGGGCGTGTGGGGATCTTTGAGATCCTTTCCATCAGCAAATCCCTGCGTAAGATGATCTACCGTAATGCCGACTCCGATGAACTCAAAGCAGAGGCCTTGAGTGAGGGAATGCTTCTCATGCGTGATGACGGCATGGAAAAAGTCGAAAGGGGAGTGACCACTGTGGAAGAGGTCTTTGCAGCCACCTTCGGGGAAGAGTGATATGCCTGAATACCGTGTGACCTACTTTGAACCTTCCGGGAAGAAGATCAGGCAGAATATCTTTGCCGTGAACCGCGAAGAGCTTGTCTCCATGCTCAGGGACAAAGACAAGACGATCCTGGATATCCATGAAAAGGGTGCCTCTTCGAAACCTTCGCTGATCGATTTTATCAAAAGCCTTAACCGGATCAATATATCAGGGACCTCAGTCGATGCTACCACGCTTATTATGTTTTCCCGGCAATTAGGTTCCATGATCAGCGCAGGGCTTCCCATTATGCAGTCTCTGGAGACATTGACGCGGGACGAGAAAAACCAGGAGTTCCGAGAGATCCTGGGAAAAGTCATCGACGATATCCGGGGAGGAGTCGCTTTTTCCGATTCCATTGCCAAATATCCCAAAGTCTTTAACCGCCTTTTTGTCAACATGATAAAAAGCGCCGAGGCTTCGGGCGGCCTTGACGTGACCCTTATCAGTATAAGCGAGTATATGGAGCGGTTGAAAGACATCAGCGACAAGATCAAATCGGCTACCCGCTACCCTCTCTTTGTCTTTTCCTTTATTATCCTGGCCACTCTGGGCGTTATGCTTTTTGTCATCCCTAAATTCAAGACGATTTATTCGGACATGGGGGCAAAACTCCCTCCCATCACTCTGATGATCATGTCCGTAGCGGAATTCATGAGGAAGAATTTCTTCTTTGTACTCATCCTCATCATCGCCCTTGTGATATTGATGAAGTATCTTATCAGGACAAATGAGGCTGTTCGTTTCTACTATCATAAGTTCCTGCTCAAATTTCCCAATCTCGGCCCTATTTATCAGATGGGGATTTTGGTAAATTTTTCCAAGACTTTCGGGTTGCTTATGACTGCAGGGATCAATATCCTCGAATCCCTGGAACTGTCGCGCAATATCATCAATAATGAGATCTACAGGCGCTCTCTGGACCGAGTCAGGAAAAAAATACAGCAGGGATATACCATCTATGCCAGTATGCAGGAAGAGGGCCCCATCTACCCCTCTATCCTTGTTCAGATGGTGGGGACAGGGGAAGAGACCGGTTCCCTGGACGATATGCTGTTGAAGTTCAACCAGTTTTATGACAATGAGATCAATAAGAAGGTGGACAGGATCAGCCAGATCATCGAACCGATGCTTATCATTTTTATGGCCGTTGTGGTCCTGATCCTTACCTTAGCTATCTACATGCCAATCTTCTCCCTGGGGAAAGCCATGCAGGGGTATTGACCGGCGGGGACAAAAAACGGATTGATTTGACCGGAAGGCTCCTGTATACTCGCGAAAAAAGGGGGTTCCATGAAGGTTATTCTTGCCGGCATGAATATTGACATGTCACTTCTGCAACTTATGGAAAAAGCCCTGCTGGAAGAGGACGAAAGATCCCGGGATGAACTGATCCGCCTGCTGAAAAACGGAGCTCTTACCCCTGAAACCATCTCAGCAGCCTATGCCCGCATCAGCCGGTCGCCTCTCTCCGTTGAGGAGCTGAGAAGCCAGGCTGTCCGGGAAGTCGAAAAGGCCCGGAGGTCCAATGAAAAGATCATCTACGGGATGGGGCACGGATCTATTGCCGAGCATGCCGTCTTCAATTTTGATCTTCTCGGAATCTCCCGCCTGGCTTCAGAATGGCTCCAGGAGCATCGCCTCCTCTCTTTTACAGAAAAATCACAAAGGTATATTAAACTTGGAAAAGATTTTATCACTCCCGATGAGATCAAAGACGATAAGGAGCTTACCCGGGAGTTCAGGGAACTCCTGGAGAGAGAAAACAACCTCTATAACCGGTACTACACCGCTCTCCTCGAATATTTCAAAGAGAAGGAACCCCGGATTTCAGAACGGGAGCTGACGGGAAAGGCGAAAGAGGACGCCCGGTATATCCTCTCTCTGGCCACCACATCGCAGATGGGGATGACAGTCAACGCCAGAAACCTCGAATATATACTTCGTCAGATGGCAGCCTCCCCGTTGTATGAGGTCCGCATGCTGGGAGACGAGATATTCAGCCTGGTCCGGGACAAGGTTCCCTCGCTGGTCGTTTTCCATGAGCCCGGAGAATATGATGTGAAAGCCTGGCGGGGAGGATTCCCAGTCAAAACACAACGACTGGATCCCGGCCCCGATATCGTCCGTCTGGTTTCATGGACGTCAGACGGTGAGGATAAGGTAGTGGCCGGACTGGTCTTTGAAGATTCCGGCCATGATTATCAGGCCCTTCTGGACAATATCAAAACCATTGACAAGAAGAGCGTTATCAGGGAGGCGATGAAGGGGATCAACTTTTATGACAGCGTGGACAGGGCCTTTGAACTGGCCACAGCGACATTTGAAGTCCTGGCCTCGGCCTCCTGTTATGCCCAGCTGAAAAGGCATCGCCTGATGAGCCGGCTAACGGGGGAATACACTCCCGGCCTGGGGGTTACGGTCCCCGATTCCATCAAAGAGATAGGGGAAGAAGGCTCTTTCATGGAAGAGATCGAAAGAGTCAATGAATTTTATGAGAAAGTGAGATTATACGATAAGAACGGGGCAGGCTATGTCCTTACCAATGCCCACAGACGAAAAGTCGTGGTCAAAGCCAACCTCCGCGAATGGTACCATTTTGTCCGTCTCCGGAGCGACACCCATGCCCAATGGGGGATCCGGGCCTTGTCAGAGATGATACGGGAGAAACTCCATGAAGCCTATCCTCTTTTGACCGGACAACTCATGGGAAAAGATGCTTTTATAAGAATGAGAAATGAAAAAAAAGGAGAATAGGATGAGATTATCGTTCCATGGAGCAGCCAGGACAGTGACCGGATCAAAACATCTTCTGGAGACGGGGAACCGGCAGATCCTCGTCGATTGCGGCCTTTTTCAGGGTAAGCGCAAGGAAGCCTTTGAGATGAACCGCAGGCTGGAGGGGATCGATCCGGAAGCTGTGGATGCCGTTTTGCTCACCCACGCCCACATCGATCATTCAGGAAGTATACCCACCCTGGTCAGTCGCGGGTTTGAAGGAGATATCGTCTGCACCCATGCCACACGCGACCTGGCCAATATCATGCTCAGGGATTCCGCCCATATTCAGGAATTTGATGTGGCTTATGTGAATAAAAAAAGGATAAGAAGTGGGAAAAATCCCTTCGAGCCCCTCTATACCATGGATGACGCCATCAACGCCCTCCAGTATTTCGTCAGTTATAACTATAACCGGCTCTTTGCCTTGCATGACGACATCAAGCTGAAATTCTATGACGCAGGCCATATACTGGGTTCTGCCATGATCATGGTTCAAGCAGAGGGGAAAAACATCCTTTTTTCCGGAGACCTGGGCCGGAAAAACCTTCCTATTCTGAGGGATCCCGATTCCATCGACCTTCCCGTGGATTACCTGGTCATTGAGAGTACTTACGGAAACCGGCTGCATGACGATATCGAGAATATGGAAAAGGAGCTGGCAGCTGTCATCACCAGGACAGTAAAGAGAAACGGAAAAGTCATCGTCCCCTCTTTTTCCGTGGGTCGGACCCAGGAGCTGGTCTATGCGCTTCACCGTCTTTTCCTCCGTAATCAGATCCCCGATGTCCCTGTCTTTGTCGACAGCCCCCTGAGTGTCAACGCCACTTCCGTCTTCAGGCTTCATGCCGAATGCTTCGACAGGGAGACCCATGATTTCCTGGTCAGGGAAGGGGACCCCTTCGGTTTCGACAGTCTTCGTTACATTCAGCATGTGGAAGACTCCAAAAAACTCAATGACACTCAGGATCCCATGATCATTATATCGGCATCGGGTATGGCTGAAGCGGGACGCATTCTTCACCATCTCAAGAATAATGTCGAAGATGAGCGCAATACTGTCCTTTTTGTGGGTTTTCAGGCTGAAAATACCCTGGGCAGGAAGATCCTCACCGGCGAAAGTCCGGTAAAGATCTTCGGAGAACCTTATGAAGTCCATGCTGAAGTCGCGCGTATCGAATCCTTCTCCGCCCATGCGGACAGAGATGAGCTTCTGGGATTTGTCCGGGGGCTGAAACAGGAGCCTGAAAAGATCTTCGTCGTCCATGGAGAAGAGGAGTCTGCTCTCGCTTTTGCAGAGTCTCTCGGTGAGATCTCGAAAGCGGAGATCTACGTGCCGGAAATGGGTGAATCCTTCGAGCTGAATTGAGCAAAGAGGCTGTTATCTGTCTTGACAAGTCTTAAAGGGCCATTATAATACTGCTCGTACGTGCCCGTAGCTCAATGGATAGAGCGACAGACTCCGGATCTGTAGGCTGAAGGTTCGACTCCTTTCGGGCACATTGCTTTTGGCGGGGAAAATAATGAAAAAAAAAATTCCCGGGGTTGCCCTGACCCTAATTCTCCTTATTCTCTTAACCATCGGGGCGTACTATCTTTTTAACCGCCGGAGCGCTCCTGATTTTTTCCCTCAGGACACCGTGGCTTTTGCCAAAGTCCGCTCTTTCAAGTCTTTTCTCAAACTTGATTCCCCTCTTGTTGACCGTTATGCAGGAGAATTCAAGAGTAAGAAGTGGATCAGATGGCTCCCTGGTAAAGACTTTTATCTGGCCCTGGATCAGGATAAAAACACCTATATTTTCATCGAACTCTCATTTTTAGCGCCGCTCTTTTCCTCGCTGGGTCCGGTGGAAGGGAATGTACTCTGTATTACGACCAATAAAGACTATGTCATGACGGGGGGCTATATCGGATCACACAGGGAAGAGACAGGAAAGCTCAAAGGAGGAGGGGATGCCCGGTTTGTCCTGAAGAGGCCTGAGATGTTTTTGAAAGAGGAGGAACTCGGAGAAGCCCTCTGGGGTGAAGTCAATGTCTTATCCCGGCACAACGCGCTTAAAATCTCCTATCACATGAAGAACCCCATAGGGGATGCTGCGCAGCAGGCCCGGGCGGAGAAGTGTCTGGCCCTGGTCCCTTCCGATTCCGACTTTATACTCAAGGTCAACATGGCGGATTTCGAAGCTCATTATGCCCGTATCAGAAAGATGTTTCAGAGGAGTGCCCTTTTTCAGAAGTTCATGGAGACCCGAAGAAAGATCTATGAAAAGACAGGCATCGATATCGAGAAACAGATCATGCCCCTTTTAGAAGCGGGAGCCGTGATCGGAGCCCGCGATGTGGATGATTATTTCGCCGTCATGGAGAAAGAAACCGGATTGAAAGAGATGGGGCGGATCGCCGGAGAATTGGAAAAACGCTACCCTGTTGAGTTCAGGGAAGATGATTTCGACGGACTTCGGGCCTGGACTGTGGATGTGACAGGGATAGCCGGCCTCATCGTTAAGAACTTGTTTAAAGAAAAGTGGGAGGAGATGAAAAGGCCCTTCTATTACGCCCGGGGGGATTTTCTTCTTTTTTTTGACAGCCTGCACAGCTTAAAAATCTATAACCGGGGCCTGGAGACGGGGATCTTACCCTCTTCCCGGGCAGGGGATTTTGTGCGGGGCCTGATATACCGTAGCTCCCATATCAGTCTCTATATGGACAGTCTCTATCTCAATGAAGTCTATAAGAATGAAGGTGTCTATGCAAATTTCTCAAGACTCTTCTTTTCTGCCGATTTCAACCGGGATACGATTGACGGAGAAGTTGTGATTAAGTTGAAACGAAACAGCCAATTGGAGGAAGATTTATGAAAATTTTGGTATTGAATTCAGGAAGTTCATCCATCAAGTTCCAGATGCTTGACATGTCAAGCGAAGAGGTCTTGCTGAGGGGACTTGTGGAGAGGATCGGCCTGGAAGAATCGGCCATCTCCTGGAAGACGGATGGAGATCAACACAAAAAAACCCTTCAGATTCCCGGACATAAGGAAGGGCTCTCTGCCGTTCTCGATATTCTGACGGATTCAGAACACGGAGTCATCTCCGATTTCAATGAGATCGATGCTGTGGGACATCGTTATGTCCACGGAGGAGAAGAGTATAAAGATTCTGCTGTGGTCACTGCTGAGGATATTCCCGCTCTGGAAAAGCTGAATCATCTGGCTCCTCTTCACAATCCGCACAACCTGGTGGGTGTCAAGGCTATGCTGGAGCTGATCCCGCAGGTCCCCAATGTCATCGTCTTTGATACCTCTTTCCATTCAAGGATGCCCGAAAAGGCCTATATGTATGCTCTGCCTTATGAGCTTTACGAGCAGTACGGGATACGCAGGTACGGATTTCACGGGACATCCCATCATTATGTGGCTCTGGAAGCGGCAGCTATGCTGGGGCGCCCCTTTGAGGAGATCAAGGTCATTACCTGCCATATGGGGAACGGGACATCTTTCAGCGCCGTTCAGAACGGCCATTCTGTGGACACTTCCCTGGGTTTCAGTACCATGTGCGGGATCCCCATGGGTACCCGGGCCGGTGATTTCGATCCGGGAATATTGACTCACCTTCTCAATACAGGGGATTTCACGCCTGAGAGCCTGCATGACCTTATTTACAAAAAAAGCGGGATGCTGGGCGTCTCGGGGATCTCGAGCGATATGCGGGACATCGAGCAGAAGGCCTGGAACGAGAAAGACAAGAGGGCCCAGCTGGCCCTGGACCTTGTCCATTATAACGCTAAAAAGTTTATAGGGGGCTATCTGGCTGTCATGAACGGGGCCGATGCCCTTGTCTTTACCGCCGGTATCGGGGAGAACGGTTGGGAGACCAGAGAAGAGATCTGCAGCGGAATGGAGTTTTTGGGGATTAAAATCGACAAGGAGAAGAACAAGGTGCGGGGGAAAAGAGTGGATATCTCCGCTCCGGAAAGCCGCATCAAAGTCCTGGTCATCCCCACCAACGAAGAGTTGATGATCGCCAAAGAGACCCTTGAGCTGACACAGGAAAAGTAAGGAGGCTATCGTGGAAGAGTATAAGAAAATCAAGGAAGCCCGCAGAAAGTGGGAGGAAAAAACCGTAGATAAAGTCATCAGCCGTTTCCCGGAACGGAAAGAGATCTTTGTTACGGGATCGGATATCCCCGTAGACCGTGCCTATTCTCCTGAGTCCTTTGACGAAGAGCGCTGGCTGGATGAAGTCGGCTTTCCCGGAGAATACCCCTTCACAAGGGGTGTCCAGCCTACCATGTACCGGGGCCGTTTCTGGACCATGCGGCAATATGCCGGATTCGGCACAGCTGAAGAATCCAACAGAAGGTATAAATATTTGCTGGAGCAAGGCCAGACCGGCCTCTCCGTGGCTTTTGATCTGCCGACGCAGATCGGGTATGACTCGGATGATGCCATGAGTGTGGGCGAAGTGGGAAAAGTGGGTGTCGCCATCGATACACTCAAAGATATGGAGATCCTTTTCGAGGGGATCCCCCTGGACAAAGTCTCCACATCCATGACCATCAATGCTCCTGCCTCGGTCCTTCTGGCCATGTATATCGTCGTAGGAGAAAAGCAGGGCGTCTCCCGGGATCAGCTCCGCGGGACGATACAGAATGATATCCTGAAAGAGTATATCGCCCGGGGGACCTATATCTTTCCTCCGGAGCCCTCCATGCGCCTGATCACGAATATCTTTGAGTTCTGCTCAAAAGAGGTCCCCAAATGGAACACTATCAGCATTTCCGGTTATCATATCAGGGAGGCGGGGTCTACGGCTGTCCAGGAAGTGGCGTTTACCATCGCCGACGGCATGGAATATGTCAAGACCGCAGTCAGGGCAGGGCTCGATGTAGACCAGTTCGCCGACCGTCTCTCCTTTTTCTTCAATGCTCATAACGACCTTCTGGAAGAAGTAGCCAAATACCGGGCTGCCAGGAGGATATGGGCGACGCTCATGAAAGAGAAGTTTCTTGCAAAGTCCTCGAAGTCCATGATGCTGCGTTTTCATACACAGACAGGAGGTTCGACCCTGACCGCTCAGCAACCGGACAACAATATCGTCCGTGTTGCGATCCAGACTTTGGCCGCTGTTTTGGGAGGGACCCAGAGCCTTCATACAAATTCCAGAGACGAGGCTCTGGCCCTGCCCACAGAGGATTCTGTCCGTATTGCTTTGAGGACGCAACAAATCGTGGCCCATGAGTCCGGGGTGGCCAATACCGTGGACCCCCTGGCCGGTTCCTATTATGTAGAAGCCCTGACCAGCCGCATCTACAACGAAGCCATGGATTATATCGAAAAGATCGAAGAGATGGGCGGAATGGTAAAAGCTATCGAAAAGGGTTATATACAGAAAGAGATCCAGGATGCCGCCTACCGTTACCAGAAGGATGTGGAAAAAGGTGACCGTATCGTTGTGGGTGTCAACAAGTTTACGATCAAAGAGGAAGCTCCCAGAGACCTTCTCAAAGTCGATCCCGCTTTGCGGGACCTTCAGGTCAAAAAACTGGCCCGGACAAAAGCCGAACGTGATAATGAGGCGGTTAAAAAGGCGTTGAAAGCCCTGGAAGACGCCGCAGCGAAGCCTGATGTGAACCTGATGCCGCTCATCATCGATGCTGTACGGGAATATGCCTCTCTGGGGGAGATATGCAATATCCTGAGGGAAGTCTACGGAGAATATAAAGAGTCTATTGTTCTGTAAAGGGGGAAAAAATGAGTAAACGAAAATTAAGGATACTGATCGCCAAACCCGGCCTGGACGGCCATGACAGAGGAGCAAAATATGTCGCCCGGGCTCTGAAAGATGAAGGGTATGAAGTCATCTATACAGGCATCCGGCAGACTCCCGAAAGCATTGTCAGGACGGCCCTGCAGGAGGATGTTGATTTTGTCGGGCTGAGTCTTCTTTCAGGGGCTCATAACGAACTCTTTCCCCGGATCGTGGATCTTCTCCGTGAGAATGATGCTGCCGATATCATCGTTTTCGGGGGAGGTGTCATCCCCGAAGAGGATATTCCTTTCTTGAAGGAAAAAGGAGTTCGGGCTGTCTTCACTCCGGGAACACCGATACAGGAGATCGTGGATTTTATCGAATCGAAAAGGGATGAACGGAATCAATGACCGAGTTGGCCCGTGATATCATCGGGGGAAAGATCCGGGCCATCGCCCGTGGAATCTCTCTGGTGGAAAATAACATAAAAGGGCGCGAGGAGTTGATCGATGCTCTCTTTCCCCACACGGGGAAGGCGCAGGTCTGGGGGATTACAGGCCCGCCCGGCGCCGGCAAGAGCACACTCGCTGATCTTCTCATCTCCTGTGAGCGGGATAGGGGCCGGAAAGTCGCAGTTGTGGCCGTGGACCCCAGCTCTCCCTTTACGGGCGGGGCCCTGCTGGGAGACCGGCTCAGGATGCAGTCCCATGCAGAGGATGACGGAGTCTTTATCCGCTCCATGGCTTCCCGGGGCCATCTCGGGGGAGTTTCCGGCGCGACGCTCGACGCAGTCAAGGTCCTGGACGCCGCCGGATTTGACACGATTATCGTGGAGACCATCGGAGTGGGCCAGACAGAAGTGGATATCATCGAGCTCACCGACCTAGTCCTCCTTGTCCTTGTCCCCGGCATGGGGGATGAGATCCAGGCGATGAAGGCCGGAGTCATGGAGATCGGAGATATTTTTGTCATCAATAAGAGCGACAAAGAGGGAGCTGAAAAGCTTCGCACAGAAGTGGAATATGTCCTGGGGTTCAAATATGCCGGTGAAAAAGAGAAGATGAACCCTGTCTGCCTGGTCTCTGCCAAGATGAAGAAGGGACTGGATCATCTCCGGAATGAGATGGAAAGGCTCTATGGTCAGCTGGAGGAGAGCGGGGAGCTCAGGGAAAAGAGAAAAGAGCGCATCCGGAAGGAGCTTCTCAGGATATTTTCGCTTAAAATCCACGAATTACTTGACAGAAAAATGGATTTTTATAATAATGTGGGCGAATGGGCTGAAATGATCTATAATAAGGACGTCAAACCATACCATTTTATAAATGAGCGTTTACGGTTTTTTTTAAAAAAGGAGAGTGAATGACAATGATCAGGAAGATCGACCATGTAGGAGTCGCTGTCTCTTCGCTGGAGGAGCAAATCCCTTTTTACAGGGATATCCTCGGATTGAAGCTGGTAGGGACGGAAGAAGTGCCTGAGCAGAAGGTCAGGGTGGCTATGTTTCAAGTGGGTGAAGTGAAGATCGAGTTGTTGGAACCTCTTTCAGAAGAGAGCCCTATTGCAAAATTCATTGAAAAGAAGGGCGAAGGGATCCATCACCTGGCTTACAACACAGACGACATTGAAGACGAGTTAAGCATTATGAAGGGAAAAGGGGTCCGTCTCATCGATGAAGAACCCCGAAGCGGCGCCCACGGCAGCCGTATAGCTTTTTTACATCCAAAATCATCGGCCAAAGTACTGACTGAACTGTGCCAGGCCGGAGAGGAGTAAGATTATGTCCATGGACCGTAAAATCCTTGAACTGAAAGAGAAAATGGAAAAATCCCGATCCGGCGGCGGGACAGAGGCTATCGCTAAGCAGCATGCCAGAGGAAAACTCACCGCCCGGGAGCGCATTGAACTGCTCCTGGATCAGGGGAGCTTTGAAGAGATCGACGCCCTTCGAACCCATACCTGCACCGAGTTCGGCATGGAAAAGAAAAAATACTATGGTGACGGCATGGTCACCGGATATGGGACAGTGGAAGGCCGTCTGGTCTTTGTCTATTCTTTTGATTTTACTGTGATCGGCGGTTCTCTTTCCGAGACAGTGGCGGCCAAGATCGTTAAGATCATGGAAATGGCAGCCAAGACGGGAGCTCCCGTAGTGGGGATCAACGATTCCGGCGGAGCCCGTATTCAGGAAGGAGTCGGAGCGTTGGCAGGATATGCCTCTATCTTCTACCGCAATGTCATGTATTCGGGGGTCGTTCCCCAGATCACGGCTATCGTGGGGCCTGCAGCCGGGGGGGCGGTCTATTCTCCCGCCGTCACAGATTTTATTTTTATGGCCCAGAATACATCTCAGATGTTTGTCACGGGCCCTAAAGTGGTCAAAGCCGTCACCCACGAGGATGTGACCAAAGAAGAGTTGGGCGGAGCCATGGTCCACGCGACAAAAAGCGGTGTGACTCACATGACCTATGACAATGAAAAAGACCTCTTTGAGGGAATCAGGGTCCTGCTCTCTTATCTGCCCCAGAATAATATGGAGGAGCCTCCCGTCGTCAAGACTGAGGATCCCGTGGACCGCGTCGATGAAGAACTCAACTATATCATCCCTGACAACCCCAATAAACCTTACGATGTCAAGGATATCATCACCCGTATCGTGGATGACGGGAAGTTCTTAGAAGTCCAGGAATATTTCGCACCCAATATCGTCATCGGATATGCCCGCCTTAACGGAAAGAGCATCGGGATCGTCGCCAACCAGCCCAAACATCTGGCCGGGGTCCTTGATATCAATGCTTCTGTTAAAGCAGCCCGTTTTGTCCGGGTCTGTGACGCGTTCAATGTTCCTATCGTCACATTTGAAGATGTCCCGGGCTTCATGCCGGGAACTGTCCAGGAATACGGCGGGATCATCCGCCACGGGGCAAAACTGCTCTATGCTTATGCCGAGGCCACTGTCCCGCGGATCACGGTCATTACAAGAAAAGCTTACGGAGGAGCCTATTGCGTCATGAACTCCAAACAGCTCAACGGCGACATGATATTTGCCTGGCCCTCTGCAGAGATCGCCGTCATGGGTCCCAAAGGAGCCAGCGAGATCGTCTTTGCCAAAGAGATCGCTGCATCTGAGAATCCTGAAGCCAAGCTGCAGGAAAAAGAAGAGGAGTACCGGGAAAAGTTCGCCAACCCCTATGTGGCAGCGTCACGGGGAGATGTGGACGATGTCATCGAACCCAAGCTGACACGTTATAAACTGATCAAGGCGCTTGAGATGCTTCAGAATAAAAGGGATCAGAACCCGCCGAAAAAACACGGGAACATCCCGTTGTAAGGGGAGGGGAGTATCGTGTATCTGCTCTTACAGATGACCCAGGATCCCGTGGTGCAACAGGCCATCCAGGAGAAGTTCCATGGAGGAAATGTGGCGTTAAGCGGTATTATGACTGTTTTCACAGGGCTCATCCTCATCGCTCTGCTTATTGCCCTGTTTAATATCGTCTTTACCCATTCCCCGGCTAAAAAGATCAAAACCGATATCCCCGGAGAATCCGTTACTGTACCGTCTGCAGCCGCGGAAAAGGGGATCATTGTCCAGGATGAGCTGGACAGTGACATCCTGGCGGCCATCGGGGCCACCGTGGAGCTCTATAAAAGGCTCCATATGGATGAACTGCAAAGTAAAATAACATTTCGGCAAGGCCGCGAACAGACTGCCTGGAAATCCGGCATGAAATACGGCCATAGAGTATAGGGGGGAGTATGAAGGAAATCACACTTGAAATAAACGGAAAAGAGTACAAAGTCAAAGTGCAGGAGTTCGGCGCCGAAAAAGCGAAACTTTCTGTCAACGGAACCGAGTATACCGTCGGGCTGAAAGACCTGGGAGAGCCCAAGGCTCTGGATATCAGACCTGCAGCTCCGCCTCTCAAAAGGCAGCCAGCTCCGGCTGCCAAAGAGGGAGAAACTCTCAGGAAACCCAGGGAGGTCGTAGGGTCCGGCCATGTGACAGCGCCGCTTCCGGGACTCATCCTGGAGATTCTTGTCAAAGAGGGAGACATGGTGAAAGCCGGACAGGATGTCCTGATCATGGAAGCCATGAAGATGGAGAATGAAGTCCAGTCGCCCCAGGAGGGGACAGTTAAAGAGATAAAGGTCAGACGCGGGGATTCTGTCTATGAAGGAGACATCCTCATCGTCCTGGAATAAAGGAGAGAAAGCATGCACGTGATTTCTGCCTTAAGCAGCCAGATGGCGATTCCGGCTTCATTGGAACATCTGATCGACCTCTTCAAAGACATCCTGGGGAATACAGGGTTTGCCCATATGCAGTGGGGGAATATCATCATGCTGGTTGTGGGAATCGTGGCCATATACCTGGCTATTGCCAAAAAATATGAGCCTCTTCTTCTCCTGCCCATCGGGTTCGGAATCATCATTGGGAATATCGCCAGTGCTCCCAACATCCCTATCGGGGTCTATGATACGGTGGCCAACGGGTTCAGTATGGACAGTGTCTTCAGTTATATCTACTGGGGGGTGCGGGCCGGTATCTTTCCCCCGCTGATCTTCCTGGGCATCGGAGCTCTGACCGATTTCTCTACACTGATATCAAGCCCAAAATCCGTTCTTCTGGGCGGAGCGGCCCAGGTGGGGATCTATGCCACTTTCCTGGGAGCCCTCTATCTGGGTTTCACTCCCATGGAGGCGGCTTCTATAGGGATCATCGGCGGAGCCGACGGCCCTACATCCATCTTTATAGCCTCTCAGCTTGCCCCGCCGCTTTTGGGCCCCATTGCCATCGCAGCCTATTCCTATATGGCCCTTGTGCCGGTGATCCAACCGCCTATCATGAAACTGATGACCACAAAAAAAGAACGTCTTATCAGGATGCAGCCGCCCCGGAGAGTGACCAAAGTGGAACGCATCGCTTTTCCGGTCATCGCTTTCATCGGATCAGCTCTTATAGCCCCCGGAGCCATTCCCCTGGTAGGAATGCTCATGTTCGGGAATATTCTTAAAGAGAGCGGAGTAACTGAACGCCTGGCCAAGACTGCAGCCAATGCTATCCTTGATATCGCGACGATCCTTCTGGGATTTTCCGTGGGCGCCAGTACACAGGCCAGTTATTTTATCAAATGGGAATCTTTGAAGATCTTCGGCCTGGGGGCTCTCTCTTTTGCTGTGGCTACAGCTTCAGGGCTTCTTTTCGCCAAGATCATGAACCTCTTTTTAAAAAGAAAGATCAATCCCCTGATCGGGGCTGCCGGGGTCTCGGCTGTTCCCGATTCTGCCCGCGTGGTCCAGCATTTTGCCCGGCAGTATGATAAAGACAACCATCTGCTTATGCACGCTATGGCACCCAATGTCGCCGGAGTCATCGGTTCGGCCATTGCTGCAGGGGTCTTTCTGGCCATTTTTGTCAAGTAAGATACAGGGACCCGGAATAGTTTTCCGGGTTCCTTTTTCAGAAAGGGAATGATCTTACATGATTTTTCTCAAATTTCTCCTGATCATCGTCTTTTTGATCCTGTTGATCAAGATGAAGGTCAATATCGGCCTGGCCCTTGTCTTTTCAGGGCTGCTCAGTCTCTTTGCCTTCCATATACCCAACTACCGAGCCTACCGGTTTGCCCTGGCTACTGTGACAGACTGGAGTAATATCCAGCTTCTTTTTACAGTCTATCTTATCTATCTCCTTCTTAACCTCATGGGGAAAAAGGGACGGATCGATTCCCTGGCGGGACATATGGGGGTCAGTAAAAGCGCTCTGCTTTTTCCGGCCATGCTCATCGGGCTTATACCCATGCCGGGAGGAGCCATGGTCTCGGCTCCCTTTGTGGGGCAGATCGGAGAAAGTCTCCGGATGACAGGGGAGGAGAAAGCCTTTGTCAACTATTGGTTCAGGCATGTCTGGGAGTTCGGATGGCCTCTATATCCGGCTATCATCCTGTTTATGAACGGATTTGTAACCATTCGCTTCTCATCGGTCTTCCTGGGAATGCTCCCGTTGATGCTTCTTGCGGTCCTGTCGGGATTTTTTATGATCAGGCATGTAGACGGCCCTTTGAAATTCGGGGCTGTCAACTGGAGAGAGCTTCTCCGGATCATCTATCCCATCATCCTCCTGATCCTTCTTTATGCCCTCTTCAGGTTGAATATCCTGTTGAGCCTTGTTATATCCGTTCTGGTTTTCACTCTGGCTGAAAAGATCCCCGCAAAAGACTTTTTCAGGGCTTTCGGAAAGATCCGTTATCTTTCGATGTTTTTTCTGATCTTCGGAGCGATGTTTTTTAAGACTATTGTCCAGGAAGGAGAGATCTTCGGAAGCGTAGGGGCTATCCCCTCCTGGCTTCTGATCCTCTTTTTTATGGGGCTGCCTCTGGTGGTGGGGTTTGCCACGGGGCTGACGGTTGCCGGGGTGAGTATCGCTTTTCCCGTTTTCATGGCCCTTTTTCCCGATTTCGGACTGCTCCATCTTCTGGCACTTTACACCTTTGTCTTTGTGGGTATCATCCTCTCTCCCACTCATCTTTGCCTGGTGCTTACGGTGGACTATTTTGATGTAAAACTCACAAGTCTGTATAAGAGATTTTTGATTCCTGCATCACTGCCTCTTTTTATGGCGGCGGCTGCGCTGACAGGGATCGTTTTATGGTTTTGATGTTTCTGTATACGAAATAATAGCCTTGACGGGAAAGCCCTTCCCTCTATAATAGGCACAGGAAAAAAATGAAGGAGGGATACGAATGACAAAATATGAAAAACTGGAAAAAGAGTTGCTCAATGAGAAAAAAAGCAGCTGGATCAAACATGACGGTGAAGTGAGAAAGAAAGCCTTCCGGTTCAGCGAAGAATACAGGAATTTTCTCTCGGCGGTGAAGACAGAGCGTGAGAATGTCCGCGAAGTGGTCAAAATGGCCGAAAAGAGAGGGTTTTTGCCTCTGTCTCAACTGGGAAAAAAGGGGCATCGTAAATTCTATGATGTAAATCAGGAAAAGAACCTTGTCCTGATCGTCCTGGGAGAAAAGAGTGTAAAAGATGGGGTCAATCTTGTGGCCTCCCATGTGGATGTCCCCCATATCGACCTGAAGATGAACCCCCTCTATGAAGACGAGGAGTATTGCCTTGTCAAGACACACTATTACGGAGGGATCAAAAAATATCACTGGGTGAACCTGCCTCTGGCCCTTCACGGGATTATCGTGAAAAAAGACGGGACAAGGATCAATATCGTCTGGGGAGAAAAAGAAGAGGAGGGAGTCCTGACTTTTCCCGATGTGCTTCCTCACCTCTCCAGGAAGATCCAGGGAGATAAGAAGCTTCTCAGCGGTTTTTCAGGAGAAGACCTCAACATGCTCTGCGGGTCCATCCCTGTAGATGATGAAAAGGTCAAAAACAAGATCAAGATCCATGTGCTTGAGATCCTTCACGAGAAATACGGAATCACAGAAGCCGATTTTATTTCCGCCGAGCTGCAGCTAGTCCCGGCAGGGTCTGCCAGGTGGGTCGGATTTGATAAAGGACTCATCGGAGCCTTCGGACATGACGACAGGATCTGCGGTTACACCTCTTCAATGGCTATCTTTGATGTGGAAGACCCGGAATATACTGCGGTGAATTTTTTGGCTGACAAAGAGGAGATAGGAAGCGAAGGCCGTTCGGGGATGCAGTCCTGGTTTATCCTCCGTGTCCTCTCTGAGATCATGGACTATCAGGAAAAGGGGTTCAACGACCTTATGCTCCGTAAAGCCATGGAGAGATCCAACGTCCTCTCCTCTGATGTGGGCGCGGGGATCAACCCCAACTTCAAATCAGTCCATGACCCCTTGAACGCTCCCCGCCTGGGGTACGGGATCGTCCTGACTAAATATACCGGTTCAGGGGGGAAAGGCGGCTCTAATGACGCAGATGCCGAATTTATGGCCAAGGTCCGCAGGATATGGGATGACAATAATGTCGATTGGCAGATCGGGACTCTGGGGAAAGTTGACGAAGGGGGCGGCGGAACCGTCGCCAAGTTCCTGGCTGAATACAACATGAATGTCGTAGATGCCGGCCCGGCCCTCCTCTCCATGCATTCTCCCTTTGAGCTGGCGTCGGTCATGGATATTTATACCTGTTATGAAGCCTATAAAACCTTTTTTGAGAAGATGAACTGAAAAGAGGGATTCTTGTGAAAAGATTTTCTGACCTGTTTGACGGAGTAAAAGGCAGGAACCGGCGGCTAGCCGTCGCCCATCCCTACGGAGGGGAAGTGATCCGTGCTCTTGAAGAAGCCCGGAGAGAGGGCATCGCCCGTTCTCTTCTCGTAGGGGACAGGGAAAAGATAGACGCTTCCTTTGAAGAGGCAGAGATCTCACAGGATGATTATGAGATCATCCATGCTCCCGGGGAGTGGGAAGGGGCTCTTAAAAGTGCTTCCCTGGTAGCTTCTGGCGAAGCTGACGCGTTGATGAAGGGAAAGCTCCCCACCGCTCTCTTTTTGAAAGCGGCCCTGGACGAAGAGAAGGGCCTGCGGACAGGCTCTCTCTTAAGCCATATCGTCCTCATGGACGCAGCAAAGATCGGACGCCTGATTATGATAACAGACAGTGGAATGGTCTTGTCACCCACTCTCCAGGATAAGGTCATGATCATCGGTAATGCCGTGGAATATGCGTCAAGGCTGGGATGGAATAATCCTAAAATCGCTGCTGTGGCTCATGTGGAGACAGTGAACCCTAAATCACAGGCGACCCTGGATGCTGCTCTTCTGGCAGGGATGAGCCGGCGGGGGCAGATCAAAGGGTGTATAATCGACGGGCCCTTCGGGTTGGATAATGCCTTGTCCGAAGAGGCTGCTGCTGTCAAAGGGATCTCTTCCCCGGTTGCGGGAAATGCCGATATTATCCTGGTGCCGGATGTCCTTTCCGGCAACCTCATGGCCAAAGCTATGATGTATACAGCTGATTGTGCCTTCGGAGGGCTTGTCGTAGGGGGGAAAGCCCCTATCATCATGCTGAGCAGGGCCGATGATGCGGCCACGAAGCTGAACTCGATTGTCATGGGATTACTCTAAAAGAGGAGGCAAAGATGGCTTTGAATAAATTGAATGACCTGTTGAAGAAGGAAGTCCTGGAACTCATGGAAAAGGGGACGTCAAAAGGGAAGGAAAAGATCATTGTCAAGATCATTCCTCCCCGCCAGGATAAGGGCCCCCGGTATCTTCTGGAAGGAAGCGGCGACAAAGAGTATATCAAGATGAATGCCAATTCTTATCTCGGCCTCTCTATGCATCCTGAAGTCATCAAAGCAGAAGAGAAGGCCGCACTGGAATATGGAGTGGGCCCGGGTGCAGTCCGGTTTATCAGCGGGACACATAAACCCCATGTGGAACTGGAAAAGAGGCTGGCCTCTTTCCACGGGCGGGAAGCCTGTATGATCCTGAGCTCGGCCTATGTGACCAGCATGGGGGTCATCGTTCCCCTGACGACTTCGGAGACCGTGGTCATCAGCGACGAACTCAACCACAATTGTATAATCAACGCCCTCCGCCTTTCCCGGCCGGCGCAAAAATTTATCTTCAGGCATAATGATATGAAGGATCTGGAAGACAAACTCAAAGAGGCTGTGGGGAAGGGGAAGAGAGTCCTGGTCATTACCGACGGCATCTTCAGCATGCGCGGAGACCACAGCCCTTTCGACGAGCTTACGGCCCTCTGCCGTGCCTATGACAGCCGGTTCGAAGAAGGGGTTATCTCCATCGCCGATGATTCCCACGGAGTAGGCGGGTTCGGTAAGACCGGACGAGGGACAGAAGAGTACACAGGAGCCAAAGTCGATATTCTCATCGGGACCCTGGGGAAAGCTTTCGGCGTCAACGGCGGGTATGTGGTGTCGGACCAGGCTGTCATCGACTATTTCCGGGAGACGACCCCCATGTATATCTACTCTAATCCCATAACCTGTTCGGAAGCAGCTGCTGCCCTGAAAGTCCTGGATATCCTCGAAAGCGACGAAGGGAAGAAAAGGCTGGAGCATTTACGTGCCATGACTTCGAAATTCAAAGAAGGGCTTATATCCCTGGGGTATGAGACACTTCCCGGGGAGCATCCCGTCGTCCCCCTCCTGGTCAGGGATACGAAGAAGACAGCAGACCTGGTGGAGTATCTTACCCGGAACGGTGTCCTGGCCACAGGGTTGAACTACCCTGTGGTTCCCAAAGGAGATGAAGAGATCCGTTTTCAGGTGAACGGAGATCATACGGAAGCTGATATCGAAGCTGTCCTCAGCATCCTGGAACAATATAAAAAGGAGAAGTGTTCATAATTGGTAAGGATTCTGTGCAACAAAAAGAGCTGAATCCGTATAAAGAAGTAGAACCAATTTAAGGAGGCTCTATGAAAAGAAGCATAATGACCCTGTTTGCCCTGGGAGTCCTTGTGTTGGCCGTCGGATGTTCCATGGCCCAGACCAAAGACACTTCCGCAGCAACTGAAATCCCCGAGATCCGCTATGAGACCATGCAGCTGGATAACGGGCTGAAGATCTATGTGGTGGAAGACCACGCCGTCCCCCTGGTAAAATTCGAGATCTGGTACAATGTGGGAGCCATCGATGAGACAGAACGCATCTCCGGGATATCCCATATGCTGGAGCATACGATGTTTCTGGGAACGGAAAGCCTGGGGAAGGATAAAGTCCATCACCTGACTAAGCAGGTCGGCGGATGGGCCAACGCCGGCACATATTATGATTTTACCATGTATGAAGAAGAGCTGCCTTCAGCCAAGCTGGAGCTGGCCATGGCTATCGAAGCCGACCGGATGAGAAACCTTAAGATCGATCCGGAGGAGTTTGCCCGTGAACAGCAGGTGGTCGCTCAGGAAAGGCGCCAGAGGACAGAAAACAACTTCTTCATGTCCTCCATGGAAGAGATCCAGTCCAAAGCCTTCATCAAGCACCCCCTTCATCATACCATCATCGGCTGGATGGACTCTATCTTAGCTTATACTGTCGAAGATATGAGAGACTACTACACCCAGTATTATGCCCCGAACAATGCCGTGATGGCCGTTTCGGGCGATGTGGATCCTCAGGAGGTATTCAAACTAGCTGAAAAATATTTCGGAGACTATGAATCCCGAAAAGTCACTCGGCTGGGAATCACTGAACCCGAGCAGACCGAGGAACGCTTTATCAAGATTGAAAAAGTGACTCAGGTCCCTCTCATCGGCATGATGTACAAGATCCCTGCGGGCAATCACCCCGATATAGTGGCCCTCAATGCCCTCAATGCCATCCTTGTCAATAATGCCACATCACGGGTCAACAGTGTCTTGAAAAACGAGAAGCATCTGATCATGCAAGCGGGAAGCTTCAGTTTTGAACTGAGAGACCCCTCCTATCTCTTTGTCTATCTTATCCCTATGTCGGTCAAAAGCATGGATAATGTCAAAGAGGCATTTGACGCAGAGATACAGAGGCTCATTGATGAAGGTATTACTGAAGAGGAGCTGGCAGCGGTGAAAAAAGCCGCGCTCAAATCCAAGGTCTTCAGCCTGAAGAACAAAGGAGGCTTTGCTTCTCAGCTGGCTATCAACACCTTGCGTTTCAATGATCCTGACCTATATAAAAGGTCGTATCAGCAGCTTGAAGCCCTGACCGGAGAGGATATCAGAGAAGCGGCCCGAAAATATCTCGTGCCTCAAAAAAGAACTGTGGGATATGTCGTCCCCAAGGGAAAATAACGGAGGATATCCATGAAAAGATTAATAATGCTATGGTTGGCCCTGGCTCTCTTCATTCCTTCAGCCCTGGCAGGAGTGGAATTTTCTCCCCAGCTGTTTGAAGAGTTGGCCCGGAGCGTCAATAAAGTCCCCGAGATCGAGATCCCCGCTTATGAGCGATTTGTCCTGGATAACGGGCTCGTCGTCTACCTGGTGGAGGATCACTCTCTGCCCCTTATCGAAGTCACGGGTTTTATCAAAGGGGGGAGAGCCCATGAGACCAAGGATGTCGCCGGAATAAGCTCCTTCCTTACCGATATGATGACCACGGGAACACAGAACCGGTCAGAAGAAGCCCTGGATAAGTATAAAGAGCTCTACGGCCTCTCTTTTTCCATGGGGGTCAAAAGGGATTACTTTACCCTGAGAGGGAGCGCCCTTATTCAGGATAAGGGACATCTCCTGGAACTCATGGCCGATGTCCTTATGAATCCTAAGTTCGATGCTCCCTATTATCAACGAAAACTCATGGAGCTTTACCAGGGATTGAGCATGGCCCGGACTCAAGACCCGGCCTTGGTGGATATGATCTTCTATCGCCATCTGTACGGAGACCATCCCTACAGTTTTGATGCCGATATCGATCTCATCACCGCTGCGGCTCAGAACTACACCCCGGCCCGCCTGATGAAGTATTATAAAGAAGCAGTAGCCCCTAATATGACCATTATGGCCTTTGCCGGAGACTTCTCGGCTAAAGCGATGAAAAAAGAGATAGAAAAGGCCTTCGGAACCTGGGAAAAGGCCCCGGTGACTCTTCCTCATCAGAAGAGCATGGCTCCCCGGGATGAATACGGGAAGGTCTATATCATCAATAAACCCGATGCTACCCAGGCCAAGTTCAAGATGGGTTTCGACCTCTTTACCCACGATTACCCCGAGGATACTGAATTCAGGGTCGCAAATATGGTATATGGGAGTGGCTCCTTTGAGTGCCGCCTTATGGATACGTTGCGTGTGCAGAAGGGCTATGCGTACGATGCCAGGTCCACCTATAATGCCAATAAGCTGGGCGGAGAGTATGTCGTGACAACGGAAGTGAAGCCCGAGAGTGCCCTCGATACCTATCAGACGATCATCGGGGAGATGGACAAGATCCTTGACAGGGCCGAACCTATCACAAAGGATGAACTCTTTAAGACAGTGAACTTTTTCAACGCCCTCCTTCCCAAATTCTACGTAGAGAAGATCGACGTCATCGAGTCGGTAGTCCTCAGTGTTGAGATATGGGGGGAAAGCGCCAATAAAGTCAACGAGAATATCAAACGCTATAACAATATGACAGCAGAGACAGCACAGCGGATCTTTGAGAAGAACCTGGATCCCGACCGTTTTCTCACGGTCATCCTGGGACAGAAAGAGAAGCTGGTCCCTCAGTTTGAAGAAGCCGGGATCCCTGTCGAAGTCATTGAGATGTAATTCTTAAGCGGCCTTTCGGGGCCGCTTTTTCTTTTTTTCAATAAAAAATTCCTGTAAACGAAACAAAAAATTTCGTAACCCGTATAAGAAAAAAACGGAGGTCCCCTATGGCACAAAAAAAGGTGTTTAGTTCTGTTATAGCTGTATTAATACTTATTTCTGTGGCTTCCGGCCTGCAAGAGAAGAGGGGTTTGAACAACGGAGAGTTTTATTCAGGGTTTAAACTGATAAAACAGGAGTATATCCCTGAAATAGAAGCTCAAGCTTATCTTTTTCATCATGAGAAAAGCGGAGCCCGTCTTGTCAAACTGGAAAATAATGACACCAATAATGTTTTCGGCATCACATTCCGGACACTTCCCCAGGATGATACCGGCGTGGCTCATATAATGGAGCATTCTGTCCTATGCGGGTCAGAGCGGTTCCCTGTCAAAAGCCCCTTTGACATCATGCGTAAGGGATCTTTAAGGACCTTTTTAAATGCCATGACATCCAATGACATGACTATGTATCCCATCGCCAGTAAAAACAAAAAGGATTTTTATAACTTGATGACAGTCTATCTGGATAGCGTCTTTCATCCGGTTTTGCTGAAAGACGAGCGCATTCTTATGCAGGAAGGATGGCGTTATGAGTGGGATCCTCTCCTTGAGAAGCTGCGTTATAACGGCGTTGTATATAACGAAATGAAAGGAGCCATGTCCTCCCCGGAGTCGGCTTTGCGGTATGCTGTTTCTCAAGAGTTGCTCCCAGATACGATCTATGCCAATAATTCTGGGGGAGATCCTCTGTCGATACCCTCTCTGACACAGGAGATGTTTGTCGATTTCCATAAGACCTTTTATCACCCTTCCAATGCTTATATCTATCTTTACGGCGATATCGATGTATGTGAACAGCTGAAATATATCAGCGAGGAATATCTGAATGAGTTCGAAAAACGTGAGAATCATTTCAACAATCCTCAGCAGATACGGTTTGCTGAAAGAAGACGAGTGACACGCCCCTATCCCGGAGGGACTGACGGGAAAGAGGGTCAGGATTATCTCTCCTATCATTTTCTGATGAAGGAGATCGAAGATAATGTGGAGATGACGGCCTTAAGTCTACTTGAAGAATATCTCATGGGTATACCCGCATCACCTTTGAAAAAGAAGATGGAAGCAAAAGGGCTGGGAACTCTTTTTTACAGTTCGTTTTATCCATCAGCTTATCCCGTTATGAGCTTTGTGGCCGTGGGCGGAGAGAGGGACAATGAAGGGGAATTTACGGCTTTGATCGACGACACACTGAAAGAACTAGCTGAACAGGGATTGGAGGAATCTCTCCTCACATCTCTCATCAACCGGCTGGAATTCCGTTTAAGGGAGCCTTCTGCCAGGTTTTCAAAGGGTTTGGGTTATATGTTTCAGATCAACAGGTCATGGATCAACACCGGAGAGCCTTTTGAATGCTTAAAATATGAAAAGGTGATCGCAAGGCTCAGAAATGACAGGTCGATTTGGAAGGATCTGATCAAAAAACATTTTATTCAGAACAATCATGTCCTCTCTCTTACCATGATCCCCGACCCCGGGATGAATCAACAGCTTGCGGCTGTAGAAAAGGAGCGTCTGGCTGAGGTTCAGGCTTCTCTCACAGAGGATGATCTTCAGGCGATTATTCAGAAAAATGAAGCTTTAAAGGCCTATCAGGAAACTCCTGACAGCGAAGAAGCGTTGAGCAAGGTCCCTCTTTTGAGTCTTTCGGATATCGAACCCGTTGTCGCTGTTCCGGCCGGCAAGAAAAAGACTCTTCAAGGCCGCTCCGTCCTTACTTATGAAGATCACACCAATGGAATCCATTACTGGGAACTCTATTTTGACATATCGGACCTGGACAAAAAGAGCCTTCAAAGTGCCGTCCTTCTTTCCCGCCTTTTGGGAAGACTCGGAGCAGGGGGAGACGATTATGAGACGCTGTCGACTAAAACCAGCACACACCTGGGTGGGCTGGATTTTGGTATCTCTCAATTGGCTGATGCCCGGGAGCCGGCTCTCTGGAAAGCGTATGCTGTGACCTCTTTGCGTGTCCTGGCAAGAGAAGCCGATACGGCGGTGGGGCTCCTCTCTACAATCTTGACCGAAACTGATTTCTCAGATGAGAAACGTTTAAAGACCCTCCTGGAAAATGAGAAGGCGCAAATGGAGCGCTCCCTCCTCAACGATGGATTGGGGTTGGCAATAGCCCGGGCCCGGGCAGGGTTAGGAGGTGCTCATCTTTTTGATGAGATCACATCGGGATACGACTATTATCTTTTTGTCAAGGAGACAGAAGAAGCGTTTCGAAATGATCCGGCTCAGGTGCAGGCAAAGTTGAAACAGACCTATGATCGTATTTTTATCTCCGAAAGAGCCGTGGCAGGCTTGATTACAGAAAAAGAACTCATGAATGAAGGATTGAAACAGACCAAAAAAATCATCAGTAACCTATCTCACTCAAACCGGAGGGAAACCCCTCCCTTCAAAGTGCTCCAACTGGTTGAATACAGACCTCATGAGGGGTTTGCATCTCCCTCACGGGTCAATTTTGTCGCCCAGGTAGCTGATTTTAAAAAAGAGGGGCAGGATTATAACGGCTCTCTTCTGGCAACAGCGACCATTGTCAGAAATACATACCTCTGGCAGTCTTTACGCGTCAGGGGAGGGGCTTACGGAGGGGGAATGTCAGTCTATGAAAACGGGACGATGCTGATGTATTCTTTCCGTGACCCTCACATCGCCGAGACTTTGAAAGTATTTGAAGAGACAGAAGATTACCTGGCCCGTTTTCAGCCTTCAATAAAAGAGATGGAACTCTACCTTATCGGGACGATAGCTAATCTGGATCTTCCTGATGCTCCGTTAAGCCGTGGCCGATACTATTTTACTAAAGTCCTCACTGGCGGGGATCTTCAGGAAATCAACAGAATACGTAAAGAGGTCCTTTCCACGACTCCTGAGGAGATCCGCTCCTATGCGCCTCTTTTCCGGAGGATGATACAGCAGGGGATATACAGCGTCTACGGGAATGAAAAACAGGTCAAAGATGCGGAGGGAGAGGCCCTGGCAAAAGTCATCATAGTGAACTGACTGTAACCGGAACGGAGACGACAGCGTATTTAAAAGTAAAGGAGGGATCACTATGAAAAGATCTGTTCTGTTACTTTTATGTGTGCTGGCTGCTTTCGGATTGATTCTGGCGAAAGGGGGCTCCGGAGGAGCCCAGGGCACAACCGGATCGGCCGGAGCCGGTAAAGGGACCGTTGAGAAGAAGAAGGTCAAAACCATAATCCAGGAGAAGAAAGAGCTGCTGGAAAAAGAGAAAGAGATCAACGAGAATAAAAACAAAGGTGAGACCCAGAATAAAGAGCAGGAAAAAGAGGTCAACGGAGACGCGGCTCAGACAAAGGATCAGTCCGGAGATGGGGAAATGGAAAAAGAGCTGAACAAAGAGGCTAATCAGAATAAGGGTGAAGAGACCCAGCTGAAGAACAAGGAAGCCAATAAAGCTCAGAACAAAAATAATGACAATGAACCGGGTGTGTCGGAAGAGGCCAAAAAGCTTCAAAACAAAGAACAGAAAAAGGACGGTGTCTCAGAGGAAGATCAGTTGAAAGAGCAAAAAAAGCTGCAGGAGAAGAAAAAAGAGATGCTGAAAGAGCAGAAAAAAGACGACGAAGAGTAAAGAGGCCTTATTTCAGGTGAGGGAGAGAGGTTTTCCTCTCTCCCTTTTTTTTTATCTTGATATTTATCTTTCCTTCTGTATATTCAAAAGAGCATTACAGGAGGTCCCGATGAAGCTTTGGGTTCTGATCAGTCTCATCATCGCCGGGTTGGTTGCTCTTTGCCTCTTTCTCTCGTGTCTGTCAAGGCAGCATGAGGAAGGATACGTTGAAGACGGAGAGGCCTCTCTCTTTTATAAGAGTTCCGGAGAAGGGGTCCCTGTTATAGTCCTCCACGGAGGGCCGGGATTCGGGTTTCATTACCTTGAACCCTATCTCTCTTTTCTGACTCAGAAATTTAAACTTATTTATTTTGACCAGAGAGGATGCGGCCGCTCTTCCGAGGAGGAACCAGGCCGGATCACCTTTGACCGGCTTGTGGATGATATTGAGATGCTGAGAAATGAACTGAAACTGGAGCGAGTCAACCTTCTGGGACACTCTTTCGGGGCCCTACTGGCCCTGGAGTATGCTAAACGCTACCCTGAACGTTGCGGTTCCCTTGTTCTGGCCGGGGCTGCTCCCATGAAATCGGCCTATCTTCCGAAAAAAAACGATTTTTCCCGCCTTTCTTATGAGGAGCAGAACCGTTATCAGGAGATCTCAAAAAACGGTTCCTTTAAAGAAGGAGACCCTGAAGCTGTTTCGTTTATCTTTTCATGCCTGTTTAAAATGACCATGGCTCAGGGCGAAGAAGTCTCAGACATCGATTTGGGCCTGGACAGAGATCGGACAGCCAAGATGTTCAATGTCATGACGGCTTTACAGCCCTTTATGGATTCTTATGACATGACACCCGGCCTGGAGTCTCTCCGGCCGCCGGTTCTCATCATTCACGGAGAGAAAGATCCCGTGGGAGAAGAGAGCGCCATGGCCCTTCACGACTTGATCCCCAATTCGATTTTTATCATCTATAATGATGCCGGACATTTTCCCTTTGTTGAGAAGAAATATGATTTTGTTCAGGATGTCATGCGTTTCTTTACCATGTATGCCAAATAGCCTGTTCCGGCTCACTTGGTGAAACAACCTGTCTCTTTTTATTGTCTAATTATTACGGATTACGATGGAAATGTAATGATTATGGTACTATGAAAGGAGACTATCCATGTTCAAAAAAGATGTTATTCTCTTTTTCTTTGCTCTGCTTCTCCTCTTTCTCTGCGGCTGTGCATCCCGAAACGATGATAAAGTCATTCATAATAGGATCGCTCTCAAACCCGACGGAAGATTAGCGCTGTTAAAGAAACTAAAGGTTGAAGAGGGGAATATCGATTTTTATCTCCATTCATCAGATGGGAAAGACCGTCTGGCTGTGGTGATCCACGATGAGAGTGATATGCGCCAGGTCGCTCTTTTCAATAAGGAGCTGGAGCACATCGGATCTTTCCAGCTTCATACAGGGAAGGGGCCCGGAGAGCTGGGGAGTTGGATTCCGGGTATGGGGATGGATGGAGAGATGATCTATTTTATCGACCGTCAGAAAAATTCCATTGAGATGTTCTCTCCCCAAGGAGAGTTTGAGGATTCCATTCCCATCCAGGATGCCTCCTACAGCCTCTCCTTTGGAAACTGTGTGATGACAAGGCATGGAGACAATTACTATATCGGGATGACTTATCCCGGATCCGTGGTGAAGACGGACAGCCAATTCAATGCCCTGGGCCGTATCAGCCCTGAAACGGACTTGGATGTGGAGAAGATGTTCGAAAACCTTGTCCGTTATACAACAGATGGAAAAGGAAACATCTATGTTGTCATGCTCGGCTTGAAGGGGGCTTATGAGATCAGAAAATATAGCCCCGAGTTGAAACTGGTCAAGACAGCTTATAATGACGATGGCCTGAATGAGCTCCTCTCGCTGGAGATCTCCCGTTTCCCCGACGGTTCTTTTGAAGCGAACGGCGGGGCGTCTGCGACATCTTTGTGTGTAAAAGGAGAGAAACTCTATGTTTTGAGAGGTGTCGCCGGGATAAACGAAGTCAAGTGGGAAAATGGAAGAAAGGCCTATTACGGCCTGCCTATCCCAGGGTTGGAAAAGGGGTTTGTGGATATTTTCGACACGGAGACTTTGAAGCATATCAAAAGAGTGGACGCCGAGTTTCTCGAACCTCATCAGGATTACCGTCTCTACCCTTTCGATGACCGCTTTGTCTTTGTGGCAATATCAGAGATTGACAAAGAGACGGGAAAAGAGAAGCCGACAAGCGATTACATCTACACAACGACCCTGGAGGACAGATAAAAGTTTGGCACTTTACAGGTGAAAGTCCCGTGATTATAATGAGGGTGAAAAAAAAGGAGGGCATTTTGAACCTGGAATATCTTGATAAGTTTCGTGATGATTTCAGTGAATATACTGAACTTCGATACCAAAAAAACAGGAATCTGCGGATTACCCTTTTGAACGGGGATGTCGTAGCCAACACGAGGAACCATAGCAGCGGTATCTCCGCCCGTGTCTACGCCGGAGGTGTCTGGGGATTTTCAGCCAGTCCTGAAACCTCAGAGGCGGATGTAAAGTCAGTGATACGGGCTGCTACAAGAAACGCTCAATTTCTCGACAGCAGAGAAAACCGGAATGCCATGCCTTTGGCCTATGGCAGCGCACAGGGGTATCACGATTTTTCAACGATTCAGCAGAGGGCGACACCAAAAGAGATGACCGCGTTTTTAAGGGAGATCGACAATTACTTGAAAAAAAGTTATCCCGATGTCAGTGCCCGCGGTGTGACAATGGCAAACCTGGATATGGAAAAAGCCCTTCTGAACTCTGAAGGGTCACGGGCCTATTCCATGATCCCCCGGGCGCTTCTTATCGTCTCTCTCACTCTGGATAAGGGGGAAGGGCCTGTGGACCTCTATGATGTCTACGGCGGCTTCGGACAGTATGAAGATAATTTCGGAATTCCCGAAGACTTTTTCGAGCGTCTGGACAGGTTATACGGGAAACTGAAAGAAAAAGCTGAAGGGATCTATCCTGAAGCAGGAGAGCATGATGTCATTATGGATGCCGATCTGGCAGGGATCCTGGCTCACGAAGCTATAGGCCATACTACAGAAGCCGACATCGTCCTGGGAGGTTCTGTAGCAGGAGATTACCTGGATAAGGAGGTGGCCAGCCCTCTGATCTCCCTCACCGATTTTGCCCATACAGCTCTTGGAGTACAGTGCCCGGTCCCTGTCTTTGTAGATGATGAAGGGACAGAGGCGAAAGATGTCCCTATCATAGAACAGGGTATCCTGAAAAGTTACTTATTCAATAAAGAAACAGCCCTTCACTTTGGATTTGCTCCAACAGGGAACGCCCGTGCCTCGGAATACAGCGACGAACCACTGATCCGTATGAGAAATACGGCGATCCTTCCCGGAAAGGACAGACTTGAAGATATGGTCGCCTCCATTGATCATGGATATTATCTGGCCAAGGCCAGTAACGGACAGGCGGATACCACCAGTGAGTTCATGTTTGGAGTCGTCATGGGGTACGAGATCAAAAATGGAAAGCTGGGGAAAGCTCTAAAGAACACAACAATCTCCGGGATAGCCTTCGATATGCTGAAGACTGTGACCATGGTATCAGATGAGATGTCCTGGAGTTGTGCCGGGATGTGCGGAAAAAAGCAGGCCATCCCCGTGGGTATGGGCGGCCCTGCTGTCAAATGCCGGATCAATATTGGAGGGAAGTAGTATGAAGATGTCCTATGAAAAAAGCACTGATATCCTTAACAAAAGCTGTGAATCTCTGAAAGCGACCGGGGCTGAGAAGACGGCCTGTGACCTTACTCATTCCATGACCCATGAGCTGAATGTGGATGGGGGAGAGATCAGTCTTCTCAGAACTATTTTTGATACGGAACTTACTCTCACAGTTATTAAAGATGCTAAAAAAGGGACAATGACCACGAACAGGACCGATGAGGATGCTGTCAACGAGACGGTCCGTGAGACATACGATATCGCCCTCTCATCGGAAAAGGATCCTGCATACGACATTTCCGAAAAGAATACCCTGAGAAGAGAAGCGGCAGGAGACGGGCCCGACGCTGACCGGATGTACGAGCGTCTGAAAGAATTTGTTACCGATGTCAAGGCGACTTATCCCTCAGTGATCCTGGAACAGGCCATTTTGGACTATAAGGTCCTTACCCGTCATTACAAAAACAGTAATGAGGCTGATCTATACCATGAGCGGGGATTCTACCAATTCACTGTAATGTTTTCAGCCAAAAAAGGAGAAAAGAGCTCTTCTTTCAATTTTGCCGATGTCACTATGAATGACCTTTCACATCATCTCCTTGAGGCCGGGGGGGTAAAGAGGCTCATAGGAGAAGCTCCGCGCCTCATTGACACAAGGCCTTTCCCCGGTAAATGCATCGGGGAGATCGTTATGACCCCCGAATGTCTTCTGGATTTTATCATGTTTCTTTCTTCTCATCTGAGTGACAGGGCCATGATCACCGGAACCTCTTTTCTGAAAGATGCTTTGGGCGAAGAGGTGGCTTCTCCGCTGGTCACTTTGAAGTCTCTTCCTCTGGACCCCTCAATGGCGGGCGGGTATGCGATAACTCAGGACGGATTCCCGGCAGAAAACCTCACACTCATCGAAAAGGGTGTCCTGAAAAGTTATCTTTTAAGCCAATATGGAGCAGCCAAATGCAAACGGGAACGGGCTGCCAACAATGGCCGTTTCTATCTCCTTGAACCTGGGCGGGATTCCCTTGAGTCCATGATCAGAAGTGTTAAAAAGGGGCTCCTTCTCACCCGCTTTTCCGGAGGGAATCCCGGGGAAAACGGTGACTTCTCGGGAGTGGCCAAAAACAGTTTCCTCATTGAAAACGGAGAGATCAAAAACGGACTCAGTGAAACCATGATAAGCGGGAATGTCAAAGAGCTTTTCCGAAATATCAAAGCTGTTTCTGCAGAAGTCAGCGATTCAGGCCATAGCCGCCTTCCCTGGGCCCTGACAGACCAGATCACTATCTCGGGGAAGTAGACACTTTCCCTGCGGGCGGAGGCTTCTTCTCCGCCCGTTTCAGAAGTTCAGCAAATGGCAACCTAAATACAATATAAAAGTAAGTAACTATTAGAATAACAATAATATATAATAGAATAGGGGAACTCTAAAATAAATAAACTGCTATCTTCAAAGAATCAATGAGCGGCCTTATGATTAATACAGAAAGGAGAAATGATGATGCTTTTAGCTTTTATTTTATTGGGGACAGCCGCTCTTCTCTGGGGGTTGATCACAAGGGAGGTCGTTTATATGATCCGCCGGAGCAGCGGGCAGAGGCAATCCTTTTCCAGAGGGAAAAGGAGCGCAATATGAAAGAAGCGCTTCTTGATACAAGAGGAGATATCAGCAGGACCGCTCTTTGGGATTTTGCCCTTACCGGCGAGTGGGGGGGCGCTTCTCTCTTTTTTAAGGAAGATCCCTGTCCCATGTGGTTTTACCGGGATTCTGAGAGGACATGGAAGTGGATATCAGCCGGGGAAGAACCGGGGAGGGAGGCCTATTTAATGATCCTCCTTCATCTTGAAAAGAATCCCCGGGTGACAGATTATGCCAGGCGTTTTTTGCCCCGGTTAAAGAGTGATTATGCTGATCTGCGTCTTATCGGACGGACGTTCAGGCTTGACAATATCTTTTTATTTGCAGAAACTGTGGCCGGTCTCCGTGAAGTCTTTCTGACAAGCCGTGAAGAGTCTTTCAATATCTCCTTTGCCAAGCTTCTTTTGGAGACCCCGTCACTGGCTGTCCACTTGAAAGAGAGAAGCCCCTTCTCCCCTCAAAGGGACAAGAAGGCCTTTTCACTTTCAGCTTGAGATATCGGAGCCGCCTTTCCTTCGTTCCTTTCCACCGAATCCTCTAAATCCTGCAGGCCCTGGAGGCGGCTCCGGGCCGGGGCCTGAAGTCTTAGCCTGGAGAGAAACGAAGCAAAAACATGACAGTTATTGACAGGAAGCCTTCTTCAGGTCATACTCAACGGTAGGATATGTAAATGGACGGTAAAATTACAAAATCGATTCTTATCGGAGGGTGTCTCACCTGTGTAGGGCTGCTGTTTCTCCTGGTCAATTATAATAAGATCTCTCAGGAGATCATCCGGCATCACGAACGGCAGCGCGAACTCATCGTCGAACAGACTTCGGTAGCCCTCAGGGAATATTTCAGCCATTACGAGAAAGACCTGAATTTTCTGTCGGCCCATAACCGGGTGATCTACAACACCTTTGATATGGGGATGCTCCTGGAGCGTTATTATCGTGCCAATGAAGGGAGCATCATCGCTGTGACCCGGATCGATGAATCGGGACGGATCAGAGGGACCTATCCTGTCCGGGAAGATGTCCTCGGGATGGATGTTAGTTCGCAACCACATAATGAACGCATCTTAAAGGATCACAAGCCTGTGGTCAGCGATGTCTTTGAAACTGTTCAGGGATATCAGGCTGTAGCCTATGCCTATCCCGTTTTCGCAGGAGAAGCGTTCAAAGGGTGTATTACCGTTCTGATCCCCTTTGATTCCATCGCCCGTCGTTTTTTCGAACCCGTCGGGACCTCAGGGGAAGGGTATCCCTGGGTCATCTCAGAGGGTGGGTATATCATCTACCACCCTGTTAAAGAGCTTATCGGACAAAAGATAAGAGCCCTTCACCAGGAAGCTCCCGGGTTCGAGAGTATCATCACCAACATGCTCAAGGGATTGAAGGGAAAAGGCACCTATTTCCTTAAACCGGAGGATTCTGAGAAAAATATCACCATATACGCCTCCTTCTATCCTATCAGGATGGGGGATACCTTCTGGTCAGTCGCTGTCTCGACTCCTCACAGCAGTGAGGTCGAGGTTTTGCTGGGTTACCGGTGGCGTCTTTTTCTCACCATTTTCGTCCTTATGGCTCTGGTCGCCGGCTTTATCTATCTGAGCCTGAAAAACACCCGGGCAAAAAAGGAGATGGAAGAGATCCGGCGGATGGAAAAGGCTCTCACCGAGTCCAAGAACTATTTTCAGGGAATCATCGATTCTTCCCCTTCAGTCCTGATCACCATTGACAGGGGCCTTACCGTGACCGGCTGGAACAAAGCTGCTGAGCGTGTCTTTGGCATTCAGCATCTGAAAGGACGTTATTTCTCACTGGGGCAAGTCTCCCCCTTCTTCGCCTCGGTGGAGTCTGAGATCCGGGAAGCTGCAAAAAAAGGCAGGGAAAAAACCATCCTCGGGCTTCCCTATGAATCGGGAGAATCCGAATATTATCTAAATGTCACCTTTTTCCCCTTTACAGAAAACAGCAGGGAAGGGGTAGTCCGGGTGGATGACGTGACAGAATCCCATCTCATGAACCGACAGCTTCTTCAAGCTCAGAAGATGGAAGTCGTGGGAACACTGGCAGGAGGGCTGGCTCACGATTTCAACAATGTCCTCGGGGGAATAGAAGGGACGGTCTCTCTGGCTGAATACTATATCAACAGGAGCGGACAACTCGATAAAGAGAAACTCCTGGGTTATCTTTCTAACTTGTCTAAAGCTTCACGCCGAGCTTCATCGGTGATCGACAGGCTCCTCAGCTTATCCAAAATGAACAGCGGGGAGGAGACCCTCTTTGACTTGAATGATGCCCTCGAAGAGATCTTTGAGATCTGTAAGAATACTCTGGACAAATCGGTGGTCCTCGATTTTCACTTTTTTGATCAAAAAGCCCTGATCAGCGGAGATTATTATCAGATCGAACATATGCTCCTGAACCTCTGTGTCAATGCCGAACATGCCATGACCATCATGCGCCCGGAAAAAGAGAAAAAGGGGGGGACCCTGACAGTCGCTCTCCATCCCTCCGCAGAGGGGGGGGCTTCATGGGTGATCACTGTCCGGGATACAGGAGTGGGGATGAGTGAACGGGTGCGCAGGCAGATCTTCGACCCCTTTTTCACCACAAAAGAGAAAGCTGCCGGAAGTGGACTCGGACTCATCATGGTCTCCAATGCCGTGAACAGGCACGGGGGAACAGTCACCGTTGATTCCTCAGAGGGAAAAGGGACTCTCTTTACCATTACTCTTCCCGCTTACCAGGGGGAAAAAGCTGCTCCGC
Source organism: Candidatus Mcinerneyibacteriota bacterium (assembly GCA_016937175.1). GTDB lineage: Bacteria > Macinerneyibacteriota > Macinerneyibacteria > Macinerneyibacteriales > DSCS01 > DSCS01. Next base: position 48,977 of record JAFGWL010000056.1, on the reverse strand, counting down.
AATGTCCGGCCGTGACGGATGAGATCATCAGGGGAGAAGGGAGGGTCCTTATCATCGATGATGAAAGCCTGGTCAGAGATTTTACCAGTGAGATGCTTCAGCTTTGCGGATATGAAGCTATCTGTGTTTCCGGCGGGCCCGAGGGAATCGCTCTGTATCGGGAACAGGGCCGTGAATTCAAAGGAGTCCTGCTGGACCTCTCCATGCCGGGGATGGACGGGTACGAGACCTTCCGGGAGCTGAAAAAAATAGACAGCAGGGTCTCCGTTATCCTGATTTCCGGTTTTACTGGCGACAAGAGGATCCGGGCTATGACCAGGGAAGGAGCCGTGGGCTTTTTACAGAAGCCGTTTTCTATTGCCGAACTGTCCAGGGTGTTGCAACGGTTGGGTTAAAAGAAAATTGACAAGACACCTCCGGCAGACTAAAATAGCCCAATATGGATAACAAAAAGTATCAGCCGGTTTTAAAGTGGCGAATCCTCATCGCTTATGCTGTCTTTCTTGTATTGATTGCAGTGATCTTTCTATGGGCGCTCTCAAAACTCAGCGAGCTGGGAGATGCAAGTCAGGAGATCCTCAAGGAGAATTATAACAGTATTATCGCTGCTGAAAATATGGTGGATTCGATTGAACGGCAAGACAGCATAACGCTGATCCTCTTCTCAGACTACAGTGCATCTCTTCTGGAAGATTTTAAAAAGAACGAGCAGGATTTTCTTTCATGGCTAAAGGCTGCTGCCGAGAACGAGACCATCCAGGGAGAGGGGGCTTTGATTGAGGATTTGGAAAAACATTACAATTCTTACCTTAATTCGTTCTATCAGTTCATGGTCAAGGAATACCAGCGTACTGGGAATGAAGGAAGAAGAAAGTTTTACCTGAACGACCTGATGGTAAAATTTCATCAGGTCAGGAAGGCCTGTATCGCTTTAAGAAACCTGAACCAGCATACCATGTTTTTAACCAGTGAACGGACAAGAGAGATCGCAGCAAAAAGCCGTCTCTCCTTGATTATTGTCGGCAGCGGAACTCTTTTGGCCGGTTTTCTTCTGAGCCTTCTCTTTTCTCACCTCCTCACGCGTCCGATGCAAGAGATTCTTCCAGCCATTGATGAAATCAGCCGGGGAAATTATAATATCAAACTTGGAACAAAATCAAAAGACGAATTCGGGCAATTGGCTGCGGAATTCAACAGGATGAGCCAGAAGCTTCAGTTTTATCAGAATCTCAATATCAAGCAGATCCTTACGGAGACCAAGAAAAATGAAGCTATCATCAATAAGATCGATGACGGCGTCATTGTCGTCAATGAAGAAATGAAGATAACCAACATCAACACAAAAGCCGCCGATATCTTTCATATGAGCCAGTCTGAATCTCTGGACCGCCATTTTCTTGAAGTCATAAAAGAGGAGACTCTGTTTAAAAATATCAAAAGCATCATGGGAACAGGCCGGCTTGAAAAAAAAGAAGGGGAAAACCTGATCGAGATCCAGGGAGAAAAAGGTATAAAGTATTATCAATATACAATCACCCCCCTCTTTATGAAAAAAGAATCGGTCTTCGGGGCTGTCGTTCTGATTACAGATATCACAAAGTTTAGGATTCTGGATAAGATGAAAAGCGATTTTGTTATGGCTGCATCCCATGAATTGAAGACTCCATTGACCGGTATGCAGATGAGTGTCGATCTGCTGAAAGAAAAAATTAAGGGCAAAGAGGTGACGGAACTTGTGGATATGATCGGTGAAGAGATCAGCCGGTTAAGCAACCTGGTCAGTGATCTTTTGAACCTTTCGAAAATGGAATCAGGCCAGCTTCCATTGAATTTTGAGCTTTGTCCTTTTTCAGAGACGCTCGATAAAGCATTAAGTGTCCTGGAAAACCAGGTCAGAGAGAAGGGGATCAAAGTAGAAGTGGACAGTAAAGAGAGTCCGCCTTTTTACCATGATACTGAAAAAATCGTCTGGGTCTTAGTCAATCTTATAGGAAATGCCCTACGGTATACCGAAGAAAAAGGAGAGGTCGCAGTTAAAACCCGGATAATCCGGGACAATCTCTATGTCACTGTCCGTGATTTCGGTCCTGGAATCTCCCCGGAGGATCTTTCCCGTGTCTTCGACCGCTTTTTCCAAACGGGTGATAAGGAGAAGCAGGGGGCATCGGGATTGGGACTTTCGATATCAAGGGAGATCATCCATGCTCATAAGGGAACCATCTGGGTCGAATCAGAGAAGGGCAATGGAGCGGCTTTTACTTTCACATTACCTATGAGAACGATAGAAGAGGAGGGTTGATGAAAAAAATACTTATCGTAGACGATGAAAAAAATATCAGAACGACAATAAAAATGGCGCTGGAGAAACCGGATTGTCTCATTGAAACAGCTGTCAACGGTGAAGAAGCTGTCAGATTGCACAAAGCCAGCAGGTTTGATATCATTCTTCTGGATCTGAAGATGCCGGGGATGAGCGGTATCGATACACTTAAGGAAATTATGAAAAATTCTGAAATCAAACCCTGTGTCATCATCATTACAGCTCACGGAACAGTTGATTCGGCCGTGGAAGCTATGAAAGCAGGGGCGATGGATTTTATCCAAAAACCATTTACTCCTAAAGAGATCCGACAGATTGTCGAAATGAATATCGAGTTTGAGAGGGATGAGAGTGTTCCTGGAAAAGAGAGTTATGGCGACCTTATTGAAAAGATCATCGGTTTGATCAAAGGGAAGAAGACATCCACAGCTTTGGGGCTGATCAAGAGGGCTATAGCCCTTGATCCCAATCAGCCGGAAGGCTACAATCTGATGGGGGTCTACTATGAGAAGACTGGAGAGAGAAATAACGCTTTGAAGTATTACAGGGCAGCAACAGCCATAGACCCGGCCTTTAAACCCGCTATCGAGAATATTGACCGGGCGACGAGTATGCATCCTGATAAACCCGTGAGTCTTGGTGGATGATAATGAAAAACATCAAGTATATTGTCATCATAGGTTCGGGGAAGATCGGATCCTATCTGGCTAATAAATTGAGCCGACTCGGACACAGTGTCACTGTCATTGATACAGACAAGAAGTCCTTCTCCAGATTGGATGAGAATTTCGGAGGCTTCACGATCCTGGGTGATGGAGTTGATCCAAATATCCTGAAGCAAGCCAAATTAAAGGATGCCGATTATCTCCTTTGTACGAGTGATGATGACAATGCCAATCTTATGGTGGCCCAGATGGCGAGGAAATATTATGAAGTCCCCAGGGTCATTGCCCATGTCTTCGATCCCAAATGGGAGGAGCTCTACCATCACTTTGGGATAGAAGTCCTCAGCACAGTGTCCACGGTGTCAGACCTCTTTATCACGGGGATGTTCAGGGAGGATATGTGAAAATAACCATCATCGGCACAGGACGTATTATATTTTTTCTAGGTAAGATGCTACTTTCAAAAGGGCATCAGTTGACAATTCTGAACAGTGAACCAAGCGAATGCGAATTTTTGTCGAAGGAATTAAAAGCCAGGGTTATCCTGGGAAGCGGAACGGGCCTGAAAAGCCTGAAAGAAGCGGAAACTGATTTTTGTGATGTTCTGATTACTTTACGGGAAAAGGATCAGGATAATTTCATTATTGGACAAGTAGCCAGGACCATCTTCAAAGTCCCTCATGTCCTGGCTCTTGTGAACAATTTTGAGCTTGAAGAGGTCTTTAGGGATTTCGGGATCAAAGGATTGTCCAATACAAAGATGATCGCCGACCTGATCAGTCAGAATACCATCTTTGAAGGGTTTTCTTATCTCATGAGTTTCGCAGAAGGAAAAGTAGTTATGACACAATACGAGATCAGCGAGGATTCGCCCGTCAACGGGGTCGCTATCAAAGATGCCCATTTCCCCAAAATGTCCCTGGTCAGTGTCATCTTTGATGAGAACGGGATCACTATTCCCGGGGGAGAGACTCCCCTGAGGTCGGGGCAGAAGATCCTTGTCATCTCTGACCCTGAAAATATCGGAAAAATTGCAAAAATCATCGAAGGGGACTGACAACATGAATGAGATAATGAGAAAATATGCTGGAATCCTCTACTATACAGGCTATATGTCTATTATCGGAAGTTTTCTCTTTCTTCCGTCTCTCCTTATGGCTCTTTTGACTTCGGGGGGAGGAAACAGGGAGATCTTTTCTTTTTGGTTTCCCTCTCTCGTTCTCCTTGCCACCGGGCTTGTTCTACGAATTCTCTTTATTCGTTATAAAAATGAAGAGATGAATCTCTATTACGGTGCTGTCCTGACTGTTTTCGGTTGGCTCTGGATCATTGTAGTCTCATCGTTTCCTTTCTGGATCGGGCTGAACATCCCCTTTCATCTTGCTTTTTTCGAATCCATGAGCGGATGGACGACGACGGGCCTTTCTGTGCTTGATGTGACCTCCATTACATCTCCCTTTCTGTTATGGAGAAGTATTATGCAATTCGCCGGAGGAGCAGGGCTGGCCATCATCATGCTTTCTGTGTTCGGAATACAGGCCGGCTTCGGTAGTTCCATCATGGAAGCAGAGGGACGCTCTGATAAAATGATCCCCAACGTGGTCAGCTCGGCAAAAGTCGTCATGCGCATCTATGGTGCTTATGCGATTACGGGGGTTCTTCTTTTAAAGTGGGCCGGAATGTCTTTTTTTGATGCTGTCAATCATACATTTGCAGCGATCTCGACCGGAGGTTTTGCAACGCACCCTCAAAGTATCGGTTATTGGAGTTCATGGCCTGTTTATTTTATCATTCTCATTCTTATGTTTGTGGGGAATCTGAATTTTATTACAGCCTATGAGGTCTTCCACGGAAATATTAAAAAACTTTTTAAGAACACTGAAGTCAGGCTTTTCGCTGTCATGGCCCTGGCAAGTTCACTGTTCCTTTTTTTTTCTGTTTCTTCAGGTGAAGCAGCTCCGCTAGCTTATCGCATAAAAGCAGCTGTTTTTGAGTCTATATCGGGATTGACAACGACCGGATTCAATATCCATCCCTATTCCAAATTCAGCGAGATCGCCCTTGTAGTTATCTCCATTTTAATGATCACAGGAGGAGGAGCCTATTCGACATCAGGGGGGGTCAAGCAGATCCGTGTCATCGTCATCCTTAAGGAACTATGGTTTCATATCAGACGCCAGCTTTTACCGAAGAATACCATCCAAAGTAAAGGAGTCTATTACGGCGGCGGTATGCAATGGATCACAACAGAGATGGTGCACAAGATCTTTGCCTTTGTCTTTACCTATCTTCTGATTCTTTTCGCGGGAACTCTTATCCTTATGACAGCCGGATACTCATTCACAGATTCATTTTTTGAGTTTGCCTCTTCTCTCGGGACAGTCGGTCTTTCTGTGGGAGTGACTTCAGCAACAGCCCCGCCTTATATTCTTTGGACTGAGATTGCCGGGATGTTCCTGGGACGTCTTGAGATATTTGTTATTTTTGTGGGCCTGGGCAAGGTGATCACAGACATCAAGCTGTACCGATATTATAATCAGAGATAGAATCAGTTGATATCGATCAACCCGAAGGAGTCGACCCAGGGGATGGAAGAGCTCTTTTGGGGAAGCCCCGGGGCTGAGGGCCTGACAACTTCCATGATATAGAGGGTCTTTTCTTTTAAAAAAGCTCGTCCCACTCCCAGTAATGCAGACCCCTGCCGGGGAATGACCTCTACCTGAAATTCGATTCCCGGCCAGAAATCATAAAAGAGCAGGGGAGATGCCGATACGGGGTTCCCCTCGATGATGTTCATCCTGCTGAGGGTTTCCAAAGCTTTCAGGGGCTGGCTGAAATCAAGAGTCCCGCAAGTCCTGTCATCAAGAAGAGTAAAAAGAATACGACACTGGCTTTCTTCATCCTGTGCTGTAAAAATATATTCGTCGAAAGAAGCCCCTTCAGCTTTGATCTGTGAGATCTCAAAAGACGGGGGAGAAGGAAGACGGATATAAAAATTCCCCGCATGTGACGTAAGGTATTCTCCGTCCCATTCGAAGGTCCCGGGGGGCTCCTGAAAAACCGGCATTCCGGGAAGAAGAGGGCGAAGAGCCCGGTTGAGAGGGCTGAGGAAAATGACAGCGGTGATAAGGAGGATGAAAACGAGGATGAGGGGGACAAAAGAGCGTCTGTGTTTCCGGGTCACCTTATCCTCTTCTGCGGCTGGCCTGAGCCGGGAAGGGGAAAGGCGTGTCCCGCAAGCAGGACAGTAGGATTGGGACATTGTTACGAATTCACTGCATTCCGGACAGTGATACAAAGATGATTCCCGTTTCATTAATGAAATTATATCAGGGAGAATGGTGATGGGCAAGGGTTGAGTGATAAAAAGGGTAAATGGGTAAGGAAAAGAGATTGAATAGTTACGGGAAGATGATAAGATAGAAAAATGAAACTATTCAACGGCCGCTTTGAAATCAAAACCCTTTTGAATGAGAACAGCAATTTCATCGTCTATGAAGCGGTCGACCGCCTCTTTCCGGGCGAAGAGAAGATATTGAAGGTCACGGCTTCGGAAGAACGTTTTCAGACTGATCTTCTGAGAAAGGAATATCTTGCCGGCCTGTTGAACCGACATCCGCTGCTTCGGCCCCTGGATTCCTTTCACCCTTTGCGGACCATCGACGGTCGATTCACTGATACAACCCGTTGCTTTTATATAGCCGACAAATATCCCTCGCTTTTCCAGGCCGACAAGCAGAAGGCCGGAACCCTAATCAGTGCCCTTTATGTCTTTTTAGGGTTTCTACACAGAAATGAAGCTTATCACGGAGATCTCAGGGAAAGCAATATCCTGGCTGACGGCCAGGGGCTTCCTCTTTTTTTTGATATGAGCCCTCTCTATGTGAATAATGCCCTGGGACAGAAAAATGATATGAAAGCCGTTGCTGAGTTACTGAGGTCTCTCGGGTTTCCCTTCAGGGAAGAGGATGCAACGGAGCTCTTCTCGCTGCCCGGTTTCCGTTCTCTTATCTCGGATGATTACGTTAAAGCTGTGGCACTGGAGCATATCAGGGCCACTCCCTTCCCAGCTGAACGACTTATACAGTCAAGAACCCCGGACGGGCTCACTTTTATACAGCCGGTGACGGTGATCTATGATTATCGTGGTGCTGATAATGCCCGTATCTGGTATGAGGCGGTCTTGTCTCTTATCCAGGCTGAGGGGATCGAGCTTTACAGGGCAGAAGGCCCGGAACCCCTTTCTCAGAGGCTTACAGCGGCAGTCAATGGCGCAGACGGAGAAGAGGGGCTCCTGAGCTTTCTTGAAGATGCAGCCGGGTATGGGCCTGTGGCCATTGGGCTGGGAGCGGCAGAATCCATGAGCCGTGATGACCTTAGCCTGCTCAGAAAGATTGCGAACCATTTTGAAAACAATCGTATCTCTTTTTTCATCTGGCAGCGCGAGCCTGCTGAAGAGTTTGAAAACCTCTCCTGCCCGCTTCTGACAGAAGAAGAATCCTGTCGCGTCCTCCGGTATTATATTCCTTATCTGAACGAAGATGAAGAGGCCGCGAAGACCCTGTGGCGTCAGTCGGAAGGAGAGCCATCCCTCCTTCTTAGGCTTATCCGTCAAATGGCTGCAGGAGAGTCTCTTATATTCAAAAACGGGACTGTCTCGCTGGATAAGGGGAAAGAGAGTTTCGATTTTTCCATTTCCTTAAAGGAGATTCCCGGCTCTGAGCGAAAAGCCGTAGAGGATGTGGTGGTTCTGGCCCGATCCATGGGAGGAAAGATACCTTCCTCTTTTTTCGATTTCTTCTCTTCTGAAGAAAAAAAGGCCCTTATCTACCTCATGGAAGAGAAAGCTTTTTACCGGGACAAACTTTTCTTCATCCTGCGGTTGAACAGGATCCCCGGCGATCTTGTCCGACAAAAATTTACGACGACGGATCAACGTCCTTTGTATGATGAGCTGGAAAGACTTGCATTTCAGGAGAAGGCTTATCTTGAAAGCTATGTCTTTTATTCGCTAAACACCGGGCAGGGGGAAGAAGCTTACGAAAAGATCCTCTCTTTTTACAACCGGTTGAGCGAAAGGGAGCGTTCTCTGAACCGTGTCCTCTTTTTTCGCCTCTTCCGGGCCTTTGAAAAAAATATCGGGGAGATGAAAGGGGGAAACTCCTTTGACCTCTATCTGAACTTATTGAAGCTGGATCACAATCATGTCTATGACAATTCCCTCCTGTTGGAAAAATTGGAGAAAGAGGGGCGGACGGAACGAGAGAAGCAGGTCACAAAGGCTTTTAAGCTGACTCTGGATGATAAAGCGACTCTGGATGATGTAAGGGCGATGTACCCTTTTCTGGATGCTTATGACCGGAAGGAGAAGGATACCTGGGCCCTCGTTCTCCGGCATGTCCTGCTGAAGTTGAAATTCCTCGGCCGCTATGAAGAGATGGAACAGCTCATGGAGAAATATAAAAAGCCCATCGAATCGTTGAACGATGAAAACCGGGTCATGGTCATGAATGAGATGTTTTCCTGTTATATGGATAAGATGGATCTTGAAAAGATGCAGGAGACAGCCCGGTCCATGATTGAGATCGTTGGAAAAAAAGGAGAGAAAACAGGGCTGGATGCCCACTTCAGCAGCCATAACAATCTGGCCATCGTTCTCCGCAGACAGGGACGTCTTCCGGAGGCTTTGGTCCACTATAACAAAGCACTTGAGATCGCACGGATCCTGGAGAACTATCGTTACGAAGCTATTGTGGCAACTAATATCGGTGTCATACACTACTATTCAGGAGATTATGAAGCTTGTACGGCCTCATGGACAAGCGCAGTGAAAGCTGCTGAGCAGGCAAAGATCTATTTTTCAATGGTTACAAACTCGATCAACCTATCTTTAGTCTACAAACTTCTCCATCAGTATGAGCAAGCCCTGTCGACCTTTAAAAAAATAGAGCTTTACCTGGCTGAAGCTCCTACACTCCGGGAAAATTCAAAGCTTCATCTTCTCTATGCGGATATGCTTATGGAACTGGGGGATTATCAACAGGCTAAAGCCCATTTGAAGGAAGCGGCCCCCTTTTATGAAGAACGGAGCGCTTTAAAAGTAAGTTATGAGTATTTCGACGTCAGAATCGCTCTTCTCTTCCAGGCAGAAGGGAAGAAGTCCATGGACGAGTTTATCGAAGGCCTCTTTTCACGTTTTTCTTCCGCTGAAGACCAGGCCTATTACAGTATCGTCCTTCTGACCGCTGCCCTTCAGCTCCTATGTGCAGGCCACTATCAGGATGCAGCTGACTATGTAAAAAAAATCGACTCCGGCTCCCTGGAGACCCTGGAGCCGGGGGACAGGAAGATGATGGATGTCATCCTCTTTCTCAGCGGAGAGAAGAGGGAGTTTGATGAAGAGGGGATGGGGGAGTTTACAGGGTATTCCAGGTCCATGTTTGTCCTTAACGCTCTTATCCGAAAAGAGAAGACGAAGAATGCACTGCATCTGGAATATTGTGCCCAGCTTCTTTCTATCATGAGCCGCTGGCTGGCGCATATCCCTTATCAATACAGGGATTCCTTTAAAAAGAAGAATCCTGAATGGCGCTTCCACAGTAAGCTCCTCCGGGAACAGGGGTATGAGTCCGAAAAATTTCATCTGGACTCATTTCGTCAGGAATATGAGCAGACAGCACGGCGTTTTATCCGGGAAGAGAAAAAACGGGCATTGAAAAACTACAGGTTGTCTCCCATGAGTGAAGGTGAGAATCTCTACAGGTCCATTCTGAAAGACCTGATCCGGATCACCGGCATGACCCGGGCAGCCTATTATGAGTATGACATGTATGAAGGGTGGCAGCATAAAGTGGTTCTGGACCTGGGGACCGGATATCATCCACCTCTTCCTGTCTATAAAGAGGCGATCAACGAGGTCCTTTTTGAATCATCCCATCGGGATGTCTATTTCAGCCGTGAACCGGCCAGAAAAGGTTCTTCTGCCAGTGCTGTCATGGTGATCCCGGTGCTTGACATAGAAAAACTGGGACACAATAAATACAGGGGAGACAATAAGCGCCAGTCAAGCTACCACTACTTTGCCTTGAGGGGATGTATCTATCTGGACAGCGACAGGATGCTGCTGGTGCCTGACGCGGAGGTCACAGAGGGGCTGGGCCCCCTGAGAGATTACATCAATGCCGCAGGCTATTACGATTACCTGAAACAGACGGCTCTCATGGACAAGCTTACGGGCCTTTATAAAAGGGAACACTGGATCAATCTGACCAAAAAACTCATGGAATATGCTTTGAACAATGACCAGCAGGTGATCATAGCCATCCTTGATATCGACCATTTTAAGAATATTAACGACAGATACGGCCATGCCAGGGGAGATGCTGTTTTAAAAGAAGTGAGTGCTATTATCAAAGAGACAGTCAGAGCCTCAGATATCGTCGGACGCTATGGAGGCGAGGAGATCGTCCTGGCCATGATGGTTCCCCCGAAAGCTTCCTATTCCGGTATCACGGACCGGATCCGGGCGAATGTACAGAGTTCGGCCCTGAACAAAAAGTTCAACCTGACCGTCAGCATAGGGTATGCCCTCTATCCCCGGGATGCAGAGATTTTAGACTCTCTGCTGGGACAGGCCGATGAAGCTCTCTATTATGCAAAATCGAGCGGACGAAATGTGACCATCGCCTATGAGACCATGCCGGCGAGTGCAGCGGGAGAAAAGAAAAACAATAAAAAGGCTATCGATGACCCTGTCCGGGAGAAAGAGAAGCTGGATGCCTTGCTGGGCATTGAAGAGAAGATCGACCCCTTTATGCCTGTTGAAGAGGTCGTTTCGGATATTTATGATATCCTCGTAGCCCTTTTCCAAGCTACACGTCTGGGAATTCTCATGGGCGGGAACAGTCACTTTATTTATTACGAAAAAAAAGCCTCTGCCCAGGGGGTGGGCAAAAGAGAGATGGAGTCTGACAGGGGGTTAGGCGGAGCCAGGCTGAATACCTATTCCATCCATGAACATTACAGTGTTTCGGTCTATCTGGAGATGGGATCGGACCGCTATTCTTTTCAGCAGGATGAACGTTTTTTTACGATGCTGGGGAATATTATCAGTGAAAAGGTCTTTTTAGCATCCTTTCATACCATTCAAAAAGAAGAGGATACTTGAAGACGGAGGAGGTCATATGAGAAAAATGCTCTTTTTCCTTATCATTCTTTTGATTTTTCTGTGGGGATGTGCCAAAACGGAGTCGAAGATCCTGGACCCTGTCTTAAGCGACGGGTTTATTGTGGATCATCTTTGTACTGACATCAACGCGATCCCTGAATCGGCCATAGAGGCGGCTAAAACGAACCTCCATATCGCTTACGGCCATACTTCCCATGGAAGCCAGATCATTACCGGGATGAACGCCCTGGATGCCTTTATGGGGGGGGAGGGGCTCTATACCTGGAATGAAGGCGGGAGCGGAGGAGCTTTGGATCTTCAGGACACCCCTTTCAGCGGAGCAAGCGACCTGGGGAACCCTGACCGGGTCTCCTGGGCCCAATCGACCAGGGACTATCTGGACACTCATCCTGAATGTAATGTGGTGATATGGTCCTGGTGCGGACAGGTCTCTGATGCCTCGGAAGAGGATATCCTGACCTATCTGAATCTTATGAATCAGCTGGAGATCGATTATCCCGGGGTTGCTTTTGTCTATATGACCGGACATCTGGACGGAACGGGCCTGGCCGGGAACCTGCATCAGAGGAATGAACAGATCCGCTCCTACTGCAGGCAGTATGAGAAGATCCTCTACGATTTTGCCGACATCGAGAGTTATGATCCCGACGGGGAGGAATATCTGTCCTTGCTGGCCAATGATAATTGTGATTACGATTCAGACGGGGATCAGATCCGCGATGCCAATTGGGCCATCCAATGGCAGGATGCTCATACTTCGGGGACAGATTGGTACCTCTGTTATCCGGCCCATACCCAGGCGCTGAACGGAAATCTCAAGGCATATGCTGCCTGGTGGCTCTGGTCTCGGCTGGCAGGGTGGAACGGACTCTAGAGTGATGCAGGCTCCCTTTCCGGTCATCGACCTCCATTGCGATACTCTGTGGCGCACCTTTACTTACGGAGGAGATTTCAAAAAAAACGGGTATCATATTGATATGGAGAAGCTGAGAAAAGGGGGAGCTTTAGCTCAGTTCTTTGCTGCTTTCATCTATATGGGCGATCCGGCGAAGGCCATCGAAGAATACAGGGATTATGCCTTTTCCATGATCAGCCGTTTTTATGAAGAAATTGAAGCCCTTCCGGGACTGGAATCGGCACGCGTTCTGGAGGATGTTGAAAAAAACAAAGCTTCAAATAAGATCAGTGCCATACTGACGCTGGAAGAGGGAGGGATCATAACTTCCCCGGAAGACATCGACCTTCTCTTCAGCAAAGGCGTGCGGCTGATCACACTTACCTGGAATTTCCCCAATTCGCTCGGGTATCCCAATAAAGATTGGGTCCACACGGAAAAGGGGCTTACGGACTTGGGAAAAGATGCTGTTAAAGCCATGGAACAAAAGGGGATCCTCGTGGATGTCTCTCACCTGTCAGACAGGGGGTTCAAAGACGTGGCAGCGATCATGGAAGGGCCTTTCCTGGCCAGCCACTCCTGCTGCAGGGCCATAACCCCGCATCCAAGGAATCTCACAGATGAGATGATCCGTGATGTAGCCGGACGTGGGGGAGTCATCGGGGTCAATTTTTCTTCTGCTTTTCTCGGCACGGGAGAAACCGGCACCATTGAAGGAATTGTCGCTCATATGAGACATCTAAAAAGATGCGGGGGAATAGAGGCCTGCGCTTTGGGAAGTGATTTCGACGGAATATTCTGTCCTCTGGAATTGGAGGATTATTCAGGGATACCCAGGTTGTTTGAGGCCTTTAGAAAAGCGGGATTTACCATAGGGGAGTGTGAAAAAATCGCTTATCGAAACGCCTGGCGTCTCATGGAGCCCATGGGACGGCCGGACGAGTCCAAAAAAACGGAGCAATAAAAAGAGGCAGGAGATGAGATGAAACTGGTCAACGGACGCTTTACGATTAAAAAACTTCTTAATAAAAACAATAATTTTATCGTCTATGAAGCAGGCGACCTTTTTTTCCCAAAAAGAGAGCTTATCCTCAAAATAACAGTTTCTGAAGAAAAATTCCAAAAGGACCTTCTGACAAAAGAATATATGGTTACCTCTCTTTACAGGCATCCACTTCTGCGGCCTATCCGCTCTTTTCACACCCTGGCGAGTATAGACGGCCGTTACACAGACAGTTCCCGCTCTTTTTATATCGCTGATAAGATGCCGGGGCTTTTTCGAATGAACCCGGAGAACAAAGAGATGTTGATCAACAGCCTTTTTTCTCTCATCTCTTTTCTTCATGCTAACGGGACTTACCACGGGGATCTCCGTGAAAGCAATGCCTTGAGGGATACAAAAAGGAACCCTGTCTTTTTTGATATGAGCCCGCTTTATGTCGATATCGATATGGGCCGCCGAGCGGACCTGATGGCCTTTACCCGTTTGATGAATGAAGCAGGATACAAACTCTCTGACGAAGATGTACCAGACCTCCGGCTCTATTTTCCTCATCGCGAAGTGATCTCTGATAGCCTTCAGAGGGACTTTATTCAGGGCCATGCCTGCTCGACCCCTTTCCCGGGAGCCTTGATCCTGTCAGAGAGAGAGATCTCCCTATTGGAAACCACGGAGTCTCTCACAACCGTTTATGATTATGCTTCTGAAGAAAATGCCCGTCTCTGGTATCAGGGCCTTATCCCCCTGATCCAGGCTAAAGGGTATGAGTATTTCGGGCTGGAAGAGGAGAAGGCTTCCCTCGCAGAAGGGATCATAAAATACCTGGGCCGGTCTGAAGAAGAGGGCCGGGAGTCTGTGGCGAGGACCCCTGAAGAGATGCGTGCCAAAGCAATCCGTTTTTTGGAAAATAAAGTCGCCTCGGGCCCGGCCCTTTTAGGCCTGGGCAGAGGAGAGGAGCTGTCTGAAGAAGATATGCGGTTTTTGACTTATCTTTCCAGGCGTTTTCAACCGAAAGACCTCCGTGTCGTAGCCTGGAACCGAAGGCCCCTTCCCGGAATGTTCCCTTTGACCATGGCGAAACTGGATGAAAAAGAAACCGCACGTGTGCTTCATTACTACTATTATTTCGTTGATGACATGCAAGAAGCCGTTAAGGAGCTTCTGGACCAGAGCGGGGGAGAGCCTTCCCTGGTCAGGAAAAGCCTGTGTAAGGCAGCTGATAAGGAATGTTTTAAGCTTATCGAAGCCCGGGGATCTTTTCCACGGACGCAGGGGTGTTTTTGCACCGGAATCAGTATCGCAGCTTTTAAGGGGAAAACAGAGGAGGATACGAAAGAGGCTCTGGCTCTGGGACGGGCTATGGGTGGAAAGATCCCTCAGGATTTTGTTGAAAAGGCTCCCGTCTCTCTGCAAAAAGCCCTGGCGGTTCTGGAGGAGCAGGATGTGGCCTATCGGGATGAACTCTTCTATGTATTCCGTCTCTCCTCCCTGATAGAGACCGGGGAGAAAAAAGTCGACCCCGCTCTGGCCCGTCTTGTCCTGGATTATTTTGAAGAGAACGGGTTCCGGGAGCTTTCCTATCTTGAAACCTTCGTCTATCTGGCACTGAACACGGGATTCGGCGCCGAGGCTTATCACAAGGCCATGAGCCATTATCTGATGATGGGTGTCAGGGAACAGTCGGTCCATCACCGCTTTTTCTATAACCTGTTTTCCCAGATCCATAATTCTGCTCAAAACCTGACGGGAGTCAATCTCTTCAAACTCTATGAGGTATTATATCGGCATGATTTTCAGCGTTTCATCGGCAAAGATGTCGTCCTCTCCCAGATGGAGGCTTTTGCGGATACTCCTTTGTTAAAGACCCTTTACAAGAGTTATCGGCTTGTCATCCTGTCCAACGGGGATAAAGAGGATATAAAGGAACTCATGGGATTTATCGAGAAAGGGCCGGCAGATCACCCGGAAGAATGGGGGACTGTTTTTTACAACCTTCTGGTCTTTTATGTCACAAAAAGTGAATATGATAGAGTCGAAGAGATGGTCTGCGGCTTCAGGGAGATGATCGACGGACTTGACGAAAACCGGAAATCGCTCTTCCTTAATGAGCTTATGATAAGTTATATGGATAATCAGAACAATAAAAAAATGGAAGAGACAGCCCAGCAGATGCTTTCAATCGTCGAAAAAAATCGGGAACACATCTCTTTAGATGCAGAGTTCAATGCTTATAACGCAAGAGCCATCGCCTACCGAAGGGCCAGAGAGGTCGACCGTGCCCATGAATATTTCAAAAAAGCCCTGGAGATAGCCCAGCGCCTGGACGATCAGAGGCTTATCGCCATCGTTTCCACCAACACAGGGATCGTCAACATCGACCGGGGCGAAATTGAAGAGGCCATTTCTTCCTGGATCCGTGCTGTCAGGGCAGCAGAACGGATCCATTTCTTTCATGCAGCTACCATCAATACAATGAATTTAGCCCAAGCCTACAAGACACTCCATTACTATGACAAAGCCTATGATGTCATCAGCAAAGGATTTGATTATTTGGGAGACGAAAAAGGGGTCCGCGAGGGGGCTAAGATGAATTTCCTGCTGGCAGACCTTCTGTTTGAACTGGGAGACCATGAGCGGGCCCGGGCCGCTTTGAAAGAAGCAGGGGCCTTTTTTGAAGACCGTCCCTCTCTTCGAGAATGCGTGGAATACCTGGTCGTCTCTCTCACAGCCCGGGCAGAGGAAGCGGGGCTGAAAGCCATGGAAAAGGAGATGGATGCTATTTTGCGCCGGTACTCTGCAGAAGAAGATAAAAAGCATTATAGCACACTCCTTCTTCATGGAGCGGAGAAGGCCTGGCTTTCGGGAGATAAAGACCTGGCTGTCCGCTTTCTGGATACTCTTGAGAGAAAAGGTTTTGAAATCGAGGAGAGAGAGGAGAAGAACCGCTCCGACCTCCTCAGAGCTTTTCTCGGAAGTGAAGAGGCACTGGAAAGGGTTTATGCTGCACCCTTTTACAGATCTTCTCAGATGCTTTATACACTTCATCTTCTTGTTGAGAAGCATGAAGAGGGGACAGCTCTCTTCTATGATGTCCTCCTGGACCTCTTTACCCAAATGAAAGAGTGGCTTAATACAGTCCCCATACAGTACAGAACCTCCTTCATGGAACAAAACAAAGAATGGGCTTTTCATGCAAGCCTTCTGAAAAAGCATGGCATCGACCCGGTGGTTGACCGGCCCGATCTCTTCAGAGAGGCCCACCGTGATCTCGCCCGTGAGATGATTGCAGAGAGCAAGAGAAAGGCTCTGGAGGATTACCAGCTATCTCCGGTCAATGAGGGGACAGGGCTCTATAAGTCGATCCTCGTGGACCTTATGGATATCACAGGGATGACACGGGGGGGCTTTTTCGAATATGACCTCTATTCGGGCTGGACAGAGAAACTTGTGATCGAAAAAGAAGGACGGTATCATGTTCCGGTTCCCATGAGGCGGGACCTTCTGAATGAGATCCTTTTTGAAAAGGCCCATAGGGATATCTTCTATCACCGGGAAGAGAAGAGGCAGGGACGGAACCTGACGGGGATCCTGATCATTCCCGTACTGGATATTGAAAAACTGGGGCGGGGAAAAAGCAAAACACGGGAAAACAGGCAATCAAGTTTTCACTACTTTGCTCTTAGAGGGTGTCTCTACCTGGATACGACTCGTCTTCTCCTCTATCCTGACAAAGAAATCACCGAAGGGTTAGGCCCTTTCCGGGACTTTATCAATGCAGCGGGATACTATGATTATTTGAAGAGGACAGCTCTTCTTGACCGGCTCACAGGCCTTTATAAGAGGGAGCATTGGATAAATCTTACACAGGATATGCTGGATTATGCCGATAAGTCTGAACAGCAGGTTCTCATCGCCATTCTGGACCTGGACCATTTCAAGAATATCAACGATACCTACGGCCATTCACGAGGGGACTCGGTCCTGAAAGAGATGGGGCGTATTGTCAAGGGGACTGTCCGCATGAGTGACTTTGTGGGACGGTATGGAGGAGAAGAGTTTTGTGTCTCCATGATCATACCCCGAGATGCCGACAGAGAAAAGATCATTGACCGGGTCCGGAAGAACACTGAAAATTCCGTGTTGAACCAGAATTATAAATTGACATGCAGTATAGGTTATGCCCTCTACCCCGATGACGGAAAGGCTCTGGAAGAGCTCGTAGCCAAAGCAGATGAGGCCCTCTACTATGCCAAAGAGAGCGGGAGAAACAGAACCGTTTATATCCGGGGAGTCCCTGAGCGCAGGGAAAAAGAGAAGGAAGCGAAACCTCTCCGGGATCCTGTGAGAGAAAGTGAGAAGATCGATGCTGTTTTTGACCTGGCGCAAAAAATCCGACCCATCACCGGGCCGGAGGCCATGGTCAGGCAGATCTTTGACCTGCTGGTCACTTACTTCCATGCCAGCTCATTTTTTATTGTTTTGGACGTATCAGAAGATATTTATTGTCTGGGATTGCAGGGAGAAAGCAGCCGTCTGATCACGGATCCGGCTCTCCCGGGTGATGAAGAGAAAGGAGATCTGATACGGAGAGTGGATTTGAACAAGAGGACGACAGCTTCCGTCTACCTAAGGATCGATTCCGACCGTTATTCGGTAGCTTCTGACAGCTCCTATTTCCAGCTTCTGGGAACCATGATCGCTGAAAAAATCTATCATTCGTTCCTTATCAGCGGCCGTATTCCATTGGAGAGAGAATAATATATTCTCCCTTTTTCTCGCTTCACTTTAGGGATGCCGGCTGAAAGCCTACAACATACAGGCCTAAAAGAATATCACCAGTTCCTTGATTGGGAACCTGAATACATGTATATCTAATTTAACTACAAATATAATAATTGATTAAAATAGTAATGGGAACCAAATCAAATTCATTTTGCTGTCTTAACTAACCCTCTGCCTGTTTTTATAATAATCATGAGAGAGCCGCGGAACGGTTTGTCGCAATTAAGGAGGCCCTGTAATGGAAAAACTTATTCTGGCCATAATGATTATCCTGGCTGTCATCGTGAACCTGGAAGAGAGGCCGGAAAAGAGGGAGAAGGATGGGAATAACAGAAAGAGGTTATGGGACTGACGGAGAAAAGAAGGAAAAAAAATAGTGGCAAAAGACCGGTCGGTATGTTACGATAATACTACGGTTCCTTATCGGGGATCCGATTATGTCAATAAAGAGGTGAAATGTCAGAAATTTGAAAGGAAAGCCCAAAGGGGGGGTATGGAGAAAATTAAAGTCATAACAGTGATGGCTCTTTTATCAGGATTGATAATTGTCAATATCTATTACGGGGCTGATCGTTGGTCTTCCCTTATTGTGGAAATTCTCCTCTGGGCCACAGCCCTCAACTACGCCTGGTCATATGTCAGGGGACAATATCATGACCGTAATCCAAAAAATCTGGTCATTCCCGGGGACCTGAAGCTAAGCGGAGAAAAGGTCTTTTTCACACGGGAAGAAGAGACCGGAAAAATAGGGGCTTTTGTGCGTTTGGAGCTGCAGCCGCCGGAAATGGACAGACTGGTGGATGTAAAAGTGGTCTTTCAATATATCCTGGAAGATATTGAGATCGTGAGCCAGGCTGCTCTGTCCTCCCTCACAGAAAAGAGAACAGTCGACCTCCCTCTGCGAGGGCCTGAAGACGCCGAGACTCTTCTCTACGCCCTTGATCAGTCTGCCGGGCGATACATGGTGGAAGTCTCGTATACCGGCAGATCCGGACAAAGGATGAGGAAGATCTGCGAACTTCACCCGCAGGCCTTCAAAGATAAAGAATTGAAGATCATTCTTGAAAAGTCAAAGAGCCCTGTATCAAGGATCGAAAAGGCTGTTCACCTCCTTTGTAAAGCCTGGATCCTGACAGCCATGCATCCCATGCATGGAAGGCAAGAGGAGGCCGGTGAGCCGACCCCATGACCATCGGCTTCCCTGCCCTGGTGAAAAAAGAATTTGAATAATCTGAAAGCGTTTGAAAAGTTGAGCGGAGAGGGAAATGGAGTATTATATTATCGCTGTTGTGACTATCCTGATCGGGGCCCTCATAGGTGATAGAAAAGGGCGTGCCGGGGCAGGAGCTTTTTTTTCTTTTCTTCTGGGCCCTTTCGGATGGCTTCTGATTCTTGCGGGGCCGGATATGAGGCAGAATACTGCTTCAGGAGATCATCTTCAGAGAAAAACTGATACTGTCTGAAAAAAAAAGAAGAAATCGGTTGAGACCCTTCGGGATCTCCCCTACAATGCTCCCAGTGAGTTGTAAAGGGGGAATAGGGTGTATGATGTGGTCATAATCGGTGCGGGGCCGTCCGGGGCCTCTCTGGCTCGCTTCCTTGATAAGCAATACCGTGTCCTGCTCATAGATAAAAGGAATCTGGATGAATGGCCTCCTCTGGTGAACAAGTGCTGCGGCGGGCTTTTGGCACCTGATGCCCAGAATATCCTGGGACGTCTTGGGCTCGGTATCCCCGGCGAGGTTCTGACAGGGCCTCAGCTCTTCAGCGTACGCACCATTGACAGAGACCACGGCCTGGAGCGCTATTATCAGCGTTATTATATCAATATCGACCGGGAAAAGTTCGACCGTTGGCTCTGTTCGTCTCTTCCCGAACATGCAGAAAAAAAATTCAATACTCTGTTTCTCTCCTACAAAAGAGACGAAAAGGGGCTCGTAATCAAGTACCGTGAAAAGGGGGTCATTTCGGAAGCCCGGACGAAGATCCTGGTGGGAGCTGACGGAGCGGCTTCGCGTGTCAGGCGCCAGGCGGATCCCGCTTTCGGAAAGGCCTCTTATCTGGCCTTGCAATACTGGTTTATGACTCAACGGGAAAGCCCCTTTTATACTTCGATATTTGACCGCACGGTGACTGATTTTTATTCATGGATAATTCAGAAAAACGGTCATCTGATTGTGGGGAGTGCTCTTCCACCCGGGGAAGAGGCCAGACAGAAATTTGAGGGGCTGTTAGACCGGCTCAAAGGAGAAGGGCTGATTACCGGAGAGCCTGTTAAAAAAGAGAGTGCTTTCATCAACAGGCCCCGGGACATGAAAAGTATAAGGACACATAGGGGTGAAGTCGCATTCACAGGTGAGGCGGCAGGCTTCATCAGCCCCAGTTCAGCTGAAGGGATCAGTTATGCGATCAAAAGCGGTCTTTTGCTGGCTGAAAGTATCAATACAAATTTTCCCTGTTTTCAGAAAGTTTATCGAAAAAAGACAGCCGCACTGAAGTTTAATATCTGGCTTAAGAACAGAAAGCTTCCCTTTATGTATAACAGGGTATTACGGCGCCTCATCCTCGCCTCCGGCATCTTTTCTATGAAGATCAGATAAGGCCGCTATCACCCTACTTTTTTTTCAGATAGATATAGAGTCCGGGGATCGGGATCAGGGCATAGAGCCAGGTGGCGATCAGTTTGATCCCCTGGATGGGGCTTCCGCATTCCAGAGAGACGGTTTCGCCGGCCTTGAGGTCGAAAAGGGTTTTCTGGCTGCGGTAAATGTCCTGACGTATCTGAACATCATGTTTCCCGATGGGAAGTTCCAGGGAGACAGCCTCCCCGTCTTTGATGGGTTGTCTCCTTTCACCGTCGATGTAGATCCAAAACCGACGAAAACGGCTTTTACGCTGATGAATACGTTTGACGATCAAGAGTCCTTTCTCCATACTACCTCCCTGAAAAGCCTTTGATTAAATAATTTAGCTCTCCTATTATAGGGGTGCTTAGCCCTCCTGTCAAGGCTTCTCACGGGAGCTTGCTTTCGGACGGGCCCGTATAAGGCCTCCCCGGGTGTTTCCCGATAGATAAAGGAGAAGGTGTTAAAAAGAGTCCTTTACAGATGATGAAGTTTTCGTATAATTTTACTATCTTTTCAAGAAGCCCGAAAAGGAGGAGTGATGAAAGTCTTTATCTCATTTGATTACGAAGGCATCGGAGGAGTGACATCCTGGGCTGAGGCCTCCGGGCTTCCTGAACAGGACCGGCTTGCCACTGAAGAGATCAATGCTTTCTGCCGCGGAATACGCAGGAGTGTCCCTGATGCAGAGATCGTCCTGTGTGACTCTCATGCTTTGGGGCGAAACATCCTGTGGGACAGGCTGGAAGAAGATGTGACCCTTATTAAAGGATATCCCCGTAATTTTTATATGATGGAGGGAATAGATTCGACCTTCACCCATCTTGTCCTCTTCGGATATCATAGCCCGGCAGGGGGCGGCGGGATGATGGAGCATACCTATTCCGGGTCTTCAGTCTACGGGATATCTGTCAACGGAGAACCGGTGGACGAGGGGATCATCAATGCCTATCTGGCAGGAGAGTTCAAAGTCCCGGTCTCTTTTGTATACGGAGACGATGTCACACGGGATTTCCTTTCCCCGAAAGTCCCTGAAGCGCGGTTTCTGGTCTCTAAAAGGGCGATATCCAAATTTGCAGGCGTGATGCTTCCTCACCGGGAGCTTCTTAATAAACTGGAAAGAGAAGGGGAGATGTTAAAAGAGAACCGGGGTACGCTTCTTTCGCTGAAAGTACCGGGACGGATGGAGATCGAGTTCCGGGATGCCCTCCAGGGTTATATGTGTTCCGTTATCCCGGGAGCTGAGCTTCTTCATCCCCGAAAAATCAAGGTGCAGTTTCAAAATGCACAAGAGATGTACCGCTACCTGATGAGTGTCGTCTATATCTGCTCAGGTGCTAAAGAGATCCGGTAGGAGGGATCAGATGGCCATGACTCATTCCTTGAGGATTACAGCGATATGCGGGGCCGTGCTGGTTTCAGGAGTTCTCCTTTTCCTCTTTTTCAAACCGGGAGGAGTTTTTTGCCGAACGACCGCCGCTCACGCCCTGAGTTATTTTTTCAATATGAACCGCGTGAAAGTGTCTCTGGCTGAAGGGCTTGACCGCCAAAAGGTAAGAGTCGTCTGGGGTGAAAGTGTGGTGTATGACAAGGGCCGCATCATCAGAGCAGGGCTGAGCCGGGAACGGTATCGTTACGGGAACAATACTTTTCATGTTTTTTATGAGGCGAAGGAGATAGCAAGATTTACCCATTATAAGTTCAATAATTGGCATTACCATGCCTATAAATTCCGTTTAAGCAGACAGGATGGAGGAATCGGTGTTTCATTGGCGCTTTCCGGCCCCGATAAGAAGTTTATGAAGTTGTCTGCTGAGTAGAAGGAGGTTCGAATGAGACGAGGGTTTGGGATTCTGCTGGCCGCGGGGTTGCTTCTTGTATCCTGCGGTGTTCAAAACGGAGAAGTGACGTTCAAGTTCAAGACAGGGTATCACGAGGCTCAGGCGGAAACGATGACAGGGGGCCTTGGTTGGCGTCCCGATTATGAGGGGTATCCCTGGACAGAGATGAAAAAAGAGGTGAAGGGGGTCCCTGAAAACTGGGCCGATGTCATGGTAAAAGAAGTGGTCATGAATTATGACCAGTTCAGGTATCAAAGTTATCATGCAGGAATCATCGACAAAGACTATTTTGATTTTTATTTCAAAGGAGAGCCGGACAAGGCGCTAAGTCAAAGACTTTCAGAGGAGTTTATCCGCTGCTATTTTTATGTGATGAGAGGGAAGGATGAGGCCGGGGTTACCCGTTATCTCATTGATTCTGACAATGACCACGATTTTTCCAATAATGCTCCTGTCAAACTGTTGACACACGAAGAGTGGGACAAACTCTCTGAAAAAGAGAAAAGAGATGCTTGCGTGGACGTCCGTGTGGAAGCAAAACTTAACGGGAAAGTCCGTACCCTGACCATACCCTTCAGGTTTATGGATTGGAATGGGGAGGCTCTGGGGTGGACAGCCTTCTTCAGAGGAGAAGGGACTTTTCTCGGGAGAAAGTTCATAATCTTTCCCGGGGGTGGCCTGGATTTTGACTACCCGACATTCCGTTATTTTGAAAATTCCGAAGCTTATGAGGATTTCACTGAAGGAAACCTTCTTTTTGCGCTGGGGGATCATTACCGCTTTAACGGGGTCGATACCGGTGCTATGACAGTCATGCTGGAAAAACAGCCTGTCGGTGAACCTCTCCTCGCCGCCCAGGTAGGGTATACAGCGCCTCCCTTCCAGGGGAAGGAGATCTTTTCACAAGAGACCCGCCGTCTTGAGGATTATCGGGGAAAGTATGTCTATCTTGTCTTCTGGAGCCGGGCCTGCCCCTGGTGTGTCAAGGAGATCCCATATATCGATGAAGCGCGAAAAGAGATGAAAGGAAAGGAAATCGTCTTTTTCGGCGTTACGAAAACAAGAGAAGAAGAGATGAAGCCCTTTATGAAAGAGCAGGGAATCACCCTGCCGACGATTTTGAGTACCGATGAGAATGACATCTCCGGGCTTTATCACGTCCGCGGGATTCCCTATCCCGTGCTAATCGGGCCCGACGGCAAAGTGCTGGCCGAGGGAGGAAATTTGAGGATGGGCAGCCTTCTCCCTAAATTGAAGGAGTTCGTGCAATAAAGAAGGGGTCGTAATATGATAAAAAGGATTATTGTCATCATTCTGACATTCTATTTAGCTGTAGCCTGTACCCGACAGACAAAGAATATCTATGTACTGGCCTCAGAAGGATCGGTCCAGGAGATGGAAGAGCTTTTAAAAAACGGGGGCGATGTCAATGCAGCCGATTCGCGGAGTCTTTCTCTTCTACACCTGGCTTCCGCATTCCATTCTGATCCTGATATGGCCACTCTCCTTCTACGTTATCGGGCAGATGTCGAAGCAAGAGACAGGGAGGGAAATACTCCCCTTCATCTGGCCGCTCGCTTCAACAGCAACCCCGAAACGATTACCCGTCTGATCAAAGGGGGGGCCCATGTGAATGCCAAAAACTCATGGGGTGCCACCCCTCTGATCTTAGCGGCCTGGGAAAATCAAAACGGCAAAGTCCTTGATAAGCTCCTTGATTACGGAGCTGATCCCTCAGTCTCCGATAAAAACGGAGAGACGGCCCTGGATTTTATCCGGGAGAACAAGGCCCTCAGGGAGAGTTATTTGATCAGGAGATTGCAGATTTCGGGAGAAAGAGAGGGACGATGAACGCTATCATCCGGGCTCTTTTTGAACGAAAATCAGTTCGCGCGTTTACTCAGGAAGCCATTACCGAAGAAGAAAAAGAGCTTATCCTGGAGTCGGCTTTGCAGGCTCCCACAGCAGGGAACCAGATGCTCTATACGATCCTGGATATTCAGGATCAAAAAATAAAAGAAGCTCTGGCGGAGATTTGTGATCATCAGCCCTTTATTGCCAGGGCTCCTCTTGTCCTTGTCTTCCTGGCCGATTGCCGCCGTTGGATGGATGCTTATGAAGCCGCCGGGGCCCCTCACCGGGAGCCTTCAGCCGGGGATCTTCTTCTGGCTTGCGAAGATGCTCTTGTAGCCGCCCAGAACAGTGTGACAGCGGCTCAATCTCTTGGGATAGGTTCCTGCTACATCGGGGATATCCTGGAAAACCGCGAAGAAGTGGTGAGACTTCTGAATCTGGATGAGGTTGTTCTTCCCATCGCCCTGGTGGTCTACGGACACCCCGACGAAGGGCAGGTAAAGCGTCCAAAACCGCCACGGTTCAGCCGGGAATATGTCGTCTTGAAGGACCGGTATCGGCGCCTTGACGAAAAGGAGATAAGGGAGATGTTTCAAAAGAGAAACGGGCAAAAAGATTTCGATTTTGATAGCTATGTCCGTGCCTTTTGTGAAAGGAAATATATGTCCCGCTTTGCCCTCGAGATGAACAGGTCGGCAGCAGCTTATATAGAGGAGTTCCTGAAGAATTGATTCTGCACTTTCTGGAAAAGCGTCATATGAAAAGTATCAGAGGGCCCCAATGAAAAAAATGAACCTGATGATGACTATCATCGAGACAGACCGTCTTATCCTCAGGCCTGTCACCCTAATAGACAGGGAAGAGATCTTTGCTGATTTTACGCCGCGTGTCACAAGGTTTATGTACCCTGTATCCTCCCGTGATATCAGTGTCACAGACCGGTTCATTGAAAATTCAATGAAAGCCATGGAAGAGGGTAAAGACCTCCAGCTTGTCATCAGAGACAAAAATAGCGGAGCTTTTATCGGATGTGCCGGGCTCCACAGTCTTGAGAAAAGAACCCCGGAACTGGGGATATGGATCAGAGAGTCCTCTTTCGGACTTGGATTGGGGCGTGAAGCTGTCCGTGGTCTCTATGAGTGGGCATGCAAGAATCTGCACCCTAAAGCTTTTCTCTATCCCGTAGATAAGAGAAATGGGCCTAGCCGGAAGATCCCTCTCTCCCTGGGGGGAAAAATCATCAGCGAAGAGGTTGCTCTGACTCCGGACGGACGGACTCTGGAGCTTGAAAACTACCTCATCCCTCCCCTTACAAAGAACTAGACCTTCTCTCTTTCTTCTTCATTTTCTTTCCTTTCTTACTTGAAGAAATAGGGCTGGAACTTTATACTAATGAGTAAAGCCGAAATAACACTCTATTCAAAAGATAAAATTTTCTGCAGGGGTTTAGGGAGGGAGGAGAGATGAAAAAGTTCTTTTTTCTGACGGCTCTTATCTTGATGGCTTTTTTTCCTGTACAGGGAGAAAATTGTTCCCAGTGCCGCCGCATCTTCCGCGTGAGCGATTGTGAAAACAGAGCCTATCCTGACGACTTTGATAAACGGCAGAACGATTATTCTCAATGTATCAATGCTTTTATGGGATTCGGCTCCGACGAGACGTGGTTTGTGGATGATGAGAACAGGGGGCGCTATGAGGAGGCTTTGAGACATTGCGCCTCTCTGAAACCCGACTGGGGATTTCAGTTCGACCAACATAGCGACGAAGAGCTCCGGTCTGTCCTTACCTCCTCGCTGGCTGCACTTTTCCACTCTTCCCGGGCCTCTTTTGTCCAGGAGAGTGAGTCTGATTATTTTTTTGAAGGGGCCTATGATTGCGCCAGGATCCCAAATGCAGATCTTGTCACCGGGGCAGAAGAGTATCCTTCGACACTGAAACTGCGTCTTTACTATGATAAGGGCGGGGAAAAAGAGCTTGTCAAAGAGTGGACAGGACACTCCTCTCTTCACCACTATGACTCACTGGCTTCACAGATGTTTGATAACCGGGATGCACTTCTGAGAAGAGATGTCCCTCTTACTGATATCACCGATGATTTTGAAAAAATGCCTTGCACCTGTCGCATCAGAGGAGAAAAAGAGATGGTGTCCTATAACACAGAGATGAAGATTACGGTATCTGATTTCCGGGATGGACTGGGACGCCCTTCAAGGGAATTCTGCCGGGTCGCTGTTTCTGTCAAAGAGGGAGAGATCCTCAACGGGATTACACCTGCCGGGTTGCCCCAGGGGAAGACAGCGGTTTTTCTGGTGGGCAGCGGAGAGGTCACTGTGGATTACCGGGCTCCTGATACTTCCCTTGAAGGTGAGGAGACGGTCCGGGTCTACCATTGCCACACTATACGGGATGTGTCCTGTTGGTCTTTGCAGAAAACGGAGATCTCCCGCCGGGTTATCGCCGAAGAGAAGGTCCCGTATAAACTCCCCGGTGTCTATGCCACACTTTCTGTGACTTATGAAAAAGAGAGAACGGAAAGAAGAGATAAGGGCCCCCGTCACCGCGTGGACAAGAGATGGACAGAAAAAAAGGAGGCAAAAATCCATTTGATCCTTGATAAGAAGCCGCGTGAATCCGTCGCCTTCGACCCCGCCACAGGAAAGATCAAAGTGACACGTTACCGTTACCAAGTCAAAGAAGTAACGATTGGACAGGCCTCATTGACGGGACAAGGGACAAGTGATGAAGATATATCGGGAGTGCATACGGTCACAGCTTCAGAGACCCTGGGGAGTTATTCCGAACTGGAGATGCAGAAGAGCGGTTCCATGCTTGTTATGGATGTAGATCCTGAGACAGGGGAGATCGTCACAGCCACATTCCCTCAGTTTATCCTCAAAGGGAATATCACCCATTCCACAAGAGGAACACAAAGCTGCGGAGAACGGGTCACAGAGATCAGCCGTTCCTTTGAAGAGGAGGATTCCTTTGAGGTGAGCCAGGATTTCGGGAGTGATTCTCATGAGGAAGCTGTCTCTGTCAAAGAGGGGAACGGACGGACTCTTCTCAAAGGCGGGGCCCGGAAAGAATCCCGGGGGAAGTTCGATGTGGAGTCCTTCTCCTCTTCCTGGGTGGTCGTTATTGAACCGTAAAAACCCGGAACCAGGGGAGCAGAAATCTTAAAGAGGACATTATAATATCCAAACACCGCAGCAAATAACAAAAAATGAGGAATATGTAAAATATAGTTTGCAATTACAAAAGAAAAGGGGTAGACTTTCTAAAATGGAGGTCGCCATGAAAAAATATTTAATGCTCCTTTTTGTCTCTGTCCTTATCACGGTCACGTCGACGTCCCTCTATGCACATAAGGAGAATCTTATGAAAGAAAAAGATATGAAAGCCCTGGTTCTTTATGTCACCCATCCCATAACGGTAAAGAATGCCGCTCTCTTTATCCGAAGCATCCGGTCTTTTGGAGAGGAGATGAAAGAGATCCCCATCCATGTGATGGTGGATGAGTCAGCCGGCCTGGACACACGGTCTCTGGCTTTGCCCGGGGTCTCCTTTCATCCCATCGAAATTGCTCCTGAACTCCGTTCGTTCCCTTTCTCCAGAAAGGTCCATGCCTGCGCTACCGCAGAGACACTTTTTGAGAAGGAATATGATATACTGATCTACGCGGATACCGAGATGCTGGCCTTTCACTCTTTGAAGCCGTTTCTGCCCCGGGAAGGGAAAATGATCAGACTTCAGCCGGTGATGCTTCTGAATACCGTGGGGCAATCCCCTGATACACCTCCGGACAGATTCTGGCAGGCTCTCTACGATGATGCGGGAGTCTCTTCTGAAGATGTCCCTGTCATCACAGCTTTTGTAGAAGAAAAGGAAGCCCGCTTTTATATCAACTGCGAGATCATGGCCGTCCGTCCCGGGGAGGGGCTGTTTAGAGCCTGGAAGGAGGTCTTCGTCAAACGTCTGAAAGATACAGGTTACCGGGAAAAAATCGCCGGGGACCAGCTCCATATGATCTTTTTGCATCAGGCCGCTCTCAGTGCCGTTATCGCAGCCCGTTTTTCTTCTGAAGAGATTGACTGGATCCCTCCAAAAACATTTTATCCAGTCCATCTTCACGAGAGGATGCCCATTGAAAAGAGGATCAGAACCATGGAGGAGGCTGCCCTTGTCGGGTATGACCTTCAAAATTCGGGAAACCCAGGCATTCTGGACTTTCTTCCGCTTCAAGAATCCCACCGCCGCTGGATCATTGATTCAGTCTGCAGTCTTCTGCAGGAAGCCCCGGGGGTCTACCGGGAAGAGGGGGATTGCAACACAGTAGTCGTAGAGACAGATAACGGATATATCCTCATCGATCCCTCTTCCACAGGGCATGATACATCATGGCTGACACTCAAATTCAAACAGAGAGAGCTTCAGGCGGTTCTGTTTACCCATGCTCACCAGGATCACACAAACGGGCTTTCCCTCTGGCCGTCGGCTGTCGGAACCCCTGTGATCATCCAGAGGGAGTGGGAAAAGACGTATAATTACCCTTTACGTTTTGAGTCTTTTTACACCCGGAGAAACCGGAAATTTACAGGAGGAGGATGGATGCCCCGAAAGGCAGAGACTCCTCTACTCCCTACAATTACCTTCATTGATGAGTGGAAAGGTGTCATCGACGGCGTCGAAGCGGTTCTTATCCATGCCCCGGCTGAGACAGAGGATGCGTCCCTCATCTGGTTTCCCCAAAAGAGAACCCTGTTGTCCGGGGATTGCTTTTCTGGTGCTTTTCCCATGCTGGGAACACCCCGGGGATCCACACCACGCTTTGCAGATGACTATATTTCGGCCCTGAACCGGATCCTCTCATTACACCCGGCCTTACTGATCCCCGGACACGGGGCTCCTGTCCGAAAACCTGATGAAATTCAGGAGAAGGTCACCCGGGTCCGCGATGCCCTGGATTTTGTCAATCAGGCGATTATCACGGGGATGAATGAGGGAAAAAGTGTTCACGACCTCATTGCTCAGATTAATCTTCCGGAAGAACTGCGCCTTCCTGAACTCTTCGGAAAGGTCTCCTGGGCTGTCCGTGCTCTCTACTACAATTACGCCGGATGGTATGACGAAGAGCTCTCCTCTCTATTGGACGTCCCGCTTAGAACCCTCTACAGCGATATCAGGGAGATCTGTCCTCCCGTCCTTCTCCTTGAGAAGGGGGAAGCACTGCTCAAAGAGGGGAAAGCCGGGGCGGCCCTCTCCATCACAGATATGGTCCTGGCAGATGAGGCCGGAAATACAAGAGCACTTCGACTCAGAAGAGAAGCTCTCAGAACCCTCCTGGCTCAGACGGACAACTGGGGAGAATCAAACCTCTTCAAAACCGAGATCCGGAGGATCGAAAGAGTTCTGAAAGAATAAAAGGAAAAGGTTTATCCGGCACTCGACTTGGTTTCCTCTTCCCGGAAGTCTGATATTCGGATCATTCCTTGTGAAAAGGGATCAGTTGAAGAGGTAGGAGAGTGCCGGCAGATAAGTTAAGGAAACCGAAAAAATATCTTCAAATAACCCGACAAATGGGTATCATATCCGTATAAAGAATAAAAGAATCAGAGGAGTCCCGCATGAAAAAGATCTTTTTATCTCTTGTTTTGCTGTTTGCCGTTACCCTCCTTTTTGCTCAGGAATACCAATGGAAACGCTATCCGGCCATCTCCCCCGACGGGGAATGGATCGCCTTTTCTTACCAGGATGATATCTATGTGGTCTCATCCGGCGGGGGAAGGGCCCGGCAGCTGACCGTCAATGAAGCTTATGATTTCAGGCCGGTCTGGTCTCCAGACGGAAAGGCCGTGGCCTTTGCGTCGTTTCGATACGGCCATTTTGACATTTTTACCGTTCCCTTCCAGGGAGGTGAGCCCGAACGTGTGACCAATGCCCCCGGCTCGGAGATCCCCTATGCCTATACTCCCGACGGAAAAGAGATCCTCTTCAGCGCCCATATCCAAGATGATCCCGAAAACCGCCTCTATCCCGCGTACTATCTGGATGAGCTCTACAGTGTCTCCCTGGATGACCGCGGGATACGCCGGATCCTGACGACCCCCGCTGAAGAAGTCGCTTTTTCAGCAGACGGCTCGTTTCTTCTCTATCAGGACCTCAAAGGGGGAGAGAATGCCTGGCGGAAACATCACACCTCTTCTGTGGCCCGGAACATCAGGCTCTATGATTTTGAAAAAAAGACCCATACTCTGCTGACGCAGTTCAAAGGAGAAGACCGGAACCCTGTCCTGGACCAGAGCGACAGGACCGTCTACTACCTGACAGAGCAGTTCGGGGACTTCAATGTGGCCTCCTTCCCTCTGGATGATCCTGCAAAAATCACACAGCTGACTTTTCATAAGAAACATCCTGTCCGATTCCTGACTATTTCTGAAGACAACACCCTCTGTTACGGATATCACGGCGAGATCTACCTCTACCGGGGAGGAAAAAGCCATCAAGTGGATGTGGAGATCATCAATGAGCCCAAACACTATGCTGTAGACCGGATCGTCCATACAGGGGGAGTGTCGGAGTTTGATGTCTCTCCTGATGAATCCGATATCGTCTTTGTGGTCCGGGGGGATGTCTTTGTGACATCTGTGAAATTCAAAAAGACTATCCGGATCACAGATACCCCTGAACAGGAGCGTTCAGTGGGGTTCAGCCCCGACGGACGTGCCGTCGTATACGCCTCTGAAAGGAACGGAAGCTGGGATATCTACATGACCCGGATGGCCGATAAAGAAGAGAAGTCCTTTGCCTATTCAAAAGCCCTGGAAGAGGTCCCCCTGGCTACCGGCCCTGAAGAAGAGTTCCAGCCTCTCTTCTCCCCAGACGGGGAAAAGGTCGCTTATCTTGAGAACCGGCAGATTTTGAAAGTCATGGACATTGACTCAAAAAAGGCCAGGACCATCCTGGAAGGGGACAGAAACTACTCCTATATCGACGGGGACATCTTTTTCAGCTGGTCTCCCGACAGCCGCTGGCTCATTTTTGACATGCTGAACGACGGAAAGAATACTAACGACATAGGGATGCGTGATGCGGAAGGAATGGGCCCCGTTTTCAACCTCACCGAGAGCGGGTATTACAATTGGGGCGCCAGCTGGGAGATGAAGGGAGAGGCCATCATATACAACACGGGGAAATACGGGACACAGCGCTTCGGGGGTTGGTTTGAAGAGTATAATGTCTATGCTCTTTACATGACCCGGGACGCCTATCTCAAAGCGACTCTTAACAACGAAGAATACCAGGAATATATCAGCCTCCGGAAAGAAGAAGAAAAAGCCGGGGAGGAGAAGGGGGATAAGGAGAAAAAAGAGAAAGAGAAGATCAGAAAGATCGAGATAGACTGGAATAATCTGGAAAAGCGTAGTATAAAGCTGACACGGTTCCCGGCTCAGCTGGCAGGGACTTTTCTCTCTGAAGACGGTGACAGCCTCTATTATCTCTCGCGGCATGCGGACAAGACCGAGTTATGGAAAGTGAGCCTGCGGCAGAACGAATACACCCAGATCGCCACATTCCCCGAAGACACCAGGCTCTCTGCAGTCAACAGAAAAAGAGATACTATCTGGATTCTGACCAAGGGAGCCATCCTCTCCTATAATGTGATGACCAGGGAAAAACAGTCGGTCGCTTTTGAAGCGGAACAGTATCTGAAACTTAAACAAGAGAGAGCCTATCTCTTTGAACATATATGGCGTCAGGTGAAGGAGAAGTTCTATGACCCGGGGATGCACGGCGTCGATTGGGAGATGTACAGAAGGGAATATGAGCCCTTTCTCCCTTCCATCAATAATGATTTTGATTTTGCCGAACTGGCCAGCGAGATGCTCGGGGAGCTTAATGCCTCACATACAGGGGCTTATGCCCGGCTCTCTTCAAAGGAGCGCGATAACATTGCTGCTTTAGGGATCTTTTTCGGCTTTGATGATGAAAACAGGGAGGGGGTCGTTATCAAAGAGGTGATCCCCGGCGGAGCTTTCTTCAAAACAGGGGCCTACATTCCCGAAGGGACCCTGATTAAAAAAATCGACGGCAGGCCGGTCACTTCTCTCAGAGATTATTTTGCCGCTCTGAACCATAAAGAGGGGACTTTTGTCAAAGTGACAGTCAACAGGCCCGGGATCTTTTCCGGAGATGAAGACATCTTCATCAAAGCAGAGAACTCCGATTACTGGAGCCTCTACGACCGCTGGGTGGAAAAGAACCGGCAGACAGTGGAAGCTCTTTCTGAAGGGAAATTGGGGTATGTCCATGTCCCCTCCATGAATTCAACCAGTTATAACCTTGTCTATCATGATATGTTCGGAAGGTATGCCGACGCAGAGGGTATCATCGTGGATACCCGGTTCAACGGCGGCGGGAATCTTACCGAGGAGTTGGTGATGCTTCTCAACGGAGAAAAATATATTCACTGGACACCCCGGGGCCAGGATTACGGCTATGATACTTCGCGCTACTGGTTCAAAAAGAGTATCGTCATCATGAGCGAAGGTAACTATTCCGATGCGCATGGCTTTCCTTACGCCTACAAGACCATGGGCCTCGGAAAACTTGTCGGGATGCCCGTTCC
This sequence comes from Candidatus Mcinerneyibacteriota bacterium, assembly GCA_016937175.1. Classification (GTDB taxonomy): domain Bacteria; phylum Macinerneyibacteriota; class Macinerneyibacteria; order Macinerneyibacteriales; family DSCS01; genus DSCS01. Next base: position 16,182 of record JAFGWL010000056.1, on the reverse strand, counting down.
CGGCACCATGACTTCTGTCTGGTGGGAACGGCTTCAGGATCCGGCCATCAATTTCGGGATACCGGAGATCGGGGGACGTGATCTCAGCGGGAGCTACCTGGAAAATCAGCAGCTGGAGCCCGATATCAGAGTGGATACTGATTATGAAGTCATCTCCAGGGGCCGTGACCAGCAGCTGGAAACCGCTGTCAAAGAACTTTTAAAAGAGTTGGAAAACAGCGATCAGTAAGGATAAGAGGGAGCGCAAAAAAGCGCTCCCCTTCGTTTTTTATTCTTCTCTTTTCTGATGAAGATGGATATCCAACTGAGGAAAGGGAATATTGAGATTGTAATCCGGAAAGCGCGTGTAGACTTTCTCGTTCATATCAAAGAAGATCCCCCAATAGTCGCTTGTCCTGGCCCAAACGCGGACAGCAAATTTAACAGAGTTGTCTGCCAGCTCTGACAGGCCGATGAAGGGTTCGGGGTCAGAAAAGATGCGTTCATCTTCTTTGATGAAATCGGTCATGGCCCTCTTAAAATCCTCAATTTTATCCCCATAAGCGATGCCGAAGGCCCAGTCGATCCGGCGGGTCTCCTCTTTGGTGTAATTGACCAGGTCATTGGTGGCCAGGGGGCCGTTGGGCAGGATGATGACCTTGTTGTCCACGGTGGTAAGATGGGTGGTGAAAATGGTGATGTCCCTGACGATACCTGCATGGCCCTGGGCCTCTATATAATCACCCACATTGAAAGGACGGAAGATCAGGATGATCACACCACCGGCGAAATTCTGCAAGGTTCCCGAAAGAGCCATGCCGATGGCTAGTCCCGCAGCTCCCAGAAGGGCAATGAACGATGTCATCTGTATCCCCACCATGCCCATGACACTGATGATCAGAAGAATCCTTAAAAGGGTCCCTAAGAAACTTGCTACAAAAGAGAGAAGCGAGGGATCGACATTTCTTCTGGAGAGCATCTTTTTCAGACCGCGGGTAAAGAGCTTTATGATCCAGAGTCCGATGATCAGAACCAGAAGAGCTCCGGCGAGGTTCGGAGCCCAGGCCATGGCAAGCCCGGTCAGTTTTTCCCCGTTATCCACAAGGGCGGCGATTTGGTTTTCCATTTTTACTCCTTTCTGAAGACGGTAAAGGAAAGTATAGCAGAAAAAAAAAGGACTTGTATGAAAATTGCCGGGATGTATCCCGGGTACTCTGAAACTTCAGGAGAAAAAAAGTGTCCTATTAAAAAAACGGAGGTTTCCATGAGACGGATCTTGACAATTGTTTTTTTCACAGCCCTTTCGCTCATCTGGGGTTGTGCCGGGGGAGAAAAGAGAGTGGTCAGGAATGAAAAACCCCGGGACGGAGTCCGAACAGCTGCTTTTAAACAGATGCTGGACACTCCTGAAATCGCCACGAATAACCTCTTCTACTCAGCCGCTGTCTACCAAGGCAGGCTCTATTATCTGGAACGCCGCCCCGACCGTTACATCATTCATGTGAAAGAGATCGAGACCGGCAAAGAGGAGGGGATCATCCTGAACAGAGGAAAGGGGCCGGGAGAAGTCATGCATAACCTGGGTATCCGTATCCACGACAGCCGGATTTACTTTTGCGACTTGATTATGAGGCGGGTGAATATCTATGACCTTCAGGGGGCCTATCTGGACGAGTTCTCACTGACCGACGAGATCGGCAATCCCTGGTCTTTTGAAGTAACCGACGAGGCCTTCTATTTTGCCGGAACTATCCGCTTCAAGCTTTCCCGGGTAGACAGGAGAACAGGAGAGGTGCGCTCGCTTCCCTTTGACAAGGTCTATGAGGGAGGGGTCCTCCCCGGCGGGACACTGTCAGTGGATAAGGCAACGGGAGATGTCTTCCTGGGTTATTACGGGCAACCCTACCGTATTGAAAAATATAATAAAGATCTGGAACCGGTCTTGTCCTTTTCACGGAAAGGCCTGGAACATTATCCCTCTCCGGAGTATTTCCGAAACGAGGTCACCGACGGGACTGTGGGATGCTACCTGATCTCTTCCATGCGCAATGACGGGCGCTTCCTCTATGTGGCTAATCCCAACGGACAGGAATTTGACAAAGAGTGGAGCTATCGTGTTATGGATTACTTTTTTGATGTCTATGATATGAAGACAGGCCAATACGTCAGCCAGATCAGAGTGGCCAAGCCGGAAGAGATCCAGGGGGATAATGTCCTTGTGGATATCGAACAGGGAAAGATCTTCTCTCTGGTAACTGATTACGGCACAGCCACCAGGACGATGTGGCCTGACACAGAAAAGAGATCTTCCCGCACTCTTTTCGTTTTTGATATCGAATAAGGCTTTGAAGGAGGGATCGGCCCGGCCTTTTCCTTTTGCTGAGGGCAAAGGACTGCTATACTATCAATATCGACAGAATAAGAAGAAAGGAGCCTGAATGAGAAGAAGCATGGCCCTGATATTGATGGTATTGACTGTTTTACTCTTAGGATACGGAGATGAGGTTCCCTTTGCTTTTAAGTCCCGTAAGCTCATTGATTATCTGGGCGAGATGTTTCAGGCCTCGTCGACTCTCGAAGAGGAGGGGCAGGATTACAGGATGCAGAATCTCTTTGACGGGTATGCCGGCTCAGCCTGGGTGGAAGGCAAAGAGGGGGCAGGCCTTGGGGAGTCCCTTATCCTGGTGGTTCCCCGGGGTGCTGACACCTTAGCGCTTGTGAACGGATTTGCCCGCTCCTCCTCTCTCTATCTCAAAAACAACCGAATCAAAAAGTTGTCTCTTACGGTGGAACGGGGGTATTATCCCGAAGGCCATGTCACCGAACAGGGCCCGCTTCTGTATACTATCCCGGCCTCAGTGCCTGTCACCGTCACAGTAAAGGATACCCGCCAGCTTCAGATCCTGGATCTCTCCCTTCTCTGGGAGGAGATCGACAGGAAAAAAGAGATAATGGACCGCGCATTTGAGGCCTTTTCTCTTATGAAGGGAGTTCCCGGCGAATATACAAGTTATTATCTCCTCAGGATGGAGATCCAGGCTGTCTATCCGGGATCACGTTGGAATGACACCTGTCTCAGCGAAGTACGTATTTTCCGGGAAGATGAAGTCTCTGTCTCTTCTGTCGAGGCCCGTAACGGGATGCTCTATTACCGCCCTGAAGAAGGCCCCGAAAAGGTTCTCTACAGGGATCCGGGGCTGATTTTGGATCTTCTGGAAGCGAGCCCTGACAGGAGATGGTGCATCGCTTACGGCCAATACATCGACCCGGAAAGGATGCGTGAAACAGCCTATCTCATCTTTCATCTTCCCTATCCTGCCCCCTGGCATAGTGAAGAGGCAGAGGCCAGGAAAAGAGAAGGGCGGATACCCACCGGATTTTCTCATGAAGAGGAAAGGCTGTTTCTCGAGTGGGATGACGGATCCCGAACGGAGCTGGAGGTAGAAGGCGGGCCTGTTACTTCTTTTTAAATATAAGCTTCGGACTCTTTCTCTCCTTGATTTTTCCCAAAAACAAGATATAACTTTAAGATCAACGAAAGGAGACTGAGATATGAAAGGACGAGTTCTTCTTATTCTCATGCTTGTTTTTACTTTGTCGGGTTTGACCGCCGGGGAGCTGAAACTCAGGACAAACGGCGATGCATTCCTTCCCAACAGCCGCTTAGGCGTCAGGGTTACCCAGAAAGATGTAACCGAGACCCTGATAGCTGTCTTTAAAGACGGGTCTCAGATTTTAGAGCAATACCCTGTAGTCGTGAACGGGGAAGAGGTCAACTTTACGACCCCCGAGAAACAGGGATCCTATGAGGTGGCTCTTGTCCTTCCGGACAGCCCCGGGGCTGTCCTTGAGAAAAAGTCCATCACGGTTCATTATATCCTGACGGATAAATTGAAATATGCCCCCAATGAGCCCATGAAAGTCTATTTTTCTACGATGAATCCCGAGTTTCAGGAAGGCTCCTGGGTGGGGATGTTTACAGCTGATATCCCGAAACTCAATGGGGAGGATGTCAGGGATCATTTCATCGTCGAAGGGATCATGGATCTGAAACGTGAAGATGTCCTGGAGTTTGATGCTCCCTCTAAACCCGGAACTTATCATCTGCGCGCTTATACGTCCATGGACCCAACGGGATATGAGATCTCCCGTATCGTCTTTCAAGTAATGCCTCTTGAGCCTGTGACCTCTCTTTCCGCTTCCAAAAAGGTCTTGAAAGTCGGGGAGAGGTTTCATGTGACCTATAAGACCAATGTATTCCTTCGGAACGGGACCTGGTTCGGGTTTGTTACACCCGATGTCCCGCATAACGATCAAGTGGCCAGCTCAGAGAACAACAGTGAATATGGCTATCCCTTTTCTTATGTTGGGATGGAAGATACAGAAGGGGTCGTCGAGATGGAAGCCCCCTCAAAGCCGGGGACCTATGAAGTGCGTTTCTTCGACTCCAACGTCGATGACGCTTTGGAATTGGGTTATCTGACCCTTGAAGTGACTTGGTGACTGGGAAAGACCGGAATACAAGGGCCGCATCCTGAGGAAGCGGCCCTTTTTTTTATACCCTTTTCGTCTGCCATTTCCCCTGACGGTAAAACAGGAGCAGCGCTGAAAGTTCGGCGACATCTCCGATGATGAAAGAAAACCAGACAAAGAGAAGGGGAGCCTTGAGAAGGGTCACGGCAATGATCAAAAAGGGGATCTGGAAAGCCCAACGGCCGATGATGCTGGAGACGAGAAAGGGAAGGTTGTAGCCTGACCCTGAAAAAGCGATGGAGAGCCCGAAGCCGATGCCGATAAAGATAAGGGCAAAGGTCGCATAGCGGAGAAAATCAGCTCCGATGGAGATCACTTCGGGATGGTCTGAAAAAAGCCCTATGAAAAATTTACCCCAGATGACAGAGACAAGGGTGAAGAAGGCCATGACAGAAGCCGAGAGTGTGGCGGAGACATGGCAGGTCTTTTTTGCTCTGGAGACATCTTCTGCACCCAGACACTGGCCCACAATGGCTGAACCTCCCATGGAAAGGCCCACGAGAGGCATAAAAGCGATTCCGATGAGCCTGCCGCCTATCCCGTAGGCGGCGATGGCGGCTGTACCGAAGATCGAGACATATTTCAAAATAGCCGCCATGGAGATGTTCCGCAGAAAGATCTCGATCCCATTGGGAAGGCCGATGGTAATAAGTTTCTTGTCCAGTCCTTTATCCAGCCGGAAGAGTTTTTTCAAAGAGGGTTTGATTCCCCTCTTTCCTGAAAAAAGAAGAAAAAATCCTGTGAGAAAAGCGAGTGTCTGGGAGATCACCGTGGCCAGAGCGGCGCCGAAGATCCCCAGCCCTGCTCCCGGGCAGCCTATAAAAGGGACCGTGTCGAAGATGAGAAAAGGATCCAGTATGACGTTGAGCAGGCTGGTTCCCAGCATGATAAACATGGGGGTCTTGGCATCACCGATACAGCGAAGAGCTGTATTGACAGAATAGGAAGAGAACATGACAGGCAGGAAAAAGAGGCGGATATACCCGTATTCCAAACCCATGGATGTCACGGTGGTGTCAGAGAAGAAACCCATGATGGGTTTGAGAAAGAGAGCCAGAAAGAGGGCAGCCAGGGCAGCCACGATGAATTTGAAAGTAATCGTCTGCTCGATGGCCCGGTTCGTCCCTGGAATATCTTTTTTGCCGAAAGACTGTGATATGAGGGAAATGGAGCTGACACCGATGACTTCGTTCAGGGACTCGACGATCCAGAAGATCGTAGAAAAGATCGTCACCCCGGCAATGGCCTGTCCCGATATCCGCCCAAGCCAGAAAATATCCACGATATCATAGATCATCTGGGCGCTGAAGCCGATCATCGTGGGAATGGAGATCATTAAAAGATTTTTAAGTATATTGCCCCGGGTCAGGTCTCTGGTCATGACGGCTCCTTTGCTGATGTGAAAATAGCTCCTCCTCAAAGAAAAGGCAAGAGGGTCTCTACACTATACACCGCGATGAAACAAAAAGTTTCTTTTTCCTGTCTTTTTTCAAAAGGAGGTTCTATGGAAAAGAGAGTGGTTTTTGTCGGTATCATCATCATATGCCTGGCAGCCTGTTCCTCTCCGGCCGTGAAGGTCGTGACGAAGGAAGGCGTTACCCTTATCACTACAAAGATCGATAAAGAGAGCGGAAGCCGGGGGGAACTTCTCGCTGTCTATCCATTCGACCCGGAAAAGAGGATTTTATTATGGCATGCAGATGCGGATAAAGAAATGCACTTGGCTGCTCTGACACAGAAAGAGAAAAAGACGACCATGATCTCCCTTTTTGATAAAGAGATGAGGGTTTTCAGAGAAAAACCCCTGATATCAGGGAAAGGCCCCGGAGAAGTGCAGTGGCCCGCCTGCCTTTCTATAGGGGACGGAAGAGTCTATATCCTTGATTTTCAGAAAAACGGTATGGAATGCTTTGACCGGGAGTGTGAATATGAAGATTCCATCCTCTTCTCAGATCTTTCCTTTTCAGTCGCTTTCGGGGGAGTCTCGGTAGATTTCGCTGACGGAGCCTTTTTTATCGGGCCTGTCCGGATGCCTTTGGTCGTCAAACTCGGACCTGACGGGCGCCTGCTTGCAAAGATTGAAAGTGACGCTAAAGACGGACAGGAAGCGATGGCTAAAAACCTTCTTATAAAAGATACAGATACTGAAGGGAATCTCTATTTTGTCTTCAACGGGCGAAAAGGCCTGTATGAGATCAAAAAATATGACAATGATCTAAATCCGGTCTGGGCCAATAGAATAGAAGACGGATGGACAGAGATCCTGAGCAGCTCCCCTGTCGTTTTTCCCAACAGACGGTTTCAGATGCAGGGGGCCCGAACCACAGAAGGTGTCTGTGCCGTCGACGGGAAAGTCTATGTCCTGCGAGGGACAGGGGGAGTGGCAGAATATGAGTGGGACGGAGAATCGATCAAGGGACAGCGTAATCCGGTTCCTGGATTGGACAGCGGATTCGTGGATATCTTTGACGGGGAAAAAGGGTTTTTCCTGGAAAGGCGCTACTATCCCTTCCTGGATACGATCCTCAGTTTCTCGCTCTTAGCTATGAAGGACGGACTCTACTTTTACGCTCCTTATCAGACAGATAAAGAAGGCAGGATGCGGGAGGGAGCCAACACGGTCTATAAGACAGGCCTGTGAAGAAAGCTAACGGAGACAGCAGGATCCGCACGGAGGCGGGGATGAGCAGGCCTCTCCCCGGCAGTCTGTCATGGCCAGGTAGTTGATATCAACATATTCCACTTCCCGGACCGGAAAATCTGCAGAGAGAAGTGTAACGGAGAACCCATCATTTTCACAACGGACTTTTTCGACTTTGACGGAAAAGTGAAAGGGCTGTCCGTTCTCTTTTTTCCCGGAACCCACGACCTGGACTGTTAACTGAGGGGCCGATTTAAAAGTGATATATTTATCATCCAGCTGGAAAGGGACCCAGAGGTGGGTCCGAAGGCCTTTCCCGATACGGGGCGAGACGATCCGCCGTGAACCTGCGAGCCGTTCCGGAAGAGTATCATGTGATGTCTTCCCGGACGCTCCCAGACAGGAGGAAAGCAGCAAAGACAGAAGAACAAAGGATGATAGACGCATAGGGAAAGCATAACACAGGCCTGAAGGCCAGACAAGAAAATTTCACTTATTCCGATCCCTCTTGTCTTTTCCCTTTTTCCGGTTTATGATACAAATATGAGTATTGCCGGCCGTTTAGACCAGGTCTATCAGAAAGCTCCTCTCATCACTTTCAATGACAGGGATAAGTTCGTCCTCTTTTCCGATTTACACCGGGGGAGGGATAATAAGAATGATGATTTTTCGCAAAACAGACATCTCTTCGAATACGCCCTTAAATATTACTTAAAACACCGTTTTCATTACATAGAACTGGGAGATGGGGATGAGTTGTGGGAAAACAAGCGGTTTTGGGATATCTACAAAGCTCATGAGACCATATTCGAGATCATGAGAAAGATGCATGGAAAAGGGCGTTTTTCTTTGATCTTCGGAAACCATGACATGGAACGAAAGGATGAGAGGATCCGGCGACGTTTTCTGCACCGGTTTTATGATAGTTACAATGAGAGGTATATCCCTCTGTTTGAGGGGCTGATAGCCCATGAAGGTTTGCGCCTGGAATATAAGAAGGGCGGAGCGGAACTTTTTTTGGTCCACGGACACCAGGGGGATTGGCTCAATGACAGACTTTGGAAAGTGGGGCGCTTTTTTGTACGCTACTTCTGGGTCCACCTCCAGACCATGGGGTTTCACAACCCCTCCAGCCCTGCCCAGGAATATAAAAAACGACGGATCATCGAACGCAAGATCACCCGATGGGCCGAGACCCGGCAAAAAGCCATAATCATGGGCCACACTCATCGGACACGTTTTTCTTCTCCTGAGCATGATAAGACCGCCTACTTTAATACCGGCAATGGAGTCCACAGGGCAGGGATCACCGGGATCGAAATTGAAAAAGGTGCCCTCTCTCTTGTCCTGTGGAGGGTCTCTACACGGGATGATGGAGGGCTCTACACTGAAAGGAGGCTTGTCCGGGGGCCACTTCTCCTTGAAAAAATCAAGGATTTTTATTGAGTCTGAAACTTATTCTTTTTGCCTCTGTCTTAAAAATAAAAGGAGACTTATGAAATTTCTATTTTTGGCAGGAGCTGTGGCCATGGTTCTCTTTGTCTTCTCAGGGTGCGGACAGATTTCAGAAAAGGCGGTTGTCTCGAAAGTGGATGATTCCGTTCAGATTGTCGCTCTTAAGGAGATCTGTCGTCAGGAGGTCACGGATTTCGTCCGTAGCAACCTGATCATGTGTATGGGACTTTATAACGGTGAAATATTTTATCTTCAAGAATTCGAGGATACATTTAGGCTCTTCTTTTTCCACCCAGAAAAAGATTGGACCCATACTGTCAACTTTCCCAAAGGGAAGGGCCCCGGAGAGCTTCAACAGGCTATGGGGGTCAGGATTATGGACGAAATAATAATGATTCCGGACTTTTTCATGAAACGCCTGAACATTTTCAGCCTGGACGGATCATTTATGGACAGTTTTCAGATGGATGGTAAGTCAGGGCCCGATTCCATTCTTAATTTCGCATTTGAAGGAGATACTCTCTATTACTGCGGTATGACGGAGACCTTAGTGGGGAGATATAATGTCAGTTCGGCGATGGTGGAGAAGAGGGTCTTCAAAGGCACTAATCATGTCCCAAGTGACGGGGATCTTTTTTCAGGAGTTTCGCTGGTCAAAGAGAAAGAGGGGCTTCTCTATGCGGGCCATATCAGTGCTCCATTCCGGATTACGGTTTTTAATGATAAGCTCCAGACGATGAAAAAATTCAGGGTTGAAAACAGAGAGCAGTATACACCGGTGAAATGGGCCATCGGACCAGGCTATACTTCTAATGCCGGTGACCATGTGATCTCCAGCCTGGCGCTGCACAAAGGTGTGCTTGCCGCTCCCGAATGTTCTCTTCGTATTCGGAAAAAGGGAAACAGGTTCTCACTGGAAAATTTCCAAGGAAGGCTCTATGTAATTGATGCTGATGACGGAAAGCTGGCTCTCGTCCTGACGCATCCCCTTTTTGACCGTATCTCTATTCTTTCCATGGTGGGCATTGATGATGATTACCTGGTCTTTTATATCAACCGTCAGCCCGAAAACGGGGTTGAGGGAGTGAGTTCCTTGGTCGTGTGCAACGTTCCTCCCGAGGTGAAAGAGCTCTTCAGATGATACCCCTTGTCATCAGAAACAACTCGTGATAAACTAAGCTTGGAGGTTTCTATGGGAAAAAGATTTCAATGTCTTTGGTTTATCACACTTCTCCTTTTGGCAGCAGCTTGTCAGAAGCAGCCTGTGAAGATAGGATTTATCGGCTGCATCACCGGGAAAGGCTCAGACCTGGGGCTTTCCGCTAAAAACGGAATTCTTCTGGCCCGTGACTATTTAAATGCCCGTAAGGGGATCAACGGACGGGAAATAGAATTGATTATCCGTGACAACGCCATGGATCCCGATAAGACAGTCGAAGAGGTGAAATCCCTGAGTTCACAAGGGGTTGCAGCGATCATCGGACCTCTCACAAGTACAGCCGCCATGGCTGCTGTTCAAGAGGCTGAAAAGAGAAAGATCCTGCTCATGAGCCCTTCAGCCACCACCGATGCCCTTACCGGGGTAGATGATTGGTTCTTCCGCATCCAGCCTCCGAACAGTTATGAGACGCGTAATATCGCAGCCTATATCATGGAGGAGATCAAACCGAAAAAAATCGCCGCTTTTATCGACCTCTCCAACAGCAGCTATACGTTAAACTGGTATGAAAGCTTTAAAAAGGATATGAGTTTTTTCCGAGAAGTCACCCTTATTCCCATGAAATTCGACAGCCGTGACGAAGTCTCTTATTTCAGTATGGTCAGAGGCCTGGAGATAGAGAACCCCGATTGTGTTGTCCTCATCGTCAACGGGCTGGATGCGGCTCTGATCTGTCAGCAGATGGAAAAGATGAAGATGGACCTTCCTGTCATTTCCTGCATCTGGGCCAAGACCAAGGAGTTTATTTATCATGCAGGGACATCAGGAGAGGGTGTGATCTTTTTCCAGCACTATGACGAAGATAATTCTGAACCTTCTTATCTGACATTCAAAGAGCTCTACCGGGAAAGATATCATTCCAACCCGGATTATGCGGCTCACAGCGCCTTTGAAGCTCTTATGGTGATCCACCAGGCCCTCTCTCTGGATCCGGATGAAAAGCGACTTCGTGAGACTATAGTGCGTCAGAAAGTTTTTCAGGGACTCCAGGGGACGATCTCTTTTTCACCCCAGGGGGACCCCCTTTATGATGCATCGCCCGAAAAGAAACTGGTCATCGTCAAAAATGGTACCTTTGTCACAATCGGAGCCTTGAAGAGTGAAAGAAAACAGCCTTAAAAACGTCCTGGTCCGCTACTTTATGATAGCGGGGCTCATCTCGATTCTTTTTATCGTCATCGTCACCTACTCGGGGATAGTCACTAAGATCCGCGGGGATGTCTATGAAAAGAACATCCTTATTGTCAATCTGGCGCGGGGAGAAGCCCAGCGTTACCTGGATGAGATGCTGGCCCCTGTGGAGATCCTCAGGGACCTCTGGGAGGAAGAGTCCTCATTCAGCGGGGAAGAGGATTTCGCTTCCAGATTTATGCAGAAGGCCCTGGCCCGGGATCCCATCCTTCAGCAGATCGTCGTTGTGGATGAGAAGTACAGGGTCGAGATGGTCTATCCACCTGACAGGGACCTGCTGGGAAACGACATGTCAGGACACACCTATGTCACTTTGAAAAGAGACCCAAGCCGGCAGCTTCGATGGTCAGACACTTTTATCTCGGGGAAGACGGGAAACCCCTCTGTGGCAGTCCTCCTTCCCATGGGGAAAAAGACCATGATCGCCTATATCGACCTGGCTTATCTGAACGAGATCGTAGACATGATGGCTATTGGCAAAACAGGGATGGCCTTTATCATTGACAGAAAGGGGACGCTGATCGCCCATCCCGACAACCGGATGGTCCAGGAGCGCACCAATATCGTTGACCTGGGGATCCCCCAACCGGAACTCAACGTAGAGCAACGGACAAGGATCGTCTCGACTGCAGAAGGAGACAAGATCATTTCGGCCTCCTATCTGGCTCCGGGAGGGTGGACGATCTTTTTTATGCAGGACACAAAAGAAGCTTTTGCTGATCTATACCGGGCTTTTCCCTCTTTTCTCATCGGGCTGGTCGTTTACACCCTTCTTGCCATTATCCTTGGAAATATTTTTGTCAGTCGGACGGTCCAACCCATTACGAAACTGAGCTCGGCAGCAAAAAATGCCGCCAAAGGCGAATACCGTCAGGTACAAGTGGCCGATTCCTATACCGAGATCGATGAGTTGAGAGATAGTTTTGCCACCATGGTGGAAGCTGTTCTCAGCCGGGAAGCTGCGCTTATCGAAAATGAGCGGATGCTCTCCACTCTTCTGTCCAATCTTCCCGGTATGGCCTATCGCTGTGTCAATGATGAAAACTGGACCATGGTCTTTTTAAGTGACGGAGTGAAGTCTCTAACAGGTTATGAGGCTGAAGAACTTCTTCTCAATAAAGTCAAAGCCTGGGGGGACCTGATCCATGAAGAAGACAGGCTCATGGTCTATAAGCAGATCCAGGATTCCCTGGAAGAGGATAAGACATTCGAACTGGTCTACCGTATCACCCATAAAGAGGACGGCCTCAAGTGGATCTGGGAAAAGGGTCGGGGCATCTATAAAGGAGGCCGTCCGCTCTTCATCGAAGGCTTTGTAACAGATATCACCGAACTGAAGGAAAAAGACAAACAGATACAGAATATACAGAAGATCGAGATCCTGGGAGAACTGGCCGGCGGGCTGGCCCATGATTTCAACAATGTCCTGGGAGGAATCGCCGGAACCCTCTCCATCATGAAACTCAAGCGGCAAAAGGATATTCCCATGGAGGATGAAGAGATCCGCAGGTATGTCCAGACCATCGAAAATGCCATCGAAAGGGCCTCTTCCATCGTCCAGGAACTCCTGACCCTCTCTCAGCAGAAAGAGCCTGTCAAAGAGAAACTCGATTTCAGCGAACTCCTGTATAATGTTGTGAGAATTTTTGAAAATACCCTGGATAAAAGCATTACCTTCAAAACCGACCTATATCCGGGCCCTGTGATCATCGAAGGGGACAAGACACAGTTGGAACAGGTCCTGCTGAATCTCTGTATCAATGCTTCCCATGCAATGACGCTGATGCGGGGAAACCATGAAACACAGGGTGGGACCCTGACTTTGACGTCAGAGCCTCTCCACCTTTCCCGGGAGGAGGCAGCCCGGCAGGGACGGATGCCCGGAGAGCCCATGGCACGGGTCACCGTGTCGGACACCGGGGTCGGAATGGATCCGGAGACCAAGGCCCGTATATTCGAACCCTTTTTCACTACCAAACAGAGATACCAGGGGACCGGGCTGGGACTGGCCATGGCAGACAGCATTGTCAAACGGCATAATGGGAGCCTGTGGGTCGAATCCGAAAAGGGGAAGGGATCATGCTTTACACTCTATCTGCCTCTTCTTTTGGATCACCCCGATGTCCGGACAGCACACTTGTCTGAAGATGAAGAGTCTGAAAAAGTCACCGGACATGGAGAAGGTATCCTTCTGGTGGATGACGAGACCATCATCCGTGAGACTCTCAAAGAGATCATTGAGATACACGGCTTCCGGGTCTTCACAGCCTCTGACGGAGAGGAAGCTGTCCGGATCTATCAGAAGGAACGAGCCAGGATCAGCCTGGTTATCATGGATATGCTCATGCCGCGTCTTTCCGGAGAGGAAGCTTTCCTCAAGATGAAAAAGATGAACCCTGAGGTGAAAGTCGTGCTGGCATCCGGATTCAAAAAGGATGAGCGGATCAGCCGTACCCTGGAAAAGGGGGCCATAGGGTTTCTCCAGAAACCGGTGGACCTGAAAAACCTCTTCTCCCTGATCAAAGAGAACATCTCTTAGCTTTCAGTCTTCTCAAAAAACCTTTTTTCCAAAAAAGTATAGATTTCACTTGAAACCGATTGGAAATATCCATATATTGTATGGAGGGAGTCTGGTATATACAATATATATCAAAGGAGGGAGATGCCATGAACATCCGTGTATTGAAGAGAAGTGGGGAAGAGGCGGCTTTTCAGCCGGAAAAGATCGAAAACGCCATCTATCTGGCTTCGACAAAATCCCTGAACGGAGCCTGCCGGGAACTGGCAGAACGAGTGGTCAAAAAAGTCACGGACTTTATCGAAAAGAATTATGAGACTACCATTACCGTTGAACAGATCCAGGATATCGTCGAGAATTTTCTCATGGAGAGCGACCGGAAAGATGTGGCCAAAGAGTATATCCTCTATCGCGGGGCCCGGGCGTTGAAAAGAAACCTGGTCCCGAAAAAGGAAAAGGTTTACGGACTCCTGGACGAAGAGTTTCTGAGCCGCTATAAACATACTCCTTCACCCATGGGCCCCCTGGGTAATTTTGTCTATTACCGGACCTACAGCCGCTTTCTGGATCAGGTAGGAAGGCGGGAAGAATGGTGGGAGACTGTTTCCCGGGCGGTGGAGTATAACTGCAGCCTTGTCAAGGGGGTCACACAAAAAGAGGCACGTGAACTCTTTGACAATATCTTTCATCTCAGGCAATTCCTTTCGGGGCGGACATTTTGGGTCGGAGGGACCGATGTCGCTAAAAAATTCCCCACAGCCAACTATAACTGCGCCTTTACGGTCATAGACAATATGCAAGCCTTCTCTGAAGCCTTCTACCTCCTTATGGTGGGATCCGGAGTGGGCTTCCGTGTCCTGAAGAGCGACGCCGAAAAGCTTCCCCGAGTCCGTACGAATCTCGAGATCATCCATGAGCAGTTTCTCCCCGAAGAGGAAGATAAACGTCATGAGACCACTTCCCTTACTTTCGTGGAAAGCGGAGAGATTGCACGGATCAAAGTGGGGGATTCCAAGGAGGGCTGGGTCTCTGCCCTGGAGTTTCTTCTGGAATTGATGTATGCCCATAAGTACAGGAGATGTAAGACTGTGCTTATCGACTACAATTCTGTACGTCCCAGAGGGGAAAGGCTGAAGACATTCGGAGGTACCGCAAGCGGATACAAAGCTCTTCAGGATATGTTCCGCAAGATCGACGGGGTGGTCAAAAAGGCCGGTGCCAGGGCCCTGACCAATATCACCCGCCTGGAACCCATCGATTGTATGGATATCATGAACATCATGGGAGCCTGTGTCGTTGTGGGAGGAGTCAGACGGACAGCGGAACTAGGCCTGATCGATGCCCACGATCAGAAATGTATTACCGCCAAAAACGATCTCTACTACCAGAACGATGCAGGGCAATGGATCGCCAATGAAGAGATACTCCATCGTCAGATGAGCAATAATTCCATCTTTTATGAGGAGAAACCCTCGCGGGAAAAACTTCACTGGCATATGGAACAGATCCGCTATTCGGGAGAACCCGGTTTTGTCAATGCCCAGGCCGCCCGGAAACGCCGCCCTGATTTTCAGGGAGTGAATCCCTGTGCGGAGATCCTCCTGGCAGACAAGGGATTGTGCAATCTGACCACCAACAATGTCATGGCTTTTGTGGAAGAGAAAAAGGGAAAAGAGGGGGAAAAGACGAGTACCTTTAACAAGGAGAGATGGCTCAGGGCCCTGGAGTTGAGTGTGCGGGCGGGGTACCGGATGAGTGCTGTCTTTCTGGAACTTCCCGAATGGGACAATAATCAGCAGCGTGACCGTCTCCTGGGAGTCAGTATCACCGGGTGGCAGGATATGGTCAATGCTACGGGGATGTCAAAAGAGGAACAGGCTAAGCTCCTGAAGGATTCACGCAAGGCGGCCCATAAGGCTGCAGAAAAGGTGGCGGCAGAATGCGGAGGCCGCACGCCTCTCCTTGTGACCACGATAAAGCCTGAAGGGACCCTTTCCCAGCTTCCCACAGTCAGCAGCGGGCTCCACTATTCCCATTCTCCCTACTATCTCCGCCGTGTCCGTATCAGTAAGACCGATGTCCTGGCCAAAGTCTGTCGTGAGTTGGGGTATCCTATTGAAGATGATATCAACAACCCGAACAATTATGTTCTGGCTTTCCCCGTTAAATCGCCGGAGGGACGGACCAAATATGATGTGTCCGCCTTGGAACAACTCGAGCTCTATAAGATGTTCATGCAGAATTTTGTGGATCACAATGCTTCTATAACAGTCCATGTGAGGGAAGAGGAATGGCCGGAGGTGGAAGAGTGGATATGGGAAAACTGGGATGATGTCGTGGCTATCTCCTTCATTTCCCTGGATGACCATTTCTATCAGCAAGCCCCTTACGAGAAAATCACGAAAGACGAGTATGAGAGACTCAGCAAGTCGATGAAACCCCTGGTGCCTTCTCTTATCGCCAAATATGAACTCAATGAGACAGAGATTGACCTCGGAGACGAGACCTGCGAAGCAGGGGTGTGTCCTATCCGGTAAAAAAGAGGCCGTAGCGAAAGCTGCGGCCTCTTCGGAAAGGATTCAATGTCTTTTGGATTTAAAGGATAGAGAGTTCTTTCGGGAAATGGTTCAGGACTTCTGCTCCCGT
>JAFGWL010000055.1 GCA_016937175.1 Candidatus Mcinerneyibacteriota bacterium | reverse complement strand
TCAGAGAGACCAGGGCTCATGTGGAGATCCTCCTTTTTACGGGGTTTGACAAAGTGTCCATTGTGGCCGCCACTCCCGAAGAACGCGAGGAAGAAGAGCTCTTTTCAAAACGTGTGGTCGTGGCCACAGAGTATGTCAATCTGGCCCGTCCCTGGTTGGAGCAAAGAGTAAAGGGTTTTCATATTATCCGCAGTTACGGCGCCACGGAAGCCTTTCCCCCGTGTGATGCTGATATGATCATCGACAATACCTCAACGGGAGAGACCCTGCGGCGCCACGGGCTGAAGATCCTCGATACCCTTTTGACTTCCCAGACTGTCTTTGTAGCGTCTCCTGAAGCGCTGAAAGATAGAGAGAAAAAGGAGAAGCTCGATGAACTCTGCATGCTTTTTACCGCCGTTTTGGATGCCCGGAAACGTGTGATGCTGGAGATGAATGTGGCGCCTGACCTGCTGGACGAGGTCGTGGCCCTTCTTCCTGCCATGCGCGCACCCACGGTTGCCCCTCTCTATAACGAAGCCGGTTTCTCAGTGAAGAGCGCTGTTTTGCGCGAAGAGGCGCGCCGGCTTATTCCCCGTTTAAAAGCACGGGGCGTTACTGATATTCTGGAGTATCCCTTTAACAAGGTGGTGCCGTGATGATACGGATGCATATGAACGAATCACCCTATGATTTTCCTTTCAGAGCAAAACTGAAGGTGACATTGAAAGCGCTTTTCACATCCTGGAATCGCTATCCGGAAGAGTCGAACCATGAGGCCTTGAACGAACTGAGTCTTTACACAGGTAAAAATGTGGAAAACCTTTGGCTTGGCAACGGCTCCAATGAGCTTATCCGTCTGGCTTTTCTGGCCTGGGGAGATAGGGGGAAGACGGTTCTGATGATTTCCCCCGGTTTTGTCACTTATGAGAAAGAGGCAGCCCGGTCGGGCTGTGAGGCGATCAGAGTCCCTCTGAAAAACGACCTCTCTTTTGACCGGACAGTCTTTCTTGATGAAGTGAAAAGAGCAGACCTTGTCATTCTTATCTCTCCGGGTAATCCGTCAGGAGAGTCTTTGCCTGTGAATTTTATTGAGAAGGTCGCCGGGAAATGTACCGGAAGAGTCCTTATTGATGAAGCCTATGGAGAGTTCCCCGGTGAAAGCTGCATCCCGCTTATTGAAAGACATGAGAATGTGGTGATCCTGCGGACTCTTTCCAAGGCCTTCGGCCTGGCAGGAGCGCGCATCGGGTATGCCATAGGCGCGAAAAGAACCATAGAAGAATTGAGAAAGGTGAGTCTGCCCTATAACCCGGGGTTCTTTTCCCTCCTGCTTCTTAAAGAAGCTGTGGGAAGGAAAAGAGTCATGGAAAAGAGGGTGGCAAAATTACGCAGTGAACGAGCCCGCCTTATCGTCCGGCTCAAAAAGAGTCCTTTTTTTACTGTCGTCCCCGGCGAAGCGAACTTCATTCTTGTCCGGGGAAAGACTCCGGAGAGCCATCGATCTCTTCTGGATTCCCTTGATCACGAGAGGATTGTCCCTCGTGTTTATGAAAACGGGCCTTTAGCTTCCTGGCTTCGCATATCTGTCGGGAGGCCCCGGGAAAACAACAGGCTTTTGAAAGCTGTGGACTCAGTACAAAGGAGGTTGTCATGAAGCGCTGCAGCCAAGTCGAACGAAAGACAAAAGAGACCCGGATTTCTATACATTTGGACCTTGACGGAAGCGGGGAAACGAAGATTGAGGTCTTTCCGGCCTTTTTTTCTCATATGCTGGAGGCACTAGTCTGTCACGGGCTTTTTGACTTGAGCCTTCATGCTGAAGGCGATCTGCATGTGGACCAGCATCATCTGATGGAAGATACAGGGCTGGTGTTGGGAGAAGCTTTTTCCAAAGCTCTGGGAGAGCGAAAGGGGATCTACCGCAGCGGATTTTATATCTTTCCCATGGAGGATGCGTTGAGCGCTGTGGCGGTGGACCTCAGCGGACGTCCTTACTTCAAATGTGAGGCCTCTTTCAAGCGCCGCTTTGTGGGAGAGATGGACACCGATTGTCTGGAAGATTTTATTTACGGGCTCTCTGTGGGCCTCAGGGGCACGGTGAATGTGACCATGTATCAGGGGCGAAGTGACCATCATAAGATGGAATCGATCTTTAAAGCCCTGGGGAAGAGCCTGCGCATGGCCTGTACCCGGGACAACCGCCTGGGGGATAGATTCCCCAGTACGAAAGAGGTGATGGACAATGGTGGGGATTATTGATTACGGAGCAGGGAATCTTTACTCAGTGAGAAAAGCGCTCCGCTATCTGGAGATGGATTCGATCTTTATCTCACGGGCTGAAGAGCTTGATGAAGTGAGAGCCGTGATTCTCCCCGGAGTAGGAGCATTCGGAGAAGCCGCCCACAGGCTGGAGATCGCAGGATTGAAGAGCCCGCTTCAAAGGTGGATAGACGAAGGCCGGCCCTTTCTGGGGATCTGCCTGGGGATGCAGCTGCTGGGAGAATCCAGTGAAGAATCCGCAAACGGACGGGGAATCTCGCTTGTCAAAAAGAGTTGCGTCAAAATAGAGGGGCCAAGACGTATTCACATGGGGTGGAACAGGGTTGATTTTCAGGATGATCCTTTGTTTCACAACATTCCCCGTAAGAAAGCATATTTTTACTTTGTGCATGGATATGCTTTCCCGGCTGATACAGAAGGGGCCATCGCTTTAAGTGAGTATGGCACATCCTTCGCTGCGGCTTTCCGGATCGGGAAAGCCTATGGAGTTCAGTTTCATCCGGAAAAGAGCGGAAAAAACGGGTTGATCCTGTTGAAGAATTGGAGGCAGTCATGGGATGTGTAAGGGTTATCCCCTGTCTGGATGTCAATAACGGCTGTGTGGTCAAGGGTGTAGGTTTTCAAAACCTGGAAGAGAAAGGGGATCCTCTTCTCTTCGCCCGGTCGTATGAAGAGCAGGGGGCAGATGAACTGGTATTTTTGGATGTAGGGGCGACAGTGGAGAGCCGAAAAATGACGTTGAAGCTATTAGAAGAGATCTCTTCTGAGATCTTTATCCCTTTGACTGCCGGAGGGGGGATCAGTTCTGAGGAGGATATGAGAAGCGTCTTGAGAGCAGGCGCCGATAAGGTCTCCCTCTGTTCAGCGGCTTTGAGAGATCCCGAGCTCATCAGGCGTGGTGCCCGGGCTTTCGGGAGTCAATGCATCGTCATCTCCATTGATGCGCGCAAAGCAGGGGAGAGGTGGCATGCCTGCACCCATGGCGGGAAACAAGACACGGGGATCGATGCCATCGACTGGGGGAAACGCTGCCGGGAACTCGGGGCCGGAGAGATCCTTCTCAACTCCATCGACCGGGACGGGACTCAAACCGGTTACGATCTGGAGCTCACCCGGGCCATGAGCCAAGCCGTCGATATTCCCGTGATCGCTTCCGGAGGAGTGGGAACGGTAGAACAATTGCTCGAGGGTTTACAACAAGGTCAGGCTGATGCTGTCCTGCTGGCCTCTCTCCTCCATGAGGGGAGACTGACAGTAAAAGAGATAAAAGATTATTTCAGGGAGAAAGGAGTGGATGTCCGATGCTGATTCCATCCATGGATTTATCTAAAGGACGTATCGTCCAGCTGGAGCAGGGAGAGACATTGATAATTGAACGCATCGATGTCGAGGCTGTCATTAAAGAACTGTCTCCCCTGGGGCCGGTGGCCGTCATTGATATTGATGCAGCTAAAAAAGAAGGAGAGAACAGAAGTTTGATCAAAAGAATCGCTTTGGCATGTGAGGCGCGCGTGGGAGGGGGGATACGTACCCCGGAAGAAGCCCGGGAGATCCTCTCGATGGGAGCGCAAAAAGTGATTCTGGGAAGCGCCCTCTTTCCTGACGGGACATTCTCTTCAGAAGCTTTAAAAAAGTTTCAGCAAGCCGTGGGCCGTGAGCGGATCATTGCTGCCTTGGATACGCGGGACGGAAAGGTCGTAACAAAGGGTTGGAGAAAAGACACGAAAGAAAATCCGGATGAGAGGCTTTTGGAGCAATTAGAGGAAGGAGTGTGGGGAATATTGGCCACTAACGTGGAGCGGGAAGGCTTGATGCAGGGAGCCGATATCGGGGGAATCGAACGCTTGATTCAGAAGACGACTCTTCCCGTCACCGCTGCCGGGGGGATCACCGGTGTCGGCGAGATCAGGAAGATCTCTGCTTTGGGAGCTCATGTCCAGGTGGGGATGGCTATTTATACGGGAGTTCTTTCAGGCGCAGAGGTTTTTACGGCGGCCCTGAAATATAATGAGAAGGGGCTGATTCCCGTTATCGCTGAGAACGAGGAGGGGGAGACACTCATGATGGCCTGGGCCGATGAGGAATCTCTTCAAAAGACTTTGAAGAGCGGCCTGTTGACTTTCTACTCACGTTCCCGAAAAAAAATGTGGACCAAGGGAGAGACTTCAGGGAATGTGATGAGATTTTTGCGTTTCCGCCCTGACTGCGATTCGGATACCCTGCGTGCTGTGGTCCGGCCGGCCGGACCTGCCTGTCACACAGGGGAAGAGAGCTGTTTCGGTAACTTGTCGTTTAGCTTAGAGAAACTATATGGAATCATCGGGGACCGTTTTCAAAACCCTCCGCCTGGGTCCTTCACAGCAACGCTGAACGATACCCTTGTGCGGGAAAAGATCATGGAAGAGGCCCGTGAGCTTGTGGAGGGGACAGACCGGGAGAACAAGATCTGGGAGGCCGCCGACCTTCTTTATTTTGTTACTGTCTTGCTGCAGAAAGAGGGGATCTCTTTCAAAGAAGTCTTGGCGGAACTCCGCCGGAGAAGCTGGAGGGTGAGATGATAAAAAAAATGACCGTAACGGACTTTCTTCAGAAGCGAAAAGTGGATCGGCAGGAGAGTATTAGGCGTGACGTGGAAGAGATCATAAAAGGAGTGATCCGGGGGGGAGACGAAGAGTTGCGCGCCTATTCTCTCAAATTCGATCTGGCCGAAATTCACGATTTTCGTGTCGCCAAAGAAGCCATGGCAAAAGTGCCGCCATTGCCTGGGAAATTAAGGCTCGCACTTCTTGAGAGTTATGCCCGCCTGGAAGATTTTGCCCGTTTCCAGCTGGGAGAGACTCACCCCTTTTCCTTCAGAGAAAAGGAGACAGCCCCGGGGCTCCGGGCAGGGGAGCGGATCGTCCCCGTGCGCCGTGCGGGGGTCTACGTCCCCGGAGGGCGTTTTCCCCTCTTCTCTTCTCTCCTGATGGGTATTGCACCGGCCAGGGTAGCAGGGGTGAAAGAGATCGCACTCTTCACCCCTCCCGGAAAGGATGGGAAACCCCATCCCGTGATCCTCGCTGCAGCAGCTCTTCTGGGTATTGAAGAAGTATATGCTCTGGGGGGAGCACAGGCTATCGCTGCCATGGCCTACGGGACGGAAAGTATCCCTAAAGTGGATATTATCGCAGGGCCTGGGAACTCCTGGGTTACTGAAGCTAAAAGGCAGGTCTTCGGTGATGTGGGAATCGATCTTGTAGCCGGGCCCTCAGAGATCCTGGTCATCGCCGATGACTCTTGCGATCCGGCTCTGGTGGCGGCTGACCTCTATGCCCAGGCGGAGCATGATACCCACGCCATGCCTCTTTTAGCCGTGTTCGGGGAAGAGACAAGAGAGCGGATCCTGAAGGAGGTGCAAGCTCTCCTGGACACGATACCGGATGCAGAGACAGCCCGGATCTCGTTTACAGAGAAGAGCGCATGTTTCCTTGTCTCAACTTTTGAGGAGGCGGCCGCCCTGGCTGACAGCCTGGCACCGGAACATCTCCAGCTCCATGTAGAAGAGCCGGGCCTGTACCTGGACGTTCTTTCCAATTACGGTTCGCTTTTTGCCGGGGCGAAAAGCGCTGAAGTCCTGGGGGACTATGTGAGCGGACTTAACCATACACTGCCCACAGGTGGAACGGCGCGGTTTCAGAACGGGCTCAATGTCTGGACTTTTTTAAAGCGTCAGACAGTTTTACAGGCTGATGAGAGGTGTGACTCCCGTATCTATGCAGCAGCACAGGTCATGGCGGAGGCCGAAGGCCTTAAAGGGCACGCCCGGTCGGCGGGAAGCCGGCTGAAAAAGAGAGGTTGAAACGAGGGCATGTTTCCCCATGCCTTTATTCTTTCTTTCTGTCTGTCTATATCTCAATAGAATTATCACTTATTATAAATAGGTGTATTCACTGATTGCGGCCGGTACGTTTAGAGAATAAAATAACGGCTAAATTATTGAAATAACAGATGTGAAGATGACCATGGCAATCAATACTTTAATGTGTTGACAAGAAGGGGAAAAGAGATAAAATAATTATATTATTGAAAATTATGAAAGGGGCTGGTCTTTTGATCTACGCATGGAAAATTGTTGTTGCTCTGTTGGCCGTCATGGTTATCTTTTCTTTATCCTCGATGATTCCCGCCATGCTTCAGTCTTCCGGGCTGATCGCGCCGGGTTCTTTCTTTACCCCCGTCTGGACTCATCTTCTCATGGCCCTTTTCTCTTTTCTTATCATAATTTTGCATGGGACGGGGAAGTTTGCGGATTTCGGATTGAGATCATGTACCCTGAATGATTTTCGGGCTCCTCTTCTTTGGGCTTTGATAGGGGGCGTTTTTATTCAGTTCATCCTCTATCTCATTGTCCCTTCATTCATTGGAAAACCCGTCGGGCCCTCGGCGGATTACTCCCTGCTTCAGACGATCCTCTTTGTCTGGATTCTGGCAAGCTTTGCTGAAGAGATTCTATTCAGGGGACTGATTCAGGGGCTGTTGTCGCCTTTGAGCCATTGGCGTTTCTCCATGGGTGCGATATCCCTGAGTATGCCGGTGATCATTGCGGCTCTTTTGTTCGGATTGGTCCATTTGGGGCTTTTGACCATGAAGGTCGAGGCGAAATATGTCCTTGTGATCGTAGCGGGTGCCGTGGTCGTGGGGCTGGTTGCAGGTTTTTTCAGAGAAAAGACAGGGAGCCTCTGGCCAGCCGTGGCCGTTCATGCTCTGTTTAATATCACCGGGTCCGGAGTGGAATCTTTACTGAAAGTGATTCTGAAGTAGGTCATTATGGATGATACCGGCATGAACACGACTCTTTGTGATTTTGAGAGGATGATCAGCCAGACGGAGTACAGCAGTAAGACGAAAAATGTCGTCCTCGTTTCTAAAGTCCCCATCCTTATGGAAAGCATTAAAAATGTATTTCCCTCTGATTATAATATCGGGTGTTTCAGTAATGTGGACAGTAAAGTCCACAGCCTTCTGGAAAACAAAAAAATCGATCTTGTTATTATTGATATTTGTTATTATTGCCATGAGCGAAGCGCTGCAGAATCCTTTCAAAAGACAGGTAACATCGTCTTGCTTCTTGAGCCGGATACTATCATATGTATTGAAAAGCTGATGAATAATAAGATCAAAGGAATCATCTCGAAGAAAGAAAAAATCGATGAGATCAGTAAAGCGGTTAATCAGATTCTCGATCAAAAAAAGATGTATGTCAGTAAATGTGTCATAGAGGATTATTTTAATCTGATTCCCAATATCAGATATTTATCTGACAGAGAAACGGTTATCCTTCAACTTCTGGGGCAGGGTAAAAAACCAGCCGGTATTGCCCAGGATCTTTTTATCAGTGTCAAAACAGTTGAGACATATCGTTACAAAATCATGGATAAGCTTGATATCAGTGATTCGGAGAATCTCTACCTGTTTGCCAGTTTTTTCAGCCAACGCTATTTAGCGCTTGATCAGATTTTCCCCTGTCAACATTAGTCTTTTCTCAATATTTTTTCTTAATCCTAATAAAGATAGTTTGTGACACGGCTCGGCTACTGTGATTTATCATTTTAACCGGGCATTTGATTATTTTCTTATATCAAAGGGAATTCAATGATTTCAAATCATTGAATTCCATTACAAAATAACAGTGTTTACGGTGATATTCACGTTTTTTTATTTTGATACAATCCCATTGTTGTCTTGTGTTTAACCGTTAAACGAAAGGAGTGTACTATGGAGTACAAAGATGTGCAGAACGTTGAGCCTGAAGCTGGTTTCTTTTTGGTGATCGCGGCCTATTACAACAATGAGAAAAGCACTAAAGAAGGGGTAGAAGAGACAGGCCGCCCTGTTCTTTAAAAGCCTAAAGGAAAAAGTGTTTTAATGGATTTTAAAGACATGAAGACAGAGAACGCAGAAAGGTATCCCTATCAGTTCGCGACTATGGCCAGATCGGTTTATTACTCCTCCCAGGAAAGTGATAAAGCGAAACTGGAAGAGACAGGCCGTCCTGTTCTTTAATGGTCATACCAAAGAAAAGGAATCTAATGGATTACAAAGAAGTGAAACAAGTTGATAAGCCTGTTGATCCCCATTGGTATGGATTAACAACAGAAACGATTTGTCTGTCTGCTGAGATAAGCGGATTTGAAGAAACGGGACGACCCGTTCTCTAAGAGGTTAGCGAACGAAAGGAACATCAATGGATTTCAGAGATGTGAAAAAAAACGAAGGACCCGGGGGGTTGGATTGGAATAATTTCTACTTCAAAACCGCAATGGGAGAAACAGAAGTGGGTAAGGAAAACAGCTCAGAAGAGACGGGCCGCCCTGTCCTTTAACAATGAAAGGAGTCTGAGATGAAATATTTAGAAGAGAACGTTGAGAATATGGATCCTCAAGCCGGATTCTTTCTGGTGGCTTTTTATTACAATAATGAGAAAAGCGACAAGAATGACCTGGATGAGACAGGCCGTCCTGTCCTGTAGGGAATAGCCATGAAGTACATGGAAAGTACCGAAGCCTATTCGGAAGAAGCCGCGTTCTTCTTTTTCGCCTATTTCGACTATAACAATGAAAAAAGTGAAAAAGACGCGACAGAAGAAACAGGCCGTCCGGTTCTCTAAGGAGGAAACATGGAATATAAAGAAAATGAAGTCATGATCGAAGACGAGGCTGTATTCATGTTCTACCTGAAATTCAATTATCACAATGAGAAGAGTGATAAAGATATGGTAGAAGATACAGGCCGGCCTGTCCTTTGACGGAAGTTTTTTGACGGGCTCAATATATGGATTATCAAGACATTAAAGCAAAAGAAGCGGAAACGCTTTTGTTGTATCTTGATAAAGAGATGGAGAATATGACTTACTATGACTGTCCTGGTATCGAAGAAACGGGACGGCCTCTTATTTAACGAAAGGAGTTCCCATGGAATTCAAAGATGTCAATGCCGTTGATAGCGTGGAAGCTGGTTTCTATTTCGAACTTCATTTTCATTATTACAATGAAAAAGAAGATAAGGAAACGACTGAAGAGACAGGCCGTCCTGTTCTCTGAGATCTTTCCCGGTGCACATAATTGAAAAAGGGCTCCTTCGGGAGCCTTTTTTTTTTATAATATCGGCTTCTCATTTGAAAGCACCGATACATCAGGGGTGTTTCGACTGATGAAATTTAAGTGAATCACCCGATACCAGCCTCTATGCCTTCAGGCTAAAATCACCCGGAGATGTCGGTTCTGAGCATCATTTGACAGGAGGTATAAAGATGTTCAACACAATGAAACGCCCCTACAAGACAAGGAGCGCTAACAACACAGTTAGAAAGATCAAGAATATTTTGTCAAAAATCGATTTGAAACCTGAGGTGACTTTTACGACGAATCCTCTTCCCGGGATTCATTCCTGCCGTGTCGAACTGGATGATGAGAGGGGAAAATTCGGGACTAATGGAAAAGGCAGGACAAAGGAGTTTTCCTTAGCCAGCGGATATGCGGAATTTATGGAGCGTCTCCAGAACGGGTTTATGGGTAATTTTTCGCGGATCCTTACAACAAAAGTAAAGGATAAAACCGGAGTTTGCTATTATCCTGATGAAAAGTATATGACCCGGGATGAGTTCATGGCTTTACCGGATGCCATAAAAAATGACCTTATTTCCCATAAAGGGGAAAACAGGGAGAAGTTTATCGATCTCTATTTCAAAAGGCTGGAAGAGAACGGTTATCCCGGGCTTCTTTCTATTCCTTTTTTGGATACAAAAAGCGGAGAGCTTATCGATCTGCCGTTAAACATGCTGATATTGGCCATTGGCTCCAATGGGATGGCTGCGGGTAACTCCGAAGCGGAGGCTATTTTCCAGGGACTGGCTGAGATCATGGAGCGGTGGGCTGCTGCGGAGATCTACTATAACGAACTGACGCCACCTACAATCCCTGTGGAGTATCTTAAACTCTTCAAGCGGGAGTATAAGATCATTAAAAGCATCGAACAAAGCGGACAGTATCGTGTGGTCGTGAAAGACTTTTCCGCCGGTATCGGATTGCCTTCCATGGGTGTCATGATCATTGATGACAAAGAAAACAAATATAAGCTGAATGTCGGGTCGGATACCTCGTTCCAGGTAGCCCTTAGCCGTTGCTTGACAGAGATCTACCAGGGGATTCGGGACGATGAGTTTTTTAGAAAGAGGCTTTTGGATATCCCGAAAGAGCGGCATGAGTATTTTATTAAAAAAGATACCTCCTCTCAAATGGATTGCGTGATCAATTTTTCCGAGTTTGTCAAAGACGGAAGCGGAATCTATCCCTTGAGCCTTTTTGAAGAGAAGGAATCTTATTCATTCGACCCGGCGGTCTTTACTCCGGCGGAGTCCTATGAGGAAGAAGTGAAAAAGGTCATCAAAAAAGTGCATGATCTGGGCTATGATGTCTATATTCGGAATGTTTCCTATCTGGATTTCCCGACTTACATCATCTATATCCCGGAAGTCTCTGTCAAGGGGAGAAAAAGCCCCAGGTCTACCTTGCCGACAAAGGTCTTTCACATCATCGAGCTGGACAAAGTGCTGGATCCGATATTTGACATGAACAGCTGTTCAAGAGAGGAGCTCATCCGTATCGCTGAAAAACTGGAGCATTTTTCCCCCAACAGGCTCCTGAGTGAGCTGCTGAATATCGAGTTCAAGTATTCGTCTTACTGGAAGAGATTGAATCTCTCCTTTTTTCTGACACAGCTCTGGTATAAATTAGGGTTTGATGAAAAAGCGTACGATAATTTTTGTAAATTCCTGGAGCTGCGAAAAGAAGAAAAAGAGCCCTATTATGAAGGGATAAAGAAGTATCTCGAGTTGAAGGTCGAAAAGAAGGAAGAGGGACAGATAGCCGAAGAGTTGTCAAAAGCGGGTTTTGACGGAGAGCTGATTGAAAAAGTCTGTGAAGATATGAAAGAAAGGGAGAATATATTCCGGTATACAAAATTCCCCAAGTGTCCTGATTGTGAACAGTGTGAATTATCCGATGCCTGCCTGACACGCTCTCGCTACGATTCCACAGTGAGACTGATTGAAGCCTTCAAAGAAAGACATATCGATCAGCGTGATCTTCAGTGGACAGCTGTTGCGCCCTCCTGATGCGGTGATTCATTAAAGATAAGGGGAGAAGATGAAGAAAAAAAAAGGAGCGGGAAAAGCTCTGTCACCTGCTTTGCGGCTCGTTTTAAAAGAAGTCAGAATGTATCGATGGAAGATCATTCTGGGCGGCATCCTGGTCCTGGCAGGATCATTAATGCTTCTCCCCCGTCCCTTTGCCATGGGGTACGTCATCGATGTCGTCTTCCCCAATAAAGACGTACGGATGCTGTTGATTGCCGTGGGCCTTCTCTTTTTGGTCCATCTGCTAAAAGCTTTGCAGCTCTTTTTTGTGGGGGTTCTCTTCTATAAGGTCAACAACAAGATAATCATCGATATCAGGCGGGTCCTTTTTGAAAAGCTGGCACGTGTAAAATTGAATGAGTTTAAAAAATACGGTACCGGGTACCTGATGTCGCGCTTGAAAGACGATCCCCACCGGTTAAGTATTCTGTTCGGTGAAAAGATCATTGAAATGATCAAACAAGTCCTGACCTTTATCGTCGGGGTCTCCGCCATGATCTATATCGAATGGAAGCTGGCCCTGCTTTCCCTTATGATAATCCCGTTGTTTGTTGCAGCCACTCATTATTTCGGAAAGAAGATCAAAAAGCAGTCTTCTCTGGCTTATGAGACAGCAGCCATGGCCACGAAGTCCCTGCAGGAGAATATCAGTCTTGTGGAACTGTGCCGGGCTTTTAACCGCAATCTGCATAATATCCGACGTTATATGAAAGCCGTGACTCTGACTTACCGGGATTTGGTCCGGTTGAACAAGCTTGAGATGCTCAATGCTGCCTTTATGAGTTTTATCGGGACCATCTCTCCTTTGCTCCTATTGGGGTACGGCGGATATCAGATCATCATCGGAAACATTACCATCGGTAATTTTGTAACCTTTATGAGCCTGATGAATTTTGTCTTTGGGCCGGCGTCCAGTTTTATCGGGTTTAACAGTGAAATTCAGAAATTAAGAGTAGCGCTTTTCCGAATCGACGAGATCCTGGCATTACCCGAAGTCTCTAAGGAGAGAGATGTGTTCAAAAAGGAGATCCTTGAGGTCGAACTGAAAGATATACGGTTTGAATATGAGACGGGAAAGCCCGTTCTCAAGGAGATCCATATTAAGGGGAAGAGGGGGGAGAAGATCGGTATCATGGGGTCATCCGGAGCGGGGAAGACTACACTAATCAACATCATCATGGGACTCTATGAATTCGAGGGTTCGGTGTTGATCAACGGAGTCCCCATGGACAGAAAAATGATGTATACATTACGGGAGAAGACTGCCCTGGTCGAGCAGGAGCCCTTTTTGTTCAATGACACCATCTATAATAATGTTGCTTTTGGGAATAGGGAGGCGCGCCGGGAAGATGTGATCGAAGCATTAAAAAAGGCTCATGTGTGGGAGTTTGTCAGCGGTTTAAAAGATAAAGAGAATACAATCATAGAAGAACGGGGAACAAATCTATCTGTCGGTCAAAAACAGCGGATCGCTATTGCCCGGGCCTTAGTCAGAAAGCCGCAAATACTTGTCCTTGATGAAGCTACATCTAATATTGATAATGTTTCAGAGAAGTATATTTCTGACATTATCGACAGGATCAATGAAGAGATGATCGTCTTTGTCGTGGCGCATCGGTTGAATACGATCTCCGGTTGCCATCGTATTTTTGTCCTGAATGAAGGAGCCGTTGTCGAAGAGGGGGTTCACGAAGAATTATTAAGCAAGGGAGGCGTCTATGCTCAGCAATATAACCGGCTTTCGTAAAAGACTGTTTTTTATCCTTTTATCTGTTCTTCTTTTGACTGCTCAATCATGTATGAGGAAAGCTGATACGATCGGACAGTTTGACAAAAACGAAGTCAAAGGGGAGTGCCGTGAAAAGATGGTCGTTTCATTGGAAAAGCCCGGGTTTTTGACTAATATCTTTTGTTATCGCGATTTTATCATAGCTCAGAACAGGACAACTGATTCTATTATTTCTTTTTCCATGGAGGGGAAAATCATATCCGAGTATGACAAACCGGGCACCGGACCGGGGGAAATGAGCGAGTACAGTAATCTGTGGGTAATAAAAGAGGGCACTGCCTATATCACTGACTCCAAGAACAATAAGGTCCTGCTCCTTACTGTCGATCCTGTAACCGGGGAACTGGCCTTTGAAGATGAATTTTACATTGACAGCGGCCAGATCGTGAGCCTTGATGTCTTAGAAACCGGACGCCTGCTTGCAACCACGGCCATGTCCGACTATAAGATCTCCGAATATAATTTAAAGGGGGAATTTGTCTCAGGTTACGGGACGGTAGACAAAACAAAGCTGACCCCGACAAAAGTCATGGAGTCAGCGTATAGGGTCACCGTAGCGCCCCGGGGATTGTTAAACTCAGGAATATTCAACGGCGAGCTTGAGTTTTACTCTTTTGAGAATGACAGGCCTGAGTTGATTACAAAAACCAAAGCTGCCTATTTTGTCAAGAAAGGGGGAATGCCTCCCCGCCCCAGTGTGATGATGACCACCTGCTACAAAGACGGTTATTTGATTTTGACGGCACTTCCCGAAGGGGAGACGAAGTCCTTACTTGAGTCCTATACATGGGAGGGAGAGTTTGACGGCTTCATCATTGTAGAGGATCAGAAGGAACTTGACGTCGTTCTTGTTTATCCCTTTGGAGAGGACGGGTCTGTAGCGTATCAGAAATATGTATGGGATGAAGAAAAAGAGAAATTTTCTCTTAACAGTCATGAGCTGATCATCAGTCATATCGAATAGAACTCTCAATTCCGCGCTTCTTCAGAGAAGCGCGGGATTCCTTATTTTTTTCTGTTTTTATAAAAAGCACCCTTCTCATTCTTCATAATGAAAATTAACCATTTTTTAACTTGACGAAATGGATAGAATGGAATAGATTGATTTCGGAGGTAAGCGAAATGGATTGTTTGTTCATTCAGGTGATGAAAGTGTTGGGAGAGTGCAAAAGGCTTCGTATCATCAAGCTTCTGCAGGAGCGTAAGTGTTGCGTCTGTGAACTTGTGGGGATCCTGGGGTTGAGTTATGCCACGATCTCCGGACATCTTAAAAAAATGAAAACAGTCGATTTGATCATCGAAGAAAAATCATCTTACTGGACCTATTATGAATTGAATCCTGAATTGACTCTGCAGTCTAAAGCGCTGATGAAGATCATCAGCGAAATGGAGTGCGACACATGCCGCCGGGACAGAGAAAAACTAATAACCGGAAATTATGTCTGTGACCGTCCGGGACGAAAGGAGAAGGCATGAAAAAACGATTGCAATTTTTTGAGCGTTATCTTTCCATTTGGGTCCTCTTGTGTATCGGAGCCGGGATTCTTATCGGGCAATTTCTCCCTGCGGTCCCCCGTGTGCTTGAGAAGCTGCAATATGCCCGGGTCTCCATTCCCATTGCCCTCCTCATCTGGCTCATGATCTATCCCATGATGCTGAAAGTGGATTTTAAAAGCGTGGTGAATGCCACTAAACAGGGGCGGGGGCTCACCGTGACGCTCATCACCAACTGGCTCATCAAGCCCTTCACCATGTATGCCATCGCCTGGTTCTTTTTAAAAGTCGTCTTTGCCCAGTGGATCCCCACGGGCCTTTCCACAGAATATCTGGCCGGGGCCATACTTCTGGGAGCAGCGCCCTGCACAGCCATGGTCTTTGTCTGGAGTTATCTCACCGACGGCAACCCTTCCTATACTCTGGTGCAGGTGGCGGTGAACGATCTGGTCATCCTTTTTGCGTTTACTCCCATTGTGGCGTTTCTCTTAGGGATCAGCGATATCGGGATTCCGTGGAACACCCTGCTTCTTTCGGTTGTCCTTTTTGTGGTGATCCCTCTCACCGCCGGATATATCACCCGGACCATGGTCATCAGGCACAAAGGAAGTGCTTATTTCACTGAGAAATTCCTTCCTAAGTTTCATTCCACGACTATTGCAGGGCTTCTTCTGACCCTGGTGATCATCTTCTCTTTTCAGGGGAATGTGATCCTGGGAAACCCTCTGCATATCCTTTTTATAGCCGTTCCGCTCACCCTTCAGACCTTTTTTATCTTTTTTATGGCCTATCTCTGGGCGAAGGGATGGAAGTTGAAGCATGAGATCGCCGCTCCGGCGGCTCTCATCGGCTCCAGTAATTTCTTCGAGCTGGCTGTAGCCGTGGCCATCTCTCTCTTCGGGCTTCAGTCGGGAGCGACTTTGGCCACGGTTGTGGGTGTCCTCGTGGAAGTCCCGGTGATGCTCACGCTGGTGAAGATCGCCAATAAGACAACACATTGGTTTCCCCGTAAAAATGGAATAAAGGAGGCATGATGATTATCAAGATCCTCGGGACAGGATGTCCCAAATGCAAGAAGCTGGAAGAAGAGGCCCGCCGGGCCGTTGAGGAATCGGGCATCGACGCCCAGGTGGTCAAGGTCTCGGATATCGATACCATAATGGAGATGGGGGTCATGATGACGCCGGCTCTGGCCATCGACGATGAAGTCAAGATATCCGGACGGGTAGCGTCTAAAGACGAGATCCTCAAGCTGCTCAAAGGGTAAGTGATGGAAAAGAAAGCCCTTTTCATCTGTGTCCATAATTCCGCCCGGAGCCAGATGGCTGCCGCCTTTACCAACGTTTACGGGAAAGGGCGGATCACAGCCGACAGCGCCGGTTTAGAGCCCGGAGTTTTAAACCCCTACGTGGTGGAAGCCATGAAAGAGAAGGGGATCGATATTTCCCGCAATAAGCCAAAAAGCGTCATGGATGTCTATAACGCCGGAAGATCCTTTGACATCGTCATCACTGTCTGTGATCCTAAAGTAGGGCAGACATGCCCCGTTTTCCCCGGGGAAGCGGAGCGCCTGCATTGGGGTTTTCCCGATCCTTCGGGATTAAAAGGAGAAGAGTCTTTTATCCTGGAAGAGACACGGAAAATACGCGATCGGATAGAGGAGAAAGTGAAACAATGGATCAAGGAGATGGAATGGACAAGATAAAAAAACTCGGGTTGTTAACGGCTCTCTTCCTGGGGCTTTACTTCATCCCCTTTGAGCATCAGCGGGTGACGGGAGCGATCCTGGAAGCTTTTTATATGCTGGTTGATTACGCCCGTGAACATGTGCTCCTCTGCCTGATTCCGG
>JAFGWL010000054.1 GCA_016937175.1 Candidatus Mcinerneyibacteriota bacterium | reverse complement strand
GGTCAAAAGCTGTTCGGAGCTTGAGCAGGAGCGCCTCAAAAGGGAGGTCTCCTTGATCAAAGCCATACAAGCCCATATCTCCGGGGAAAAAGAGGCCAGGACCCATCTGACACGGCGCCTGCTCAGGAGGTCCCCGGACTCTGTTTTAAATGCTCTCTTTCTCCGGACGGACGAGCTGGCCGCCAGGCTTCCGAAACGGGTCTTACGGGCCGCTGAAGAGATGAGAAAGAAAAAGGAGTCTCTGGAAAAGTCCCTTGAAGTTCTGCCTGAAGACCTTCTTTTCCGTAAGAAGCAGGAGAACGGAGTCCTCAGGGCTCATCTGGGGAGAGTAGCCCCGATAACACGGTATCAGAAAGCGGTTTCGGACAAAGAGCGGCTGCGGGCCAGGATGGAAGAACAGCTCATGTTTTTAATGAATAGAAAAAAGAATGACTTTATGGATATCAGAAGCCGGCTTCAGGGTTCCAGTCCCCTTGATCCCCTGCAGCGCGGCTATGTCATTGTCCGTAAAGAGGGGGAGCCTGTATCGGATCCTTCTCTTCTCTCTCCGGATGATTCGGTGGAGCTTGAGTGGAAGAGAGGGAGGGCCAAGGCCAGGATCACAGAAGTCTCTCCCGGAAAGGATGAACATGGATCCCTATGAAAAGAAGATGTCCCGCCTGGAGGAGATCGTCGAACGCCTGGAAGAGCGGGACATCCCCCTGGGCGAAGCGTTGGCTCTCTTTGAGGAGGGGGTCGGCCTTGTCAGGGAACTCGATACTATCCTCCACGGAGCCGAAGGAAAGATCCGTGAGCTCATGGACGACCTCAGGCTCAGAGACCTGGAGCCAGGCAGTGCGGACGAATCCCGATAAGAGAGTGTCTTTGTGAAGATCGCGGTATCCGCGGCCTTCGGGCTGGAGAAGGTCGTATCAGGAGAACTCTTTGCTCTGGGGCTGGAGAAGAGCGGAGGAGAAGACGGCCTTGTCTTCTTTGACGGAGACCAGAGAGCTTTAGCTACTGCCAACATCATGCTGCGTTCAGCAGACAGGGTCTCCCTGGTCTTGAAAGAGTTTGAGGCCTTAAAGTTCGAAGACGTTTTTCAAGCGGTCCGGGCTGTCCCCTGGGAGGAATATCTTAAAAAGGAGACAAAGATCATCGTCCAGGCCAAAAGCGTCAGATCCCGTCTCTCATCAGAGCCGGCCCTGCAATCCGTGGCCAAAAAAGCTGTTGTGGACAGCCTGCTCTCCCGTCTGAAGGGGGCGACTTTACCGGAATCGGGATTCCCGGCAAGGATTTTCCTCAGGATCCACAAAGACCGGGCCCGTCTTTTCCTTAACGCCTCGGGAGAAGGGCTTCATAAAAGGAATTATGCTCTCAAAAGGAGCCGGGCTCCCCTGCGGGAGACTCTCGCTGCTGCCCTTGTCCTTCTCAGCCGTTGGAAGGGCCGCGACTTTTTCGTGGATCCCTTTTGCGGGGGTGGCACTATTCCCATAGAGGCGGCCATGATCATGAATAATATTTATCCTGCAATAAAGCGCCGCTTTGATGCGGAATACTGGCCCTCAGCTTCAAAAGAAGCCTGGGAATCGGTACGGCAGGAGGCTTCAAGCCTGGAGAGGGAGTGCGGATGCTTTATCCTGGGTCGGGATATCGACCCGGAGATGACAGCTCTGTCAAGGGAGTGTGCCAAAAGAGCAGGAGTCGAGGAGCTGGTCCGTTTTGAAACGGGAGATGCATGTACATCGGCCCTTCCCGGGAAGAGCGGGCTCCTGGTTACCAACCCCCCTTACGGTGAACGTCTTTTAGGGGAAAGCGAAACGGCGGCCCTGATGGGTTCTCTGGGGAAGGCTCTCTCCGGCTATCCCGGGTGGGATATCTCTCTTCTGACAGCATTCCCTGGATTCGAACAGGTGTTCGGGCGCAAGGCGGATAAAAACAGAAAACTTTATAACGGAGCATTGAAGACATATCTCTATCAATATTTCGGAGAAAAAGATGGATGAGAGATGGCTGGCTATCATCAACCCCCATGCGGGAGGTGACAGGGGCCTGAGACATTGGGACAGGATCGAACGTCTTCTCATGGAGAAAGGGGTGGAAACAGTCCCCCTCTTTACAGGGTACAGGATGCATGCGGCGGAGATCTGCAAAAGAGCCGTCGGAGAGGGATGGCGGCGTATCCTTGCCGTGGGAGGAGACGGGACACTCAATGAAGTCGTCAACGGCCTCTTTTCCCAGCCGAAGGTCTCTCCCTGTGACGTGACGGTGGGGCTCTTTCAGGTGGGGACCGGAAATGACTGGGCCAGGACCATGGAATATCCTTCATCGTATGAAGAGATGGCGCGCTGTCTGGCCCGGAAAGAGACGTTCCTTCAGGATGTCGGGGTCGTGGTCTCGGGAAAAGAGAAAAAGAAAGAGAGAGTCTTTGTCAACGTGGCGGGTTTCGGATTTGACGCCTGGGTGGCCGAGAAGACTAACCGGGCCAAAGACAGGGGAAAGGGAGGACGCTTGTCCTATTTGTCAAATATGCTCAAAGGGCTGGCTGCCTACAAAGCCTCCCGGGTCACCCTGTCCCTGGAGGGTTCCGTCAGAGATGTGGACCTTTTCAGCCTGGGAGTGGGAATCGGCAAATACAACGGCGGCGGGATCAAACAGCTCCCTCAGGCAGTCATGGATGACGGCCTCTTCGATATCGTCCTCTATAAGAAGATGTCTCTCTGGCAGATGTTTTCCAGCTTGAAGCAGTTGTATCAAGGCGGGCTTGAACATCACCCTAAAGTGGAATACCATAAAAGCGACAGAGTCATGATCAGAGAGGCGGATAACCTTTTTTGCGAATGCGACGGGGAGTCTGTGGGATACGGGCCTTTTGCCATCAGGATGGTCCCCAAAGCTTTGAGGATCGTAAAGGCCTGTACGAAAGGAGGGGAATGAACGTTTCGTCTGAGATGGATAAGTTTGCCCGAAAGCTGGAAAGATATCTTGATGAGATCCTCCCGAAAGAGGAGCATTTCCCCCGGGAGTTTCACCGGGCTATCCGTTACAGTCTGTTTGTGGGGGGAAAAAGGCTGCGCCCCTTTCTGCTGGAAGCGGTCTATTCTCTCTTCAGAAAAGAGAGTGAAAGGGTCCTCCCCTTTGCAGCAGCTCTGGAGATGGTCCACACATACTCCCTGATCCATGATGACCTTCCCTGCATGGACAATGACGCTCTCAGGCGGGGAAAGCCCACAAACCATATGGTCTTCGGGGAGGCCAAGGCTATGCTTGCGGGAGATTCGCTTCTGACATATGCCTTCGAGCTCATGGCATCCCGGTCTGATTTTGAGCCCTCGGTGACACTCGAGGCGATAACTCTTCTGGCCGGGGCGGCCGGGTTCAGAGGAATGGCCGGGGGGCAGTTTGTCGATATTGATTCGGAAGGAAAAGAGATGACTCAGCCTCTCCTGGAGTATATCCATACACACAAAACAGGAGAGATGATCAGGGCCGCCTGTCTCATGGGGGCATTGTTAGCCTCAGCTCCGGACAAGGAAAAGGAAGCTGTCAACGAATACGGGAAATGGCTTGGGCTGGCTTTTCAGATCCGGGATGATATCCTCGATTGCACAGGAACGGCCCGTCAGCTGGGTAAAAGCCCGGGAAAAGACAAAAAATCGGGGAAAGCGACATATCCGGCCCTTTTCGGCCTGGAGACCTCTCTCCATCTTGCTGAAGAGGCGACAAGTAAGGCTCTGAGTGCCCTGGACGGATTGGGAAAAACAAAAAAAGAAGTCCTGGAGGAGGTGGCACTATTCCTGTGCAGTCGCGAAACATGATTGAAAGCCCCCTTCCTGTCAGCCGTGAAGAGATGGAATCCCGGGGATGGGATCGATGCGACATTATTCTTGTGACCGGGGATGCCTATGTGGACCATCCCTCTTTCGGCGTCGCCCTCATCGGACGATTCCTGGAATCACTGGGATACCGTGTGGGAGTCATCGCCCGCCCCAGAGCCGGGAACGCCGGTGAACAGGACCTTGAGAGCCTGGGGCTTCCCCGTCTCTTCTGGGGAGTCACCGGAGGGAATGTAGATTCCATGGTTACAAAGTACACGGCTGCCGGGCGGTTGCGGCACGATGATGCCTATTCCCCCGGCGGAAAAGCTTTTATTGAAGAGAGCGGAGGGGTAAGCCGGCCTGTCCGTCCCGACAGAGCCGCATCGGCTTATACTTCAGCTATCAGACAGGTCCACAAAGGGGCTGTGATCGTCCTTGGCGGGATCGAAGCCTCCATGCGTCGCCTCTCCCATTGGGATTTTTATCAATCGAAGATCAGGCACTCCATTCTTGTGGATTCCAAAGGAGATATTATCGTCTATGGGATGGGAGAGAGAGCTGTCAGGGAGATCGCCCGGAGGATCAGGGAGGGGGAGCCGCTGGGCGGGATCCCGGGGACGGTGTTACGTGAAAACAAACCTCCCCGGGAAGCTTACCGTCTCCTCCCGTCCCACGAAGAGCTGGCCGCATCCCCGCACCTTCTTCATCGTCAGGCCGATGCTCTTCTGTCCCAAAAAGAAGAGCTTCTCGTTGAAAAAGACGGAGCCTGGTTTCTCTGCCACACCCCTCCCGCTCCTCCCCTTGACAGAGCTGAACTGGATGCTCTTTATGTCCTGCCGTTTACGCGCCGCCCTCATCCGGGCTACCGGGAGGCCATCCCCGCGTGGGAAATGATCCGTTACTCTGTGACGGCGCATCGGGGCTGCGCAGGAGGATGCCGTTTCTGCGGGATCACGTTTCATCAGGGGAGAGAGATCGTCTCCCGTTCAGAAGAGTCGATTCTTGAGGAAGTCCGTCGTATCAGTGCTGAGAAAGGGTTTCCGGGGCATATAACCGACATCGGCGGGCCTTCGGCAGACATGTATGGAGCCCGGTGCCGGCGGGGGGAAAGGGATTGCCGCCGTGAATCGTGTCTCTATCCCTCTCTGTGTCCCTTTTTTGAAAGTGATGTCCCGCGCTATCTCCGACTGCTGGAAAGAGCTTCACAGCTGGTTAAAAAAGTAAGCATCGGGAGCGGGCTTCGTCTGGATCTTTCTCTCTCCCGGGCTCCCTGGAGAAAAGTGATCATAGAAAAATACCTCTCGGGATATCTCAATATCGCACCGGAACACCGCAGTCCCTCTGTCCTCAAATTCATGGGGAAGTATGCTCCCGAGACACTGGAGAATACACTTTCGGCCCTGCGCCGTGAATTCCCCCGCAAGGGGCTTTTCCGGATCAGGGCCTACTTCATTGCCGGACACCCGGGGGAGACCGAACAGGGAAACCGGGAAACAGCCGATTTTATCAGAAGGTATAAGATCCGGGCGGAAGCCGTCCAGGCCTTTACTCCTCTTCCTATGACACGTTCAGCAGCTTATTTCGCATCCGGGAGGGACGAAAAGGGTAAACCCCTGGCTGTCCCGGGAAGGGGAGATGCCGCGCGGTTCAAGAGAAACCTTCTCTCCTCCGGCACGGGAGAGAAAAATTGACAGCAGCGAAAAGCCTTTTATACTAAGAGATCAGAAAGGAGGATCTATGAAGGAAAAAAAAGCGAATCTGTATCTGATGATTACGGCGCCGGGAGCCTTGCTCTTTTCTCTTCTTAACCCCAGCCTGGCCATCGTCTTTATCGTTCCCTTTGTCTGGTATGCTGCACGCCTCTACCCGGGGAAGGATGTCCGCCGGGGGATGATGTATACCCTTTCTGTAGCAGCCGGCGGGCTGGGTATCGTGATCACACTTGTCCGTGTGATCCTTTATAATATCGGTTCCTAAAAAAGGAGGTTACCATGGGAGTCTTATTTACACTGATTCTGACCATTGTCTTTATCGTCATCTATGTGAATCGCAAGCGAAGCGGGGCCACTGACCCCCGGTTCCGGGGGATGCAGAACATCCTGCTTCTGGCTGCTATCATCTTTGCTGTCCTGACCCTGAGCCACTTCTTTGTCATCATCGATGCCGGTGAAGTCGGTGTCCAGGTCCTCTTCGGAAAAGTCCGTGAGCGGACCCTTAAAGCGGGGATCAATGTGGTGAACCCTTTTGTCACCATCGTGAAGTATCCTACGCGGATCCAGGAATACACCATGAGCATCGATATCAGCGAAGGATCACGCCGGGGAGACGACAGCGTCAAAGTCCGTACACTGGACGGGCTTGAAGTGGGCGTGGACCTCACGGTCTGGTGGAAGATCGACCCCGAAAAGGTCAACAGAGTCTATGAGGACCTGGCCAAGAGCACCTATGAACTGGAGATGAAGATCATCCGCCCGGCTATCCGTACTACGGTCAGGGATACGGCCGCTATCTATAAGATGGACTCACTCTATACGGGAGAGCGCAAGGACTTTACCAATAGTATCAATGATACCCTGATCACTCTTCTGTCTCCGAAAAGCGTTGTGGTGGACAAAGTTCTGGTCAGGAACATATCCCTTCCCAAGCTGGTGGAGAACGCCATCGAGGAGAAGATGAAGGCTAAACAGCAGGAAGAGGCCATGGAGTATAAGAAAAACATCGCCAGCCGGGAGGCGGAGATCAAGGAGATCGAGGCCCGGGGCCTGGCCAACGCCCAGAGGATCATCAACAGTACTCTATCCGATAAATACCTTCAGCACGAAGCCATCATGGCCTATGAGAAACTGGCCAATTCCGAAAACACCACTTTTGTCATCCTTCCCACATCCCCTACCGCTTCGGGGATGCCTCTTATTCTGGGAAAATGAGTTTTCTTGTTGCAGGGGGGCACCCCCCTGCAACACTTTCTTCCCTCATGCGTATAAAAAGATAAATAACCCCTCTACATCTATCCATATTTCTTTCAGCTCGGATTATGTCTGTTTATATTTGATTATGAGCTAATAAAGTTCTTTATATTGCATTTATTTTACTGTTTTTCCGAATTTTATTAATTTTTTACTTGACACGCCTTTTTTTGACTTTATCCTTTTAAGATAACAAGGAGGTTATGTATGGGAAAATGGAAACGTTTGCTTGCTTTAGCAAGTATGGTACTCATCTTGTTCACAGGAGGGTATGCTTTGGACAAAGCCGACCTCTCCTCAGTGGAACGGTTCGAGGCCGGGGAGAACCTGACCCCTATCGTCATGCGGGGTGTCCTGGCCAGGCCCACAAAGACTGAGGCGGATCCCGTCAAGGTCTTTTTGGGTTCCTTTGACAATGTCTTCCGGGTAGAAAGCCTGCAGGAGAATGTACGTCAGGAACGCGTCGTCCTGGACGAAGCAGGCGTACGTCATATCCGTATGCAGCAGACCTATGAAGGCCTTCCTGTCCACGGCGGGGAATTCTACCTCCAGGTGGAAGGGGACGCTGTCACCGGTTATGCCGGAACGCTTCTCCCGGCCGTCCAGGTGAATACGGTGCCTTCTCTGTCCAGTTCTGCTGTGGCCGAGCTGGCGGCAAAAGCTGCTCCCGGAGAAGTGGAGAAGACACTGGAGCCTGAACTGCTTATCTATCCCGTGGGGAAAGAAGAGTATGTCCTGGCGTATAAGACCGTAAGCCTGGGAGAGAACCTGGCCCAGGTCGCTTTTGTTGATGCGCATACCGGGAAGATCCTTCTCAGCTATAATGACATCCAGGCAGAGTCGCGCAGCATGAATTCCTATTATGAAGGTTATGTCACCGTCTATACCACCACCGACGGCGGGACGACCTACATGTATGATACCGAGACCGGTGCCGACTACATCCGTGTCATGACAGCGAACAACGGGACCAGCCTTCCGGGGTCGCTTATCACATTGAACGCCGGGAGCACGACCCTATCCAAGGCGGCTCAGATGCTCTATGCCCTGGAACGTACCTACAACTTTTTTTACAGCAATTTCAATTACCGTTCCTATGACAACGGAGATGCTCCTTTGACTGCGACCATCGAGTATAGCAGAAATTATGCCAACGCCTATTGGTCTCCCTATGATGCCCAGTTCGTCTTCGGTGACGGCGACGGCTCTACCATGACTTATCTGGGGGCCATCGATGTGGTGGCGCATGAGTTTTCTCATGCTTTCTGTTCATCAACGGCTAACCTGCAATACTCTTATGAATCCGGAGCGATCAATGAAGCCAATTCCGATATCTTCGGAAGCCAGGTCGACCCCGACCAGGATTGGGATATGGGAGAAGATGTCATGGTGGGCTCTCAGCCCCTCCGTGATATTGCGGACCCCCAGAACAGCTACGGCTATCCTCTGCCCCGGTATTACGACGAACGGTATACCGGCAGCGACGATAATGGCGGGGTTCATATCAATATGTCCATCGGGACCAAGTTCTTCCAGCTTCTGGTGGACGGCGGCAGCTGGTACAACGGAAGCGAGACTGTCGCTGTCTCCGGGATCGGCCGGGAGAAGGCATTGGATATCTGGTATCGGTGTATGACAACGAAATTCACAACAACGACGAATTATTCCCAGGCCCGCGCCTATTCCATCACCGCAGCCGAGGAACTCTACGGCAGCGGTTCTGACGAGTCGGCACAGGTCATGAATGCCTGGGCGGCTGTGGGAGTCGGAGAACCGGCTTCAGGCGGCGGCGGAGGAGGGACCACAGACACCTACGAGCCCAACAACTCTACAGCAGAGGCCTACTCTGTAAGTGCAGGGCAGAGTTACGATTCCTATATCTACTCTTCGACCGACGTGGATTACTACAAGTTTGTGGCCGCTTCTGACGGGACTCTGTCCCTGAGCCTCGGGAACCTGCCCAAAGATTATGATATGTTCCTTTATAATGCATCGGGAACGGAGCTTGCCCGGGCCTATACGACCAGCAACCCCGAGACCATCTCCAAAAGCATTACCGCAGGGACCTACTATATCAAAGTCAACGGGTATAACGGAGCCTACAGCGCCACATCCGCCTACAGGCTCACAGTCTCCTTCACCGGCTCCGGCGGAGGGACCACAGATCCCTATGAGCCCAATGATACCACATCTCAGGCCTACACGGTGAGTGCAGGGAATACCTATAACTCCTACATCTACAACTCATCAGACAAGGATTACTATAAGCTGGCTCTTTCAGAATCCGGGACACTGACCCTCACATTGGGGAACCTGCCCAAAGATTACGATATGTTCCTCTATAACTCATCGGGGACAGAACTTGCCCGTGCCTATACGTCCAACAACCCCGAAACCATCACCTATGAAGCGACTGCAGGGACCTATTACATCATGGTCAACGGATATAACGGCGCCTACAGCACGAGCACCATGTATTCCCTGGCTGTTGCCTTTGCCGGAAGCGGCGGCGGTGGCGGAGGAGAACCTCAATGGTATGTGGAGACCCTCTCCACGCCTGTAGAGACCCCTCATAATTACGCCAATAACTGGACCAACTCCATCTATTATCAGAAAACGGGGGCTCAGCAGGTCGCTGTCCACTTCTCCACCTTTGATTTTGAGTCCAATTACGACTATGTCTATATCCTGGACAAGAACGGGACGCAGCAGGCGGCCTATACAGGGACAAAGAGCGCTTTCTGGGCTATCGTCGACGGAGATAAGATCACTGTCAAGACAGTAACGGACTATTCCGTGACCAAATACGGATATGTCATCGACCAGGTGGCCTATTACAGCGAAGGGCCTTTGAGCCTTACAGCCGCTCCTGCCGGTGAAGAGATCATTGCGGCCGAGTCTGTAGACTTCATCCCCGGCGCTCCCATCAAGGCCAAGACTGTGGAAAACTATCCGAATCCCTTTAACCCGGAAACGGATATCTATTTCCATGTCCCGGCTGCCGGGCCCATCAGTGTGAAGATCTTTGACAGAAACGGGCGCGTGGTCAAAGAACTCGTAAACGAGGAGCTGGCATCCGGCCAGTATCAGCGTCATTGGGACGGCCGCGACAAGAACGGGAACGAATGCCCCAGCGGCATCTACTACTGTGTCGTGACCGGAGAAGGCTTCAAGACCTTCCGGAAGATGATCATGCTGAAATAGTCTTGTCAAAGGTGACTTATGCAGGGAGCGCGTTCTGCGCTCCCTGCTTTCTTGATTCCCCCGAAAAAAAAGTTATACTCGAGAAAAAGGAGGCCTCCATGGCAACGACGACCTATATCAACGGGCATGTCTTTACAGGAGAGGGGTTTACCGATGGTTTTACAATCAGGGATGGTTTTTTCGCTGTTCCTGAAGAAGGCTGTAAGCTGGTAGACCTTAAAGGGGCATGCGTTCTCCCCGGTCTTATTGATTCCCACACCCATCTCATCCCTGCAGGGCTTTATGCGCTGGGGGCAGACCTTTCGGGGGCGGTTTCACTGGAGGAGGTCTTTTCACGTATCGAATCCGCCCTGGCGTCGCCCATGACAGCGCAGCCCTTTGCCTGCCTTTTCGACGAGACCAGGCTTAAGGAGAACAGGTTCCCTGCTCTCCGGGAATTGGACGATGTCACAGGAACTACTCCTTTCTATATGACACGGATAGACCTTCATTCCATGATGGTCAACACAGCCTTTATGAAAAAATACGGCCTGGAGGGGACATCACCCCTTATCCGGGGGCGGGAGTATGACCTGATGGTACGGTGCCTGGGACAGGAGGTGCCTTTCGGTGACAAAAAGAGGGGACTTCTTGAGATGGAGAAGAAGGCTTTTAAAGCAGGAGTAACAGCCCTTCATACCATGGAGGGCGTCGAGGATGATTTCAGTAATATCGATGCACTCCTTGAACTCCAGGGACAGACCCCGCTCGGCATCCTCCTCTATCCCCAGGTCATGGACCTTAAGGGAGTCCTGGAGAGAGGCCTGCCCCGGATCGGGGGATGCATCCTCATCGACGGCTCTCTGGGGTCACGTACAGCCGCCCTCTCCGCTCCCTATTACGATGCCCCCGGGGAAACGGGGCGTCTCTACCTGGATGACGAGGCTCTCTTTTCATTCATGCGCCGTGTCCATGAGGCCGGGCTGCAGATGAGCTTTCATGCCATAGGAGACCGGGCGGTCAGACAGCTTGTCCGGGGCTATTCCCTCTTGGGGCGGGAGGCCGAAAAACGGCATCGGATCGAGCATGCCATTCTGGTGCAGGATGAAGATCTCGAAACCATCGCCCGGCTCGGGTTGTGGCTTGATTTTCAGCCCATGTTCCACGAATTCTGGGGAAAACCCGGGGGGCTGTATGAACAGAGGCTGGGGAAAGAAAGGGCCCGGCAGGTCAACCGGATCCGGACAGCTGCCGAAAAAGGGATTCCTTTCGCTTTCGGGTCCGACTGCAATGTGACCCCGCTGGATCCCCTCGGGGGCATCGCTGCCGCTGTGAGCCATCCTGTTCCCGGGGAACGGCTTTCTGTGGAAGAAGCGGTCCGCGCCTTCACCCTCTATGCTGCCCGGATCGGACATACTGAAAACCTTCAGGGGTCTATTTTCCCGGGGAAAAAGGCCGACTTTGTCGTGTTGAGCGAGAACATCTTCTCAGAGGAAGATATCCGGAAGGTCACGGTCCGGGAGACTTATATCGCCGGAGAATGTGTCTATCGGGCTGAAGATCACCAAGAGAGTGTCTGAGCCATCCGTCTTATCTGCAGAAGACCCCTGGAAAACTCCTCGGCCTCCATATTCATATAAGCCAGCCTGAAAAAGGAGCGGTTTTCCGGAGAGGGGGAGAAGAACCGTCCCTCAGTCCAGGGAGGGGTTGCGATGTCCACTTCCCTGTTCAGGCGGACCCACAGCCAGAATCCGCAAAAACTTTTCTGTACAGAAAAGAGAGGGATATCCTGAAGAACATGAAGGAGCTTTTCCCTTCGCTCGCGGTGGACGGGAAGGACCTTTTCAATAAAGGCTTGAAAGTAACCCTCCCGGATGAAACGGGATGCCGCGCGTTGAAGAAGTCCCGAAGTCGAGATGTCTGTGAGGGACTTGGCTGTCATCATGGCGTTGAAGAAAGGCGGGGGTGGGACTAAGATCCCCAGGCGGTTTCCCGAGACAGTGGATTTGGCCAGTGATTTGATATAGAAGGTGCGTTCAGGGGCCAGGTCCAGAAAACGGGGAGAGGGGTCCGGAAAGAATTCAGAGAGGGAATCGTCTTCGATGAGATAGAGGTCCATTTCCCTGGCAATGGAGCAGAGTTCCCGTTTGACCCGGGGGGAATAGCGGTATCCGGTGGGGTTGTGGACGGAAGGGATCGTATAGAGGAGTCGGGCTCCTGTCTGGAGGGCTTTCTCTCTGACCAGCAA
The DNA here is from genome assembly GCA_016937175.1 of Candidatus Mcinerneyibacteriota bacterium. Lineage (GTDB taxonomy): Bacteria > Macinerneyibacteriota > Macinerneyibacteria > Macinerneyibacteriales > DSCS01 > DSCS01. The sequence continues at coordinate 24,450 of JAFGWL010000054.1, read as the reverse complement.
AGGATCGGGGCCCTCGGGGGTCATGGGGACAAAACTTCCGGGCATAAAGAGCGCCGCTGCCCCGGGGTAACTGGGGTCTTCAAAGATGATCCGGGCCGGGTCATCGATGGAGAGGACGGAACGTGTGATATCCAGCCCCTGCTGAGCTCCTGAAACAATAAGGAGCCTCTCTTCGGGGAGAGAATAAAAGCGGCTTAACACTTCAATCAGATCCGGATCTCCGGGAAGAGGGGGTTGCTCCAGACAGGCAGAACCGTCTCTTAAAAAGAGGTCCTGGATAAGGCGGGAAAAATCCTCGTGAGGAAAAAGCGTGTGGGAGATATAGGCCGACTGGAAAAGCCCTCCTGAACCGGGGAGAAGAGGCCGGCGGGGGACAAAACTGCCCTTCCCCACAACGCTTACGATCAACCCCTCTTTCTGCAGGGCATCATAGGCCTTCTGGGCCGTTGCCTTGTTGCATCCGAATTCTGCGGCTGTCTCTCTCACTGTGGGAAGGCGCTCTCCGGGGCGGTAGTCCCCTTTCCGGATCCGGGCTGAGATCACCGCAATAATCATCCTGTATCCCAAAAAACCTCCTTGACAATATAGGACAATGTGCTTATTGTCCTATTACATTTAGTTGTATGTTTGCTTACTCCAAGTATAGCAGGAACCTGGCGAAATGAAAAGGAGGGTTTATGAAGGAGCAGAAAGTGATCAACCGGAATTTTGCCGAGATGTTCAAGGGCGGAGTCATCATGGATGTGACCTGCCCGGAGGAGGCCCGGATAGCCGAAGGGGCAGGAGCGTGCGCCGTTATGGCGCTGGAACGTGTCCCGGCGGATATAAGGGCTTTAGGAGGAGTCGCCCGGATGAGCGATCCTTCCATGATAGAGGCAATTATGAAGGCCGTGACCATTCCGGTTATGGCCAAAGTCAGAATAGGACATTTTGCCGAAAGTTTGATCCTGGAGGAATTGGGGGTGGATTTTATCGATGAGAGCGAAGTCCTCACTCCGGCAGATGAAGAGTTTCACATCGATAAAAAAGGTTTTCGGGTCCCTTTTGTCTGCGGGGCAAGAAACCTGGGGGAAGCTCTCCGGCGTATTCAGGAGGGGGCAGCGATGATCCGGACAAAAGGAGAGGCCGGGACGGGGAATATCGTGGAAGCTGTACGTCATATGAGGGCTGTGGCCTCGGAGATAGCCCACTTGTCCGGAGCTGATGACGGTGAGCGCCTGAAGAAGGCAAGGGAATATGGAGTCTCTGAGGAGTTGGTGATCCAGACTGCTGCGTTGAAGCGCCTGCCCGTCGTCAATTTTGCAGCCGGAGGGGTCGCGACCCCCGCTGATGCGGCTCTTATGATGCTTCTGGGAGCTGACGGAGTGTTTGTGGGGTCGGGAGTCTTCAAATCGGAAGATCCTGTCAAAAGAGCTGAAGCCATCGTCAGAGCCGTGGTCTATCATGAAGAGCCTGCCAGGCTTCTGGAAGCTTCCCGTAACCTGGGGGCCGCCATGAAGGGACTGGGGGAGATCCCCGTAAAGATCAGCGGGCGGGGAAACCCGTGATCATCGGTATAGCCGCATTCCAGGGCGCTTGTCGGGAGCATAGTATACACCTGCGCCAAAGAGGGTGGCAGGAGCGCCGTGTGGTGAAAGGGGAGGACCTGGAAGGGCTGGACGGTTTGATTTTTCCGGGGGGCGAGAGCACGGTGATGAAACGCTTTTTCGCTGAAAGGGATTTTCAGAGATCCTTTGACAGCTGGCGAAAGACAAACCGGCCGGTCTGGGGTGTCTGCGCGGGGGCGATCCTTCTCTCCAAAACAATAGACGGAGGAGAAAACCCTCTGGGCCTGGCGGATGTCTCCATAGAGAGGAATGCCTATGGCCGTCACAGAGAAAGCGGATATCGTACAGTGAACTTTATTGACGGAACAGTGGTGGAAGGGCTGTTCATCCGTGCTCCCCGGATCTCCGCGACAGGACAGGGCCTCAGTATCATAGCTCATGCAGGGAAGGACCCCGTTGTTGTCCGGCACGGTTCTGTGTGGTTGACAACCTGGCATCCTGAGTTGGATGAAGCCTCAGGCCTCTATGACATGATCTTCGGCTGAAGCCCTCCCCTCTTGACAAAGGGGAAAAGTGCTGTATTATATCGACAGATGTCGATATTAGGAGGGTTTCATGCTGGTAACTGTCTTCAAAGCCCTGTCCGAGGCTACACGCCTTTACATTCTGGCCTCCTGCAGTCAAAACGAGTTCTATACTTGTCAGCTGGTACAGGCGCTGAAACTTTCCCAGTCGACGGTCTCCAGTCATATCAAGATCCTCAAGGAGGCCGGGCTGTTGAAAAGCCGCCGCTATAAGACCTGGAGCGGATACTATCTGAATCCGGATCTGCCCGCCGAGATGAAGCAGCTTGTCCAGGAGATCCTGTCCAGAGTCTATCGGGACAAGGAGTGGCAGCAGTTTCACGACAGGCTTCTTGAAGCCAGAGAACGCCTTGAGGTGTGCCCTTAAACCCGAAAGGAGAAGATCACATGGGAATCTTTAAAGAAGAAGACCGCCAGGAAATCGCTAAGGTCCTTAAGGATAAAGTCAGGAGTGAGGTCCATGTGGACCTTTTTATCAAAAAGGGATCAAAGATCATTATCCCGGGAAAAGACCCTTCTGAATGTCCCTATTGTGAGACTCTTGTGGAGATGTTTACAGAGCTGGAGGAGATCGACTCCCGCCTGACGCATACAGTCCACGATATGGCTGACGAGGAAAAAAAAGCCGCTGAGATGGGCGTGGAGAACGTGCCGGCTATCGTCTTTAACGGGAAGAAAGAGGGACAACTGATCTTTTACGGCATTCCCTCGGGGTATGAGTTTGCAAGCCTTCTCGAGACCCTGGGAGCCGTATCCGGAGAGGAGTCTCCTCTCTTTTCCCCCGAGATGCAGGAGTATCTCAAGAAAATAACGTCTCCTGTAAATCTCAAGGTCTTTGTGACACCCAGCTGTCCCTATTGCCCCTCTGCAGCACTTTCGGCCCTTATGGCAGCGAAACTGAATAAAAACATCAAAGCAGAAGTCTATGAAGTCACGGAGTTTCCGGCTGTGGGGGATCATTACAAAGTTGAAGGGGTCCCCAAGACTGTCATCAATGAGACAGAGGAGATCGTAGGAGGATACCCCGAACAGAGCCTCAAAGAAAAGATCGAAGGGCTTCTCTCCTGAGGCCTTCCGTATAAGAAGGCGGCTCTCCGGGCCGCCTTCTCCGGATAAACGTCCCGTGTTAAAGAAGTTGACAGCCTGAAGAGCTGTTATATAATGTTAACCATAACTTTACGAAAAAAGGGGTCGTTTACCATGAATTATGCTTATACATCCAAAAAGAAAGTCTGGTTTCTCTTCACTTTGACCTTTGTCCTCCCCCTGGTCCTGATACTGGGTATTGTGGGAATCATGGCGGCGGACCTGCCGTCCTCTGCCTCAATACATGCTTTTGAGCCCTATGTGGGGACGAAGATCTACGACATCAACGACGAACTTCTCTATGAATTTTACAAGGAAAAGAGGATCATCCTCAAGCCTGACCAGATCCCGCCTCTGGTCAAAGGAGCCTTTCTGGCCATCGAAGACGCTTCCTTCTATCACCATTCGGCCATCGATATATTCGGGATCCTCAGAGCGGTCTCACAGAACATCTTCAAAGGCCAGCTTGTCCAGGGGGGAAGCACCATAACCCAGCAGCTTGCCAGGAACATGTATCTGACCCATGAGAGGACCATGACCCGCAAGATAAAAGAGATGGTCCTGGCCTACAAGATCGAGTTCAATTTCAATAAAGAAGAGATCCTGGCCATGTATCTCAATATCATCTATCTTAGCAACGGCTCCTACGGTGTGGGAGCAGCCGCCCAGAGTTATTTCGACAAACCGGTGGAGGAACTCACGGTTCCCCAGATCGCTCTTCTGGCCGCTCTGGCCAAGGGCCCCGCTTATTCCCCCTACAGTTACCCTGAGAGGGCTCTCTCCAGGAGGAACCTCGTCCTCTTCAAGATGTGGGAAGAGGGGCTTATCACAGAAGAAGAGTATCGCTCGTATATTGCTCTCCCTATCGAGGTGGAGCCCCGGAAGTCCCACCTGAACGAGCTGGCCCCCTACTTCATCGAGGAAGTCCGCCGGATGCTCGTACGCGAGTACGGGGATGATGTCATATTTACCGGGGGGCTCAATGTCTATACGACCCTGGATCCGCACCTTCAGGAGCTGGCCAATGAGGCCGTAGCCCTCAATCTCAAAAATATAGAGGCGCGGAACCGTTATAAAGCGCTGGAGCTTAAGAATTTTAAAGACCTTGAAAAAGAGCTCTATCCCAATATGATCCTTAGGGGAAAAATCAAAGAGGTGAAGAGCACCATCATGGAGGTGGATCTCGGAAAGGGCTTTACCGGGATCATTCCCATCGACCGGGAAAACTGGATGTGGGATTTCGATCCGGCCGGACATTTCAAGCCGGGAGACGAGATCTTTGTCAAGTACCGATGGGCCAATTTCGACGAGAAGATCATGGGAGTCCTGTGGGAAGAGCGCCCCTTTCCCCAGACCGCTTTCGTGGGGATGGACCCGCGGACAGGCTATGTCACAGCTCTTATCGGAGGGGCGGATTTCCGGGAAAGCCAGTTTAACCGGGCGACACAATCAAAACTGCAGATCGGGTCCACGGTCAAGCCCCTTTTCTATACAGCGGCCATAGACACCAGGAAGTATACCATGGCCTCGGTCTTCATCGATGCCCCCTTCGTCTGGCCCCTTCCGGATCAAAACCCTCCGGAATGGAAAGTGCGCAACTACAATGCCGAGTTCAGGGGGCCGATGACTTTAAGGAATGCCATCAGCCTTTCTGTGAATGTCATCAGCGCCAAGCTTATGCGGGAGATCGGGCCCACCACAGCCGTGGAGTATCTCCACAGGTTAGGGATAGAAAGCCCCATAGCTGCTGTTCCTGCCCTTTCGGTGGGGATCGCAGAAGTCTCCCCCCTGGAACTCACACGGACTTTCTGCACTTTCGCCAACATGGGCGAACGGGTCCAGCCTATCTTTATCAGACGCATCACGGATGCCGGAGGGGATATCATCAAAGAGAACATCCCCCAGCTGACCCGGGTCCTCTCACCCCAGACAGCTTTTATTATGAACAATATGATGAAAGCTCCCTTTGACAGCGGGACCGTGGCCTTCCTCCGCCAGGCTCCTTTCAGCCTGAAAGGAGTGGTGGCCGGGAAGACAGGGACCACAGACGACGCCTCAGACCTGTGGCTCATGGCTTATACCCCCGAATATGTCCTGGGAAGCTGGATAGGCTTTGACTATAAAGAGACCCTGGGGATGAAAGAATTCGCCGGGTTGGCCCACGGAGAGGGATTTACAAAGATCATCAATGACCTGAATGAATCCACCGAGGTCAAAGACTGGGAAAAACCCGAGGGAATCGTTGAGGTGAGAGTCGATCCCTGGAGCGGGAAAAGGATTCCGGAAGGGCAGGAAGGTGGAGTCGTCATGTACTTCTACAGGGGGACAGAGCCTGTGGAGTATACTTCTGCCATCCCCGAAGGGGAAAATGTCGATATCAACGACTTGTAGAAAAGGAGGCATCATGAAGACTGTCATGGCCAGTGACCATCGAGGGATCGCCCTTAAAGACAAGATCAGAGAGATCTTTTCAACCAGAGGGTGGATGCTCAGTGATCTGGGGCCTAAGACCGAAGAGAGTGTCGATTACCCTGATTTCGCCCTTAAAGCCTGTCAGGAAGTCGTCCGGGGGGAAGCCGGAAGGGGAATCCTTATCTGCGGAACGGGAATCGGGATGTCCATCGCTGCCAATAAGATCCCCGGGATCAGAGCGGCCCTGTGTTACAATCCCGAAGTGGCCCTCATGGCCAGAAAGCACAATGATGCCAATGTCCTGGTCCTTTCTGCCGATTATACTGATGAGACGACACTTGCCCTATTACTGGAGAATTTTTTTACGACGGATTTTGAAGGCGGCCGCCATCAAAGGCGCGTGGATAAAGTAAGTCATTTGGAAAAGCAGGCGTAAACAAGAAAAAATCAAAATGAGGAGGATTTATGTTGAACAGGGATTTGAAATCTGTGGATCCTGAGATCAGCCGGCTGATGGAAGAAGAGGCTAAACGCCAGACTTTCGGGCTGGAGCTTATCGCGTCGGAGAATTTCGTCTCTGAAGCTGTACTCCAGGCGGTGGGATCTGTCATGACAAACAAGTACGCTGAAGGGTATCCCTACTTTCGTTCCAAAGATGCTCCCGAAGTGACCGATTACAGCCGGAACGGGCGCTATTACGGAGGATGCGAGGTCGTCGACCAGGCCGAAAAACTGGCCATCGAAAGAGCCATGGAGATCTTCGGAGCGGAGCACGCCAATGTCCAGCCCCACTCAGGCTCTCAGGCCAATATGGCCGTCTACTACTCCGTGGTCAAGCCCGGGGAGACGGTCATGGGGATGGACCTTTCCCACGGAGGGCACCTGACTCACGGAAGCCCGGTCAATTTCAGCGGGCTCTTTTTCAACATCGTCCCGTACGGCGTAGATGAAAAGACCGAGACACTGGATTATGATGCTGTCCGGACCATTGCCAAAAAGGCTGCACCCAAGCTCATCGTCGTAGGGGCCAGCGCCTATCCCAGGATCATCGACTTCAAGGCCTTCAAAGAGATCGCCGATGAGGTGGGAGCGCAGGTCATGGTGGATATGGCCCATATTGCCGGGCTCATCGCCGCAGGGATCCATCCCAATCCTGTCCCCCATGCCTCGTTTGTCACCACGACGACTCACAAGACCCTGCGCGGTCCCAGGGGAGGAATGGTCCTCTGTACAAAAGAGTGGGCGAAAGAGATCGATATGAAAGTCTTCCCGGGAATCCAGGGCGGCCCGTTGATGCATGTCATCGCCGGAAAAGCCGTGGCTTTTAAAGAGGCCATGGAGGAGGGTTTTAAAGACTATCAGAAGCAGGTGGTTAAAAATGCTAAAACTCTGGCTGAATCTCTCATGGAAAAAGGCTATCGCCTGGTCTCCGGAGGTACAGACAACCACCTTATGCTCGTAGACGTTCTGGCTTCCCTGGAGATAAGCGGTAAAAAGGCTCAGAGCCTCCTGGGACAGGCCGAGATCACGGTCAACAAGAATACCATCCCCTTTGATAAAAAGAGCCCCTTTGTGACCAGCGGGGTCCGCCTGGGAACGCCGGCGCTCACCACCCGGGGGATGAAAGAGGCCGAGATGAAGACCGTTGCCCGGCTTATCGATGATGTCCTTCGCTCGGGAGGGGACGAAGAGGCCATCACCAGGGTCAGAAACGAAGTCCGCGCCTTGTGTGAGTCTTTCCCCCTTTATCAGTATAAGCTGGAGGGATGATGAAAGCCCGGCCGAGTTGGGACCACTACTTTTTTGAGATCACAAAATTAGTCGCTACACGCAGCACCTGTGTCCGGAGGGACGTGGGTGCTGTGATCGTCAAGGATAAGCGGATTCTGGCCACCGGGTACAACGGAGCTCCCTCGGGGCTGCCCCATTGTCTCGATGTGGGGTGTCTCAGGGAGGAGTTGAAGATCCCTTCCGGGGAGCGCCAGGAGATCTGCCGGGGGATCCACGCCGAACAGAATGCCCTCATCCAGGCCGCCAGGTTCGGGATCTCTGTGGACGGAGCCATGATCTATGTGACTCATCACCCTTGTGTGGTCTGTGCCAAACTGCTCATCAATGCCGGGATACGGGAGATCTGCTATCTTGAGGACTATCCCGATGAACTTTCAAAGTCGATGTTAAAAGAAGCAGGGATCCTGATGAGGAAAGGGGATTTGTGAAATGTCCTCATTGCGGCTTTTCAGACAGCCGCGTCGTCAATTCCCGTCCGGCCCAGAACGATAAGGCGATCCGCCGGCGCCGTGAATGTCTCCGGTGCGGGAAACGATTTACGACTTATGAGACCGTCGTGGAGATCCTGCCTCACATTATCAAAAAAGACGGCCGGCGTGAAGACTATGACCGGTCGAAACTGGAAAGGGGGATCCGGAAAGCCCTGGAAAAGCGACCCATTTCAGAAGCCCGTGTGGAGGAACTCATCGATTCCATCGAAAGCGACCTCTACCGCGTGGAGACAGGGGAGGTCTCCTCGTCCCATATCGGAGAACTGGTAATGGAGAAGCTACGGAAACTGGATATCGTAGCCTATGTCCGTTTTGCCTCTGTCTACAGGGAGTTCAAAGACCCCAATGATTTTATAACGGAGCTGAAAGAGTATCTTGAAAATAAAGGATAATATGTTCGCGGGAAGCATCTTCTATAAAGCAGCGGACGGAGAGATAAAAGAGCTGACCGCCGGTTTTCTTCGAGACAAGGTCCGCGGGAAAAAGAGCGGGATCAGCGGGGATGACCTGGAGGATCTTGTCCGAGTCATGGCTTACTATATCCAGTCACGTGAGGAGAAGGGGCTGATCCGGGAAGAGGATGTGGACCACCTCCTGAAAAAACTTCTGCCGGAAACGGAAGGAGACACGATTTTTGTTGGTCGGAGTCCTGTCCGGAAGGAATGGCTGGATGAATATCTGGACCGTCGGGCTCCGGGCCTTCCCGAACCGGTGAGAAAGACCATCGCGGCTCGCCTGTTCGTAACGCTGAGACACCTCAGGGAAGCGGGGCTGCGCGAGGTCCTGCCGGAGACACTGGATCATCTATGTCAGGAGCAGCTTCGGGCCATGGGTTTTGGCTTTACTTCAGCCCAGCGTCTTGTCTTTCCCCTGGAAGAGATCCTGGCCATCTACTCACGCTTTTCCCCTTTTCAGGCCGGGGATTATTTCAATGAGATCGTCAATATCTACCTTTACAACCATTTTTTTATGGATAACGAAGTGAAGTCCCTTGAGACTGAAGGGGTGCTTGTGAGAAAAAGCCCCTCCTTTTTCCGTGTGGACCGCCTGGACATTTTTGAGCCTCCCCGGGAAGGGACCCGGGAAACCAGGGAGCTGGCTCTTTTGAACATCTTCTATTCCCGGGCTCATTATGAAGCCTTTCCCGGAGAAAACAAAGCTCTCTACCGCTCGCAAGAGAGTGACAGAGACGCGCGGCGCATTCTCTCGGGTGAACGTTTCAGTCCCTGGGAAGAGGGGATTCTGGCCTTTACCTTTGCATCCCATGAAAACTATTCCCTCTTTTCTCTGGATGAGAGCGGTTTCCCCGTCTATCCTTCCTGTTACAATGCTGAAGTGGATCTGAGCGCTTGCGCAGAGAGGCCCTTCGAGGAGAGGTTGGCTCTCCTGGACCGTATGGCAGAAGCTCTTAACAGATTTTACAGAAAATACAGCGAATATTTTTATCTGGTAGATCTTCTGCGGGGAAGGAATATCTATATGAATCTTTATCTGGACAGAGACGATCCGGCATACGACGTGCTCCTGTCCAATTACTTGTACAAGGCTCTGGACAATGAGATGATAAGGATCGTTCTTTTTAACGGATCAAGGTCCCTTGACAAGATGAAAAGGATCCCGGTAGCGCGGGAGGGATTTCCCGTGGAGTTGACCCTCGATCCGTCGGGATGGAATGAAAAAGCCTGGCGGTATTGCCGGAAAAACGCAGTCTATATGGTTTCATTTGAGAAGATCTAAGGAGGATTATGAAAAAGTATCTTTTTATTATTCTTATGGTTGTTCTCCTTTTTGCCGGTTGCGGTAAAAAGGAAGCGGCTCCTTCCGGAGAACAGAGCCCCTTCGGCGTGGCGGAGCTTCCCGGTTTTGTCCTGAGTGACCTCACCGGGGCGGAGCAGAATCTGCAGGATTACAAAGGGAAAGTACTTATCGTCGATTTCTGGGCGACCTGGTGTGCCCCCTGCCGGAAAGAGATCCCTGATTTTATCGCATTGAAAGAGGAGTATGGGGAGAAGGGGCTGGAGATCATAGGGATCTCCCTGGATGATTCTTTGAGTGAGCTGAATGAGTTTGTCAAGGCCAACAAGATCAATTACCCGGTCCTCTACAGGGATCAGGAGCGTAAGATCGTCGACGCCTTCGGCGGGATCAAAGGTATCCCCACCACATTTATCATCGACCGGGAAGGGAAAGTCGTACAGAAATTTGTGGGCCTTCGGGAGAAGGAAGTCTTTAAAGACGCCATCGAACCCCTCTTATAGAGAGTTGTTGTCCGGGGGGAGAAAGCCCTCCCGGTCATCAAGATATTGACGGAACCCGGGGGGGAGGACGCCGGCCTTCCCGGCCTTCCGGAGAAGGAGGCAGAGCTCTATCTCTCCCAGAAGAAAAGGGCGTTGGTTGAAAAAGGTGTTCTCCCCGATGTCGCTGATCTCCTTTTCCAATCCGTAGAGGGCTCTTAAGGCCGTAAAGGAGTCTTCCTTTTCAAGATAAAGGGCGATTTCGTCTCTGCAGTGTCGGATAAGGCGCCCCAGAGGGGCGGTTGTCTTCTCTTCTTTCATAATTGAGTATACGGCGAAAAGGAATTTTTTTAAAGGTTTTGCGGAAAAAAGGCTGGGCCGGGCTCCTGAGAAGAAATTTTCTTGACAATACCGGACTCTTTCCTATACTATTCCTCATAAGCGGGTATAGCTCAGTTGGTAGAGCGTCAGCTTCCCAAGCTGAATGTCGCGAGTTCGAGTCTCGTTACCCGCTTATTTCTATTTAAGGAGGATGCATGTCGGAAAAGATTATCGGCGATGGAATCACGTTTGACGATATTCTTCTGGTGCCCCGGGCCTCCAACGTCAATCTAGCCAGGATCGATTTGAAGACACGGCTTTCACGCAGGATCGAGTTGAATATTCCCATTGTCAGTGCGGCCATGGACACAGTAACGGAATCTGCCCTGGCCATCGCCCTTGCTTCTGAGGGGGGGATCGGGATCCTGCATAAAAACATGACACCCGAAGCTCAGGCCATCCAGGTGGATAACGTCAAAAGGTTTGAAAGCGGGATGATCACCAATCCCATTACCCTGGAGCCGCAGGACAAGATCCGGACTGCTCTGGAGTATATGGAGCGCTATCGGATCTCGGGGATCCCCATCACCGTGGGGCCCAAGCTCAAGGGGATCGTCACCAGCCGTGACCTTCGGTTTGCCCGTGACCTTGAAGCGCCCATCGAATCGGTCATGACCCCGGATACGAGGCTGATCACAGTCCCCGAGGGGACAAGCATGGAGGAAGCGAAAAAGAAACTTCATGAGCATCGTATCGAAAAAGTCCTTATTGTGGACAAATCATTTAATCTCAAGGGCCTGATCACCGTCAAAGACATCCAAAAGACCATTGACCATCCCCTGGCCAGCAAAGACGATCACGGGCGTCTCAGGGTGGGAGCTGCAGTAGGTGTCCTGGAAGATGCTTTTAAAAGAGTGCCTCTTCTTCTCGATGCCGGAGTAGATGTCATCGTCGTGGATACGGCTCACGGCCATACGAAAAATGTCATCGAGACTGTTAAAGAACTGAAGAAAATAGTGGATATAGATGTGATCGCCGGAAATATTGCGACACAGGAAGCGGCCAAAGCCCTTATAGATGCAGGAGCGGACAGCGTCAAGGTGGGCATCGGCCCCGGATCCATCTGCACCACCCGGGTCGTGGCCGGTGTGGGAGTCCCCCAGGTCACAGCCATAAGCGACGTGCTCCGTTATACGAAGGATGCCGGGCTGCCTATTATTGCAGACGGAGGGATCCGTTTCTCCGGTGATATCGTCAAAGCCCTGGGAGTGGGAGCCCATACCGTCATGCTGGGCAACCTTCTGGCCGGGACAGAGGAATCCCCGGGTGAGCTGGTCATCTATCAGGGACGCAGCTATAAATCCTATAGGGGGATGGGGTCTCTGGGCGCCATGAAAAAGGGCAGCAAAGACCGCTATTTCCAGGGGGATATCGAAGAAGAGTCCAAGCTGGTCCCTGAAGGCATAGAAGGCCGTGTCCCCTTCAAAGGGCGTCTTCGCGACGTGATCTATCAGCTTCTCGGAGGTTTACGGGCCGGGATGGGGTATGCCGGTGCCGAGACGATTCCCCAGCTTCATGAAAAAGCCAGATTCGTCAAAATTACGTTTGCCGGCTTAAAGGAGAGTCACCCCCATGATGTGTCCATTACAAAAGAAGCTCCTAACTATCGTTTCGATTAGTCTTCTCTGGGCGGCGGTGGTAACAGCCGCCGCTCTTTCACATTATCAGATAGATATCCGTGTCTTCCCGAAAGAGCAAAAGGCTTCTGGAGAAGAGACGATTATTTTTTCTCCCGCTTTCGAGACAGAAAGCCTTCAATTTCACCTCTTTTGGAACGGGGCCCAGCCCGGGAGCCGTTTCTTCTCTGAGGCCCCCGAAAAAGTACAAAACGCCATCAAAGAGGGGCGCGGGGCCTCGGAGATCCGTGTAGAATCTTTAAGTGTGAACGGGGAAGATTTGCCTTTTTCCCAGGGGACAGACCCTTCCGTCATGATCGTCCCTCTAAGGCAGCCCCTTAAAGCCGGGTCGTCCAACACAATCCGTATGGCCTTTTCCTTAAAAGTCCCGCAGGAGCGTATGGCCCGATACGGATACTCCTCTATGGATGGTGTCTGGTGGTTTTCACAATGGTTTCCCAAGCTGGGCGTTCTCACGGGGCCGGGCCAGTGGGAGTGTGAGCCCTTCTCTTACTACAGGGAATTTTTTTCCGATTACAGCCGCTGGTCCCTCACGGTGACTCTTCCCTCAGGGTATGAAGCGGTCTCCAACCTTGAGGAGGTCGAACGGGACGCGGGAGAGAATGTCGTGACGATGTACCGTGGGGAACAGTGCAGTGATATCGTCTTCGGTGTGGCTCCCCGTTTTTTTGTCCGGGAAAAGGAAGTGAAGGGACGCCTATACAGGGCTGTCCTCTTCGATGACGATGCAGAGCGCAGCCGGCGGATCCTGGAACGCTCTGTCCATGATATTGAAAAGATGGAAGAATGGGTCGGGGTTTATCCTTATGATCTCTTCACGGTGGTAGACCTGGCCACCATCGGCCCTGTAGGAAGCGGAATGGAATATCCTCTGCTCATCAATACGGTCCGAAGTGCAGAATTGGAGACGGTCATCGATCACGAGATCGCCCACCAATGGTTTTACGGGATCATAGGGTTCAATGAGACCAAAGAACCCTGGCTTGATGAAGGGTTTGCTTCCTATTATGAAATGCGTCTGGGCCGTGAGAATGAAGCGCGTAATGTCCTGGGGATCACCTATACTCCATATGATATCAAGTTTACAGCCACAGGGCTGGACCGTTCCCCCCGTGAAAGCCTCTTTTCTCCCCCTGATGCCGAAAAGAAGGATAAGATTTTTTCCCGCTACTATCTTCGGTTCCCTGTCTACCTCTCCCTGGTCGAGCGGTTGACCGGGACAGATGAGATGGACCGCTTTTTCAAAACCCTCGTCTCTGAGTATGCCTTCAGTCATCCCCGGACAAGCGAGGTCCTGAAGGTGATGGAAGAGTCCATCTCCCCCCGGGCTTTTCTCTTCTTCAAGGCTTTGACAGAGGGGGAGATGCGTCCCGATTTCTCCCTGGCTCATGACAAAAAGAGGGGGTTAACGGTTGGCGCTTCTCCGGAGGGGCTCTTTCCTGTGACCCTGCAAGTGGCCCATGGAGATACGGTGACGGCAAAGATCTTTGACCGTCCCGGTACCTGGGACCCGGGCCCCTTCAGCTATGCTTATCTGGAGGAGCTGGACGAGAACCCGCTCAATAATTTTGTCGTCTCCTCTTTGCCCGGGAGAGGCAGGGATTCTCTCATCTACGGGGGGGTGACGCTTCTCCTTCTGACGGCGGGCCTTGTTCTGAAGAAAAAGCTTCTATGGAACGCCGGTGCCAACGCTCTTATTTTTTTGCCCCTCTTCTTTTCTCTGACGTCTCTGGCAGCCCCACTGAAAATCTTTAACGGAGAGGCCTACGGGTTAAACAGCATTTCCCTCTTCCTCTTTTCGCTGAAAGAACACCCACCGGCGGGGTTTCTCTTTTTGGCCTTCGCCCTTCTGGCCCTGAAGATGAGCTTTCTCTCCCTCTCCTTTTACAAAAGAGAGAAGGAGGCCTACTCCTTTTTTCATCTTCTTTTTGTGGACGGAGCGTCGCTTTTTCTCATTCCCCTCCTCATCTTGATCATGGTGGGGATCAGGAGCACCTCTCTCCTTCTCCTTTTTGCCTTTGTTTTCATCCTCTCCATGGCGGAGCCTGTCAAAGCCTCTCTTCTTAGCAGCCGCCGAAAAAGCATCCCATGGAAACATATCCTTCCCATGAGTTTTCTTGTGACACTTTTTGCCTTTTTGTTCGGGTTGGTTTTGAGTGTGGTTTTCATTCCCCTGGTGATCCGGAGTGCCCTCTCATTCCTGATCCTGCTTCTCATCCTTTCGGCAGGGGAATACGGCTATAAACTCTTTTATGTCCGCTTCTATGACTATCTTGAGGGAAAGGGGCTTCATGAGCCGGCTTGAACCCTGCCTTCTCCTTTCTCTCTACACGCCCAAGGATGAAGTGGACCCCGTCGAACGGACGGAGGAGATGAAGGCCCTCATCGAGACAAGGGGCGGCGAGGTCATCGAACTCTTTACGCAGAAGAGGGAGCATCCCGACCCGGGGCTCTATTTTGGGCAAGGGAAGATCGAAGAGATACGGCGGTATCTGGAGAACTTCCATGAGATCACTACGGTTATCGTAGATGCTTATCTGAGCCCTGTCCAGCAGCGGAACCTGGAAGAGCAGTTTGGAAGGACGGTCATGGACCGGGAAGAGCTGATCCTGGAGATCTTCGCGCGCCATGCCCGGACGCGGGAAGCTCGGCTTCAGGTAGAGCTTGCGGAACTGGAATATCTTCTCCCCAGGCTGAGAAACCTCTGGCCTCATCTGACGGGGCAGCAGGGGGGTTTCAACTTCCGTGGCCCGGGAGAGACCCAGCTTGAGACAGACAGGAGGGCTATTACCAGGCGTATCGCAGCATTGAAGAAAAAACTTCTCCATATCGAAAAGATCAGACAGACCCAGAGAAAGGGGCGGGCCTCGGCTTTTAAAGTCTCCATCGTGGGATATACAAACGCAGGCAAGTCTTCGCTTTTAAGCCTTCTCTCCGGTAAGCCCCTCTATGTGGAAGACAAGCTTTTCGCCACTCTGGATACCACCGTGAAGAAAGTCTATTTTCCCCAGGCGGGAGAGGTGTTGCTCTCTGATACAGTAGGTTTTATAAGGAATCTTCCTCACCATTTGGTGGCTTCGTTCAAATCTACTCTGGAGGAGCTCCTCTATTCGGACCTTATCCTTGAGGTAGTGGATGTCGCGTCTCCCTCCTGGAGACAGAAGATGGAGGTCGTCGAGCAGGTCCTGACGGAGCTCGGGGCCGGGGAAAAGCCCCGGATGACTGTCTTCAACAAGTGCGACATTCTGGAAGCCGGGACTTTGGAGTCCCTCAGGGAGCAGTACAACGGGAGGGACGACGCCCTGTTCATCTCTGTTTTGAAGAAGGACAACATCGACACCCTGAAAGAACGGCTGGCTTCAAGAGCCCGTATCTCCCGCAATGACACTCGTTGAAGAGGCTTTTCTCGATATTCACAGAGGCCGGATACACCCGTTTTATATTCAGATCGGCAGAAAACGGCGAAAAGAAGACCTCACATACTATTTTCAAGGGTTTCCCTCTTTCCATCCGGTGGAGAAGGCTCTTCTGGGAGCAGCTGAAGGGCGTGTCTATGACGCTGCGGCCGGGGCCGGCCGTATGGGGCTTACTCTCCAGGAACGCAGAATCGAGGCCGTCTGCGGAGACGCCAGCTCTGTCATGAGAAGGATAGGCCTGGAGAGGGGATGTTCTGATTACAGGATTGAAGATCTTCTGGCTCCGACACCTCCGGAGTATTTTTTTGACACGGTGGTCTTTATGGGGAATTCCATCGGGTTCTGCCGCAATAAAGATGAGATCGCCGGCGTGGTGAAGACCCTTTCTGAAAGGCTTGTCCCGGGGGGGCTTCTTCTGATGTCGGCTACAGACCCTTCGGTGTTCGGTCTGGAAAAGAGCGCTTTTCTTCCCTTTGTCCAGATCTACAAGAAAAGAGAGGAAAAAGGCGGATGGTTTTTGGCGGACATCTCCCTTATCCGGGAAGCCTCTTCGGGGCTTTTCACCATAGAGGCCATGATGAGCCATGAGGGGATGAACGGGTTTTTCTTCAGAAAGAGAGAGGGATGAAACGCTATTTCATCAAATTGAAAGCCGGGCAGAAGGCTTCTCTGCTTCAGGTCATCATGAAATATTTGAAGATGGAGAAGGAAGAGGCTCTGAGCCTGATCATCGGGGGGAGTGTCTGGAATGCCGACAGTAACCAACGCCTGGCTGACCCGGAATATCTTGTTACCGAAGAGACCCTCAAGGTCAATAAACCCCTCAGGCCGGCCAGGCCCTACGAGCTTCCTGAGCGGTACGTGGTCTATGAAGACTCCTCTCTCATGGCGGTCTTCAAGGAGGCAGGCCTTGCCAGTCATCCGACCCCCTATTCACAGGTGGAGTGTCTGACTTACGGTGTTCAGAACTATCTTGATAAGAACTCTCCGGGAGCCGGTTACCGGGTCTCGGTGATCAACCGGCTGGACAGGCCCACAAGGGGGCTCATGCTTCTGGCTAAAAACAAGGCCTGCGAAGCGACGCTTCACGGGCTCTTCCGCGAGAAGAAGATCTCAAAGATCTACCTGGCCTATACGGAAGTCCTGGAGTCTCCTCCACTTTCGCTGTCTATTGAAGACACCCTGGAGTGGAACGGAAAAACAAAGCGGGCCGAGACACGTGTGCGCTACCTGGGTCGCAGCAGCGGCCGTGACTATTTCCTGGCCTTCCCCAAGACAGGGCGCACGCATCAGGTCAGGCAGCATTTCGCCCGCTACATCGCTCCCCTGTGGGGGGACAGCCGATACGGGGCAGCGGGTGGGGACCCGCTGGGGCTCATCTGTATCTCCTACCGCTTCTTCCACCCCGAGACAGGAGAACGGATAAGGATCACCCTCCCTGAAAGGTTGTGGCGCGAAGGAGAGAACGGGGATAAAACCCGTTGACTTTTCGTAACCCGAAGTTAATATAGGAGCGGAGGTAATCATGATCAAAAGGTTTATCGCTTATTATAAACCCCACAGGCTTCTCTTTTTTATCGATATGGGGGTGGCTCTTCTGGCCTCTGTCCTGGCTATTCTTATCCCTTCCATGGTCCGTACTCTTCTGAACACCCATATCCCGGACAAGAATATCCGGGCCATAGTCACCTCTTTTCTCCTTATGCTCCTCATCTATCTGGTCAAGATGGTCTTTGAATTCATCCGGATGAAGTGGGGGCATATTCTCGGTGTGCGGATGGAGTATGATATGCGGGAAGATATCTTCGGGCATATTCAGAAACTCTCATTCAACTACTTTGATAACACCAAGACCGGGCATATCATGTCCCGTATCTCCAATGACCTCAATACCATCGCCGAAGTAGCCCATCATGCTCCCGAAGACCTGATCCTTTCGGTCTTTCTGGTCCTCGGCTCCTTTTTCTTCATGTTCCGTTTCAATGCGGTCCTTGCTTTCATCGCTCTGGCCCCCCTTCCCTTCATGCTCCTCTGGGGAATCAAATACGGAGGGAAGATGCGGCAGGGGTTCAGACGGGTACGCCGTAAGATCGCCGATATCAACAGCACTGTGGAGAACTCTGTCCAGGGGATCCGGGAAGTCAAGTCTTATGCCAATGAAGACCTGGAGATCGAAAAGTTCGAAAATGTGAACATCCATTTCAAGATGGCCAAAGAGAAGATGTATACCATCATGGGGATCTTCTATTCCGGGTTTCACTTTCTCTCGGATATGTATTATCTCCTGGTCATCGCCGGCGGGGCCTGGCTGTATCTGGAAGGGCGGATCACGCCGTCTGACATCGTTGCTTTTATCCTTTATGTCAATATTATCCTCAATCCTATTCAGAGGCTGATGAACTTCACCGAACAGTTCAATCAGGGAGCTGCATCGTTCGAACGTTTCACGGAGATCATGGATATCGAACCCGACATAGAAGACCGGCCCCATGCCAGGACCTTCCGGCCTGTCAAAGGGAAGATCCAGGTAGACCATGTCTGGTTTAAATACTCCTCATCCCCTGACTGGATCCTTCAGGATATCCATTTTTCCGTTGCCGAAGGGGAATCGGTGGCCATCGTAGGCGAGTCAGGAGCCGGGAAGAGCACCATTGTCTCTCTGATCCCCAGGTTCTATGAACCCCAGCGGGGAGCCATCAGCATCGACGGGCATGATATCATGGATCTGAAGCAGCGGTTTCTCAGGGAGAATATCGGGCTTGTCCAGCAGAATGTCTTTCTCTTCGACGGGACCATCCGGGAGAATATCATGTACGGAAGGCCTCTGGCTGATGAAGAGCAGATGGTGGAAGCGGCCCGCTATGCCAATATTTACGATTTTATCCTCTCTCTCCCCGATGGGTTTGATACCTATGTCGGTGAACGGGGTGTCAAACTATCCGGAGGACAGAAGCAGCGCATTTCCATTGCCCGTGTCTTTTTGAAAAATCCTCCCCTTCTGATCTTTGACGAAGCTACCTCTTCTCTGGATACGGAATCGGAAAGCCTGATCCAGGAGGCCATGTTTAAGCTCAGCCGCGACAGGACCACCATTATCATAGCCCATCGGTTATCTACGGTCCGGCACGTGGATAAGATCATCGTTCTGAATAAAGGGCGCCTGGTAGAGGAGGGAACCCACGGAAGCCTGTTGCAGAAAGAGGGATTTTATCATAAACTCTATACGAAGAACTTGATCTGAACGGCACAGGTTGGTGTCCTGAAGGGGGCTCTCGATGGAAAAGCGGATCGTTCATGTGGATATGGACGCCTTTTTTGCCGCCGTGGAGCAGCGCGACGACCCCTCTCTCCGGGGGAAACCGGTGATCATAGGAGCCTCGCCCCAAAAAGGGACCGGCCGGGGAGTCGTCTCCACCTGCAGTTATGAAGCCCGCCGATACGGAGTCCATTCAGCCATGCCTATCTCCCAGGCTTGGAGAGCCTGTCCTCAGGGAGTCTATCTCACTCCTCATATCAGTAAATACGCAGCTGAGTCAAAAAAGATCATGTCGCTTCTCTCCTCTTTTTCTCCCGTCATAGAAAAGATCAGTATCGATGAAGCTTTCCTCGATTGTACAGGGACAGAACACCTGTTCGGGGACAGCCGGTCTCTGGGGAAGGCTGTCAAGGATAAGATCCGTAGAGAATGCGGGCTGACAGCCAGCGTGGGGATTGCAGCCAATAAATCGGTGGCCAAGATTGCATCAGACCTTGAAAAGCCCGACGGCCTGGTCATCTGTCCTCCCGGCAAAGAGGCGGACTTTCTGGCTCCCCTGCCGGTGAACAGATTGTGGGGAGCAGGCCCCAGGACAGTGGAACGGCTCGAAAAGATGGGGATCACTACCATCGGTGAGCTGGCCTCTTTTCCCGAAGAGGGATTGATCCGCCATTTCGGGAAGTGGGGGGAGCATCTTCGCCGGATGGCCCTGGGGATCGATCCCCGGAGCCTGGAAACGGAGAGTGAACGAAAATCCATCAGTGAGGAGAGGACTTTTAACAGAGATACGGGTGAGACCGAGACTCTGGAGAAGATGCTTCTCTCCCTGTCCCAGGATGTGGCGGGACAGCTTCGGCGAAAGAGGATGAAAGCCAGGACCGTCCACCTGAAGCTTAGGTTCAGCGATTTTACGACTCTGACACGCAGCCGGACACTCCAACGCTATTTCGATGATACGGTCACCCTTCATCGGACAGCTTTGGGCCTTTTCAGGTCGATTTCGCGAGGGCAGAAGATTCGCCTTATCGGAGTAGGGGTCTCGGGCATGGAAGAGGGCGAGGTCTATATCCAGCCGGATCTCTTTGGGGAAGTAAGCACAGAGGAGAGAAAAGTAGACCAGGCCATGGACGAAGTGACCCGCAGATTCGGGAAAGTCATCACAAGGGCCGGGATCCTGGAGAAGAAAGAGCCCCCTTCTCCTAATAAGGTTGACAAAAAAAAGGGAAGAGGATAGGTTAAATCAAGAGTAGAAGTCTTTTTGAAATAAAATAAGGAGGTTTTATGAGCCGGAAAGTTTTGATTGCCACAGAAAAACCTTTTGCCTCAGAAGCAGTGGGCCAGATCAGGGAGATCATCGAAAAAGCCGGGTATGAGCTCTCTCTTTTGGAAAAGTACACAGAGAAAAAAGAGCTGCTTGACGCTGTGTCCAGGGCGGACGCCCTGATCATCCGGAGTGACAAGGTCGATGCTGAAGTCTTGAATGCAGCTGAGAATTTGAAAGTCGTCGTCCGGGCCGGAGCGGGGTATGACAATATCGACTGTGCAGCTGCCAAGGAGAAGGGGATTGTAGCCATGAACACCCCGGGGCAGAACTCCAATGCCGTAGCAGAGCTGGTCTTTGCCATGATGCTCTACCGGGCCAGAAATTTTCTGACCCCCAAAGCCGGAAGCGAACTCCGGATGAAGACCATCGGGATCCATGCCTATGGAAACGTGGGACATTATGTGGCCCAGATCGCCAAAGGATTCGGAATGACTGTCCTGGCCTATGATCCCTTTGTCAAGAAAGAGGTCATGGAAAAAGGCGGAGTGACTCCTGTGGGATCTGCAGAAGAGCTCTACGAGAAATCAGATTATATATCCCTCCATCTCCCCAAAATGAAAGAGACCATGGGATTTGTCAATGAGAAGCTGCTGCAACGGATGAAGAAGAACGCCGTTCTTGTCAATACCGCCCGCAAAGAGGTCGTTAACGAGGAGGATCTTCAGAAGGCCCTTAAGGAGCGCCCGGATCTCTCCTACCTCTCGGATATTGCCCCGGATTGCGCTGAAGCGCTTCTATCTGAATATCCGGGCCGGGTATGGTTTACGCCCAAAAAGATGGGAGCCCAGACAAACGAAGCAAATATCAACGCCGGGGTCGCTGCTGCACGGCAGATCGTCGCCTATTTTGAGAAGGGCGATACGACGTTCCAGGTCAACAAGTAGAAAGGTCGTAAAAAGGACATGAAAAGAAGGATTCCGGGGGCGGAGACGGTTAACCGCCCCCGGTTCACACGAAGAGACCGGGCCGCCGTCCGGGCGCTTCTCAGGGGAGAGCGCCCTTTCGGACAGGATGTCAAAGCCTTTGAAGAGGAGTTGTCCCGTTACCTGGGACGCCCCTGGGTGGAGACCACGGTCAATGCCACCATGGCCTATTTTATGATTTTGAAGGCCTTGGGGATAGGGCCCGGGGACCAGGTCCTTGTCCCTGCCTATACATTCATCTCTGCGGCTAACGTCCCTTTGGTTTTAGGGGCTGAGCCCCTTTTCGGAGATATTGCTTCCGGACTCCCCTGCCTTGACCCCGAAGAGGTCATGCGGAAATGGACCCCCAGGGTGAAAGCCGTTCTTTTTGTCTCCTCCTTCGGCCATGACAGGGGACTTGATGAGATACTTTCTTTTTGCCGCTCAAAAAGGATTCCCCTGATCCATGATGCCGCCGCCTCTTTCGGATCCATGAGGCCCGACGGCCCGTTGGCCGCTACGGGAGATTATGGATTTACCAGTTTTCATTTCAAAAAGACTGTCTCAGCCTTTGAAGGGGGCGCGCTGTGGGGAAGCGGGACTCCGGTGCCTTTTCAGCTGTTAAAAAATCACGGAAAGCAGGAGACCTTTGAAGAGGCCGGGCTGAATCTCCGGCTGAGTGACCTTCACGCGGTTCTGGGGCGCAGCCAGTTGGCCAGCCTCCCCCGGAGACTTGTCATCCGGGAGCGGATCGCCTCCTGGTATGAAGAAGAGCTGGGAAAAGTCCCCCAGGTGTCGCTTCCCCGCTTTTCTGAAGGACTTCGGCCGGCCTGGCATCAGATGATCATCCGGGCCGAGGAGAAAGATTCTCTGAAAAAGTTTCTGGCTCAAAAGGGTATCCCTGCTGCCGACCCCGCCCAATATATTCCCTCCTTTCCTCTTTTCCGGAAGGAAGGAGTCTCTGCTCCCCGGGCTTTAGAGTATCATAGCCGGGCCCTGGCTCTTCCCTTCTATGAAGGATTATCCCGCAGACGAGTCCGACGGATAGCCGGGCTCATAAGGAGCTTCTTTTCCTCATGAGGAGGCTGCTCTTTCTTTTGGGGCTCCTCGGGGCCGTCCTCTTCTCCTCTCTTAAGGCAGAGACACTGGAATATTCTGCAGACAAGGTCGTGGTCTATCCCGGGGAGAAGAGGATCACTTTGCAGGGGAACTGTCGCCTCACCTATGCCGGGGCTGTCATGGAAGCAGACACGGTCTTCTATTTCATGGATGAAAAGAGGCTGCTGGCCATGGGAAACATCGATTTCTCCCGGGGAGGACAGCATTTTTCCGGAAAGACACTGGAGTATGATCTGGAGTTGAAAAGAGCCTATCTGGACAACGGACGTGCTCCTGTGGAAAAAGGGTATGTGGGAGGGGAGGTCATCAATACGGTAGGGGAATCGCTTGTCTACGGAAAGAATACCAGCTTTACGACCTGCGAACACATCAATCCCCACTTCCAGATCAGAAGCAGCCGGATGAAGATCATAAAAAACGACAAAGTCCTTGTCTCTCCCGTGGTATTCTATGTCTACCGGGTTCCGGTCTTCTGGTTTCCCGCCCTCTTTTTCCCCATCCCGGAAGGGCGCAAAACGGGATTTCTTATCCCCACTTTTTCCAATAACAGTGTTGACGGGCTGACCTTTCAGATCCCCTTTTTCCTTGTGATCAATAAATATTCGGACCTCACTTACACGCTGAAGATCATGGCCCAGAGGGGGCTCTCCCACGAAGGGGAGTTCCGTTTGAAGACTTACACGGGAGAAGGGGAGATCGACGGGGCCTACACCCATGACAAGATCGCCCGGCTCAAACGCTGGTACCTCAAGGGGAGCGCTGTTCAGGACTTTCCCGGGTCCGGGGTGAAACTCACCCTCAAAGCGGACCTTCTCAGTGATACCTCCTATTATGATGACTTCAGTTCTAATATCGACGAGAGGACCGAAAACAGCCTCTCTTCCTACGTGACACTGGAAAAGAATTTTGGAAGCCGGATCTACACACGCCTTCTCTTCTCCCAGGAGAACCGCTGGCAGGATCTGGGAGACGGGACGACAGAGGAGTATGTCCGCACCCTGTTGCCCGGGATGACTGTGAACATGTACAATATCGGGCTTCTCCCGGATATGTATCTTTCCCTGACAGGAAACAGCGCTAACCTCTTCGAAGACAACTCCTTTGTCAAGCAGGCCTCGTCGGGGACGGTGACTCTCTCATACCGCCATACCCTCTTTTCCTATCTGCACATGGGGGAGCGCATGGTGAACCGGCTGGATCATATCCGGTATGAAGAGCGCTCCATCGAACGCTGGGTTCCCACCTTTTCCACGGACCTCTATTTTAACCTCTATGGATACTTTAATCTTCTGGGGATAGGATCCACAGATACTGTGAAGCATACGGTCAAACCCTCTCTCTCCTTTGATTGGACGCCGGAGAGAGACCAGGACCGCTTCGCTGCTATGGGGGAGAGTCTCATCAGCGCCAAAAAACAGCTGAACTACCGGCTGGACAATACCTTTCTGACAAAAGTGAGAAACAACAGGAAACACCTCTTCCTCTCTCTCTCCACTCAGGTCTCTCAGGACCTGGAGGCTCGCGGGAAGTCCTTTTCCCCGGTGGTCACATCTGCCGTCTTCAGTCCGTATTGGGCGGAGATCGTCTCCACCAGGCTGACCTTTCAGCATGAATATGACTCTTACGGGAAGGAGACCCGTTATTTTTCTGTTTACGGAACCGGGGCGGTAAACTGGGAGGAGAGCCGTTTCAACCTCTCTGTCTTTTACCGGAAGGGTTTTCAGGGAGAAGAAGATGTCCTGACTTCGCGCATCGAAGGAGATATCCGCCTTACAAAGAAATGGACATTCCGGACGAGCATCCTCTATGATTTCAATTTAAGCAAGATCAGAGAACAGAGTTTTGAGTTCCTGCGGGATCTTCATTGCTGGAATATGGGGATCTCATGGCAGGAGCGGGAGACCGGGGTCATCGATTATAAGTTCTATATCCGGCTGAATGCCTATGGCGATTTTAAATGGGATTATAAAGGACAGTTGGAAAATGAAACATAAAGGAGTCTTATGGGTTTGACCGGAAAACTTCCACCGGAACTTCTTAAAAAACATGTCCTGCGCTATCAGGGACAACGGCGTCAGGAGGTCATGGCCGGCCCGGGAGTGGGTGAAGATGCTGCTGTGGTACGTTTGGGCCGGAGGAAATATCTTCTCGTCTCCACAGACCCCATCGTGGGGGCCGGGGAGGAAGATGCCGGGAGGTTCCTGGTGGAGATCAATGTCAACGATATCGCCGCCAAGGGAGGAGACCCCAGATATCTGATGCTGACGCTT
>JAFGWL010000012.1 GCA_016937175.1 Candidatus Mcinerneyibacteriota bacterium | reverse complement strand
TTTATGGGAGAGGTGCATGGCCTGTCCGGGCTCGCCTTTCCCGCAGTGGAAGGTGCCGTGATAGGCCCATTCCCGCTCGTCGCAGACGGCATCGCAGGCGTTCCAGAACTCGGTGGTGATCCCGAAGTAGGTGGGTTCTTTCACGATGCCCGTGATCTCGCCGTTTTCGATCTTCCACCCGATCTCGGTGGTGAACTGGAAGTTGTTGCGGTTGTCGTCGATGGACCAGGTCTTGGTGTAATCCACAAGATAGCCGTGTTCGGTGTCTTTGATGAGGTCCTGCAATGTCCCGGCATTTCCCGGCAGGAGCGAGAAGTTGCTCATGCGGATGAGGGGGACGTTGTAGCCGTGGGTGGCTTTCATGTTGGAGCTGGGCTCCAGCCCCAATTGATGGGCAACTTCACGGGAAGTCTGCTGATTGACCAGGATTCCGTCCTTGATGATGTCCACGCGGCGTCCGGGGATCCCTTCGTCATCCACGGGATGAAATCCCATACCGTCGGGATCAGACGAATCGCTGATGATATTGACCGCGGGAGAGCCGTACTGGTGTTTCCCGATCATATCGGGGGAAATAAAGGTCTTCCCGGCATAGGAGATCTCCATGCCGAAGATCCGGTCGGCTTCGGTGGCATGCCCCACCGACTCATGGATCTGAAGCGCCAGATGTCCGCCGGTGATGATGAGGTCGGCGCGTTCCTCTTCGATGCGCGGGGCATCCAGGAGGGCGATAGCTTCAGAGATGATCTCATCAACATGGTCAAGGAATTTGTAATCGCGGACCACTTCAAAGCCGCCGTTACGCCCGGTCATATGGCCGGGATAAGTGCGGGACTGGGTCTCGCCGTTTCCGGAGGCCAGGACATACATCTCGGGCATGGTCTGATAGATCATGGTCTCAGAGGATGTTCCTTCGGTGTTCATATAGATCTTGTGCTGGCGGTAGAATTCAGCGTAGACATGGCTATAGACGATCTTGTCATTTTTTGTGAGTTTTTCGCCGATCTCCAGGAGATAACCGGTCTTTTCTTCCTTGGACATGAGGAAGGGGTCTTCTACGGGTTTGGCGAAGTGTTCAGCCACCGTGGGCTTGACAGCGGGGAAGGTGACCGGTGTATGGCGGAAACGAGCACCGTGTTTGGCATTGGCGATGGCCTGTTTGGCAGCGGTCTCCAGGGAAGCGCTTGTGAGACGGTCTGTCCCGGCAAAACCCCAGCAGCCGTTGACCAGGACGCGGATCCCGGCATTGGTGTCGTTATAGTCGGCAGAGATATTCTTCAGAGAGCCTCTCTGGATCATATAGGATTCGGTGTCGGTCTTTGTCACGCGGATATCGGCAAAGGTCACCTGCCCTTTGATATTCTCAAGGATTTTTTTCATCATTTCTTTCATACTCATCCTCCCTTATATGGTTCTCGTCGAAGAGGTGATCTTAAACTTGGATGTCTTGACATGGGGTATCAGGCTGCTGTAGATGTCGAAATTCCCGTAGTTCTCAGACACCGGAACAGGATGCTGCACATTTTCCAAAGCCTGGGTGTGTTTAAAGATCTCAGCCAGCTTCTCGGTATAACGCAGGTTGTTCACCACTTTTGTGATCTTCCCGTTTTCGATCAAAAACGTCCCGTCGCGGGTGAGCCCCGTGACCGAGGTCTCCTGCTGGTTGATGAAGTTCATGTAATGGATGTTGGAGATATAGAGGCCGCGGTCGATGCTTTTGATCATCTCTTCCAGTGTCATGGTCCCCTTATCCAGGATCATGGCAGCCAGCCCCACTGAGCCGTTCTTTTCCATCTTCAGTTTATTGGCGTAGTAGTTGTTGACGACGAAATTCTTGAAGACGCCCTTTTCCACCAGGGGAAGCCGGCGGGCGATATGGCCGTCTTCGTTATAGGGGATGGTGATGAGCTGGGGGTGAAGGGGATCGGAGATCACGCTGAAGATATCAGGGAAGATCTTCTCGTTGAGTTTTCCTTTGAAATAGGAGCTTCCCCGGTCCACGGTGGCGGCGTAGGAGGCAAACATCAGGTAACGGAGCAGTTCTCCCGCAGCGTGGGGCCCGAGGATGACCGTATATTCGCCCGGCTCCACATCCACGATATCCAGAGTGGCCCGTTTGATCTTGGCTTCCAGCTCTCCGCTGAAGCTCGCGAGGTCGAAATGGGCCAGGTCATTTCCTCCGTAGGAGTGGATGACCGTGACCATGTTCTTTCGTGAGACACCCTTGACATCCAGCATCACAGGGGACACGAAGACTTCTTTATCCAGCCCTGTGGAGTTCATCTTGTAACCGTGGATCAGCAGGGTGATAAAGGTTCCGTAGATCCCGAAATCATAACGCCCCGCCATCTCGGAGAGGGCTGTGAGGATCTCGATCTTTTTCTCCGCCGGTACCTTCTCCAGGGAAGAGGACATCTCCGGATAGGAGAAGAGGTCTTTGTTGTCTTCAAATCCCGCGAAATCAGCATCAGCGGGAAGAGTGGGCAGAAGCGCCATGCCCTCCTTCAGAGCCTCTTCCACTTCTTTCTCGGAAGGGTTGGAGAGGGAGAAGGAGTACTTTTTCTTGTCTTTTTCCACTGTTGCTTTGAGAGAGAGTGTGGTCTTGGTAATATTATAGTTGGTCTGGCTGTTAAAGAAGCGCAGAAAATCGGTCTGCCACTCGGCCAGATAAAAATCAAAGGCGTAGCCGGAGTGGCTGTCCATAAACTTTTTCAGGTATTCTTTCATTTTGAGCATAACGACTCCTTTCGTTCAGGGATACATGCTAACAGATAAAAATGAAAAGTCAATAATATTATGGATAGCGAAATAAAAAATCATAGGTTTTTCAGGATGATCAGAACCCCGCTCACCAGAAGGACCAGGGTGGTGGCTGTCTTGAAGGCTTTTTCATCGATGCGGTTATGGGCGATGGAACCGGCCCAGAGGCCGGCCAGGGCGAAGGGATAGGTGATAAGGACACTCAGGAGCAGGGATGTGGTGAACAGCCCGAGAAAAAGGTAGGAGAGCAGGCGGATCACACTCATGAAGAAGAAGATGGTGAGAAGGGCGGCGCGAAACTCCCTTTTTTTGAAGCCCGCAGCTTTGAAATAGAAGATCAGAGGCGGCCCGCTCATCCCGAAAAGCCCGCCCAGGAGCCCTGAAAAGAGGCCGATGCCGGGAACCCAGAGGGGAGATCTCAGCGAGGGCCTGAACTTCTCTTCCCAGAAAAGGTGGTAGAGGGAGAGAAGGATGACGATGGACCCCAGCAGATAATAGAGAAGAGACCCGTGGGCTCTTTTCAGAAGCCAGCTGCCGGCGATGAGGGGAAGGGTGACGGCGATAATAAGCGAGCGCACTTTTGCAGGCTTCATCAGCTTGCGCTCTTTCCATGTGATGAGGCTTTCTGTGGGAAGGCACATGAGGACAAAGTAGGGCACAAAGAGATCCACACGGCCGTAGAGGAGGCTCAGGATGGAGATGGCGAACATCCCCGAGCCGAACCCCAACGCGGCGTAGATAAACTGGCTGACTAAAATGATAAAAGCGATGATGAGGAATTGCTCCGGGGAAGAAAATAAGGTATCAGACAGCATGGGAAAAGAATATCATCTTCTGAGGTGA
>JAFGWL010000053.1 GCA_016937175.1 Candidatus Mcinerneyibacteriota bacterium | reverse complement strand
GGGGGATCTCGTTATCACTGTTAAAGTAGAGGGTGTCGATGATGGATTCATCAAAGATAGGAAGAGTCGTCGACCCGTCATCGAGCAGGAAGGTCCCGTCGGCAGTGTGAAACGAGTAGGTCGTCCCCTGGTAATCCACGGAATCGGAAAAGAGCAGGGTCTGGTTGGTCTCTTTGAGAAGAGAGCCGTCTGGGTTGTAGGTCTTGACGGGGACGACATCTCGCATCCCCGTCATGACCACGCTCATGGACATGAAGTCATTGAGCATGGTGTGGAATCCGATATCAAAACGCTGTTCCGTTACGATCCTTTCCTGGATCCCCAGGCTCTGTTTGATGAAGACATTGAACAGGTTATACACCGCAATGGAGATAAGCCCCAAAATAGCGATGGTGATAAAGAGTTCAATGAGCGTCAGTCCTTTTTTATTCATTTTTCCTCCTCCTCTCTCAGTAGTAGAGGAAGCGAACCAGGCTCTTCATCGCTTCATACCGCCAGTTCTCCGTAGAGATCGCTTCGATCCCGAATCCCAGGAAAAGAAGCTTCGCGTCCACAACATTGGGAGCGCCGTCATGAATGGCGAAATCCCAGTCAGAGCCGGACCCTACTCCTTTATAGGCCCAGACTCCGGCGGTATAGGCCATATTGTCCGGATCGGCTCCGAAGACCAGACACTGCTTTGTCGCCATGATATAACCCTCCAGGCCGTTGTAATCGGTAGTATGGATCCCCGGGTTAGACAAAAGCATCTTCCCGGCGAGTTTCTCTTCGGCACTGAGCACCTCTCCGGCCAGGTTCCAGCGCTGGGGAACAGGGTCGGCCTGATTGGCATATCCGTCATAGTAATCTCCCTCCACGGGGTTGAGGAGATAGTGGCGGAGATAATTGGCCCCGGTGGCCCGGGAGAGGTCGTTTCCGTCTGCATCCTTTTTCATGATCCCCACCGTCTCTCCGAAGACGACATCGTTGAACATCAGCGTGGTCCCCGTGGCCCAGAGGGCTGTGTTCAAAAGATTGGAGACCACATAGGGGTAAGAGGTGAAATCGGTATAATCCTGCTTCCCTCCCGTGTCAAAACCCAGCCAGCGCCGGATAAAGAGCTGGCGCAGTTCTGTGGTATAGACACTGGTGGAATCGAAGTTATGGAAAAAGCGCTTCCCGATAAAGGCTACACGGGGCGGCTTGACGCTGCTGTACTGGCTCAGGGTGACCGTCTTATCCCCTGTGTAATGGAAAAAATCCAGGTCTCCGTTGATCCCCTCCTGGAGAGAGGAGTAGAAGGTCCTGAAATCGGCATAAGGCGCTGTCATCCAGGAGTGGAGAAGCTGGATGAAGCCGTCGCTGAATCCCGGAGGCGAAGCCATGGAACCGGTGAAAAAGATCACCAGGTCAAAGTCATCGAACAATCCGTTCCCGTCGGGATCCATATAGCCCATGAGAGTAGCCACATCTGTATTCTGGGCTGTCTCGATGATGGTACAGTCCTCATCGTTCCAGTAAAGCGGGCCGTCAGGAAGCGTATAATAGGGGCTGACATTATCCGTCGTCCCTGTCTCATCCGTATCCATGTCAAAGACAAGGACACGGACCTGCTCCACCTTCACCGGGACCCATTGGCTCATGATATCCGTGGGCGCCGTCTGGTGCGCCTCGGGGGCTGACGCTGCATCGGTCCTGTAATAGTAAGAGGTATTCCCGCTTCCGTCCACCACTTCGATGTAGTAGTAGAAGGTCCCTGGTTGGGTGATGTTCAGGTCACTCAGTTCATAGCCGAAACTGTCAGCGATGGGCAGCTCCAGGATCGAAGAACTCTTCTCATAGGTGATCAGGGTATCTCCCACGGCTGTATAATGAAGCCGTGTGATGGCGATGCCGTCAGCATCGCTCGAGTGCCATCCTATAAAGAAGTTCCGATTGGTCTGAGCCGGGGCTCCGGACACCCAGTCGGGATTATAAAGATACGGGGGCGAGAGGTTGGGATGGTTGGCCAGCTGCTGAACCGTCACATCCTCGATAAAGGGATTGTTGGAGGCAGCACCGGTGGAATAGGTGAACTTCCATACTCGGGTAGAGTAATTCTGAGCCTTGTCCTGGGCATAGATCCCCACAAGGACCGTATCTCCTTCGACCAGGGTCGCTCCCGTTGTAAACTGGAGCGTCACATTGTTGACATTATGTTTGATATAAGCCACCTGGGCTGTAATATCAGTAAACCCGTCCAGAGTGTTCCAGTCAATGGTCTCCGGGTCACCGGACTCCAGGATCTTATAGACTACCCGGGGCAGCCCGTTGACCGGGTCCACATCCACGCCACTCTCTGTCTCAATGCCGCTGATGATGGTCGAGTCGACGATCCGCGCAGCGATCTGAGGCGTGGGGCTTCCCGTGACCGCTGTAGTGAGCGGGTCATAGGGGATAAGAGGATAGATCCGGGGCGGCTTGATGTCGGGCTCTTCGGTGACGTAGACTTCCGTCTCCTTATAATTCACATTTCCAGCCCGGTCTTTGACCACGACCCGGTAATAGTGATATCCTTCAGCCACGGCTTCCAGGTTCACCCCTACGTTCATGGTGGAGAAGACATCGGAAGTCTCCTTGTCGATGAGCTGGTGTTTCACCAGCTCCCAGGAATATTTCATCTCTCCCGAGACTTCATACTCCTTCTTCTCCATGACATAGACGCGGTCCAGGCCGCTGGTGGGGACCGTGATCCCATCAGGCGGGTTATCCTTGGCTGTCACCGCCAGGGTCACATTGGTAGAGGCCACAAAGGTCCCGGGGGCCGGGCTTATCTCTGTCACGGCCGGGGGCTGGGTATCCACGATGAACTCATAGCTCCGGGGATCCAGGGAGACACCCGTATCCAGGTCGGGGTTGGTCCTGGCCTCGACTTCCACTTTGTACTTTCCGTTGGTCGTGTCGCTGTCGATGTCCCAACCTCCTGAAAAGGCTCCGCCGCCGTTGTCAGTCACCGCCCAAGTATAGACCGTATACTCATCGTTGGGAGTATAATTACCCACCCTGTCTACGGTATTGCCGAGGGGATCGGTGATGTAGACGTGGAGCAGCTTGAAGGGGTCGGCGGAGAAGACTGTCCCCTCGTAATGGGTGACAAGGTCGTTCTGCTCGAAGGCTTCGTCGATGATCCCGTCGGAATCGTTATCCAACCCGTCAGAATCGGCTTCGAGGGCATCCCCTCCGGAATAGTCGGCTTTGCCGTCTTCATCATTATCCAGGCCGTCTTCATCGAATGGCGAGACATTATCCAGGTTGTTAAGGCCGTTGATGATGTCAGCGTTTTTGCGGTAATCCATGGCCAGGAGGACGGCGGCTTCAGAAGTGATGACCACATCGTCGTCACTGACATCGTTGAAGTAAGTATCCACCACTGGTTTGTTGCTCTTGACACCCTTATAGCCCACGGCGGTAGCCCAGACATACTGGTCTTCTGTGATATTTTTGAAATGTTCCGCTACCGAGACAGTGATCCTCATGATATTCTGGTCGCTGTTGCTCCGGACCAGCTCATCTTTGATCCCGTCTCCGTCCAGGTCTGTGGTATCCTCCTGCATATAGTCCAGGGTGACCGTTACCCGCAGCAGTGTTCCCTCGTCGGTCTTCAGGTAGTAGGTCCCTGCCCCTCCCGATTCGATATTATAGAGGGACTCCCCCATCATATATTCAAGGTATTCGGGCGAAGTATTCTCCAGATAGTTTTTAAGAGCTGTGAGGTTCTTTTTGTTAGTCCCGCGGTAGTCCCAGTTCTTGAGCTCTGTGAGAATACTCTGGGCCACGTTGAAGCGGTCGATGGTGAGCTTGACTTTCCGCTCTGTCTTTCCTACCACCATGATATAACCCATGACCGAGATAAAGACCACGGCCATGATGCTCAGGCCCAAAATCAATTCAATAAATGTAAACCCTTTCTTATTCATACATCCCCCCTTAATACTCCGCCAGGCCCGCAGGATAAGTCGTCGTCACGCGCCAGCTCCATATGGGCTGCACTTCCACCCGAAGGCTGAAAGGCGGCTCGTAGGTATAGAGATTTGGATCATAATTATAGCTTCGGTACTTGAAGCCCTCCCACCAGGTCTGCTGGCCCACATTACTCAGAACGGCGAAGACCTGCTCGTCACAGGTCACACTGCCGTAGAGGAACCAGGTCCCCTTCTGCTGGCAGTAGTAGGATTTGTCGCGGTTGTAGTATTCTCCCGAGGAGCTTCCGCTGGGGATCTCGCCGTAGACACGGTGATTGGCATAGAAAACGCCCATGGAGAAGATATCAGGGAAGATATCCCCACCGCCGGAGACAGCCCCGGTGAGGACGCCTGTCCCTTCTCCGTCAACCCGGCGCGCCGGCTCCCCGCTCCAGTCGTCTTTATAGGGATTCCATTTGTCATATTTCAACTTCCAGGAATAGGCCCCCCATGACTGGATGGAGTAGGGCTGGTTGAACATATCCGCCGGGATGATGATATCATGCTTGGTGAAGACCCCAAGAATATTGGGTTTGTCCATATCGGGCTGGGCTCCGGACCCGGTGTAGGGCTGTTTGATCTTCCCGCTGTCCAGAAGGTCCTTATAGAGGAAGGGGATGGACCCGATATACTCCTGATAGAGGGTATCTCCCGAAAGGACGACATCATAATCACAGAAGATGGAGAACTGTCCGTCCAGGACCCCGGCCAGGCCCCGGATCCCCCGGGTCATATAGATCCCAGAAGTGATACTGAGAGCGGAAAAACTTCCCACAGTAGCGCTATAAAAGGCCCCGGTGGAGGGATTTCCGTCCACATACATGAGAGGGGAACGCAGATCGGCGATATTTACTGTCACAGAGACCCCGGATCCGCTTCCCTTGGAGACCCCGTTGACAAAGATCTCGCCGCTGGAGAGGGTGATCTTCACCTGTCCGTCTCCGTTGACCGTCAATGACCCCGGATCCAGGTAGACGAACCGGACATCCCCGGACTGGACATGGATCCCGTTGGCGTGAGCTTCCCGACGGACCATGGAGAAGTGCTCATTGGTCTTGGGGCTGATGGGGGGAATGATCTCGGGATGGGCGTTGTCCCCCACAAAAGAGGCCCAGGCTTTTTTATTCTGATGAAATCCCCAGGTCCGGATCTCGGAATTATCCCCCTGAAGATTGATCACGTCGTTCTTATGGTTTTCCAGATAGGTCTTCTGAGCTTCGATGGAGCTGGCCAGAAGGCTTCCGTGAAGATAAAAGCCGCTTCCCTTATTGCTCACGCTGAACTGGTCGTAGATCTTGGCCACATCCATCTCGTACATCTGGGGAGTAAAGACAAAATCGATATAATCATAGGCGTGGAGCTTCCCGAAGACATTGTAGCCTTTCCCCACATTGATATGTCCCTTGAAGACCCCGACACTGAATTCGCTTACGGATATGGAGTCCGACCCCCGGGCTGTGGCCCGGATGTAAGAGACTTTGGGTGGATGTTCATCTTCGATGACCACCGTGTTTCCCTCCATATTGAGCTTCACTCCGCGCAGATCCGTTCCCTTGCAGAAGATGTCATAGACGAAATTATACTGGCTGATGGAATCGTCCTTGTCCGAGATCCTGATCCAGCCCTCGATACGCCCTGACGGCTTCAGCCCGGAACTCGAGGCAACGGTGTAATAGTCTTCTCTGATCTTCCCGTCGGGCCAGATGAGATGGTCCACCACCTTGATCCAGTAGGTATTCCCTATATCCTCCACAGAGACAGCGGTATAGGTATACCCGCCTTCGACACCGCTGTCGGGGTTGACACTGGAGGTGAGCAGCGAATCGTCGTTGCTGTGGGCCCGGGTCTCATAATCATAGATCCCGTCCGACCCAGGAGAATGGGTCGCTTCATAGAGCCACCGCTTGTATCCCTTTTGAATATGCCATTTGATCTCGTCCAGGGCCATATTGGCGTAATGGAGCGAGTACTCTTTCTGCTTGCTGGACCGTGTGGTCGAAACGTATGAGGAGATCAGCATGGCCAGAGAGGCGATCATGACAGCTGATATCGCAACCATCCCGAGCGCCATGAGAAAAGCCATACCGCGTCTGTTCATCTTCATACAAAACCTCCTTATTCCCTTTCCCTTTTGTATAAGCAACTAACGTGCCAGAATAGTTCTCAAGGAAAAAATATACTAACCTGTTGAATAGAGGCAAGATAGAGGCCCTTTCTCTCCCGGCTGAAAATGCCACCTCGTATTGGTGCACAATAAATGGGCACATCTGCCCTCAAGGTTGACTTTTCACGCCTTTATTTTTATACTAGAAAGAAGAAAAGAAAGGAGACCCCGCATGGCGTCTGTAACTTTGACTATCGAAGAGGATCTGCTTAAAAAGATCGACCTGCCCGGAGATGATGCCGGCAAACTCCAGACCGTGGTGGCTCTCTATCTTTTACGCAACGGGAAGGCTGACCTGTCTCGGTGCGCCCCACTGGCAGGCCTCTCTGAAGAGGCCCTCGTGGACCTGGCTGTCGCGAAAGGGATCTCTTTACTCCTTTAACGGTCCGTTTTACGCCGGCGGTCTTCTCCGCCGATCCGGACACCCCGGGCCATCTCATGAAGCCTGGAAAGTATCCTTTCATCCAGTTTATTGACCAGTTCCTGGGGGGAGAGGTCCGAAATGAATATCGTGGGAAGCTTCTCCTGATAACGGGTATTGACCAGAGTAAAGACCTTGTCCCGACCCCATTCATCCAAGGTCTCAATTCCCAGGTCATCCACCACCAGGAATTCGCATTCGGCTAATTCATGCAGCCGCTCTTCCCGAAAGGAAGCCCTCATCTCATTGAGAAACTGGGGAAGGCTGATATAGCGTTTTCTTAAGAGTTCAAAACGGAGATATAGGGGCCGCCTGATCAATTCCATGAGGACTGCCATCCCCAGGTGTGTCTTCCCGGTACCCACCGGGCCGATGAGAAGCAGACTCTCCCCGGTCTGGAGGACTGTCTCGAAATAAGAGGCGTATTTTCTCATGGCCCTGACAGCGGCTTTATTGCTCTCTTCTACGATAAATTCATCAAAGCCCTTATGCTGAAAGCGGCGGTTGATCCCCGACTCTTCCATGACCCGGTGATAGAGATGCGGACAGAGAGCAAGGGTCTCCTTTCCGTTATACTCCTCCACCACGATGACACGGCCTGTGCGTTTACAGAGATAGCAGCTCTCTTCCCCTCTGACGGTGATGGGCTGAAGCCCATACTTCTCCCGGGCGACTTTATTGACCCCTTCGTAGAAGGAGCGCAGCCCCCGGACAAAACTCTCGGTAGATTCCGGAGGGGCCTTCAAAATATACCTCAGGGGCTCTCCGTTGAGGAAAAACTGTTTGTTGAAAAGCTGATCCACCTGGCTCTTGTTCCGGACTTCCTCGACAAGGCGCTGATGGACCGCGCTTAAAAGTTGTTCCCGATAGGTATTATAGGCGGCGATGGGCTTTCTGTTTTTTTCATGGGCATGACTCAGCAGGGGATTATACCCGAAATCTTCTATTTTTTTTCCTGTGGTGAGATAATTATAATATTCTCTAAGGGACCGGAAATCTCCGCTTTTTTTTGCTTTGTCCTCGAGCATAAAACCTCCCCGTTATGCTGGAAGCGTAACAAACAAAGGCCTGAGCGTCAAGAAAAAAGACCCTAGGGCTCTTTCCAGCCCCCCTCCCCGATGAGGGGGACAAAGAGGCATCCCTCATTCTTCTCCACGATGATCTCCCCCTCCTTTCTCACGGCCCGGACCAGCTTCTGTCCCCACTCATCCCCCACGGGCATGACCAGGACGCCTCCTTCTGCCAGCTGATCAATAAGCGGACGGGGAAGGAGAGGCGCTGCTGCGGAAACGATGATCCTGTCGTAGGGAGCTTTGGAAGGATACCCCAGGGAACCGTCTCCTGTATAGAGAAATGGTTTAAAGAGGCCTATACTGTCCAGGGCCTTTCTTGCCTTCTTCACGAAAGCTTCGATCCGGTCTATGGAATAGAGGACATCGCAGCAATGAGAGAGAAGCGCTGTCTGATATCCCGACCCGGTCCCGACCTCAAGAACCCGTTCCGCGCCGCTGAGCTCAAGCATCTCCATCATCCTGGCAACGATATAGGGCTGAGAGATGGTCTGGCCCCGTCCGATGGGAAGAGGGGCATCTTTATAAGCGCTGTTTTTTAAAAAGGAAGGGACGAAAAACTCCCGGGGGACAATACGGAATGCTCTCAGCACCAGGGGGTCCCTGATCCCCCGGGAGATAAGCTGTTCTTCCACCATCCTGTGGCGGAGTTTCTCATACTCTTTCAATTTCCGTCGGTCTGCAGGGCGGGACGTATCCATATGCTCCTTAAATGTTTCCTCTCAGGTTACAACTTTCTCTTGAACCGGCCTACCCCTGATGATACCATAATTTTAAATACCGGAGAAGCTATTTTACCGGTTCAGGAAAGAGAGAGGAGACCCTTATGAGTATGAAAGCCCCCCGCGGAGAGCGGCTTGTCATCGCCCTTATCGGCCGGCGGAATGTCGGCAAATCTTCTCTGATCAATGCCCTCACAGGGCAGGCCATCGCCATTGTGGATGAACAGCCAGGGACGACGACAGATCCTGTCGCCAAACATTTTGAACTCCTTCCGGTGGGCCCCGTCACCTTTTATGATACAGCCGGCATCGACGATGTGGGCGTTGTAGGGAAAAAGCGTGTCGCGGCCTCTCTCAAGGTCCTCTGGAGAAGCGACATGGCGCTCCTGGTGACCGATGAAGCCGGCCTGACCCATGACGAAAAAGCCGCCATCGCACAGCTGAAAAAGATGGAGATCCCCTTTCTTATCCTCTTCAACAAGAGTGATAAAAGTGCTCCGCCCGAAAAATCCCTTTCCTTCTGCCGTGAGGAGGGATATCCCTTTGTTCTTCTTTCCACCGCCACAGGCTCAGGAGTCCGGGAAACCCGGGACCGGATCATCGCCCTGGTCCCTGAATCCTTCAAAGAAGAGCGTCCCATCATCGGGGATATTCTCAATCCCGGAGAGACAGTACTTCTGGTGACCCCTATCGACCCGGGAGCTCCCCGTGGCCGCCTTATCCTGCCCCAGGTCCAGGTCCTGCGCGACGTCCTCGACCGGGACGCTCTCGCCTACACGGTCAAAGAGAGCGATATCACCCGAGCCCTCGACTCTCTGAAAAGCCCTCCGGCTCTGGTCATTACAGATTCTCAGGTAGTAGAACTTGTCAACCGTCTTGTCCCCGAACCTGTTCCCCTGACGACTTTTTCCACGGCCTTCGCCCGGTATAAGGGCGAACTGGCTCCCCTGGTGGAAGGCGCCCGTACCATCGATCTCCTCGAAGACGGAGACCGTGTCCTGGTCGCCGAAGCCTGTTCCCATCATGCCCAGTCAGACGACATCGGCCGTGTGAAAATACCCCGCTGGATCAAAGAATATACAGGAAAAAGGATCGAGACTGTCATCGCAGCGGGCCACGACTTCCCCGAGAGCCTGGAAGAGTATGCATTGGTGATCCATTGCGGAGCCTGTATGCTTACAGGGATGGACATGAAACGTAGGATCAGAGAATGCCAGTCCCGGGGTGTTCCCGTGACAAACTACGGAGTCGCCATTTCCAAGTTCCATGGCGTCCTGGACCGGATCGTCCGTCCCTTCGGCCTCTAAAGCCCCTTGAAAAGAGCTTTGAAATAGAGGAGAATGAAAGCAGACGTGTCCCGGAAGCCTCGGATAGCACTCTTCTCGCCGCTGTAAATGGTCTTCACCGGAATGAAAACCGGGGGATAACCCTCCCGGCACGCTTTGATGATCATCTCGCTTTCCATCTCGAACCCCTCCTTTTCTGTCGATACCCGGGCCAGGACATCCCTGTGGATAAAGCGGAAACCGCATTGGGCATCGGCGATGGGCCTGCCCAAAAGATGTGACAGAAGGTATGAGGTGATACGGTTGGACATTTTTCTCAACAAAGGCATGGAGGGGTGACAGAAGTCTCTTTTCCCGACAACAAACTTATTGTCAAGAGCAGCATCCAGGAAACGGGGGATATCCCCGGGAGAATGCTGTCCGTCGCTGTCCAGGGTCACGACTCCTTCATACCCGTGTTCGAGGGCAAAGCTGAAAGCCGTCCTGAGGGCTGCTCCCTTCCCCCTGTTTACGGGATGGCGAAGAAGGGCAGCTTTAGCCCGGAGGAAGGAAAGGTCGGGGCTCATCATCGACCCGTCATCGACAATACAGACGTCCAGGCCTTGTCGACGTACGGCTTCCACAAGGGAAGGAATCTTCATCCAGGAGTTGAAAACAGGAATCACAGCAAGGATCTTCATAGGTCTATTATAGGGAGGGAGGGAAAAATGGGAAAGGAAAATCGGGGCGAGAGGATTTGAACCTCCGACCACTTGAACCCCATTCAAGTGCGCTACCGGACTGCGCTACGCCCCGATGAAGTGAATTATAAATAGAATCCCTTTTATGTAAAGGATTTTTTTAAAAAATCAGAGGTTTTTATGAAAAAGAGCCGTCCCGTTTTTCCCTTTGCGTTTTACACTGTACATGGCGCGGTCTGCCTGAAAGAGGACCTCCTGTCCCGACGTGGAAAGGGAAGGGAAGCGGGATATACCGATGCTGACGCTTAACGTCACGGCGATCCCGTCTTTATTGATAAACTTATAGGTACGCAAGCATTCATGGATCCTGTCGGCGTAAGCCCGCGCCTCTTCGATCCCCTTCTCGGGAAGAAGGAGGATAAACTCGTCCCCTCCGTAACGGAATCCGTACTCCCCTTTGTCGATGATCTTCTTCAGAAGTTCAGCGAATTCGATAAGCGTAGTGCTTCCGTATTGGTGTCCGTAGTTATCGTTGACGCTTTTGAAATTGTCCAGGTCCATGAAAAGAAGGGAAAAGGGGCGATTCTCCTCCTGAAACTCCAAAAAGAGGCCATTCA
Source organism: Candidatus Mcinerneyibacteriota bacterium (assembly GCA_016937175.1). Taxonomy (GTDB): domain Bacteria; phylum Macinerneyibacteriota; class Macinerneyibacteria; order Macinerneyibacteriales; family DSCS01; genus DSCS01. The sequence continues at coordinate 1,744 of JAFGWL010000053.1, read as the reverse complement.
GTTTCCGGAGGTTATAAAGGCGTGTCAGATGGTCCAGGAGAGTCAGGGTATAGGTCTCCTCCAGAAGATAGGTGTTCTTGATGGAGATCGCCGCATCCTCGACCAGGATCTCGAGGATATTCAGATCCTCTTCGTCGAAGGCCGAGCCGTCCTGTTTGTTTATCACTTCCACCACTCCGAGCAGATCGTCACGGTATACGATGGGAACACAGATGACACTTTTAGTCGTGAATTTCGTCTTTTTGTCGATCTTTTTGAAAAACCGCTCATCCTTTCCTGTATCCTTCACCAGAATGCTCTGCCTGTTGGCTGCAGCCCATCCCACGATCCCCGTCCCCCAGGGAAGTTCCACGCCTGTGAGTTTATCCGACGCCTCTCCGACTACATATTTGAAGACAAGGACATTTTTCTCCTTATTATACATGAACAGGGTCCAGGCTTCTGCATTGACGAGTTCTCCGGCGTTCTGCATAAGTTTCAACAGGATATCATCCAATTTAAGAGAAGAATTAAGCATTTTAGCTGTTTCATTGAGAAGGTTGAGCTGATAGACTTTCCTGTTGAGCTTTTCCAGGAGCGTCTCGTTCTCCCGCTCCAGATGATATTGGAAAAAAGACTTCTCCAGGGCTTCGATAAGCTCTCTTTCGGGAAAAGGACGGGTAAGGAAAAAACGGATCCCGAGCTGCATGGCTCTCCGGAGAGCCTTCAGGGATGTCTCTCTGGCGATGACGATCACCGATATGGCAGGGTCTTTTTCACGGATGATCCGCTCCAGAAGTTCCAGATGCTCATCCAGCCCCGTATCCAGGTCCAGGATCACCGCCTGAGCTTTTCCCCTCTGGGCAGCTCCTTTGAAGTCCTTCAGGGTATTGACAATATGGGTCCGGTATCCGTGTTTAGAGACGATCAGAGGAATCGCATAAAGTTCTTTTTTTTCGGTAAAGATGGCAACAGTCTCACTCATAGAGAGATGATTTCCGCGTTAACATCCCCTTGATCAATGGTCATGGCAATAAATGAATTAGTCCGGGCGAAACGCTTATCTGTGGGCGAACCGGGATTGAGGAGAAACTTTCTGCCTTCTTTTTTCAGCACAGGGCTATGGGAATGCCCGAAGACAAGAACGTCCCAATCCATCCTTTCAAAGGCCCCTGTGACTCTCTCTTCCAGGCCGCCCGGGGCTCCCCACCCGTGGATCATGGCGATGGAGACCTCTTCTATCTTCAGAAGACGTTTCAGCGGCAGCTTGGATTCGAGGAGGCCCCTGTCCATGTTACCCAATACACCATATACAGGCTTCCCGTAGGATTCAAGCATCTCATAGTACTCCATGCCGGTGAAATCCCCGGCATGGAGGATGACATCTGCATTCTCGATGTGTGACGTCACTAAATCCGGTAATACGCGATCATGTGTATCAGAAATAATGACAAGAGATGTCATTATTTTTTCCACTCATTTTTATGCCTGTTCAGACGGGCTTTCTTTTTTCTTTTGTGCTTGTTGATCTTGGCTTTTCTTTTTTTCTTGATGGATCCCATGCTCTCCCTCCTTTACTATTTATTAACCCTGCTTTTCAGTTTCGGTGAGGGTTTGAAGACCGGCACGGTTTTTTCCGGGACTTGTATCTGTTTTTCTGTATGGGGGTTACGCGCGATACGGGCATTCCGCTTCAATGTCTTGAAGGTCCCGAAACCCCGCAATTCCACTTTATCCCCCTTCTCCAACGCTTCGGATATGGAAG
>JAFGWL010000052.1 GCA_016937175.1 Candidatus Mcinerneyibacteriota bacterium | reverse complement strand
TCGAGGAGGTCTTTTATGAAACGTCTGCTGATGTCTGCTTGGATCCTTGTCCTGCTTTTGGCTGCCTGCTCCGCGCCTCCTGCACAGGAAGCTCCGGAAGTGAAAAAGGAAGAAAAACAGAAGCTCTATGCCAAATGGGCTAACCGTGTCTATAAAGATAAAGAGATGAAGGAGATCGCTGCTGTCCTGGCCAAGGGCGAGTCGGTCATCAAACTGGGAGAAGAAGAGATCCCGGCGTCACCTGACGGAAAAGGGGAGGCCGAGACGGTCTTCCATATTCAGCTGGCCGACGGGTTGGAAGCTTACGCCCGAAGCGACCTCTTTGCGTTGAAGACCATCGTCTTTACCGAAGAGAGCACCGATTGCTTTGTCCGTCCCACACTCGACAGCCGTCGTTATTATGTGATCCCCAAAGGGACCCTGGCCTTTATCACAGAAGAGGGCCAGGATGGCTGGGTGAAGATATGGATCGGGAAAGTCGAAGAAGACGGAAAAGAGAAGTGGGTCACCGATCAATGGGTCCAAGGGGGCTACAGCGACGAGATCACTCTTATCCGTGAGGCCCGGCTTTACGAAGAGGCCCTGGAAACCATGAAAAGCAATGAAGAGGAGGGATTCAAAGCCCTGAAGGAGCTTCAGGAAGAGTCCACCACCTTTTTCGCTGACCTGGCCGCCCGGCTCCTGGAATAGGGGTCGCGTCTTGTATTTAGTATTATAACGATAAGAGTAATACGATTACTGATTATAGATAGCTTAAGTTAAGTCGGAGAAACATTGTCATTAGTATCACGTTGGGGGGCTTTTCATGCCCCCAGCGATTATTATAAATTTCGTCTTTATTCTTCATTTCTCCTTATTTTTGGTGTTCTCATTATTTTCTTTTACTATAGAGTGCTGTTGAAAACATTTGATTGATAATACTAAATACAAGACGCGACCCCTATAGGTTTTCTATCGCTTTCCTCTGATTTTCTGTTAGAATGCGTTTGCACGCAAAGAGCCAATGGGGGAGATCCCCCTCAAACCGGAGGAAACACGTGAATAAGATCAAAAATATCGCTATTATTGCCCATGTGGATCATGGGAAAACGACCCTGGTGGATGCCATGCTTCGCCAGACAGGGGTCTTCAGAGAAAACCAGCAGGTGGCAGACCGGATCATGGATTCCAATGACCTGGAACGGGAAAAGGGCATCACCATCTTTTCCAAAAATGCCTCTGTCCTCTATAAAAATTATCGGATCAATTTAGTAGATACTCCCGGACACGCCGATTTCGGCGGAGAAGTCCAGCGCATCCTCAAAATGGTGGATTCTGTCCTTCTTCTTGTAGATGCATCCGAAGGCCCCATGCCCCAGACAAAATATGTGTTGAAAAAATCCTTGGAGTTGGGCCTGCACCCCCTGGTAGTGGTGAACAAGATCGACCGCCCCAATGCCCGGCCCAACGAGGTGTCCGGTGAAGTCTTCGATCTCTTCTGTGACCTGGGGGCTCAGGAATCCCAGATTGATTTCCCCCTGGTCTTTGCTTCGGCCAGAGAAGGCTATGCCGTAAAAGAGCTGGAAGACGAGAAAAAAGACCTGTCGCCTCTCTTTGAAGCTATCCTCACCCATGTACCCGACGCCAGCGGAGACAGGGATCATCCGTTTCAGCTCCTGGTAGCTGCCACGTCTTATGATAACTATGTAGGCATGATCGGGACGGGAAAGATCCACAGCGGTGTGGTGCAGGCCGGGATGGAAGTGGTCTGTATAACCCCCTCGGGAGAAAAGACGCTGGAAAAGATCACACAGCTCTATACCTATGAAGGGCTGAAACGGGTCTCTATTGAAGAAGCCCGTGCCGGAGACATCATCTCCTTTGCCGGAGTCAGCAGTGTAGAGGTGGGAAATACCATCGCAGACAGAGAGTACCCCCACCCGCTTCCTACCATCGAGATCGATGAACCAACCATTGCCATGACCTTTCTCGTCAATAACTCGCCCTTTGCAGGTAAAGAGGGACGTTACGTCACCTCCCGGCAGCTTTGGGAACGCCTGGAGAAGGAAGACCGGGGAAATGTGAGCATACGCATCGAACGGACCGATTCCCCGGATGCTTTCACCGTCAAGGGACGGGGTGAACTACAGCTGGCCATCCTCATCGAAAATATGAGGCGGGAAGGTTATGAGTTCCAGGTCTCGAAACCCGAAGTCATCCTCAAGGAGATCGACGGGATCCGCATGGAGCCCTACGAGCGTGCTGTCATCGATGTGGCGGACGAATACGCTGGGGCTGTCATCGAGATGATGGGGACGCGTAAAGGAGAGATGGTCCACATGATCCAGGGGAGCGATGGTTATACCCGCCTGGAATATATCATCCCGTCACGGGGCCTCATCGGCTTTCTCAACGAGTTTCTCACGGTCACCCGGGGCACCGGGATCCTGAACCATACATTTCACGGTTATGATGAGTGGAAAGGGGAGATCTCCCGCCGCTCACGAGGCTCGCTCATCGCTTTTGAAGGGGGCGTCTCTGTGGCTTATGCCATTGACAGTTTCCAGGACCGGGGAACCTTTTTCATCGGCGCCGGGGTGCCTGTTTACGAAGGCATGGTCGTGGGAGAGCACAACAAAGATCAGGATCTCCTGGTGAATGTCTGCAAGACCAAGAAACTCACCAACATCCGCGCCGCCGGGTCAGACGATGCCGTGAAACTATCGCCACCCCGGGAGTTTTCCCTGGAACAGGCGTTAGAATATATCGCCGATGACGAGCTTTTGGAAGTAACCCCCAAGTCCATGCGCATGCGCAAAAAGATCTTGGACAAACACGACCGCAAACGCGCCGAGAAACGCTAAGGGCGGGGATCGAGTCCTTAAGGGGGTCAGGTCTTCATACACTTCAAATTTAGGGGTTATTCAAAAACCCCTAAAATTGAAGACCTGACCCCTTATATCCTATATCTGCTTAATATAAAAAACCTTTACAGAACTGAAAAGGTAAGCGGCAATAAATATGAAGGGGCTAAAGAAGAGCTTCATGCCTTTCAAAGTACTACCGCATTCCAGGTGCACCGTTTCTCCATAACCCAACGTCAATTCTAGTTTATTGCTTGTGAGATAATCCATACTGACGATGATCTCATGGTTCCCGGGATCAATATCAAGTGTGACGCTTCCGCCGTTTTTAATATACGCTTTCTTTTCTCCATCGATGAAGATCCACAGCTTTCTTAACCTACCGACATATTCAGACCGGTGGATGATGATTTGAGGGCTTTTCATCGCAGCTCCTCCATAATCTTATAAAGAATCAGCTCCTGCCCCTTACGGAAGACCAGGATATCGTCATACCAGTAGACGAGG